>JAMWZY010000008.1 GCA_024281825.1 Nitrosomonas sp. | reverse complement strand
CAATAATTCACCGGAACAAGCGATGCTGGGAGATTTTATCAAAGCCGTGGATGACGCCGTCATAGATAGCAGCGAGGTGCATCAAAACCAGATGATGCAATTATTGTCCGATCCCGCCAAATCAGCCCGTTTTGCCAAGGTGGTGTTTGATTTGTTGAAGCTGGCGAAGTGAATCGATTGATTGCTGTAGCTTGCGGCATAAAAGTACCCATCGAATGGATTAATGGATCTTTTTCTCGCCAATTAAATGCAATGAATCTTGTTTGCTTTGATTCAGTAAATGCCATTTCCGAATCAGTGCCATGGTAATTGATACGAATAATCCAAAAGCAGCGATCACTATATAAATATGAACATCCAGCCATACTAATAAGGCATAACAAGACAGCATAGCAAGAATACTTAAATTTTCATTAAAGTTTTGTACTGCTATCGAGTGTCCGGCTCCCATCAGTATATGTCCGCGATGTTGCAATAGTGCATTCATTGGCACTACAAAAAAGCCGGCCAACCCACCAATAATCACCAATAAGACAATAGCAATCCACAGATTCTTCACCAAGATCATGGCCATTACCACAATGCCCATGGCAATTCCAAGTGGTATGACTTTGACCGATTGCCGCAACGAAACCCAACGAGCCGCAAGTACGGCTCCCACTGCGATTCCTAACGCTACGACGCCTTGTAACTGTGCCGCCTGATTCAAGGGATAATTGAGTGCGATTTCCGCCCATTTCAACACAATAAATTGCAAGGTTGCTCCAGCACCCCAGAATAGCGTTGTTACCGCCAAAGAGATTTGCCCCAATTTATCGGACCATAACAATCTTAAACAATGACCAAATTCACTTACTAAAAACAAAGGGTTCTTATTGGGAATGATATGATCGACGCCAGTATTAGGAATATACAAATTAAAAGTCGCTGCAATGGCGTAGATAATAGCCACGATCAGAATACTGCTTTCAAGAAAATTATCAATACCGGTATCGATAAGTGGAAAATCAAAATCTAGCAAAATATTAGCAATGCTTGGCGTAATTAAGGTGCCCCCTAATACTGTTCCAAGCACGATGGAAGCAACCGTTAATCCTTCGATCCAGCCATTTGCAATCACGAGTTTCTCGGCTGGTAATAATTCTGTAAGAATGCCATACTTGGCCGGTGAATATGCTGCGGCACCTAATCCGACAACTGCGTAAGCGGCCAATGCAGAATATTGATGTGCTGCTATAAATAACAAACCGCAACCAGTGATTTTGATGGTATTGCTAATAAACATGACGCGACCTTTCGGCATAGAATCGGCAAATGAGCCAACGAAAGGAGCCAAGACTACATAGAACAATACAAAAACAAACTTCAAAATGGGCGTTAAATAAGCAGGTGCATGTAAATCAATCAATAGCGCAATGGCCACGACCAAAAGCGCATTATCCGCCAATGAGGAAAAAAACTGCGCCGCCATGATTGTGTAAAAACCGCGTTCCAAGTGAGTTCCTAATATTTTTAAAATGAATTATTAATGGCTACGGATATTTTTGTTATTTTATTCAGTAGCATTCAACAGCAGATGTATAGGTATTCCTGTTTTGCGATGGCAAATAAATAACCAAGGTTGTTTTGAGTAGAGCAATTTGGTTTATGATTGATTGCGAATAATACACTTACTTCTGCTTACTTTTGCCATAAAATTTAATGTCGCGTCCTATTCGAGCTTCGATTAATTTGCCTGCTTTAACGCATAACTTATCTGTAGTGCGTAAGTATGCTCCAAATTCGCGCATCATGGCTGTTATTAAAGCAGATGCCTATGGGCATGGGTTGCTTCCTGCCGCACAGGCTTTAAGGACTGCCGATGGATTTGCATTATTAGAATTGGATGCGGCCATAACATTGCGAGAGGCTGGCTTTAAACAGCCTATTTTGTTATTGGAAGGCTTCTTTTCAATGCAAGAATTGCAGCTATTCCAGCAATTTCAGTTAAATGCGGTTATTCATCACAGTGAACAAATCAGCATGTTGTTAGCTTCAAAAGAGCGCAATCTTGGTTTGTTTATGAAAATTAACACAGGAATGAATCGCTTGGGATTAAGGCCCGAGCAATACTTAACGAGTATTAAGAAGCTACAAGAAAGTAGTTATGCCAATAATGTGACATTGATGACGCATTTTGCATGTGCTGATGATTCTGGACAAAAAGAAAGCGTTATTGCACAAATTAATTGTTTTAAAACAATTACGCAACAACACGACTATCCAGTTTCATTAGCGAATTCTGCTGCTATTATTCGTTATCCAGAAACGCATGGTGATTGGGTTCGTCCTGGTATTTTACTGTATGGCGCATCACCATTCGCCGATCAAACGGCGGATGATCTTGAGCTTCAATCAGTGATGACTTTATCGAGTAAGATCATCGCAATTCATGATTTAAGGGCGGGTGATCGGGTGGGCTATGGCGGTTCCTTTCATGCGTCGCGTGCTATGCGGATTGGTATTGTGGCATGTGGTTACGCTGACGGTTATCCACGTCATGCACCTACAGGAACACCTGTGTTAGTCAATAATCAACCGAGTCGATTACTAGGACGAGTTTCAATGGATATGTTAACAGTAGACCTAACGCATATTCCCGATGCTGGGATTAATAGCCCCGTGATTCTTTGGGGGAGCGGAGTATCGGTAGATGAAATAGCCAGTCGTTCTAATACAATCAGCTATGAATTGTTGAGTGCACTTGCGCCACGAGTAGAGAGAACTGTTGCAGCATAAAACCAACTTTATGCTGATTAAAAATTCTTATCTACTCATGACGAATCAGAAAATTTATTCTACTTTAGCTTTGCTACGTAAATCTTGTACAACCGTTCCAAACTCACGTTGTAATACACGTTGCTGTATATTTTGTTTGACCTCTTCAAACGGTGGAACGGTCATTGGTCGGGTATCCATCAGTTGAATGACATGCCAGCCAAAGGAAGTTTGCACTGGCTGATCGGTTAAACCGCCTTTCGATAATCTTACCAATGCTTCGGAGAAAGGTCTGACATAAGCTGCAGGTGGGCTCCAATTAAGCTCGCCACCATTACTTTTGCTTCCTTCATCTAAGGATTTTTCTTCAGCGATTTTTGCGAAATTACCACCTTTTTTAAGACTTGCGATGATATCTTTGGCAGTGTTCTCGTTTTCAACCAGAATATGTCTTGCCCGGTATTCCTTATCGCCCATTTGCACCTTGAGCATATCGTACTCTTTGCGGAGTGTGTCATCACTCACGTTATTGTGTTTAATGTAGTCTGCTTGGAAGGCTCTAACCAAAACAGCCTGGCGTGCGATTTCCATTTGTGCAATCACTTCTGAGTCTTTGTCTAGTTTCTTTTTTAGCGCTTCTTGTGCAATGATTTCTTCAGCAATCAAATTCTCACGCAGCGCTTTGCGCATTTCAGGGCCATCGGCTTGTCCTTGAGCAACTGCGGCTTTTACCATCAAATCAAGGCGAGACTGTGGAATTACAACACCATTGACCTTAGCTACCGATTGAGCTTGCACTGATATCACTGCACAGCACAGAATACTACCAAAAACTACTTGCGAAAATTTCGTCAGACGCATGGAATTTCCTTTTTTGAGATTAAGATAGATTTATATTCACTTGAATATATTTACTTGCGAGAGTATACGCTTTAACTGATTGAACGTGAATCTTTATGGTAAATTGGTACGTGCCGAGAAACTAGAATATCCAAAAATATTTTCTAAATTCTAGGGAGATATCAAGGCTATGTCGGCAATACCTTTTTGAAGGGTTTTACTGTAACTTTTTGATAAATACCCGCGCTAACATAGGGATCAGCTTCCGCCCAATCTTTTGCGGCTTGTAAAGAATCAAACTCTGCTACGATTAAACTGCCTGAAAATCCGGCCGGCCCAGGATCTGCGCTATCTATCGCTGGATGTGGTCCTGCCAAGATTAATCGCCCTTCTTCCTGTAGTAATTGCAATCTTCTTAAATGTTCTGAACGAACGGTCATTCTCTTTTCTAAGCTGTTTGGAACATCTTCCCCATTGATTACATATAACATTACTATTTTTCACCTTTTTCACTAATACTTTTTTCAGAGTTATTAACATCCTGGGAGCCAACGGTTAATTCAGTTGGGTTTTCTTTTAGATGTTTACCTAGTGCTAAAATTTGTCCGACTATAAAAACTAGCATGAGCCCGGTAGATCCAAACAATTTAAATGTTACCCAAGTATCAACGGGAAAATTGAATGCTACATACAGATTGATTAAGCCCATCGTAGCAAAAAAAATGACCCAACTCGTATTCAGTTTCGTCCAAACCGAGAGCGGTAATACCATTTGTTTTTCCATCATTGCCCGAATCAAATTCTTTTTGAATACGATATCGGAAATCAACAAAACAATTGCGAAAAACCAATATAGTACGGTCGGTTTCCACTTGATAAAAGTTTCATCTTGCAATGCCAATGTGGCGCCACCAAAAACAACGATAATCATTAGGTTGATCCACATCATTTTATCAATTTGGTGGTGTCGCAACCAAACCCAAATTATTTGTAAGATTGAAGCAGCAATTGCTACAGCCGTTGCAACAAAAATATCGTAAAGCTTAAATGTTACAAAAAATAAAATGACAGGGAAAAGATCAAAGAGAAATTTCATGCTAAAAGATTGATAGAATGATACTCGAGAAAAATATGCAACTCGGAAAAGCGCTATATCAAGATCGCCGGTAAGCGGGGTATGAGTGCATTCTTCTCAGCTGTAGCCGCTCCGAGTAATGCAAATCCCATCAGCTCGTTCGCTTCGTTGATAAAGAGTGCTTTAACGCCATCTTCATTGGCTTCAATATGCCACTCACCTGACATATCAGAATCGGGTGGAGATACAATCGTTGCGCAAGATGGTGTTTTCACGAGTATTGGCATGGCAGGATAGCAAACAGGCGTTGGATTGCCTGCTAATGTTGCTGCCAAGGCTCTTGCTGCATGCGTGATTGGCATAACAAATGGTAAAAATTTACCTGCAACTTCTGCGCAATCACCTAATGCATAGATATTGTTTGCTTGGGTTTGTAAGAAACGATTGACGATAATACTACGATTAACAGGTAGCCCAGCTGCTTCTGCAAGCTGCGTACACGATTTCAAGCCAACAGCTGACAACACTAGATCCGATTCAATATCTTCTCCATTCTTCAAAGTGATTCGAATAGCCTGTTCGGTTTGATTCACGGAGTGAACAGAGGTATTCAAGTGAAACATCACGCCGGCTGTTTCCAATTTATGTCGAAAAAAAGCACCCGCTTCCGGTGGCAATAATCTACCAAGTGGTTCTAAACTAATATCGATGACATGAACACGGTAGCCTGCAATAGCCAAGTCATTTGCAAATTCACAACCAATCAATCCGGCACCAATAATACTCACACATTTCTTTCCTGCCAGAGCGGTATAAAAGGTTTGATAATCATCGAGATTATTAACGGTATAAATTTTCCCAGCCGCGTCGCCTTGTATCGGCAAGCGAATTTGATCAGCACCGATTGCTAATATTAATTGATCGTAAGAAACATCTTCCCGATTTGTTGATTGAATGACATTTCGGGCAACGTTGATCGCTGTTACGGAATAATTGGGGCGAATATCGATTTTGAGTTGCGAGCGCATTTTTTCAGCATCACCATTCAATAATGACGCTGGATTTCTGCCTGTCGATAGTACATTCGACAACATGGGTTTGGAGTAAAAGCCGCCATGATCTGCAGATAGCAAGGTTATAGGGATAGCCGTATTGAGTTTTCGCAGTTCCCGGGCAACCGCGTATCCAGCTAATCCGCTTCCCACAATGACAACAGAGCTATCCACAGATATAGAAGAGAATTTCAAACCTTCTCAAGAAGGTATGTAAAGATCAACGAAAACGATTGAAGTGCGCTTCATCAACGACATCTTCATTCTTAACTAAGCTTTCTCTTCGTTGCATATAGGCATCCCGCATGAATTCATAGGGATCCAGAGCGGCCTCGTCGATAGTTTTTTTCGCATCCAACATTTGTGCGCGTAAATTAATAACTCGTCCTGCGGCGACCGGAAAACGTAATGAAGGAGAATTGAGATAGTCGACATTACGCATGAATACCCCGGTAACACCTTGGGTTACTGGATCCATAAAGAAGCTATCTACCGCTAATCCGAAGCCATCACGTAGCGAACTTGGCCCCAAAAATGGTAAAACTAAATAAGCGCCATGTGCAACACCATAATGACCAAGCGTTTGACCAAAATCCTCATTACGTTTATTTAAGTTAACATCGCTCGCTGCAGTAATATCGCTGGCTATATCGAGTAATCCAAATACGCCAAAAGTAGTATTCACAAAAATCCGAGCACCTGTCGCTGCAGCACTTTTGTAGTTTAATTGCAAAATAGAATTCGTTAGCACAACAACATCATTTAAATTGGAAAAGAAATTACCTGCCAGCATTTCAATGGGATCAGGGACTATCCACCGATAGCCTCGTGCAGCCGGTTCGAAAACATGCTTATCAAATTTCTCATTAAAATTAAAAACAGCGCGATTCATTGATTCCAAGGGGTCTCCCGGTTCTGTTGGTGGAGCTTTTGTTGAAGCGCATCCAACTAGAAAAAGGCTTGCAGCGAGTAGAATTGCTGCTCTGAAATGTGTGTAAGTTGTCATGATTTCTTGATTTTGATTAAAATTTCGAGTGATCTTGCCATATTTGTAGAATTGGTTCAATAATTTCTATCGCGCAAACGATGATAACAAGCGTTCATCAAGACACAATAATGCCATTGTGACGAAGTAATGCATCTAATTCCGGTTCACGTCCGCGAAATGCAATAAAAGACTCCAATGCTGGACGACTTCCTCCAACTGCAAGAATTTCTTTTGCAAATTTTGCTCCTGCTTCAATGTTTACTACGCCATTGATAGTTGTTCCTTCAAATAGGCTATAAGCATCAGCTGATAATACTTCAGCCCATTTGTAGCTGTAATATCCCGCAGCATAACCACCTGCAAAAATATGCGCAAAACTGTTGGGGAAACGGTTAAAACTTGGAGGAATTATTACTGCAACATCTTGACGCACTTCATCCAATAATTGTAATACGGTTTTTCCAGCATCAAGTTTAAAGTCATAATGAATGTGCATATCAAATAATGCAAACTCAATTTGTCGTAGCATCTGCATTCCGCTCTGGAAATTTTTTGCTTTAAGCATTTTATCAAATAGCGAACGCGGCAATGATTCTCCATTATCCACATGTCGTGTCATGCCATTAACTACATCCCATTCCCAGCAGAAATTTTCCATAAACTGACTGGGCAGTTCAACCGCATCCCACTCCACGCCATTGATTCCGGATACACTTAAATCTTCCACTTGTGTTAACAAGTGATGTAGACCATGACCAAATTCATGAAACAGCACGATTACTTCATCATGTGTAAATAAAGCCGGGCGCGAGTGATGGTTGATGGTTATCGGCGCAGAGAAATTGCATGTCAGATAAGCAACAGGGATTTGTATTGACGATCCGTTACTGGATTTATTCTCAACGTGTCGCCGAGTAATCGCATCATCCATCCATGCCCCACCTCGTTTACTAGGGCGCGCATATAGATCGAGATAAAATTGTCCGATCAGTTGATCACTTGCGTTATGAATGTTAAAAAATTTTACATCTGGGTGCCAGCACTGAACATTACTTGTAGTGGGAACCTGTGTGATACGAATACCATAAAGATTCTCCACCAGTTTGAACATACCCGTAAGCACCTTATTTTCAGGAAAGTATTGTTTCACCTCTTGATCGGAGAATGCATAGCGTGCTTCACGCAGTTTTTCACTCGCATAAGCCAGGTCCCAAGCTTCTAGACTGGGTAAATGGAGTTGTTTCTCGGCAAATTCTCGTAACTCTTGCAAATCCTTATCAGCATGTGGTTTTGCTTTGTCAGCTAGTTTCTTCAAAAAATCCAGAACCTGTTGCGGTGAAGTAGCCATTTTGGTTGCTAAAGAGACTTCAGCATAATTGCTATATCCCAATAGTTCTGCTGCTTCTTGGCGTAATTTTAAAATGCTATTGATGATCGGCATGTTATCGAGATCAGTCTCTGTTATGCGCTCTAATTCGCTGGCACGCGTAACATAAGCACGATACATCTTTTCGCGCAAATCACGATTATTTGCGTATTGCATGACCGGAAGATACGAAGGCATATGTAAGGTAAATTTCCAACCTACTTTAGCATCGGCCGCTGCCTGTTCCTGAGCCATTTGCAGCACATCATTTGGAATGCCTTTTACAGTTTCTTCGTTTTCTACGTATAAGGCAAAGGCGTTGGTTGCATCAAGTAAATTATCGCTGAAATTTGAAGATAGCTTCGATAATGCTTCTTGAATTTCTAAGAAGCGCTGTTTTTTATCTACAGCCAGTTCCGCGCCACCTAAACGAAAATCACGCAATTCATTGTCAATGATTTTTTTTCGTGCGGCTGGTAAGCGCTCAAATTCACTGCTTTTCCGTAGTTGCTCGAATTTCTCAAATAATACTAAATCCTGAGATAATTCTGCATAGAATTGCGTGATCAATGGTAAGTTTTGATTATAAACTTCGCGCAGTTGCGGGTTATTCATGACTGCATTTAGATGTGACACTTGTCCCCAGGCACGAGAAAGACGTTCGTTCGCATCCACCATTGGCTGAACAAAATTTTGCCAAGTGACGGGTTGTCGGTCGCTTCGAACTTGTTCAAGCAGCGCGCGATTTTCTTTTAATAATGTATCGATAGCTGTTGTGACGTGTTCAGATTGGAAATCAGCAAAGCGAGGTAGGCCTGAAAAATCAAGTAGTGGATTTGACATGATATTAGCGTATTCAAAAATAAAAATTAGTTCTGTTTTTCATAAACAATATGACCATTCACCAAGGTGTATTTGGTTTTTCCGGGCAGCTCCATGCCTAAAAAGGGTGTGTTTTTTCCTTGGCTTAGAATGGAATTTGATGTCACCTTCCAATAGTCATCGGGGTCAAAAATGCAGATGTCGGCAGCCTTGCCGACAGACAAATTCCCTCCATTAATACCCAGTATTTGTGCCGAATCGCAGGTAATTTTGCTTAATGTTTTAAGGAGCGGCAGGCGCATTTCTAGTCCCCACTTTAAAGTGAGTGACAGTAGCAGTTCAACGCCCGTGGCCCCGATTTCAGCTTGGCCAAATGGTAATAATTTCGCATCTTCATCTACGGGAGCATGATCTGAACAAATAGCATCAATGGTTCCATCTAACAATCCATGCCGCAGTGCGTCACGATCGCTAAAACTACGCAAGGGGGGCATCAAATGGCAATTTGAATCAAAGAAGCCAATATCCATATCCGATAAGTGCAAGTGATTAATGGTGACATCACAAGTTACCGGTAAACCTTGCTGTTTCGCATCACGAATCATTGACAAACCCTCGGTGCTTGAAATGCGGCATAAATGCACCTTAACGCCAGTTTCTTTCATTAATAATATGATATTCGAGATAGCGATGGTTTCTGAGCATACGGGAATCGTAGATAAGCCTAAGCGTGTTGCTACTTCTCCATCATGTGCTACGCCGTGATGCGTTAAACTAATTTCTTGTGGGCGCAACCACACTGAAAAATCAAAAGTGGATGCATAATGCATGGCCTGCATAAGGATACGTAAATTGGATAACAAACCATCCGGCTGACCGAAAACTACGCAACCAGCATCAAACAATTCAGCCATTTCAGTCAGTCGTTCACCCTTGAGCCCTTGTGTCAAAGCACCCACCGGATATACATGTGCTTGGTTGAGATTGCGCGCGCGATGTTTGAGCATTTCAACCAAACCCGGTTCATCCAATGGTGGGTCGGTATCGGGTGGGCATGCGAAGCTGGTGACTCCACCAGCAACAGCTGCGGCCATTTCAGATTCTAAAGTGGCTTTATATTCCAGCCCCGGTTCACGTAATCTAACTGATAAGTCAACTAACCCAGGGCATACCACCAATGATTGTGCATCAATGATTCGACTGGCCTGGAACTCATTGGGTGCTATTCCAATCGAGACAATTTTTCCTTTTGCAATGAAAATATCCTGAACGGTATCAATACCTTGCTTCGGATCTATCACTCGACCGTTTTTGATATGAATTCTCATGGTAATTTTATGTCTGATTACCCGCAAGAATCGACATTACCGCCATACGAACAGCTATGCCGAAAGTAACTTGTGGCAAAATTACCGACTGTTTTCCGTCAGCGACTGCGGAATCTATTTCTACACCTCGATTCATTGGTCCTGGATGCATTACGATGGCATCTCGCCGAGCTAATGATAATTTTTCAGGTGTTAATCCATAGTATTTAAAATATTCTTCAAAACTTGGTAAGTTAGCGCCTGTCATGCGCTCGTTTTGCAGTCTCAGCATCATCAGCACATCAATATCTTTCAATCCCTTTTCCATCGTATGATAAACGTGCACGCCAAGACGCTCAACCATTTTTGGCAAAAGGGTTTTAGGCGCAATCACACGTACTTCTGGAACACCGAGTGTTGTTAAGGCATGAATCTGCGAACGCGCCACTCGTGAGTGTAAAATGTCACCGATAATGGCCACGCGCAAATTGCGAAACTCTCGCTTGTAGCGACGGATGGTAAACATGTCTAACAGGGCTTGCGTGGGATGCGCATGACTTCCATCACCGGCATTGATCACGCGGATATCTGATCGTACATGCTTTGCAATCAAGTGAGCTGCGCCACTCTGAGCATGTCGCACGACAAACATATCTGCATTCATGGCTGACAGATTATTGACGGTATCAAGCAACGTCTCTCCCTTGGATTCTGAAGAAACTGCAATATTGAGATTAATGACGTCGGCAGACAATCGCTTTGCGGCAATCTCAAAAGTCGTGCGCGTGCGCGTGCTCGGTTCAAAAAAAAGATTAAAGATCGATTTCCCGCGTAATAAGGGTATTTTTTTTACATCTCGTTCGGTAACTCCGACAAACGATTCTGCGGTATCTAAAATATGTAATAAAACGGAAACCGGCAAACCCTCTGTAGTTAGTAAATGTTGCAATGCACCATTTTCATTAAGCTGGGGATTTCTGCTATTCATGATTAGAAGTTTTATCGTATATTTTTAAACTGAGCTTATCATTATCATCGCGCTGCAGTTCCAACATTTGATTGTCGGGTATTTTTAGTTTGGCACCCACATATTGCGGTGTAATCGGTAATTGCCTTCCACCCCGATCGATTAATGCAGCTAGGCTTATGCGGCCGGGACGTCCATAATCGAATAATTCGTTAATTGCGGCACGGATAGTGCGTCCGGTATAAAGCACATCGTCAACCAGAAGAATATTCGATTTTTCCACATCGAACGGAATTTCGGAGGGCTTTACTTGTGCGTGCAATCCTCTTTTATCAAAATCATCTCGATAAAAAGATACGTCCAGCATGCCTAGCGGATGCTGTATATCCAGTTCTTGGTGCAAACGCTGTGCTAACCATACACCACCTGTATGTATGCCTACTAACGCGATATTTTGAATTCCAGCGGAACGTATTTTTTTTGCTAAAATTTGAAAGAGTTCTTCAGCATCAGGTAGTTGCATGTCTGTTTTCGTCAAAAAATGATTGTAATATTTGCTGTGCAGCCACTTGATCCAAAATTGATTTTTGTTTTTCCACTGTTACAGCTGCTTCACGCAATGCAATTGCGGCAGTTTGACTGGTATACCGCTCATCAATGAGAAAAATTGGAATACTGAAGCGCCCGTGTAAGCGCTGCGCGAAACGTCGACTTAAGTGAGTCATCTCATGAGGTGTGCCATCGATATGCATCGGTAGCCCAACCACCAATAATACTGGTTGCCATGTCTGAATCATTTTTCCAATAATCGAGAAGCGCTGAGCATTGGTTTCGTGGTGTATGGTTTTTAAGGGACGCGCAAATGCTGTTAGGGTGTTGCCAACCGCTACACCAATGCGTTTTTTACCAAAATCAAAAGCTAAAATAGTGCCCTCGGGTAATGATTGTAAACTCATTTTAACCGGCAGATCATGGCCGGGCGATTCTTCGATCATTGGGTTCTGTTTTTATAGATTATGCATGCCCAACTTCATGGGAAAGGTTAGCATCTCGGATCCCTAAAGACTGCATGGCTGCAGTAAATTTTTCTTCAGAAGCTAAGTTGAATATGATTTCCTGTGAAGCAGGAACAGTCAACCATGTATTTTGGCTTAATTCGGACTCAATTTGTCCTGGAGACCACCCGGCATAACCCAGTGCAACCAAAGTTTTTTCAGGACCTTGATCACTGGCTATTGCTTTCATGATATCCAAAGAAGTGGTTAAACCAATTCTTTCGTTTACTGCCAGGGTTGATTGCCATTTACCGACTGGGTAATGCAATACAAAGCCGCAATCCATTTGCACTGGCCCACCAAAAAGTATGGGGGTCAATTTATTAACAGGTTCATCCAACTGCGCAATGCCTAACTGTTTAAATAGGGACATCAGATTCAAGTCGGTTGGGCGATTAATTACAATTCCTAATGCGCCATAATCATTATGTTCACAGATATAGGTTAAGGTTTTCGAAAAAATCGAATCCTTCATGGTTGGCATTGCCATTAAGAAATGATTTGTTAAGTTAATGTTTTCCATAAAACTATTGAGTGTTTTATTATCATTACTTAAAAATTAAACTCACTGCGACTAAATCGTCACTTAGACCCAGTAAGCTGTTTGAGTCATTATTTTAGAGCTAAATTTCATGGCCGCCTTTATAGGTACAGGTAATTCTGCGCCGCCGTGTGATAATGCCATCGTTGCATGGCTGGCCTCATCAATTTTCATTTGCATTACGATCGCGCGACTTTTTTCATCATTAGCCGGTAATTTCTGTAAATGACTCGATAAATGTTCTTCAACTTGGCGTTCGGTTTCCGCTAGAAATCCTAAGTTCCACTTGTCACCTAATAGCCCAGCAACAAATCCGATTGCGAAGGATCCACCATACCAAAGCGGATTTAAGAAACTTTTTCGGCCACCCAGTTCATTGATTCGTTGCTCGGTCCAGGCCAGGTGTTCGGTTTCTTCGCGTGCAGCTTTCATCAATGTTTTCTGCACTTCTTCATTGCGAGCCGTTAGGCTTTGGCCTTGATACAAAGCTTGCGCGCATACTTCGCCAACGTGATTCACGCGCATGAGTGCAGTTGACAACTCTTTTTCAGTATTGGTTAGCTCGTTTTCGGAGTTATCACTTCCTGGAGTTTTACGAATTGTTTGTGCCGGTACCAGCAATGTACGCAAAGCAGAATCAAAACCGATAATGAGTTTATCAAAATTGATCATAATCACTATGTTAAGTTGGATAAGGTAAATGATTCATTATAATGGACATGCGTAACGAACGTTAAAATTTTTCAGCAAAAAATATCTTATCGGTGTAGCAAAAGGTTTGTTTGTGAGTGTTACTCCAATCAATTCAGTAGCGAAGCCCCATTTGCCGGGCGAGTAGCGTTACCGGATGCAATACTTCTACCGGAATATTTTCATTCCACAATCCTTGAGTAATATGCATTGAACAGCCGATATTTGAAGTTACCAAGTATTTTGCATCGTGTGCTACTAAATCATCCAACTTATGCGTCAGTAAAGCATTGGCTATATCGGATTGATCCAAAAAATAAGTTCCAGCCGCACCACAACATTGATCATTATTCGCCAAAGCAATCACCTGAGCATTAGGAATGCGCGACATGAGCGCATAAGGATAGGATTGCGCTTGTAATACGTTCCGTAACGTACAGGGGTCATGAACGATAATTTTATCGGATAACGGTGCAATATCGATCTGCTCCCACCCAGACGAAGCAGCCAGAAACTGGTTAATATCCATGATCGAATGATTTTCATCGAATAAGCCGTGTTCTGCTAGTTGCGCACCACAACCGGAGGCTGTGGTAATAATTGCATCGATATGGTGCGACTCAAATGCGGCCTTGTTTTGCTTGTTTAATGATGACACTTCTTTTATATGACCGCTATGTTGATACAAGGCACCGCAGCAAGTTTGTTTTTGAGGCACATGGACGGTATACCCCAAGCGATTTAACACGTAGATGCTCGCATTTAAGGTCGCAACATCCGTTAATCTTGCCACACAACCGAGAAACAAAGCGACTTCTCCGCGCTTATTTTTATCGACCGGGTAAGTTTCTTTCCATGCGTGGGCAATAAAAGGTGGTGCTTTTGTTTCGTTTGTATGCGGAAATTGAGTCATCGGAAGGCTGGCAAGGAATTTTACTAATGGGTTTGTCTTCAATCGATTAAACGAATGAATCCACTTCCAAAAACCGCTTGTTTGTGCAAAATAGTACAAGCGATATAGTCTTTCTAAACGATCTGGTCGTGTCAGCAATGTTTTTTGTAAGAGATGCTTTAATCTGGATTGGCTTGGTTTTTTTATCGAGTTAGCTTGCTCTAGCAGTAAAGCCCGAGTTTGATCGATCAGTCGACCATACGAGACATGATTCGGACAAACTGTTTCACAAGCTCGGCAAGTCAAACAACGATCCATGTGTTCGATAAATCGTGCATTCATGGAGATTTTTTCCGTTGCCACACCTTGCATAAGCGCGATGCGACCACGTGGGGAATCAGCTTCGGATTTCAACAACCGATAGGTTGGGCAAGCTGGCAAACATAAACCGCAGGAGACACATTGGTTTGCCTCATGAGCAATAATTTTTTTAGAATCGGAAGATGAAGAGCGAAATAACAAAATATCAATCTCCTCTATATAGTCGTATGCAATGCACTTTTTCTTAATTTTTGTTTAATCTATAAAGGAAAGGCAAGCCTTAATGGTAGCATCCTCAATGTATTTTGTTTCTTGTCAGATGAACTAAAATTACTGTAAAATTAACGGTTCTTCTTTTATACATGCAGTCAGGGGCTTACAGATAAGATATGGTTATCATTAGATTAGCAAGGGGCGGCGCCAAAAAACGCCCGTTCTTCAATATGGTTGTTGCAGATTCACGTCATCCTCGTGACGGAAGATTTATTGAACGAGTTGGATTTTACAATCCCAGGGCTGTTGGAGGGGAAGCACCCTTGCGTGTTCAATTGGATCGTATTTCGTACTGGCAATCTAAAGGTGCTCAGCTATCGCCGACTGCAAATCGTCTGGTTAAACAGTTTACGGTTAATGCTCAAAAAGCTGCAAATAGTTAGTGTTGTTATTGCTTAGCTGTTATCGCGAATAAAAATACCTCGCGTATGATTGTGATGGGGCATATCTTAGGGCCCTTCGGGATTCGTGGATGGGTTAAAGTTTGTCCATATACAGAATATACTGATGGATTGCTGCAATATTCATCATGGTGGTTAGGTACAGAGGAAACGGCGAATTGGCATAAAGCGGAGCTCGTGACGGGGCATGTCAACGGCAATAACTTAAATGTCAAATTAGCGGAATATTCTGATCGTGAACAAGTTTTTCAACTAAAAGGATTACAGGTTGCAGTGCCACGTAGCTATTTGCCTGTTTTATCGGATGAGCAGGGTAGTTACTACTGGTCGGATTTAGTTGGCAAGGATGTCATCAATTTAAAATCCCATCATCTGGGTAAAATCATTGGATTATTTGAGACCGGTGCAAATGATGTATTGCGCGTACAAAATGTTTCCATAAAGGATTCTAAAGAGATTCTTATTCCTTTTATCAAGCAGATCATTATTCAAGTAGATTTAGATAAGTCAAGGGTGATTGTTGATTGGGAGCTGGATTTTTAGTGAGATAGATAATGCCTTTTGCGTGCGATGTTTTGACATTATTTCCGGAAATGTTTACTGCTGTTACTCAGTATGGTGTGACAGGGAAAGCTTGGAAGAATCGCATTTTTGAACTGATAACATGGAATCCACGTGATTTTAGTCATAATCATCATCGTACTGTCGATGATAGCCCCTATGGTGGCGGGCCAGGGATGGTGATGATGGCTGAGCCCCTGGAGGAAGCGATTATGCAAGCCAAGTCAAGGCAACAAGGGCTTGGAATTACGCATCCAGAAGTCGTTTACTTGTCTCCGCAAGGAAAAAAGCTTACGCATGCAACGGTTAAAGAATTGAGCCTTGGTAGTGGATTGATTTTTGTGTGTGGAAGATATGAAGGTGTTGATGAACGTTTCATTGTGCGGCAAGTGGATAGAGAAATATCGATTGGCGATTATGTGCTTTCGGGAGGTGAAATTGCTGCAATGGTGCTTATTGATGCAATTGTCAGGCAAATTCCTGGCGCACTAGGTGATCCTGAATCAGCAAACCAAGATTCTTTTGTCAATGGATTGCTGGATTACCCTCATTACACCCGACCGGAAATATATCGAGGGGATCAAGTGCCTGAAATACTCATGTCAGGGAATCATGCGCATATCCAACGTTGGCGCTTGCAGCAGTCACTCGGAAGAACTTGGTCTAGGCGGCCAGATTTGCTTGAAACAAAACGTGCGCATGGTATGACAACCGAGGAACAAAAACTTTTAGAAGAATATAAACAATCACACAAAACAAGGTAAAATCGGCAATCTGAAAAATGGAGCAAAACAAATCATGAATCTTATCGATCAATTAGAAGCTGAAGAAATTAAACGGCTTAACAAAGACATACCCGATTTTTCCCCAGGGGATACAGTCGTCGTAAACGTTAACGTTGTGGAAGGAGACCGTAAGCGTGTACAGGCTTATGAAGGCGTAGTCATTGCGAAGCGTAACCGGGGATTGAATTCGTCTTTTATTGTTCGCAAAATTTCAAGCGGTGAAGGCGTAGAGAGAACTTTCCAGACATACTCGCCATTAATTGCGAGTATTGAAATTAAGCGCCGAGGTGAAGTGCGTCGGGCTAAATTGTACTATCTTAGAGATCGTTCAGGAAAATCAGCGCGTATTCGCGAAAAATTATCGACTCGCACACAAGCCCTTAAAGAATCAGTGTCGGGTTCTACTCAAACCAATGCTACCGCAGAAGAAGTAGAAAATAGTGGTGATGTAGTAAAGGGATAGAAATAGAATAAATTGACACAAGCTTGAATATTTGACCGCTAGGTTCTCTATTGAATCGCAATAAGAAAGCCATGCAAGAATTTTTCATTTTCTCTTGAGTGGCTTTTTTATTGGAAATAACCGATTAGCTTTTACTTCTGATTATTTCAATAAATCGAAAACATTTTCAGGTGGGCGGCATATCTTAGCTTGGTCACCGCGTACTACGATAGGACGTTGCATCAAATCCGGATTATCGATCATTGCTTGCATAAGCTCTTCATCGGATGCACCCGTTAATTGACCGGCAGACGGTTCATCTTTACGTAAAATATCTCGTGCGGTTACACGCAATTTAGCAATCAACTCTTTTAATTCGCCAATCGTTAAAGGCGTATCATAATAATTCACCGAATCAAATTCTTTTCCGCTCTCTGTCAGAATGGAGAGCGTAGCTCTGCATTTGCTACAGGTAGGTTTCTGGTAAATCTTTATTTTATCGTTCATTCATTGTGACATTAAAGATGAATAGAATTGCATTGCGCTTGATTAATCGATACGTTATTTATTTGATACCGCATTCTGAGGATATGGTTTTATAAGCTGCTGACGAACCACTTAATCCAAAAGTATCAGTGGTGCTAGTACCGCGAGAAGAAACACCCTTCACAACTAAAGAGTTACCTCGTTTGATCGCATCTACGATTTTATCGTCGGTCGCTTGATCGCGCGCCCATGCTGAATCATCCTGAGTAAAGAGTTGAAAGGTCAGATTGTTTACAGTAGCTGAAGCCTCACTTCCTGTTTTATAGGTGTAACCCGATACATAACTAAACACATTTTTGCTTTTTTCTGATGGGCGGTGGGTAACCAGCACAAACACATCCCCTCTTTTCGAGTAATTTCCAGAAGTTTTTTTAGGTTGGCTAACCATATAACAAACTTTATTGTTATTCTCCATAAAAGTATAAGCTATCCAATCACCATGTTCACCAATCATCTTGGGTTCCGTAGCATGCGCAACGTTACCAAAAAGAGGAAGTAGAAACATGCTACACAGTAATAATTTTGTACACTGTAATTTCATTTTTTGAAGAAACCTTGAAAATTATCGGAACGCCAAGCAATTGCTCAATAACCATCAGCAATACACCAGACAGTTAAAATGATACTGTTTCGTCTTTATTTACAGCCTTCCATTTTATAAATATAAAACCCATTTTTGTTGATTTCATCAACCACATGATCGGGTGCACTTTGACTGTGGCAGAAACTGCATTCTTTGCTAGTGACGACTGCCTCATTTTCACCAATCGAAGTAAGCCATTGTTTTGCGTATTCAACAGCTTTTGCATCATCCTTCATGGACGTAAAAACATCAAAATGCATAGTGTGGCCATCCCTGGCTTTAACGTAAGTATCATATACATGAATTTGCATTTGCTTAATCCTTTATTACAAAATCAATTATTGTCGCGAAATGTGGATAGAATTACGGCACTATCCGAACAGCTTTCCTGAAACAGGTAAAATACTATACCAAGTTATCAGCAAAACTTAAACTGCTATAAAGAGCAAGTGTGTGGTCATGGTTTGCAGTATAGGCGTTTTAGCAGGTCGTTGAAAAACTATCAGCGTTATCGCGGCGGTGTTTAAACAAGCTAATAGCACTTTACCCTATTATACATAAGCTACGTTTTTGCCTGTTTTTACCTTGCATTCTTCTTTTCGAAAACACTTTACAGCGGATTGTTCCTGAGGATCGGTAATCGTATGATCTATCAATGCTTAGTGCTTTGCTGAAATCCAAGTAGTAGGCGGCAATCGTTTGCTGGTGTTTACCTATCTGCGGGGGTAGAATAGCGCGATTTAGTCCTTCATGGACTATTTTATTTGGTCAGACCAATGAGAAGTGGCTCGTAAAAATTTTCCAATGTGGTATTTTTTAAATAAATTGATAGTTATTTTGATTCGGTCATGAAAGCTCTTTTCTTTCTTCGTCACTATAATGATATTGACCATATTACGCCGGTTATTTATAAGTGGATCCAATCCGGCCATCAGTGCGATGTGGTGTTAATTGGTTCTGCAAAATTTCGTCGCGATTTTCGTGTGCAATTTTTGAGTCAGCTAAAAGGAGTTCGTGTAGCGCATATGCGGGAGCTGTTTTCATGGTTGGATTATCTTAAATGGCGCCTACAAATGTTACTGCTGACGCGAAATGTTCGTCGCATAAAAATTATTGGCAATATAGTTGCTGCATTGGCAGAGCATTTTGATGAAAAGAAACGCGAACCGCTATGGCGGCATACGGCTGGTTTTTTATTGGAACGTTGTTTTGCCGGAAATCATAGTCAAGGTGTTGTCGCTTTTGATTGGATTGAAAGAAACTCAGTGATTTGCGTGGAATGGGTAGAAGTGGTTGTAGCAATGGCGAAGGATAGAGGCTTTAACGTTGTTTCGTTGCCACATGGCGATAGCCCACATGCAAGTCAATTGATTCGGCGCGGTGAAAGGCGTGTGGTTCCAGATGTTTTGTTTTCTACCGCAGTGATTTTTGATAAACTGGTTGTGCCTAATGAACTGTGTGCGATACGTTTTCGCCCTTTTCTCCCTGATAGTAAAATCGCTGTTCTCGGTTCACCAAGATATTGTGAAGAATGGCTGAACATCCTCTCTGGTTTAATGCCGCCATCCCCTTTGGTGCGTTCAAACAGTCGACTTAAGATTGTCATGTTTCTAAGAAAAGCTAATTTCACGACTTTCTGGGAAGAAGTGGGAGAGGTGGTACAGATGATCGCAGAGTTTCCAGAGGTGGAGCTGATTATTAAGCCCCATACGCGTAGTGGTTGGAAGCAATCATTAACTACGGACAACACGATTCGAAAATTGCATAGTGTTCGGATTGCTGATGATAATACACATTCCGTACACTTGATGAATTGGTCGGATGTGATCATCGATTTAGCTACGTCGGTCGTTTTTGAAGCAGTGCGTGTGAAAAAACCGGTTTTGGCAGCTGACTATTTGATTGCTGCCCGTTCAACGGTTGCTTATTACATGCCTGAGACCGAGCTTAAATGCCGTGACGATGTATATGAAAGGATCAATGGTTTCTTGACGCAAGGACTGGATTCATTTTACGTAGAAGAAAATCGGCAGCGTTTTCTGAGAGAAATGCTGGATGTTCCAGATGGTAAGGTCCTGTCGCGTTTTGTGGCTTTACTTGAAGAATCAGCGGAGTGAGGCATGCTGCATGTAAGAACCACCAGTTATTAATATCAACGTAAGCTAACCTAAAAGAAAATACATAGTGTCAATTAAAGAGATTATTAATGAATTAGTTGTGATTGCGTATAAGCTAAAAGGGGGTTATGTAAAGGTTCCAGTCAGAGACCAATCTATTTTGATTTCAGTAGACCATCTGCGCACTTTGAATCGTGCGAAAACGTATTCGGTTAAAGAACCGGATACGTTGGATTGGCTGGATAGCTTCGAGCCAAATTCTTGTTATTTTGATATTGGCGCGAACATTGGACAGTATTCTTTGTATCCAGCAAAGAAATATGGTGACAAGATT
The DNA here is from genome assembly GCA_024281825.1 of Nitrosomonas sp. Lineage (GTDB taxonomy): Bacteria > Pseudomonadota > Gammaproteobacteria > Burkholderiales > Nitrosomonadaceae > Nitrosomonas. The sequence goes on along the minus strand of JAMWZY010000008.1, from coordinate 110,088 downwards.
CAGGTTTATGCTTTCGAACCCCAGAGCAATAATTATTATGCACTCAATAAGAATATATTTTTCAATAACTTGAGTGATAATATTTTATCCTATTGTGTGGCGATATCTGGACAAAGTGAATTTTCCAAATTGTATATTCCAAAATTTATTCCAGGGGGCAATCGGTCACAATTTGGCGCTGAAGATTTAGAAAATATGAAAGTATCAGCAACACATACGCAAGGTATGTTCGGTGTAACGCTGGATGATTTGTGCAGTCAGTGGAAATTTCCTTGCCCCAATTATATCAAAATCGATGTAGACGGCCTGGAAATCGCTATTCTGAAAGGTGCTGCGTCTATTCTGAAGAATCCTGCAGTAAAATCGGTTATTGTTGAGTTGGGTACTGAAAATGAACGTAATGAAGCGCTCGCGCTTATGCAACAAGCCGGGTTTGAAGTAAAACAAAAATCAACCAGAAATTGGGGCGAGGCTTATTTGATTTTTGAAAGAAGCTGATATTGGCTATGGACGAGCCAAGTCTATTGTCTGTTGATGTTGTTATTCCTGTTTATAATTCTCCCGATAGTGTAAAACGCTGCATTGATTCGGTAATCGCGCATCTGAGTCAATCCATTCATGCAGTTTGGATTCAAGACGATGCTTCTAGTCTAGAAACACGCGAAATGCTGGATAGATTGACTTATACACAAGTACATGTGCATCATGCTTTGAGAAATCTAGGATATGGTCAATCAGTCAACGAAGCGGTTGCACGCTCTGATGCCGATCTGGTGCTGGTGCTTAATTCAGATACTGAGTTGCGAGAAAATTTTCTGCCGATACTCTGTAATGCGTTGCAACAAGATGAAAAGCTTGCAATTGTTAGTCCAATACATGATTCTTTTTTTCATTGTCATCCCAGTCGATATCAGCGCCAAACAGGTGGTTATATTACGACTTACCGTTTTCAAGGTTATGGTTTTCTGATTCGACGTAAGCTTTTTATGTCAATTGGAGGTTTTGATCAGGAATTTGGTCGCGGATACTACGAAGATACTGACCTGGGGCGCCGTTTGATAGAGCAAGGTTGGCGTGTGGGTATTCATGCGGATTGTTATATTCATCATGTAGGCGGTGCTTCATTTGGCCGTGGTCCGGATTTTCGAGCGCTGGTTGCACGTAATCGTGCGCGCTATTTTTTACGTTATCCCGATGCGAAGAGAAATATCTTATTGATTTCCTGGAGATATTCTCTGTCAGAGTTGCCGCCCGAGTTGACCGATAACTTAAATATTGTTATGCAGCGTGGAGGAAGTGTTTATTGGTTGACGCCATTACCATCGCCGCAGCTATCGTGTTTGCAAATGCGTAATGTTTCCGCCAATTTGTTTAATATTCTTCGTTTAATGTTGAGGGGGCAATCACGTGTCGATAAGCGTATTTCTATAGTCTGGGTATTGGCGGGGGTTCCATGGGTATGGCGAATACTACTGAAAGGATTTGTTCGTCTCAACAAACTTGAATTACAAGAGTGGGTAAATTGATTTAAATTTCTATGCCAGTAATGACAAGTATTCGCTACTACTTGCGATATAAAATCTCTATACAAAATTACTTTCAATGAATTCTATGTACGTTAATTCTAACTGGCAAGAGACATCGATTCGGTTGGTGTTAGTTTTGGTCGGTTTAGGGTTTTGGCATGGCGGACTTAATCTTATTGTTTTTCCCTTACTGGTGGTAGCTTGGATGATGGATGGCGGCTTGACTCGTTTATCCCAAACTATCCGAGAACCATTGGTTCAAGCACTCTTGTTGTTATGTTTGTTGTTGATAGTGGGTTTGTCATGGAGCGAGCAATTTGAAGATGATCGCATGAAATGGGTGAAATACTTCATGTTATTGATTTTTGTTCCTTACTATTCGCTTCTGAATCAGCAGCGGCTGCCTTGGGCATTGGTAGGATTGATACTCGGTTACATAGCTGTTCTCATTCTGGGAATGTATCAGTTGATTGTTTTGGATATACAAGGCGTGCCGCTATTGGGGATGTCGTATTTAGGTTTTTCGGCGATGCTTGGTGTGGGTTTCGTAACTCTGATTGGGGTTTCGTGTATAAGCCAATCTCTGCTTGTGCAAGCATCACTGTGGATTCTGGCATTTGCCATATTGCTGATCCAATTTTACCAGAATAGCAGGGTTTTTCTTTGTGCTGCTTTGATAGCAGCGGTGGTCATGTTTTTTTGTTATTACAGGGAGCAACGTTTGAGGTTGGCAGTCGTCCTGTTATCGTTACTGACCGTTACCATTATCTTTGCCCTGAGTAGCACAGTATTTCAGGAACGTTGGGTACAAGCTAAAAGCGATTTCGAATGGATGCAACAAGGCCATTACGATTCCAGCCTTGGTTACCGTATTGCGATGTGGGATGTAGGGTTGCATGGCATTGCAGAATGTCCACTACTGGGACATGGAACGGGTGCGGCGGCAGGGTACTTTGAGAAAACCATTCAAAGTTATAAAGAAGGTCGCTATCAAGATTTACCAAAATTCCAGGAGACAGCACACTATCATAATGATTGGATTGAGATTGGTATGCATTTGGGATTGTTGGGCATGTCGGCATTAGTATTTTTGTTCTGGAGTTGGTACCGTACCCTCGAAAAAAATAACCTCGCAATATTGGGTGCTGGTTTGATGAGTTATGTATTAGTAGCAGGGCTTGCTGATACCTTCCTGATCTTTAGTAGAACTTCCTTGTTTTTGCTGATGATGACTGCGATAGCTATGCGTTGGAGAGAATAATGACAATAACTTTTCTCCACGGACCTTATACGCCTATTCCTGTGGCTATACTATAGGGAATCTCAAGTCATCTCGTTAAATGCGTAACACAAGAAATTCATTGCGCGATTTCTAAGTCCCTATAATAACCACATGCAAAACAAAATGTTTCCTATCACTACCGAAACCAATGTTGCCTGTTATTTATGTGGTGAAAACGGAACGATCATTTATCGTAACTGTGTTGATCATTTGTTTGGTGCGCCTGGCGAATGGAGTTTTAGGAAATGCACTGCAATAAATTGCGGTCATATCTGGCTTGATCCGAGGCCGCATGTGGATGATATAGGTAAGGCTTATCAAAATTATTACACACACGATGCAAATGATACGCGCCTAACTGGCTGGTTAAAGATCTTACGCACGGTGTTGCATCGATTCAGTTTATTGGGATTGCATAGGGAACGCCAGCGATATAAACGTATGTATCTCGATGATATTGTGCATGGAAGTTTGCTGGAAGTTGGGTGTGGAAATGGTAAGCGGTTAAACAGATTGCGTAATTTGGGATGGAAAGTGACCGGCCAAGAAATTGATCCTGTAGCTTACGAATTCGTAACCCATAACTTAGGAATATTGGTTCACTTGGGCGCGCTTGAGAGCTTAAATATTTCTGAGCAATATGATGTGATTCTGATGAGTCATGTCATTGAGCATGTACATGATCCGGCTGCTTTGTTAGCATCTTGCTTTCGATTACTAAAGCAAGATGGCTTGATCGTATTACTGACACCTAATGTGGATAGCTATGGTCATCGGAAATTTCGCGCTGGTTGGCGAGGGTTGGAGCCACCTAGGCATCTCCATTTGTTTACTTCGAAAACGTTGACACGATTGATGCAAAAATCGGGTTTTCAGTGCCAAAAATCATGGACAACACCGATTACTGCTTTTGGTATCGGTCAAAATAGTTTTGTACCCACAGATTCCGTTACGAAACAGCAGCAATCGATTACCTATCGTGATATTTTTCGAGGATTCTGGTTCCAACTGTTTGCACGCATTGCATTTGTGTTGAACAAGCAGTCAGGCGAAGAATGTGTCCTGATAGCCAGAAAGCAAAGGATTGATACAGAATTGAAATAAGGAAGCTTGTATGAAGCAAGAAAAGAATCAAATGGATAGCATTCTGCCCGTAGTGCACCCCGAGATTGAAAGTTATATGCGTACTTTGGTGTCACTTACGGATGACCCGGCATTACTTGAGATGGAGGCATTCGCGAAACAACAGAATTTTCCAATCGTCAATCGTTTAACTGGAATCTTTTTAGCAACGCAAGCGAAAATGATTCAAGCAAGGCGTGTTTTTGAATTTGGTAGTGGTTATGGCTATTCTGCTTATTGGTTTGCTAAAGCGGTAGGTGCTGAAGGCCAAGTGATTTGCAGTGATATCAATCCGGCCAATCGAGTAGTGGCGGAGCGCTATCTAGCGGGTACCGGTTTTTGGCAGCGGCTCAATTTTCAAATTGGAAAAGCTCAGGATATTTTTTTATCAACGGAAGGTATGTTTGATATTTGCTATAACGATGTGGATAAGGAAGCCTATCCGGAGATATGGCAAATGGCGAAACACAGAATACGTCCGGGTGGCTTGTATATCGCTGATAATGTTTTGTGGAGCGGGCGCGTGATTACACAAAATGATGTTGGCGCTATCAGTGGGGCGACGAAAGCCATCATAAAGCATAATCAGATGATTTTTGATGATGCAGAATTTGAAACTTTCATTAATCCTACTCGCGATGGCGTGCTGGTGGCCAGGAAGAAGTAATCGATGATGCAGAAACTCAGAGCACCGAATTTTTGGATGTGTGAAATATTTTTCATCACACCAAATGCGCTGTATGGTCAATAAGTTTTAGTTTCTTGAGTAAAGACTTCGTTCCATTTGTTAATCACTGCGCTTCGTTACTTCCAGCAAGTGATATCCAAATTGTGTTTTTACCGGCCCTTGCACCTCCCCAACCGGTGCGCTGAATACAACCGTATCAAATTCTTTTACCATCTGTCCGCGACCGAATTCGCCCAGATCTCCACCTTGCTGTCCAGATGGACATTGTGAGTGTTGTTTGGCAAGCTCGCCAAAATTAGCACCATTTTCTATTTCTGTTTTAAGTGACTGGCATTGTTCTTCGGTTTTTACCAAAATGTGACGTGCGCTGGCACGAGGCATAATTTTTCTCCTTTTTTAGGATCGTGTTTCCTGAAATTAATTTTTCACAACGATGGGTAAAGTCTTTAGCAATTTCTAACTGTAAGGTATTGCAAATTTTTAGCAGCACCACCGGCTATTTTAACGTGATACAGTTAAGCATAACTTGATCTGAAAAATCATGCACCGTTTTATTTTACAAAATTTTCGATCGTTTTTTTCTATATAGAGTGAAGTGACCGTAATGTCTTTAAATATTCTAGAGTTACGTAGTATTAGCAAAGCTTATCCGCAAGGACGGAAGGTACTGGACGATCTAACTTATACGCTTAAAACGGGTGAATATGTGGCTATCATGGGTGAATCCGGTGTGGGGAAATCGACATTGCTGAATCTAATTGCGGGCTTGGACACGCCTGATTCCGGAGAGATACTTATTGATGATATTGCTATTTCTTCCTTGGGTGATGATGCGGCAACACAATTGCGCCGCGAGCGCTTCGGTTTTATTTTTCAGGCTTTTCATGTTCTACCACATTTGACGTTACTGCAAAATGTTGCTTTGCCGTTGCTACTCAATGGACAGTCATTGCAGCATGCTGAACAAATGCTCGATCAAGTTGGCTTGCAGGGGAGAGGACAAGATTTTCCACGCCAACTTTCTGGTGGTGAATTACAACGTGTTGCCATTGCGAGAGCTTTGGTTCATCGTCCTAAGTTGATATTGGCTGACGAGCCGACAGGAAACCTCGATCCCGATACCGCGCAGGAAATTTTACAATTAATACGTGCTGAAATTAAAGCGAATAACGCTAGCGCGATTATCGTGACACATTCGCATATGGCTGCGGCGACAACTGATCGTGTCATGAATTTGCGTAAAGATGGTTTACATCCTATGAGTTTATGAAAACAGGAAATACAATGATGTTAAACCGCTGGTTACTCGTGGGTGAGTGGCGGTCGCATATCGGTCAAGCATTGGTTACTTTATTGGCGATTGCGATTGGTGTTGCAATGGGGTTCTCGATTCATTTGCTCAATAGTGCTGCATTTAACGAATTTTCCGCTGCTAGTAAAAATCTGTCTGGACAGTCGGATTTATTAGTGCGTGCCAAGACCGCTTTAATGGATGAGGCGCTTTATCCTCAATTGGCCGTTTATGATGGTGTAGCAGTAGCCAATCCGGTGCTGGAATTGGATATTGCGATGCCCGGTAAACGACAAGCCCGTGGCGATTACAAATTGAAAGTCATCGGCATCGATATGTTTCGTGCCGCACAAATTGCTCCCGATTTGTTAGGTGTTCCCGAAGACGGCAAGGCAATGGATCGGTTGGCGGATGATACGATCTTTTTATCGCCGGCGGCAATGTCTTGGTTAGAGGTGAAACAAGGCGATACGCTGTCATTCCATGTTGGAATACAATCCGTGTCACTGCGTGTTGCGGGTGGTTTGGTGCGTGCCAGAAGCGGGCAAAGTATTGCCGTGATGGATATTGGTGCGGCGCAATGGCGCTTACAGCATTTGGGCAAGTTGTCGCGTGTTGAATTGAAATTAAAAGACGGTGTAAATCATGCGGTATTTAAAAGCAAATTGGAACAGCATCTAGGAACATCTTATGCGGTAGTTGAATTGGAAAATCAAGAAGCGCGGGTGGCCAATATGTCACGTGCTTATCGTGTTAATTTGAATATGCTGGCATTGGTGGCTTTATTCACTGGAAGCTTTTTAGTGTTTTCGACACAGGCGCTCTCGATAATACGCCGCCGTCAGCAATTTGCATTGCTGCGGGTATTAGGTTTTACCCGTCGCCAACTACTTTGGCAAGTGATGATAGAAGGAATGATGCTGGGAATACTCGGCTCGATTGTAGGTGTAGCATTAGGATATGCGATTGCCGTCAGCGTGATTGAATTCTTTGGGGGAAGCTTAGGCAGTAGCTTCTTTCCAGGCATTAAACCTGATATTAGTTTTGAAATTTGGGTTGCTTTGATCTATTTTGTGGTCGGATTGGGTGTGACGTTATTGGGAAGTATTGTGCCCGCGTTGGAGGCTGCACGCGCAAAACCTGCATTGGCATTGAAATTAGGTAGTGAAGATGCAGCCATGAAAAAAACATCGTTTCCTTTGTTTGCTATAACGGGCTTGTGTCTTGCTGTCATTTTCACGCAATTGCCTGTTTTGAATGGATTACCAGTTTTTGGTTATTTGGCCATCGCGTTATTATTAATTGGTAGCATCGCTTTAATACCGCATTTAATCACTTGGCTTTTTGCTGTTACGGTTACTTTTAGAAGACATGTCCGTATCGGTGTTGTTGGACTGCTATCCTTAGCGCGTTTAGAGAATGCACCTAATCATGCATCGATTGCGCTGGGGGGTATATTGGCGAGTTTCAGCTTGATGGTTGCGATGGCTATTATGGTAACGAGTTTCCGTGAATCGGTGGATCAATGGTTAGATCGTGTGTTGCCCGCTGATCTTTATGTGCGTACTGCTGCTGTTGGGGATCTTGGTGGTTTTCATTTAGACACGCAACAAATCATCTCTGCGCTTCCGGTTTTTTCTCGAGCGGATTTTTTTCGTACACAGCAAGTATTATTCGATGTCGATAGACCGGAGGTGACGCTATTTGCGCGTCCGATCGATCGAATAGACCCGCAAAATACATTGCCTATCATTCATGACGAAACACATGCAGTCATAGCGCTGGATTCACTGCCGGAGAATGTTTTGCCTGTTTGGGTATCAGAAGCCATGGTGGATTTATATGGTTATCGGGTTGGAGAGCGAGTGATACTGCCGATTGGTGCGAGTACGCATGAGTTTATGGTAGTGGCTGTTTGGCGTGATTACGGGCGTCAGTTTGGCGCGATACAAATGCAATTGGATGATTATCGTACCATTACCGGTGATTCCACCGTAAATACGGTTGCGTTGTGGTTACAAACCAATGTGTCGATGCAACAAGTAATTGAGCAATTACGACAGTTACCTTTTGGTAAGGAATTGGAGGTTTCTCGATCGAGTGATTTGCGGGCGATTAGCCTAGAAATCTTCGATCGTAGTTTTGCGGTTACCTATTTGCTTGAATTGGTTGCAGTCATTATTGGATTACTGGGTGTGGCTGCAAGTTTTTCTGCGCAAATGCTGGCGCGCGCTAAAGAATTCGGTATGTTGCGGCATATTGGCATGATGCGACACCAAATCTTACTTATGTTGGCAACGGAAGGCGGTTTGTTGACAAGCCTAGGTATTATGTTTGGATTCTTGCTTGGTTGGGGGATCAGTTTGGTTCTGATTTTTATCATTAATCCACAATCATTTCATTGGACAATGCAAATGTACTTACCTTGGAGTTGGTTGATAATAATCGCAGTCGTTATGCTGATTACTGCAACATGTACGGCATTATTGGCAGGACGACGCGCGGTTTCAAAGCAAGTGATACAAGCCGTTCGGGAGGATTGGTGATGAAACAATCGTACAGTGAAAATAAGAAACGGTCTGTTATGTTAGCCGGTTTGTTGTGCCTAATGATCAGTGTAATGGCAGTCAATGATTCGGCGCAGTCTTCGCGCTTATTGCCGGTTCTACCTGATCATTTGTTGGTTTTTCCGAACGATTATGGGGCTCATCCGGATTTTCGTCTCGAGTGGTGGTACATCACTGGATGGCTCGAGACAGATGATAAAAAGAAATTTGGTTTTCAGGTAACCTTTTTTCGCTATGCGACAGACTTGAATTTTGAGAATCCGAGTCGATTTGCTGCGAAAGATGTGGTTATTGCCCATTTGGCGCTATCGGATCCTGCCGTGGGTCGATTAATGCACCGGGAAAAAACTGCGCGTGAAGCTTTTAATTTGGCTTATTCGAAACAAGGAAATACGGATGTGAGGTTAGATGATTGGTTTCTGGTTCGTGAAGAGAACGGAACTTATCAAGTGGATATGCGTGCCGAAGATTTCGGTTTGCAACTATTGTTACGGCCAACACAAAAACCAATGTTGCAAGGTGATCAGGGTTTTTCTCGCAAGGGCCCCAAACCAGAGCAAGCAAGTTATTACTATAGCGAGCCACATTTAAGCACTACCGGTACAGTGTTCAGGAATCAACAATCGTTCAGGGTGAACGGTGTGGCTTGGTTGGATCATGAGTGGTCGACGGCTTATCTCGATTCAGATGCGGACGGATGGGACTGGGTAGGCGCAAATCTGGATGATGGTTCCGCGTTGATGATGTTCCAGATTCGTGGCAAAAAAGGTGATCGGATATGGGCTTATGCTGCGCTTCGAGAGGTTTCTGGAGAGGTGCGCTTCTTTACTGCCAATGAAATTGAGTTTATGCCTATTCGTATGTGGAAATCACCGCATACCGAAGCGGTATACCCTGTTTCCATGCGTGTTCGTGCAGGTGAATTTGAGTGGCAACTGATACCGCTTATGGATGATCAAGAACTGGATTCCAGGCAATCCACTGGTGCAGTTTATTGGGAAGGTGCTGTAACTTTGGTCAAAGACAATCGTTCGGTTGGGCAGGGTTATCTTGAATTAACTGGCTATGTAAGGTCTTTAACGTTGTAACAGTGCGTAAAGGTGGTTGGATATTATTTCAATACTTTCATTGTTGATAAATGTGAGTTAGAATTCAAAAGTCAATGTGATTGACGTATCGAATGTATGATATGAAATCATTCTGAACTGACCATACTCACTTGTTTATTACATCGGTTGATGTAATAAACAAGTGAGAGGTGCATGATCGATAAGTATGATCATGAAGGTAGGGGAAACGTTTCTAAACTTAGAAACGAAGTTGTTTATAGTTTTTAAATAATTAAGGAGAGAAGGATGCAAAACGAAAGTGGCGTCAACAGAAGAGAAACAGATGCACAAGTATTGAGACTGTTCTTTATTTCAACCGCTGTTTTTATTGTTATCGGCGCGGTTATTTACGGAGTATTCTAGGTTTTAAGTAGATTGGATGTTCTGTTTGCATAGACTGATCAGTCAAAGATTGTTTAGAATAAAATTGATTGTCGACATGTTTATGCATGAGCTGCTTTTTTCACTGTTTTTTTATTTAGTGAATAGCAGAAAAAGATACTCAGTCTAAAGATTCCTTAAAATTAAATACCCATTCATCTGATCACAGATGAATGGGTATTTATGTTTTTATTGCAGCGAATGAGTGTAGATTTTGTTCTAGAACTCACCGTCTTTGATGTAAGGCTGAGACCATAGTATCACTTGCATCAAAACAGATTTTCTCCAGGCATCTTGCATACGATCAACGTCGTCACGGGAGTGACCGCCTTTCTCAAGAAATGGACGCAATGTTGTGGTAATTGGAATTAATAACGCAAAAATGTAATGTACGTGGATGATGGGCACTGATTTTACGTTATCGGTTTTGTTTTTCTTTGCGCTATGATGGCGTAAGCCAATTTCGTATTGATAATTTAACCAATTTTGATCGTATTCACCTTTAGCAGTATCTAGTATCCATTGTCCAAAACGCTTTCTTACTCCGCCTAGATAATCCATATTCGGTGTGCCGTCGGCTGCATTGGTGAAGTAGTGCAGTAAGAAAGGTGTGGAACCTACAAAACCGTACCATACATCCAGGATTTGTTCGACTTGATCTTTTAGGATGTCATGTGACATTTTCAAACATCGAACATCATCATCACCAAATAAAGATGCTTGCTTGAGCTTTGCAAAATCGTCTATCGACAAGGGAGATTTTTTTAGATCTGCACTACCATAGGTGTAACCCGGTATGTTTGTTGTTGCCATAAAGTTATTTCCTTTTCTGAAATGATTAATCACTGGGGTTATCGGGAGTAGAACGCGAACTAAAAAAAGATTGCGACTACGCCATATATTGATGAGTTGTTACATTTTATTTCAAATAATCAATTCAATTGAGCATTTGAATGAAATTTGAATCGCGAATTTTACAGGAAAGCTTTGATTTCGTGAATATTCTTTTATTTGGAATTGCTTGTTTTGTTTGGATGAGTAGACCGGCTCATGTAAGTTTGTGATTTTAGTATCGCAATTACTGGTTGTGTTTTCGGATGTACATTGCGCCATACATAAAAAGATTCCGCGGCTTGCTCAACCAACATACCGATTCCATCTGCCAATCGACTAACACCGCATTGTTGGGCAAATCTCAAGAAAGTGGTCGGTTCAGCGTGATACATCATGTCATAGGCCAAGCTATCTTCAGCAAAGACACATGCGGGTATGTCAGGAAAGGTATTTTGCAAGCTGGCTGAAGTGGCATTGATAACAATATCAAATACCTGATTAGATAGGTTGTCAAAATTACAAGCGGTAATATTTCCGTAGCATTTAAATTGTTGTTGTAATGTTTTAGCTTTCTCAAAAGTACGATTGGCAATAACTAACCGGGAAGGTTTTTGTTGCAATAAAGGCATGATTACACCGCGTGAGGCTCCGCCAGCGCCGATCAACAATATGCATTTTGCAGTTAGATCCACTGTCAAATTGCGAGTGATGTCATGTATCAATCCTATGCCATCGGTATTGTCCCCAAGGATTTCGTTGTTTTCAAATTTTAAAGTATTGACTGCTTGTGCGAGAGATGCACGTTCGGTCAATCGAGTAGCGATTTGGTAGGCTTCCAGTTTAAAAGGAATCGTTACATTCATGCCACGGCCGTTTTGTCGAATGAATTGCATTACTGTCATTTTGAATTGATCCAGCGGCGCAAGAATCGCTGAATATTCCATTGATTGACTTGTTTGTTGCGCAAAAATAGTATGTATTCGAGGGGATTGACTGTGTGAAATAGGATTGCCAATTACTGCGTACTGATCGAGCGTCATTATCGGCTGATCAATGTATCGGATGGAGCAAATACCCATGTACGGGTAATATGTAGTATGTCAGTATCTTGACTAATATTCGGAGGGAAAGGGGCAAAACCATTTTGTCCGGATAATTTGACAATGTTGATGGCGGCATTATCCAGAATTTTTTTGCCGGAAGAGCGATTAATCTCAATACTTTCTAAACTTCCATCTGCGCGAATGCTGACGGTAAGTTGTAAGTTTCCATATAATTTTCCTTTCCTTGCTTCTTCTGGGTAATTTAAATTGCCTATTCGTTCAACTTTGATGCGCCAGTCTTCAACATAGCGCGCAAATCGGTATTCTTTGGTGCGTGCACCGACAAATTTTCGCTTCGGGCGTTTTTGATATTCATCGTAATCTTGATCAACTTGTGCTTTTAATCGAGCAATATCCAAGCTACGCGATAATAATTCATGGGCATCAATGGCATTTGCAAGATCTGGGGTGTTATCCGGTTTATCTTTGGGTGGTTCGATGGGTTTAATTTCCGGTTTAGTACTTACAGCCGCCATCAATTTTTTGGCTTCTTCTTCAAGTTGTTCCACTTTCTTCTGTGCAGCAGCTTCTTTGCTCAATGGTTTATTTTTTGGAAGTATGGGGAATGGTGTTTTCGCTTGCCGATTTTTATCAGTATTGCCGCCACCATCCAGGTTATCTTGCGCAAGAAGCTGTGTTTTGGTGGGCTTGGTTGGAGTTTGCTTATTGACTAGCACAACTTCCAGCGATGTGCTGATTTTGTTATGTAGTGGTTTTGGGAATTGAAAAGTCAGGCCAACCAAAACAATCAGGTGTAAAAGCAAAGAAATGGCCATGGCAGCCAACATGCGATTGTTTCTGAAGTATTCAGAATTAACGGTTAATACAGATTCCATTTAATGTGCGCAATAAACAAAAATCAGTGCTTGGGAAGAAAGTGATTGTGAATAGATGATGGTTATTGTCATCTTATGAACAATTCAAATATTAATTTTCTGAACGAATTCAGCGTGAAGGTTTCGTTCAAGTAAATCGATCTTGGATAATTTAAGTTTGACATAGGAGCCAGGCATGATTTCAGGTAATGAGGCTATCCGAGTAATAAGTGGAAGATGGTCAAATTTTACCAAATTTTCTTTAATGACCTGTGCATTGATGGTTTCTATGCTTTCTTGTAGCAGCCAGCGCAAACACCAATATCGTTCCATAGTACGTTGAAATTCATTATAAATTCCATAGCTTGTTTCGAAATCATTAATTGTTACGCTAAGATTGGTGCTTTCCTTGTTGTAGAAAGGCGTTTCACCGCGCAGCAGAGAGATAATTTGTCTTTGATTGATCAAATCGACATAGCGTCTCATGGGGGAGCTGCTCCAAGCGTATTGTGAAACACCCAGTCCTTGATGCGGAGCAGGAGATGTGCTCATTCTTACTTTGCCGTTGTTTTGGCTGCGAAAAATTCCGGTAATCCCTGCATCACTGAGTTGTTTGCCCCATTCGGTATTAATATAAATCATGAGCTCGGATACCACTTTATCGATGGGGGATCCTCTCCGGCGTTCGTTGATAGTGACACGATCATTTTGTATTTCAAAGCTATAATCAATCTTGTCATTATTATCATTGGTTTTGCCGCGTGAAGCTTCCATTTTGCAGGCAAACTTCCACAATAAAATTAATTCCGAGCTGAATGGATGAAGAATTTCTCCTTTATCTAAGGCTGTTTCGTTAAATTGTGTTTCTAATAGGTTGCTGCGTAAGTTTGCGGTTACCTTTATTCTTTCAAGTTTGCTTTCACAACTAACGATGCTAAAGTCGTCTGATACGTTAAGGTATAGTGATACCACAGGGCTTAATCGATTTTCACAGAGCGTGAAATGATGAATGATATCATCGGGTAACATGGTGATTTTGTTACCGGGCAAGTAAACCGTCGAAAGGCGTGTTGCAGCTAATCTGTCGAGCGAAGACTCGGGTGCAATTCCGAGTGCGGGTGCGGCTATGTGAATGCCTATGCGGAAACTCCCGAAAGGGAGTTGGGTAATGGAAAAAGCATCATCAATTTCTGTTGTTGTTGCATCATCGATGCTAAAAGCAGCAACATTCGAAATAGGTAAATGATCGAATTGATTAATGACATTTAGTAAATCGAGATCCTGGAAGTCGGTGCCATCTGGAAAATGCTCAAAGATAAATTGATTAAAGTGGTAATCGTGCGTGGATGGAATCGCGCCACACCTATTTAATAACTCAACTGCTGCGAGCTTGGTTTCTAAACTAACCACTTCAAGTGCTTTCCATTCGATCGAATTCTTATCGGGTTTGTATAGCAAGTTATTGATTTTTGAATTAAATTCCTGAGGTAACGTGAAGCGTTTGAGTTGTTCCGCGTAGCGTGCTTGTTGTTCAGCCTGCTGCCGTTTCTTTTCTTGACTCGCCAAAGCGGCTTTCAAGGCATCGGGAGGGGCCGCCTTATAGCGTCCAGGGCCTTTTTTATAAAAATACATTGGTGCACTCTGAAGTAGTAACAGTGTTGCAGCCGACTCAAGTGCCGTCGGTGTATGGCCAAAGTATTCGGTGGCTAGATTGATATTGGAAAATTCGGTGTCTTGCGTACTGCATTCCCAGAGAAAATTTGCATCCAATTCATCGGCCAATTTTTGCGCATTGTGCATGAATTCCGACAAAGAGGGCGTTTCAAACTGAAATAACACTGAATTCGCTTTAATTTTAGAGCGCTTGCCATGAACTGCTTCAACTTGTAGTGAAGAATTATTGTCGAGCAATACGGCACCTACTTTAAAAGTGCCGGCTTCTTCATAGAAAACATTCATTGGATTGTGTTTTTATAATTTCAGTTGGGTGATCGAAAGATCATTGTTATTGGAGAACTGTATTGAATGCGATTATCAAATATGAATTTTGACACTCAATTCGGAAATCGGTTTTTGACAATTAATCATGCCAATCAGTACGCATTATATACGAGACAGGGGTGAAGTTAAAAACTGAGTAGAACTCATTGATGCATCATCAATTTCCTAATTGAGATGTAAATTTACTGGAAATTTGCAATCAATGATGCTCTAACGGTAATGGGAGCTCCCGGTGAAATATTGAAGTCGTTATGCGCTGCAGCAAAGTATTTGGTATCGAGTAAATTTTCAATATTTAATTGTGCACGGAAGCTTTTTGACAATTGCGCGAACAATGCTGCATCGACTCGCGTAAAGTCGGGTAATCTCACTTTGTTAGTCAGGGAAGCAAACATGTCATCGCGGTAGATAACGCCAAATGCTGCGCCAATTCTCGGTGTGAAATCGTAGCGACTCCATACGGAAAAAGTATGGCGCGGAAGTTCGGCGACAGAAGCGCCTTTCTTGGCTACCGCAAAAACATCATTAGTGAGTTCACCGACTTGATAGGCATAACCACCCATAACGCTGAGCTTGGGGGTGAACTGACCGGTCAGGGTGATTTCAATACCGTGAGTACGTTGGCCTTTGGATAGAAAGGTCTGGCCAGGAGTGACTGAGTTGATGACGTTGGTGCGATCCAGTTGGTAAACTGCTCCGGTTAGAGCTAAATCGGGGCGAATGTCCCATTTTACGCCAGTTTCTAACGTGGTGAATTTTTCAGGTTTTAATGTTTCTATCGTGACATTGAGTGAGGCCAATTGATCCCCAGCTCGAGGTACATAGGCTTGGCTGTAGCTGGCGTAAAATGAGATGGGGTCAAAGGGTTTGAAAATGACTCCAAATCTAGGGGCTATTAGATCATCCCTGGTTTTTAAATGCTCGCGCGGGCCATTCTTTTGTTGAAAATCAACCTCAAATAAATCGTAGCGTACTCCAGCAATAACCTGTAGTTGAGGAATAATTTCTATTTGGTCTTGAATGTACAGGGATGTGACATTCACAACGCTGCGGTTGAGTGCATCCACATCACCGCTGGAATTCCTGTTTCGAAAAGTAATCGGTAAATGAGTCACCGAATTGCTTAAGGGTACCGATATACTGGTTGATGAATTATCTCTGCTGTCGAACAAACCGGTTTCACGTCGATTGTGTGTTTCTTGTCGGCCAACTTCTATGCCGGCCATTAAAGTATGGGAGATGGGGCCGGTGTTCAATGAATACAACAAATTGGTTTGATTAAATACATTGTCGCGAGTTGTGGTGTTATTGTAAGCACCTAAAGAAACAGACGAGAATGTGTCAAGTCCGCCGCTTGCAAATACATTTTGGTAAAATTTGTCGTATGTTGTGTAGTTGGTTCGGTTTTGTAGTGTGACTCCAGACTTAAATTTGTGCTCGATAAAAGAGTTGAATGACAGAACATCAATGTTGGCATGACTGCGTCTAGGATCGCCAAAGAATTGCGATCGATGAACATCTACGGGACCAGTGATTTCTCCAGTACGGCCGATAACCGATGTGATACCACGGTCGGCTGTGCGATCATCGTGAAATCTTTCCATATTAGCGACAATTTTAGTGCGATTTGTTGGTTTGAACGTAATCGTCGGCGCGATACCGAGTCGTTCCATATTCACACCGTCACGAAAGCTTCCTGCATCTTCGTATACTGCATTCAAACGTAATGCAGCTCTATCGTTAATTACATAGCCAACATCCGCAGTCATGCGCTTTTGATTATACGATCCGCCTTGAAATGAAAATTCTTTACTTGGATTCCAATTGGCTTCTTTGGTCACGCGATTAACCACGCCACCAGACCCGCCACGGCCGAAAATCATGCCATTGGCGCCTTTCAGTACTTCGATGCGATCGGTATTGTAAAGATCACGATAATACTCAGCATCGTCACGGATGCCATCGATAAAAAAATCTCCGGTAGACCGATTGCCGCGAAAAACCAGCGCATCTCGATTACCTTCACCTTGTGATACACCTACACCGGGAACATATCGAACTGCATCACTCAAGCTGCGAATAGATTGATCTTTGATTAATTCATTGGTAACTACCGAAATAGCTTGCGGTACGTCGCGTAGCAGTGTGTTAGTTTTTGTGGCTGTGCTGGTGCTGGTGGCTGCATAGCGATTGGCGTTGTTTGCAGTGACTACAATAGAAGGTAATGTAGTAACAGCCGGTTCGACCGAAGCATCGGATTTGATTTGAATTACATAGCGATGATTATCGCCGGCACTTTGAGTGGCTTGCAAGCCGGAATCCGCTAGTAGTCGGTCTAGTGCGGATTTAATCTCAAAATCGCCTTCTAATCCATGCGTTACTTTGCCCTCCAAGATTGCCGAATCAATATTGAGCTTGATATTGGCCTGTTGCGAAAATTGCTTTAAAGCATCGCTTAAATAACCTGCTGATATTTGGTATGTGCGTGTATGGGATTTCTGAGCGTCGGGCATATCCGCGCGTAAAGGGTGTGCCAGTAGAGTTATTACTAAACTTAGAAAGAATAAAGTGTAACGAAACCAAACGTTTTGGGTAGAGCTTAGTATAGTCATGATGATTTTATTTTTCACTTCTGCCTATTTTTCCAGGCTCAAATATTAAATATGAGTATTGCAGCAGCACTGATCTCTGGAAAATACAATGTCTTGTTGATGGAAGAAGGGAGTGAAATCTCGTCTTGGTAGGTATCTTGAGTATTTTTTCAAGTTTGATGAAAGCGGTGTTAGTAGAAAATCATTAAACAGAAAAGCATTTGTTGTGTGAATAGTAAACCTACGGGTGAGGAGGTATGGGCCAAATTTAACTAAAGGTATGTATCGCAAGCGCAAACTGAATGAGGCTGCATATTGTGCAGTAATTGTGATTTCTCAGATAAAGCTTCATCCAATACTTGTTTAGCGTGACATGCGCAGCGACCACATTGCTCCGTGACTCCCAAAGTGCTTTTTAAGTCCCGCATGCGATCAGCGCCCTGATGAATGGCTTCGCGCAATTTGTTTTCAGTTATCCCTTTGCAAATACATACATACATAATATCTAGTGCTCCGCTATAAAAGCAACCAAGAATGTTTTAATAAGATACTTATTACTAATGGTAATGAGAATAATTATTAATTGTACTCGGTTTTTTATAAAGTGCAATAAAACTTTTCTGATCTTTCTAATGGATACCTTAGTGAATAGGTATGGGTATGATACGGATAAATAGGATGCTGATAAATTTTATAGTGAGTTGTTTTTTATCCAGATGAGGGCAAATTAAATTTTGGAAGGAAGAGATAAAATTTCTGAAGTTAAGACATTCTAATTCAGTGTAGTAATTAAGGTTCAATCTTTCGTTTGTGCAGCGATGTAACCGGCTGGTTGTTCTGCGCCGCTGCCAAAAAAGTGAGCTTCCATTTGTTCGGCTAAGTACTTTCGTGCTTTGATATCTGAAAGATTCAATCGATTCTCATTGACCAGCATTGTTTGATGTTGAATCCATTGATTCCAGGCCTCTTTAGATACATTCTCATAAATTCGTTTGCCTAATTCACCAGGATATGTTTGATACTCTAAGCCTTCTGCTTCTTGTTGAAGCTTGATGCATCTAATCATTCGAGTCATGCTTGTGTTTACTCCATAGCAGTAAAAAAATAAAATTTTACGTTAAATAGTTTAGCAAAGTGATGTAAAAAGTTATTGTTTGATCAGTTGAAATGATATTACAGTTGCTTGCGCAATATTTTTGACCGTCGTTGATAGTTATATAAGCTTTGTTTTGATTTGGGTAATTCAGTCAACGTAACTTCAGTGAAACCGTGCTCAATAAACCAGTGTGTGGTTCGTGTTGTTAGTACAAAAAGTGTTTGTATGCCTTGAGAAAGAGCCTTTGCTTCAATATAGTTGAGTAACCGGGTTCCGTGCCCGAAATCGCGATAATCGGGATGAATGGCTAAACACGCAAGCTCACCCGCTTTTTCCTCAAGAAAAGGATACAATGCAGCGCACCCTAGGATTACGCCATCATGCTCAAAGACGCTAAATCGTTCGATTTCGACTTCGAGTAGTTCTCGCCCCCGCCTGACCAAAATGCCTTCAATCTCAAGCGGCTCGATCAATTGTAAAATTCCACCGACATCTTCAATCCTTGCTTCACGGAGTGATTGCAGCGTTTCTCTAGAAATCATCGTGCCAATGCCGTGATGTGTAAAAAGCTCTTGTAAGATCGCACCATCAATATGGCGACTGATTAAGTGTACGCGATCAACAGAAGATTCACAGGCCTTAATAGCGCATTGGAGAAAAAGCAGAGCTTCTTCTGAGAATGCAGTAGGTGATGACTTTTTGTTAAAAAAAGCTTTGCTCTCTTTGACCGTCAATTCACGTGGTAATGTTGATGAATTATCTGAATCGTTTGTTTCTTTGGTCAGTGTGTCCCAAAGAAAAATCAACTTTTCCGCATGCAGCGCAATGGCTGTTTCTGTGGCTACATTTTCCATGGTCAAATTAAAAATTTCTCCTGTTGGCGAATATCCAAGTGGAGAGATGAGTACTACGTTACCTTGTTCTAGGCTTGCGTTGATGGCTTGTGCATTAATTTTTCGTACTTTTCCGGTATGCAATAAATCAATGCCTTCAATAACACCATAGGGGCACGCAATCACAAAATTACCACTCGATACGCGAATTGCTGCATTTGCCATAGGTGAATTGGGTAATCCCATTGATAGCAATGCAGCAATTTCATGGTGAATTCGTCCAACCGATTCTTTGACGCATTGTAATGCGGCGGGATCAGTTACGCGAATATCCATGACGGTTTGTGTTTCTAGCTGCGATTCATCAAGGCGTAATTGAATTTGCGGACGTGCGCCGTGCACTAAAACCAAACGTACACCAAGACTAGCAAGTAGATTAATATCGTGAATGAAGTGTACAAATTTTGTATCGGTGATCATTTCCCCGTTAAATCCGATGACAAACACTTTTCCCCGAAAAGTATTGACGTAGGGAGCAACAGAACGGAACCAAGAAACAAAGCTGGGAATGGTTGGAGTATTCAAATTAATTCGGAGAAATTGGATAGGATTTTTGGCAGTTAATCAGAAATCGCCCCATAACGTTTGTATTGCAGCAATAATAGCTAATCCTGCTGTTTCTGTCCGAAGTATCCGATTTCCTAAGCGAATGGAAGTATATTCACCCTGTAGGATCGATAGTTCTTCTGTTTTCGAGAAACCACCTTCAGGACCGATGATAAGTGTAATACTGTCATTATTTGGTGGTCTAGTGATATTTTTTAAATATTGCTCTGAGGTGGGTGATAGCATCAATCGCATTTCCCGATCAGTGTGTGTCGATTGCTTTTGGTCAAGCCATTTGGGTAGAGAAATCAAAGGGAATATTTGTGGTATGAGATTTCTTCCGCTTTGCTCACAAGCTGAAATGATGATTTTTTCCCAATGCATCAGGCGCTTACTGGCACGTTCATTGGAGAGTTGTACGATACTGCGTTCGGTAGAAATAGGTTGGATACGTTTAACACCAAGCTCTACAGCTTTTTGAATAATCCAATCCATTTTTTCGCTGGTACATATCGCTTGAGCAAGCTCAATGACCACAGGAGATTCACATTCCTGCACTGAAAATCCTTCAACGAGCACTTTAACATCCGAATTATCAATCTCTTGAATGTATGCTGAGAACTCGCCACCAAGACCATTAAATAAAGTTACTGAATCGCCTTTTCTTAATCGCAATGTGCGCACCGCATGGTGTTTGTTCTCTTGAGAGAGTTCAATGCACCGCCCAACAGTAATCTCGGCTGGATGATAAAAACGTGCGTGCATAGATGCGTGAATTCAGGTCAATGACAAGACAATTGCGCTAAAGTGAGTCATGCTAATATAACATGTTCAGTCTTTAATGTTGCTTGTGTAGAGTATTCTAAAAGCAATTTTAAAAAAAATATACGAGAGTCAATGGGGTAGGAGAAAAGTATGGCCAGTTTAGAAACGCCAATTTGTGAATTCGGTTGGAAGGCGGTTGATTTTGATTTGTTGGGGGTTGATGGAAAGCGCTATAACTTGGCTTCCTGTAAAGGGAAGAATGGATTGTTGCTAATGTTTATTTGCAATCATTGTCCCTATGTAAAAGCTGTGCAAGATCGCATCATTCGTGATGTCAATGAATTGAAGCCGTATGGTATTAATACCATTGCCATCATGTCGAACGATTCCGAGAGTTATCCTGAAGATTCATTTCCAAACATGAAGTTGATCGCAGAAAAATTCAGCTATCCTTTTCCATATGTTTGGGATGAAACGCAAGAAATCGCAAAATACTATGGCGCAGTATGCACACCTGATTTTTTCGGCTTCAATAGTGATTTAGCGTTGCAATACCGTGGACGTTTGGATGCATCCCGTAAGGAAGCAGCGCCACCGGATGTACGGCGTGATTTGTTCGAGGCAATGGTGCAAGTTGCCAAAACGGGTCGTGGCCCGGAAGACCAAATTTCCAGTATTGGTTGTTCGATTAAGTGGCGTACGGAGTAAATGTGCTAGAGAAAGTTGTTGCACTGGTTAAAGAGGTCGGGCAACAAGTCATTATGCCGCGCTATTTGAGAGTCAGTCGACAGTATAAATCTGATGGTAGTTTTTTTACCGAAGCCGATGTGGCTGCACAAAATGCTTTGTTTGATGCATTGCAGAAGATTCATCCAGCGCCTCTACTTGGTGAAGAAATGTCACAAGAAGAACAGGAATTGCAGTGGATGCAAGGAAATGAAGGTTTGTGGAGTGTGGATCCGATTGATGGGACTTCAAATTTTTTCAATGGATTGCCCTATTTCGCTATTTCTGTTGCTTATTTAGTACAAGGGAAAAGTGTTTTGGGGGTGGTTTATAATCCGGCCACACATGAAATGTTTTATGCACAAAAAGGTGGCGGTGCTTTTTTGAATGGTATACCGTTACCCCTTAATAAGTATGTTCCAAATTTAGCTAATGCCATGGCCAATGTGGATTTAAAACGCTTGGATCGAAAGCTAGCGGCAACCGTTGCAGCCTATCCACCCTATGCTTCGCAGCGCAACTATGGTGCTAGTACATTAGAATGGTGTTATATCGCGGCAGGTTATTTTGATTTATATCTGCACGGAGGGCAAAAGCCTTGGGACTATGCCGCAGGATCCCTGATACTTGAAGAGGCGGGGGGGGAAATGTGTGGGTTTGACCATGAAGATTATTGGGCAGGTTCACCTTGGCGACGTTCAGTGATTGCAGCTTTGGATGCCGAGCTATTTATGCAATGGCGTGATTGGGTACAGAAAAACCGTTAGATTATAAATGGTACGAAAAAACTTAACGCAGGATAGACTCTAAATTGAAGATTATTATTCTGGGAGCGGGCCAAGTCGGGTCATCAGTTGCCGAAAGCCTGGTGAATGAAGCAAATGATATCACTATGGTTGATGTTAATCATGAACGGCTATCAATTTTGCAAGATCGGTTGGATTTGCGTACTGTTGCGGGAAATGCTTCGCATCCGTCCGTTTTGGTCGATGCAGGAGCTATGGATGCCGACATGATTTTAGCGGTGACAGAGCACGATGAAACAAATTTGGTGGCATGTAAGCTGGCTGCCAGCTTGTTTAATACACCAACTAAAATTGCTCGCATTCGTTCAACTGAATATTTAAAGCACCCGGAGATTTTTTCTGATGAAATTTTTTCTGTTGATTATGCTATTTCTCCTGAACAAATACTTACTGAATATATAGAGAAATTAATCGAATTCCCTGAGGCCTTGCAGGTTCTAGATTTTGCTATGGGAAAGGTCAGTATGGTTGCCGTGCGAGCGTTACAAGGCGGAGCGTTAATTGGACAGCAGTTGCAAGAGTTACGTAAGCATATTCCTAATGTAGTAACTCGTGTCGTGGCAATTTTTCGGAAGGATCGTCCTATTATTCCTGAGGGAAATACTACCATCCAAGAAGATGATGAGGTTTTTTTTATTGCTGCAACTGATGATATTCGAAAGGTTTTAAGAGAATTGCGCAGCATGGATAGACCTGTGAAGCATGTCATGATTGCAGGGGGTGGGAGAATCGGTAGACGCCTTAGCCATGCGTTAGAAAATGATTATCAGATTCGTATTGTTGAGCGTAATCATAAAGCGTGTGAGATGCTTGCGGCAGAGCTCAATAATGCCTTGGTGTTAAATGGTGATGCAACGGATGAAACGTTATTGGAAAGTGAAAATATTGCTGAAATGGACATGTTTTGTGCACTGACGAACGATGATGAAAATAACATCATGTCCGCATTACTGGCAAAACGCCTAGGGGCTCATAAAGTCATTGCCTTAATCACTAGGAGGGCTTATGTGGATTTAGTGCAGAGCAGTGGAATTGATATCGCTATTTCTCCGGCACAAGTTACCATTGGTTCTTTGTTAGCTTACGTTAGGCACGGTGATGTCGCCGCAGTGCATAGTTTGCGGCGGGGCGCGGCAGAAGCCCTGGAGTTAGTAGCTCATGGCGATGAGAAGTCATCGAAAGTGGTCGGTAAAAAAATAGAAGATATTAAGCTTCCTAGGGGAGCTATGATCGGTGCCATTGTTAGAGGGCTGCCAAAGTACGAAGGGACGTGGCGAGAAAGCCTTGTTACCGATATCGATACTGTGAGCGACGAATTGATAAAAGATGCCCAGGTTATTATCGCGCATCATGATACTGTGATTCAATCCGAAGACCATGTTATTTTGTTTGTGATCAATCGGAAAATGATTCGTGAGATTGAAAAGTTATTCCAGGTCAATATAGGTTTTTTATAATCAATACGTAGCATGAATCGTCTTTTTCGCGTTGCTAATGTTTTAGGTAAGATGATCTTGGTTTTTGGATTCGCCATGCTGGTCCCCTTGTTTTGGTCTATGTGGGTGAATGATGGTGCCCAAACCGTATTTGGTAAATCAGTGTTGATCACTGTTGGTGGTGGATTAATATTGTGGTTGAGTACTTTGGGCTATAAACGTGAACTGCAAACCAAAGATGGTTTTCTTCTGGTGGTATTGGTTTGGTCAGTGTTGCCAGCATTTGCAATGATTCCGTTTATTTTATTATTGCCGGATTTAAGTGTTAGTAAAGCATATTTTGAGGCGATTTCTGGATTGACGGCAACGGGGGGGACAGTGTTATCTGGATTAGATGCGCTACCAACCTCTATCAATTTATGGCGTGGCGAAATAGTGTGGCTAGGTGGCATGGGCTTAATCGTATTGGCGGTGGCGATTTTGCCATTGTTAGGGGTTGGTGGTAGGCAATTGTTGAATGCTGAAATTCCTGGACCTATGAAAGAGAATAAGCTGACACCGCGCATTGCTGAGACCGCAAAAGGTTTATGGGCAATTTATACCAGTTTAACGTTAGGCTGTATGATTGCATACCATTGGGCTGGTATGGATTGGTTTGATGCGGTTATGCATGCTTTTACAACATTGGGCCTGGGTGGTTTTTCCTCGCATGATGCTAGCTTTGCTTACTGGGATTCACCTTTAATCGAAACTGTTGCAATGCTTTTTATGTTGCTTGCGGGCATTAATTTTGCGGCGCACTTTTTGGTTTGGCGCGCGAAAAGCTTGATTCCTTATCATTATGACTCTGAAGCCTTTTCATATCTTTCGATTGTATTGCTAAGCTGCCTTGGGATTGCGCTCTATTTGTGGTCGTCAAATATTTATCCTGATATGGTGACGGCTTTGCGCTATGCGGCTTTTAATGTGATTTCTGTAGCCACTACCACCGGTTATAGTAGTACTGATTATAGTGTGTGGCCTATTCTTATACCTTTGTGGATGTTGCTTCTATCAGGAATTGCTACTTCATCTGGTTCTACCGGTGGCGGAATAAAAATGATACGTGTGCGTATTTTATATAAATTGGTTTATCGAGAAATGATTTCTATTATGCATCCGCAGGCGGTAACACCTTTAAAAGTAGGTCGAAATGTAGTATCTAATCGGATTATTCTGTCAGTGCTAGTGTTTTTATTTGTGTATGTTGCTAGTTATATGATCATGGTGCTCGCACTCACTTTTAGTGGTCTAGATTTTATGATTGCTTTCTCTGCAGCAGCTGCGTGTTTAAATAATTTAGGTCCTGGGCTTGGTAGTATTGGTCCAGCTAGTAATTATGCGTCCCTAACAGATTTACAAATATCAATTTGTAGTTTCGCAATGTTGCTAGGGAGATTAGAATTCTTTACGTTGCTTGTTATCTTAACTCCGGATTTTTGGAAGAAGTAGTTTATTAGGTTTGTCGGGATAATTTGTTCCAAACTATATTGACATTTCCTATTTAAATAACTAGGGTGTCTCCGCTCTTTGTATGCCAAGAATTAGTTAAGGTGTGCTAAAAGAAGCAGTTGCTTGGTTATGATTGGGTCAAACTTGTTAAAGGATAAAGGAGCTTATCTTTGGGTAGCGTCCATTTTTTCCTTCTCTGGGTTAATCAATATAAACACCTATCTTTGTCGTAGAAGATTTAACTTTACAAGGGGTTTTTGTGGGGAAAATCAACAAAGCATTAAAAGAAGTTAAAGTGATGATTATTGATGATAGTAGCACTATTCGAAAGAGCGCAGAAATTTTCCTGAAATCTTCAGGGTGCGAAGTTATTATGGCTGAGGATGGGTTCGAGGCAATGCACAAGATTGTTGATAATCAGCCTGACATTATTTTTATAGATATTGTGATGCCTCGTTTAAATGGCTATCAAGCTTGTATGTTGATTAAAAAGAATCCTGTCTATCAATCAATCCCTGTAATTATGTTATCTAGTAAAGATGGTTTGTTTGATAAAGCGAAAGGTAGGATAGCGGGTTCGGATGATTATTTGACTAAGCCTTTTTCGTCAAAAAATTTGATCGACGTTATTCAAAAGTATGTTGCCTTAACATAGCCATCATTAATTCTATAAGCTATTTTATCTTTTTGTAATAGAAATGGCAATGTTACAAAAATAGTTTTTATCGAAGTATGGGGTTTTCCAAAAGGATAAAAAAGAATAATATTGAATACCAAATTTTTTTAAAAAATAAAAATGTTTGGTTGTGATGTTATGACAAATAGTTCTTGACGAGTTGGGGGTATGTCGACTAGCCTGGGGGGTGTAGCTGGGTTAGGGGATAATATATTCTGATTTAGCTGCTAAAAATTTAAGTATAAGAGCAGTAGAGAAGAGAATAATTCGTGAAGAATTAGGTAGTAAGTAATAAAGAGAGAGCAGTATATTTAATTAACGAAGAGCAGTAAGGAGGTAAGGATATGGCAACGACGTATGGCACGAGTAGTGCGAGCAAGAGTGCTGATTATGACATGTCGCTGTGGTATGACTCTAAATACTACAAGTTAGGCATGATAACGATGTTATTGGTAGCGATATTTTGGATATGGTTCCAAAGGACCTTTGCGTATTCGCATGGTATGGACTCGATGGAACCTGAGTTTGACAAGGTATGGATGGGGCTGTGGCGAGTGCACATGACGCTGATGCCGTTGTTTGCGTTGGTGACTTGGGGTTGGATCCTGAAGACACGTGATACCAAAGAGCAACTGGACAATTTGGACACGAAGCTTGAGATCAAACGTTATTTTTACTGGATGATGTGGCTGGGTGTTTATTTGTTTGGTGTTTACTGGGGCGGCAGCTTCTTTACCGAACAAGACGCATCTTGGCACCAAGTGATCATTCGTGACACCAGCTTTACGCCAAGTCACGTAGTAGTGTTTTATGGTTCATTCCCGATGTACATCGTATGTGGCGTAGCGTCATACTTGTACGCGATGACCCGTCTGCCACTGTATAGCCGTGGCACATCATTCCCGTTGGTAATGGCGATTGCTGGTCCATTGATGATTCTGCCGAACGTTGGTTTGAATGAATGGGGCCATGCATTCTGGTTCATGGAAGAATTGTTTAGTGCGCCATTGCACTGGGGCTTTGTGATTCTGGGTTGGGCTGGTTTATTTTCAGGTGGTATAGCGGCACAAATTATCACCCGTTACTCAAACCTGACCGATGTAACCTGGAACAATGCTAGCAGAGAAATTCTGAATAACCGCATCGTTCCTTAATTAGGAACACATCAGAGTTTCTCGTTAGGTGACGAGTGGCTCTGGTGATTAGCGGATGTATACGTTTAGTCTCGTAGGCTAGGGGAAATAAAATCTACGAGGCTAACGAGGAAAAAGAATAAATAGGCACGGGAATAATCGGGTCTATGAATTTAAATAAAATGAATAAAGGGAGGGTCTAGTGAGTAGAACAGACGAAATTATAGCGGCGGCCAAGATGCCACCGGAAGCGGTAAGGATGTCGAGATACATTGATGCGGTGTATTTTCCGATTCTTTGTATCCTGCTGGTAGGAACATTCCACATGCACTTTATGCTGTTGGCAGGTGACTGGGATTTTTGGCTTGATTGGAAAGACCGTCAATGGTGGCCGGTAGTAACCCCGATTGTAGGTGTTATGTATTGCGCGGCATTGATGTACTATTTGTGGGTAAATTACCGTCTGCCTTTTGGTGCGACACTGTGTATCGTATGCCTGTTGGTAGGTGAATGGTTAACCCGTTACTGGGGATTCTACTGGTGGTCACACTATCCGATCAACTTTGTACTGCCATCAACCATGATTCCTGGTGCATTGATGTTAGATACGATTATGTTGTTGACAGGTAACTGGTTGGTAACTGCGTTATTAGGCGGTGGATTCTGGGGATTGTTCTTCTATCCGGGCAACTGGCCGATATTTGGACCGACCCACTTACCAGTGGTTGTAGAAGGCGTATTGTTATCAGTTGCTGACTACACGGGCTTCTTATATGTACGTACTGGTACACCGGAATATGTACGTTTAATTGAGCAAGGTTCGCTGCGTACGTTTGGTGGTCATACCACGGTGATTGCTGCGTTCTTCTCGGCATTCGTATCGATGTTGATGTTCTGCGTATGGTGGTATTTTGGTAAAATTTACTGTACCGCTTTCTACTATGTTAAAGGCGAAAGAGGACGTATTTCTATGAAGAATGACGTAACTGCTTTTGGTGAAAAAGGCTTTGCACAGGGGATCAAATAATGAATATGAAAAGCATTTTTAAACTAGGCGTGTTAGGTCTTTACGGAGCTGCGATAGGTGCGGCATCATTAGCACTGACGTTAGGAGCAGATGTAAAAACGGCATCAGCTCATGGTGAGCGTTCGCAAGAGCCGTTTCTTCGGATGCGTAGTATTCAATGGTATGACATGAAATGGCAACCGAAAGTCACGAAAGTGAACGACATTGCTACGATGACAGGTAAATTTCACTTGGCAGAAGATTGGCCACGTGCGGTAGGTAAACCTGGACGTGCGTTTTTTAACGTGGGAAGTCCGAGTCCGGTGTTTGTACGTTTGAGCACCACGCTGAATGGTCATCCGACATTCATATCAGGTCCGTTAGAAATTGGACGTGACTATGAGTTTGAAGTGAAACTGAAAGCACGTATACCTGGACGTCATCACATGCATGCGATGGTAAACGTGAAAGACGCAGGTCCGATTGCTGGTCCGGCATCTTGGATGAACATTTCAGGCAGCTGGGATGATTTTACCAACCCTATTACCACGTTAACGGGTAAAAACATTGATCTGGAAACATTCAATTTCAGCAATGGTATATTCTGGCACTTGGTATGGCTGGGTCTTGGCTGTTTCTGGATTGGTTACTTTGTAGCGAAACCGATGTTTCTGCCGCGTAGTCGTGTATTGTTGGCCTATGGAGACGAATTGCTGACATCACCGACGGATAGGAAAGTTGGTCTTGCAGTTGCGATTCTGACCTGTGCGATTGTATGGGGTGGATACCGCTATACAGAAACAGTTCATCCGTACACAGTACCGATTCAAGCGGGTGAATCTAAAGTAGAACCATTACCGATTGCACCGAATCCAGTAGCGATTAAAGTTACGCATGCGAACTATGACGTACCTGGACGTGCATTGCGTGTTACGATGGAAATCACCAACAATGGTGACTCACCGGTTAGTATTGGAGAGTTCACTACAGCGGGTGTGCGTTTTGTTAACAAACTGGGTCAAACACATTTAGATCCGGACTATCCGAGAGAACTGGTTGCGACTGGCTTATCGATGGATGATGACAGAGCGATTCAACCTGGTGAAACACGCGAAGTTAAGATGGAAGCCAAAGATGCGTTATGGGAAGTACAACGTCTGATGGCATTGTTGGGCGATCCAGAAAGCCGCTTTGGTGGTTTATTGATGACTTGGGATGAAAGTGGCACACGTTATATTAATAGTATTGCGGGAGCCGTTATTCCAGTGTTTACCAAGCTATAACCGAACGATCGGTTTAGTTTAAACACAAACGCCGGTACACCGCTGTCGAAAGACAGATAGGGTACCGGCGTTTTTATCGATGTATCAATTAGATTTCAGAATGAAGATTGGATCAGGATTTCAGGGATTGTTGCCGACAACTGAAATTGAAACGGGTGAATTGCCAGAATATGTAATTATATGGTTGCATGGTTTGGGCGCAGATGGTAATGATTTCGTGCCAATAGTTGATCAACTGAACCTTCCATTGAGTAAATCAATACGATTTGTATTTCCTCATGCGCCGGAACAGCCCATTACTATTAATAAGGGCTATGTTATGCGAGCATGGTATGACATTAAAGACTCAAATTTTAATGTTAATGAAGATGAATTGGGAATTCGTCATTCTCAAAAAGCAATTGAAGCTTTGATTGAACGAGAAATTGAGAGTGGGATAGCAACTGAACGAATAATAGTAGCTGGATTTTCTCAAGGGGGCGTGATAGCTCTGCAAACAGGTCTAAGATACGCAAAGCCACTTGCGGGGATCTTAGCGCTATCATGTTATTTGTCACTTTCTGCATCCCTTGTAGTAGAGGTAAATCGGAGAAACCTCGCAATACCGATTTTTATGGCACATGGAATTGGTGACGATGTAATACCACTGTCGTATGCTGTAGAGTCAAAAAAGATAATAAAGGCAATAGGATACACGCCTGAATGGCACGATTATCCCATGGCGCACAGTGTATGCAATCAGGAATTGCGCGATATTAGCCGGTGGATACAAGCAGTATTTTCATAAGTAAAGAAAGAAATGAATTTGTTTGCAACACTTGGGGAAAAGATAGGGAGGTTGGTAAAAGCTTTATCTGGATTAGCTTTGATCTGAACTAGCGCACGCGCTAGATATTATTATTAATATCTGGCTGGTCTAAACCTTGGTAGTATTAATTAGCAGAACCGTACTTGATGAATTGCTTGTGACGATTCTGCGTAGTCTAGCACGTGAATTATTTTCTTTTTTCTTCGATAGCGCTATTGAGTTTTTCTTCAATAGCAGCAGCAGGGATCATGCCACCAACGATCGTGCCATCTGCAAAAATCAATGTAGGTGTTCCTGACACTTTGTTATCCCGACCCGCTTTAACGAGTAATTCCAGAGGTGTTTCACATTCCTTGTCAGAAGGTGTTACACCTCTTAACATAAAATCATCCCACGCTTTGATTTGATTATCAGCGCACCAAATCTTTTTAGAGACTTCCATGGATCCATTCAAAACGGGATAGAGCAATATATAAATCGTGGTGTTGGTAATATTCAGTAATTCTTTCTCTAATTGTTTGCAGTAAGGACAATTGGGGTCGGTAAATATAGCTACGTGTCGCTTACCGTCACCTTTGACAATCTTGATAGCAGATTTTAAGGGTAATGATTCTAACGGAATACGGCGTGCTGCTTTAATCTGCTCGATTCTTTCGTGGGTCATGCTCGTTCGGGTTTTTGCATCTACTAAATGCCCAAAAAAGAAATAATTCGCTTTTTCATCAGTATAGAAAACTTCATCTCCTACCACGACCTCATAAATTCCATTGAGATAGGGTGTTTTTTTTAAGCTATCAATTTTATGTCCTCCAAAATGGGATTGAACGCTTTTTTTTATTGCTTCTTCATTTGCATGAGCGATTGGGGAACATACAGTTGAAAGGAAGATGAAGAAATAAATAAGTTGGATTGGACGTGCGATGATCAATTGTATTCTCCAAAAAAATTAGTTTAAGGCGTGTTGCATGAGGTGGTTTTTGATGAGTGGTAAGCGATTAGTTATTTCAAGTCCCAGATTCCTCAAGCGCGCTATTGTCGGATTGGGATTATTAAATAGTTTCTGTAATCCATCAGTTACCCATTCAAGCGCTACTATATCTTCTTTGCGAGCGATTTCATAACGTCGCAACATCATGTAATCACCGCAATCTGATTGTGCGACTTGAGAATTTAAAATGCGAACGAGTTCCCGGACATCCCGTAACCCAAGATTGACCCCTTGCCCCGCGAGTGGATGAATGCCATGTGCAGCATCACCGATTAATACAAGACGTGATTTGACCAGTGGCTCTACATGCAAAGAATTTAATGGAAATCCAACTGGTGGTGTGATGAGCTTCATTTTTCCTAATTGATTAAAGGATGCTTCTTGTATCTGGTGACATAACTCTTCTAGGGCTAGCTGACATAGCTGATGCGCGTGGTGTTCGCTGGTAGACCAAACAATGGAGACTTTTTTTTCAGGAAGCGGCAAAAATGCGAGAATCCCATCGCGTCTGAACCATTGCCGTGCAATATGGCGGTGCGACAATTCGGTTTCAAAATTAGCCACCACGCCAATCTGCTGGTAAGATTTTTTTGATGCACGAATGTCAGTCTGATTACGTACCCATGAGTTAATGCCATCTGCACCAACAATCAAGGCTGCTTCAAGTTGATTACTGTTTTCTAATTGAAGGGTAACATGCGAGTCTAAGAACTCTATCGAAGTGCATTTTTGAGAAAATAGATGCACATTTTCATTGTCTGCTTTAAGTGTATTCCACGCAGAATTTTGTAATTGGCGATTTTCTACGATATAGGCCAATTGCGGCAAACCGATTTCATACGCACTAAAGTCAATTTGTGCACAATGATCATCCCCGAATACCGCCATGTCATAAACAGGCGTAATTCGCTCATTAGCCATTAGTTGCCAGATTCCTAATTGAGTTAAGAAATCAGCGCTTCCTGGGCTGATTGCATAAACACGGCTATCCCAACTGAGATCTTGCGGGATTGGCGTTGGCGCATGAGGTTCTATTAAAGCTATTTTAAAACCGCTTTCTTTCAGAGCAACCGCTAAGCATAAACCAACTAATCCACCGCCGACAACAACGATATCGAATTTCATAGAGAGATAAAGATTTTATAAAATACGGTTACTTAAAATTAAACGGGGGCGACTATGAGAGTTGGTATTGCAACTATCTACTATCTATAATAATAGTTAGGCGAACATGAATATATCACGAAATAACCGCCCCTTTCTAAACATGATTTTAACAAATCATCTTACTTGTCTTGACAAGACAATCCATTGATAGGCAAAATCGCAACCTTGCATTTGAAACACAGGCGAATTAGCTCAGTGGTTAGAGCAGCGGAATCATAATCCGTTGGTCCGGGGTTCAAATCCCTGATTCGCCACCAACCTAGATTATCTAATTGACTAAATTGGACTTAGAGTAAATCATATATCTCTATAAACCCTAATTTAATGATGTCCACCAAGTTTTTTGTCAGTGAATAAATAATCCTTTAATTCTTGATCAAATTTGGAATCCTGTCGGCGGATCCACTCTAAGACCATGGCCGCGTGTTCTTTTTCCTCGTCGCGATTATGTGCAAGAATAGCCTTGAGTTCCGGATCCTTGCATGCGTCAACACGCTGATTGTACCAATCAACCGCTTCCAATTCTTCCATTAACGATACGATTGCCCGGTGCATGTCACGGGTTTTCTCGGATAGCTCATCAATAGGCTCGTGATAACCTTCATTAGACATCTTTTAATCTCCCCTTTTCATTTTATAGCAACATACGAAAGTATTAATAGATGAATGTTACTTGATCTATTAGTACTGATGGGAATAATCATATCCTGGAATGCCTTGGTTTTATTTTATCTAAATATGAGGAAGCCAATTCTTTTTTATCATCTGTTAGCAATAAATAAAGAGTATCAGGAATTGTGACCAATAAATTTTTAATTAGAGCTGTAGCAGCTTAACTGAGTTGTTAAGTTAATCGACTACAGCCTCTAAATTTATTTATATTTTGTGAAAGCTAATTCCTGGTTGATTAATTCTTTCAATTGGTTGTGATGTATTGATCAAGATAAAGTTTTTCGCATCATCTTGAATAAACCGCTGTTCTTAAGGTATAGTTCTGGCTTTGCTATTTCCATCTAAACAGAAGAGTGTGCTGTATTTATTTTAGCACCGCCGAAGGCGTAACCCCCCGGAATCGCTCAGGCAGGTACGATTTCGTTCCGTAAAACCGTTTAGAAGGGGCAATCTGGAGAGCGCCGAGAATATATTTCTGGCCACCGAAGGGGCACGCGGATAATCATCTGTCAATCTCTCAGGTAAAAAGGACAGAGGGGCGTTACGTCATAACGTAATGACTTTTTATTTTTCGGGAGAATAATCCGTGTTAAAAACGACACCCCTTAATCAAGCTCATCGTGACATGAACGCCAAAATGGTAGATTTCGGCGGTTGGGATATGCCGCTGCACTATGGTTCACAACTTGATGAGCATCATAAGGTACGCCAGGATGCTGGTATGTTTGATGTGTCGCATATGCTACCGGTAGATATCAAGGGTAATAATGTTCGGGGTTTTTTGCGTCAACTGGTCGCTAATAATGTTGATAAGTTGACTATTCCTGGTAAAGCCCTTTATTCCTGTATGCTGACGCCACAGGGCGGTATCATTGACGACCTTATCATTTATTTTTTATCCGAAACATGGTTCCGGATTGTGGTCAATGCCGGTACTGCGGATAAAGACGTTGCTTGGATGCAAAAACAACGTGATGATTATGCGGTTGATTTGGAAATTACGCCGCGTCGAGATTTGGCGATGATTGCAGTACAAGGCCCAAATGCCCGCGCAAAAGTCTGGGAAGTGATTGCTGGATCGCAAGTTGCCACCGAAGCATTAAAACAATTCCAATCCGTTGAAGTGGGGCCATATTTTATTGCCCGTACCGGTTATACCGGAGAAGATGGTTTTGAAATTATTTTGCCCGCTGCTGAAGCGCCAAAACTCTGGCAAGCATTGCATGCCGTTGGTGTTGTACCTGCTGGACTGGGTGCGCGGGATACGTTGCGTTTGGAAGCCGGTATGAATTTATACGGTCAGGATATGGATGAAACCAAACATCCCATGGAATCAGGTTTGGCTTGGACAGTTGATTTGAAAACAGAACGTGATTTTATTGGCAAACAGGTGTTATCGGATACTCCAGTTACTCATCATCTTGTCGGGTTGGTGCTGCTAGATCGTGGTGTATTGCGTAGTCATCAACAAGTGGTGATGCAGCGAGACGGTGTGGAACATCAGGGAGAAATCACGAGCGGCGGCTTTTCACCCACAATGAATCAATCAATTGCTTTAGCGCGAGTACCCATCGCAGTTTCAGTTGGCGACGAAGTGGATGTCGTAGTGCGCGATAAAAAGCTGCGCGCTAAAGTGGTAAAATATCCTTTCGTACGCAACGGAAAAGTGCTGGTTTAATCCGATAACGACAAACTATTACCTTTAACCTGGAGTCATAAATGCAAGTTCCTGCAGATTTAAAATATAGTAAATCCCACGAATGGGTCAAATCCGAAAGTGATGGTACTGTGACAGTTGGAATCACCAGCCATGCACAAGAATTATTGGGTGATATGGTATTTATTGAATTACCCGAAGTCGGCCGTACTTTGAAGCAAAAAGAAGAGTGTGCAGTCGCTGAATCGGTTAAAGCTGCCGCAGACGTCTATGCACCTATTTCTGGTGAAATTGTTGCAGTTAATTCACCTTTAGTGGATGCGCCCGAAAAAATTAACGAAGATGCCTTTTCAGCTTGGCTTTTTAAAATGAAACCGAGCAATCCTTCAGAACTTGATGGCCTATTGAGTGCTGCGGCTTATACCGAATTGGTAGAAAACGAAGAACACTAATCCTATTAAAGCCAACGTAGCCTTATGTTTGCTTGAGTATCAATTTATCCTTATTAATACATTATGCCGTTTATTCCACATACTGAAGAAGATGTCGCCGAAATGCTCAACAGCATTGGCGCAAAGACCATTGAAGAACTGTTTGATGAAATCCCGAAGGAACTGGTCAGTGGCCAATTGACGGGTGTTCCTGCCGGTTTGAGCGAGATGGAAATTACCCGGTTGATGATGGAGCGCGCTAACAAAGACGGTTTTTATCAAAACTTTATTGGGGCCGGCGCTTACGAGCATCATATTCCTGCGGCTGTATGGCAGATAACCACGCGTGGCGAATTCTATTCTTCGTACACGCCATACCAAGCCGAAGCCAGTCAAGGTACATTGCAATTGCTCTATGAATATCAGTCGATGATGGCTTCATTGACGGGCATGGATGTATCCAATGCCAGTATGTACGATGGTGCAACTGCGCTGGCAGAAGCTGCTTTGATGGCGGTACGTTCACACAAAACATCGCGCCGCATCTTGATCCCAAGAACTGTCCATCCAGTTTATCGTCAAGTTGTGCAAGCGATTGTCAGCAACCAAAAGATTGAAGTTTTAGAAGTTCCTTTTGATATTCAATCGGGGCAAGTTTTACCAGAATCTTTGTCGAAATTTGGTAAAGATGAATTCGCGGCGCTGGTTATTCCGCAACCCAATTTTTTTGGAGTATTGGAGCGAGTCGATGAACTCACCGATTGGGCGCATAAAAATAATGGTTTTGCGATTGGCGTGGTTAATCCGACTGCGCTGGCCTTGTTAAAACCACCGGGTGAATGGGGTAGTAAAGGTGCTGATATCGCGGTGGGTGAAGGCCAACCTTTAGGTATTCCACTTTCTAGTGGTGGTCCCTATTTCGGTTTCATGGCCTGTAAAAATGCGCTGGTGCGTCAAATGCCTGGTCGTATCATCGGCCGCACGACCGACTTGGATAACAAGGAAGGATTCGTATTGACACTGCAAGCACGTGAACAGCATATTCGCCGTTCTAAAGCTACTTCTAATATTTGTACCAACCAAGGATTGATGGTGACGGCTGCAACTATTTATATGTCATTAATTGGGCCAGAAGGATTACGTCGGGTAGCGGCGCAATCACATGCCAATACATTGGATTTGGTTGAACAACTTGAATCCTTAAATGGTGTGAAGAGAACTTTCGATACGCCAGCTTTTCACGAAACTACCCTGACATTGCCTAAAACGGCTGCCGATGTGTTATCCAAGCTAAAACAGCAAGGTATTCTCGGTGGATTGGATTTATACGGATACTATCCTGAACTAGGTAATGCGCTACTGGTATGTGCTACGGAAACTAAAACTTCAGCAGATTTGCAGAGTTATGCACAGGCATTGAAGCAAATTTTAAGCTAATACATTTGTTTGCTAACTGATTGATAGAGGTAAATTATGGTTACATTGAAAGGCAAGCCTATTAAAATTGAAGGTGTTTTTCCTCAAGTGGGACAAAAAGCACCGGCTTTTTCCCTAGTAAATAGGGATTTGATTGATGTCACGCTGGCAAATTTTGCTGGCAAGAAAAAAGTGTTGAATATTGTGCCAAGCTTGGATACACCCGTGTGTGCGCTATCGACCCGGAAATTTAATCAACAAGCCAGCAACATGGAAAATACCGTGGTATTGATCATTGCTGCGGATTTACCGTTTGCCATGAGTCGTTTTACCGATGCCGAAGGTTTGGATAAGGTGGTTACGCTTTCGACCATGCGTGGCGCTAAGTTTATGAAGGATTATGGTGTCCTAATTGGAGATAGTGCATTTGGTGGAATTACGGCACGTGCTGTGATTGTTCTTGATGAATCTGACAAGATCATTCATGCCGAACTGGTACCGGAAATCGCCGATGAACCCAACTACGATGCAGCGATGGCTGCTTTGAAACAATAACAACGAATTTGTTCATCCACACCTTACTCAATCCAATCATGCTGATATTTGAACACTCGCGCAAAGGGCGTCGCAATTATTCACAATCGCCAGAAAAAGTTGCTAGCAAATCGAAGATTCCACAGGATTTGTTGCGCAAGTCGCCAGTACTGCTGCCCGAAGCTTCCGAAATGGATACCGTGCGCCACTATACTCGCTTGTCACAAAAGAATTTTTCAATCGATACGGAATTTTACCCACTGGGTTCGTGCACAATGAAATACAATCCGCGTGCCTGCAATTCTTTGGCAATGCTGCCGCAGTTTTTGGGGCGGCATCCATTGGCACCGGAAGATACCGGGCAAGGCTTTATGGCGTGCCTATACGAATTACAGGAAATTCTTAAATCGGTAACCGGAATGGCGAGTGTCAGTTTGACTCCGATGGCGGGTGCACAAGGTGAATTGATTGGCGTGATGATGATTCGTGCTTATCATGAAGCGCGTGGTGATTTTGAGCGCACTGAAATTATCGTTCCAGATGCGGCACATGGTACCAATCCAGCGACAGCGGTGATGTGTGGCTTTAAAGTCGTGGAAATTCCGACTGATAAAGAAGGCAATGTTGATTTAGCCGCACTTAAAGCCGCCGTTGGGCCGAAAACTGCTGGACTGATGCTAACCAATCCATCAACGCTGGGCGTGTTTGAAAAAAATGTAGCGGAAATGAGCCGCGTAGTCCATCAAGCCGGTGGCTTGTTATATTACGATGGCGCCAATTTGAATGCAGTATTGGGTAAAGTCAAACCAGGTGATATGGGTTTTGACGTGATTCATATTAATTTACATAAGACATTTTCAACCCCGCATGGCGGTGGTGGGCCTGGTTCTGCACCTGTGGGGGTGGCGGAACGTTTGTTGCCGTTTTTGCCGATACCGAATGTCGCTAAAGAAGGTGATCATTATCGCTGGTTAACTGAAAAAGATCGCCCACAAACCATTGGTCGTTTATCGGCGCACATGGGGAACGCGGGAGTGTTGCTGCGCGCTTATATTTACGTACGTTTACTGGGTATGCATGGCATGCATCGCATTGCGGAATTCGCTACCTTAAATGCTAATTACTTAATGGCAGAATTGCGCAAAGCTGGGTTTGAAATCGCTTATCCGACGCGACGGGCCAGCCATGAATTTATTGTGACCTTGAAAGACATCAAGGATAAAACTGGAGTAACTGCGATGAATCTGGCCAAGCGTCTACTGGATAAAGGATATCACGCACCGACGACGTATTTTCCATTGTTGGTGCCGGAATGTTTGTTGATAGAACCGGCCGAAACGGAATCCAAGGAAACCTTGGATGCTTTTGTGCAATCAATGAAAGAGATTCTGCAGGAGATTGAAACGCAACCGGATATGATCAAAGGAGCACCGCATACCATGCCTGTGCGTAAACTGGATGATGTCAAAGCTGCGAGAGAATTGGATCTCGCTTGGAATCCACCATCCTGATCGTAACTAAAGCTTCATCATTATCATGCGCACACTGATTTGCGGTTCGATCGCTTACGACAATATCATGGTCTTTCAAGACCGTTTCAAGAATCATATCCTGGCAGAAAAGATACACGTATTAAACGTGTCTTTTCTGGTTCCGGAAATGCGTCGGAATTTTGGTGGTTGTGCGGGTAATATCGCGTATAACTTGAAAATGCTAGGTGGCGATCCAGTTATGATGGCAACTGTGGGGGATGACTACGCGCCCTATGCCACGCGCTTTGACCAGTTGAATTTGACTCAGGAGCATGTCTATCAAGTTCCCGATACCTATACTGCACAAGCGTTCATTACAACTGATCTAGATGATAACCAAATCACGGCATTTCATCCTGGTGCAATGAATTTTTCCCACCTCAATTCCGTCAAAGATAGCCGTGAAATTCGCCTTGGTATCGTGGCCCCAGACGGGCGGGATGGTATGATGCAACATGCCAAAGAATTCCATGAAATGGGTATCCCATTCATGTTTGATCCAGGGCAGGGGCTGCCAATGTATAACGGGGATGAGCTACTGAATTTTATACAACAGGCAAATTACATTGCGGTAAACGACTATGAAGCGCAATTGTTGCAAGATCGTACTGGCTATAAACTCGAATCGTTGGCGAACAAAGATAAAGTCCTCATTATTACCTTGGGGGCAAACGGCTCAGTGATTTATGCGGATGGTAAAAAAGTCGAGATTCCTTGCGTTGAGCCTCGGGAAATCGTTGATCCCACCGGTTGTGGCGATGCCTATCGTGCCGGTTTATTATACGGCATTGTCAAAGGCTTGGATTGGCAAACTACTGGGCAGCTTGGTTCGTTATTGGGCTCTTTAAAGATTGCTTTTCGTGGCGGACAAAATCATCAATTTACCCGCGATGGAATCGATCAGGCTTATTTTGAGAATTTTGGCGTCCGTATCTTTTAATCTTCCCTTTTAAGGGCTAGCGGTTTTTTTCTTATAGGAAGTTCTTCCTAACGCTCAGTCAGTGTAATCTCAATCGTTTTTAATTGATTATCGCGCTGGTATTGCAATTCCACTGTTTGTCCAGGAGTCAATGTTTTTAATACAGCGGAGTAATTGGCTAGATCGCTAATGGCTTGTCCTGCAAGTTTTGACAGGATGTCGCCTTTTTGTAATTGCGCACGTTGTGCTGGTGAGCCGGGCATTACGTCATCGATTCGAACGCCCGGACCCGAATATGAAAAATCAGGAACGGTACCCAGGCTGGTTTTGCGCTTACCCTGTGATGGTGTAGGTTGCGGTTCGCTAGCGTGGGATGGTAAAGCGATTGTTAGCGGCTCAATGCGATTGGCCAAATATTCAACGCCTTCTTTGAGAATGGCCGCTACTTTAGCCAAACCGGCAGAATCGATTTTATCGATAGTATCACCAGGCGTATGGTAATCCTCGTGTGCCGTGGCAAATAGTTGTATTGCAGGTATACCGGCCCGAATGAATGCTGCTTGATCACTGGAGCCAAAATCATCGGGTACCATATTCACTGGAATGCCTGTGACAAAACTTGCCCCACGGAAAATATGCACGAGTTCTCGTGCGGAACCAGTACCAAAAACCGTGACTGGATTGTTGTGCAGTCTTCCGACAGTGTCCAAATTTAACGTCGCGATGATTTTATCAATAGGATATTTTTTCGCCTGGGTAAGATAATGACGAGAACCCAGCAATCCGGCTTCTTCTCCAGTAAAAGCAACAAAAATGATGCTGCGCTCAGGTTGCCATTCTGGCGTCGTAATATGACGCGCCAATTCGAGCATCACTGCGACACCGCTGGCATTATCATCTGCCCCAGAGTGGATTTTCCCCTGATTTGCGGCACGGGCATCCGGCCAACCGGTGCCCAAATGATCGTAATGCGCCCCAACAACCACGCTTTGTCCGGCCAGCTGCGGATTGGTGCCGGGCAGAATGCCAATAACGTTACGCAAAGTAATGGTTCCTTTGGGTTCGCCAACGGATTGTTGCCAGATTTGGAAATAACCGTTTTCATCACCACCCGGTAATAAGCCGATTTGTTGAAATTGTTTAGCGATGTAGGAAGCGGCTATATCCAACTCAGGGCTACCGAGTTCGCGTCCTTTTAATGATTCATCTGCCAAGTACTGGATGTCTTCCAGCATTCGGCTTTCAGAAAATACGGGTGGCAATTCGGCGAGTGCGCGACGCGGTTTTAAGGTGCCGATGTGTTGTGGTTGTGTAGCTTCTTGTGACCCTATCCATTGCGTTAATGGTGATTGTGTGACTGTCCATTGACCTTTATGAATATTAGTCAATTCGTTATCGCGTTTAAATACTAGATAACTGTATTTGCGGTAATGTGGTAATTTGCTCGCCAGCTGTGCAATCGATTGTGGGTGATCGGAAGCCACCCACAGCAAGGTTTTATCCGAATTACTGGGTTGTCGCGCTGTGATCACAACGGCATGTTCAGTTGCTGGATAGTTTTGCTGATCCAACTTCAAATTTGAGGATTCATAGGCGATACCATGTTGCGTTGCTGCTGACAGCATTTCTGGACGAAATTTGTTTTGCCAGCCCATTATCCAGATGGTTCGATCGGTTGGTAGCTCGGCGATTGCTTCATCAAGCACAATCTCGATTGCATTCGATTGAGTTTTCTGCCAGTTTTCCGCCAATGCGCGATAGGCTTGTAGCACCGGCTGACTTGCTTGGGTAGGTAATATCAGCAGTGGCTTTTCTGCGCCAAAACCTTGCGATAAGGCAGCAGGAATTTCGCGGTTATCTAAGCGCCGAAATATGTCAAATTGCGGATCGATATCGATGCGCACTGGACGGGCGTGAAAGTGCAATTGGATCGCTTGCACTTTTTGCTGCATATCAATTTGTGATTGAATCGCTTGATCCTCACCCTCCAGTGTAACCGCAATGGGAATGCGTAATTGGTATGGTTGGCCAGGTTGTACTTGTTCTAATTGTGCTGTCAACATATAACCATCTTTCGTTCGTTTTGCTTCTACGTGTGAAAGTTTCAAGTCAGGTGCGCCAGAACGTTCTACCCATTGAGTAAACGATTGTGCAAGTTCTTTGTTGGCGACGGTGCTGAATATTGTTTGTAAATCCTTAAAAGTAGCTTGCTTGAATTGAAATTGCTGGTAGAACTTTCGTAAAGCGTCTACAAATGCTTCATCTCCTAATTCCTGACGTAACATATGGAAAAATAGCATGGTTTTGCCATAACCCACTGCTTCCGAACTGGCACTATGTCGTGAAACAAATTGTGCAATAGGAAAATCTTTTTCCTTGCCGACAAAATCAGTGTATTTTTGCAATACATCCCGTCGGTATTCTTCACCTTTGTTTTTTTGTTCATTGATCAAATGATCGGCAAGATAGGCGGTCAGACCTTCGGACCAATTGCCTTGGGTATAGTCGACAAATACACCGTTGCCCCAGTAGTTATGCAAGATTTCATGTGGATATGAAGAATGCAAAATAAAAGGCAGTCGGATTACTTTAGAACCCAACAAAGTAAAGGACGGCATCCCGTAACCGGTTTCCCAGAAATTTTCCACCAAAGCAAATTTACGATACGGATAAGGCCCCAACAGCTTGTTATACATGGCAATGTATTGTGCGGTGACATCCAGGTATTTTTTCGCCAGTGTGGCATCGGGGTTGCGCAAATAAACCATGGCGTCTAGTTGGCCGGATGTTTGCGAGTAACGTTGATAGCGACCTGCGACAATGTAGATATCGTCTTGTGGATGTTTTTCTTCCCAAACGGTACGTTGCATTGAATCGGATTGATGTTCTTGCAGCAAAACACCTTGACTAATGACATGCCAATCAACCGGAGTCTGTATCTCTAATTTGAACGATACTAAGCCATTATTAAATTGAGGATACCAGGCCGTGGAATTGGCTAGAAACACGCCTTCCGGAGAAATTGTGCCGGGTGTATAACTAAAGCTGCGCGCGTATTCCTCCCCTGGTTGTTGTACCGGATGATGGATTTTTCCTTGAAACTGTAAAGTAAAATCTTTGGTTTGAGGTGGCAATGTTACGGTATAGCGCTTAAATAGGCCTGGATGTAAATGTGCTGTAGCGTTCTTCTGTGGCTCAATTTTAGCGCCTTGTACTGCTTCGATTGCCAGATCTTGATGCAGGATGAAATCCAATTTTACTGAAGCTTTCTGGCTCTGCAGATTTTTCGGAACAGTAATGTGATCCTTAACACGGATTTCAGAAGTGTCTGGAGATAAAACAATGTGCATCTGGTGATGAAAAGTTTCAGTGGAAGCCAATACACTCATGTTGAAGAAGCACAATAGGATGCCTAATAAAGTAAAGTAAATGCGAACCAGTGGTTTCATAAAATTTTTTTAATGGTGAAGTTTGGAATTAAAGGCGTAGAATCAAGCTTACAAGATATGGGTGATTGTAAACGTACATTCCATGATTTTAATGGATTATGCGCTAAGTTGGCGGAATGAATCTAGCAGCGTTGTTAACACCCAGTCCCAAAAATCTGTGACAAAAAACATAGTAATGGCGATACAAAAATAATACGATCAGAATCAATCCATCATTTTTAGAGGTTCAGCGGTTTATAAGAATTGGTTTTTCTGCCCATCATGGTTAATTATTGATGTGGTCAAGATAAAGATTTAGGGGCGTTTTTATGTCATCTCTTTATACACCAATTAGTAATGTGCAGTTTTTGCTGCCAGGAATGAAAAATAAGGTGGCCAATCGAGAGAAAATGTATAGATGGTATATAAACGTATTGAGCGTTGATCGAGCGGTGTCGCGAACGGTGAGATTTGTTTGATCAAATTCTATGTGAGGTCATAACATGTCGATTCAATTAAGCATTACAGGTAAAAAAACATCCTCAACGACCACGAAAACAACAGTACGAGGCGGATCTGTTGCTCAACAGAGTGACGATGTAGTTGATACGCACTTGCTAGACGCAGTTAAAGAACTGGGTACATTTGATGTTTCACCGTTGGCTCGTGAAAGCCAACCTGAACCTTCTAAGCAGGAAGTACGAGCGGATGACATCATTGAGTTTGTTTTAGATTCCGGTATTTCGATCTGGACATCGGTCGCTGCTTATCAACAGCAACAACAGCGCATTACACGCACTCGTGCCCAGTCAACAGAATTAAAGATTAATCCCGACTTGGGTAGCCAGATGACCAGTCGTGGCGTGGTGAGTGATGTGAAAGCCCAAGCGATTCAATTGCTCCGCCTTGAACCGGATGAGATTTGGGAAGCAGCCAAAAATCCAGCCAATTGGCCTGACTGGATCAGTCAGTATGGCTTTAAAGCATTTGAACAAATAGGCGCGCAATTGGCTGCAAAGTTGATTGTATGGTTAATTGAACAAAAAGCTTTCGCAAAGCACCCTTCCGGACTCTACTGTTGGGTAAAAAATCCAAAGGAAGAAGATCATCCGGTCGAACCGGAGAGTATTGCTGTCGACAAACCATTGTTGTTGTTTATTCATGGAACAGGTTCGTCGACACAAGGCAGTTTCGGAGCTTTGCATTCAAGTGAAGCTATTCCGGAATGGGAAAATCTGACACAAACCTTTGCCGGGCGAATTTATGCATTTGAACATCCTACCTTAAGCGTCAGCCCCATCGATAATGCACTGGCGCTTGCGAAGGCATTGCCTGAAGGCGCCGATTTGTCTATCGTGTCACATTCACGTGGTGGGTTAGTGGCTGATTTATTGTGCCTTCAGAGCCTCTCCGCGGATGTATTAAGTCGCTACAATCGATGCAACGATGCGTTTAAAGAGATTGACGCGTACGACCGTGAGCAGCTTACAGAACTTGCCAGAGTTTTGAAGAACAAGGCTTTTCGTATCAAAAGACTGATTCGTGTTGCAAGCCCCTCGCGGGGAACACTGTTAGCTTCTGAAAATTCTGATCAATTTCTTTCTATCCTGACCAGCTTGATCGGCTTAATTCCTCTTTTCGGGCAATCACCAATCTATCAAGTCACCAAACGTATTACCTTAGAAGCCATCAAGCAGCGTTGGGATCCTACGCAAATTCCCGGGATCGAAGCGATGATCCCTTCATCGCCATTGATAGCGTTGCTGAATAATCCTGAAGCT
Source organism: Nitrosomonas sp. (assembly GCA_024281825.1). Taxonomy (GTDB): domain Bacteria; phylum Pseudomonadota; class Gammaproteobacteria; order Burkholderiales; family Nitrosomonadaceae; genus Nitrosomonas. The sequence goes on along the minus strand of JAMWZY010000008.1, from coordinate 65,588 downwards.
CAGGCGGTCGGGGATCTGGGCGTTATTGCTGGAGATATCGAAGGATCGGGCTGGTTTAAACGTTTGGGGGTCTTCATTTCGGATACGTTTATTTACGAAAGTGGCGACAACGATTTGGTGGTCAATACAGATTCTATGCTCCAAGGCATGAGGCGCTCTGAATCTTCCCGATATGTTTTTGACAAGGGCACTGATGTTTCTCATTTTCATTACTTTAAAAATATCCGTACACGGCGCTTGATCGTCCAGGCACTGAGTCAATCGAATTCTATGTGGCCACTTGAGTTTCGTTCGTTGGAGGAAGGCAGGATTGAGCTCGTACCTACGCTGCGCGCCATGCAAAAGCGTGACGGATCGAATCAGCCGGTCGTATTCGTATTGCCAGGTATCATGGGCTCGGAACTGAAAGTGGGTGACACTGACGTTTGGTTGAATTATCCACGGCTTTTCCTGGGTGACTTGGGTAAGCTGGTTATCAGTGCGCCAGACGTAACGGTAACCGGGCTCGTTGGTTCGTATTATCGTAAGCTTTGTTCATCCCTCTCAGATTCGCATGAAGTGATTCCTTTTGGTTATGACTGGCGTCGCTCCATCAAACAAGCTGCCGCGTTGCTTGCCAAGGAAGTTGAGCGAGCTGTGAATCGAACTGATCAACCCGTTCGATTCGTTGCACACAGCATGGGTGGGTTGGTTGTGCGTCGTTTCATTCAAGATTTTCCAGATCTTTGGGATACATTATGTCAACGTAAAGGTGCGCGCGTGCTGATGTTGGGTACGCCAAATCATGGTTCGTTTGATATCGTGGCATCACTGGCGGGTGTTGCTAAGACTATCAAACAGCTGGCTTTATTGGATTTTGACCATTCTTTGAAAAAAGTGGTTGCCATCATAGCTGAATTCCAAGGTGCACTTGAGTTGCTGCCCAAGGATAATCAATTGTCCTATTTCACGATGCAAGAGTGGAACAAGCTGTCACCTTGCGCTCCATCAGAAGTGCAACTGACAGCCAAAGCTCTGGGTGCTGCCAAGTCGGCAGTGGAAGATTTGCATGAAACAATTCCTCATGCGGAATGTATTCGGTATGTTGCAGGCCAGGCATCGCGCACGTTGAGTGGGGTAAGAATCGAATCGAATGAGCTAGTATTTCAAGCGACGACAGCCGGGGATGGTCGTGTAACCTATGAATCCGGTCGTTTGCCAAATGTACCGATGTGGTATGCAGAAGCGGAACATGGTGATCTGTCGTCCTACAGCGCGGCGTTCCCGGCTTATCGTGAGTTATTGGAACAAGGAGAAACGACCCTATTACCCGTATCGCCACCCGTATCGCGTGGTTCCGAAGAGACCTTCGACGTTACGCCTGAACCGGTGCTATATCCGACTCCAGAAGCTTTTGAAGCAGGATTGTTGGGGCGGCGTACCGCGCTGACTTTGCGTCATCAACCTACCCATACGCTTCGGGTATCTGTCCGTCATGGAGATCTCAAAGGTACGCAATATCCTATCATGGTTAGCCACTATGAAAGCGATACCATTGCAGGGCCAGAAAAGGTGGCGGATAACCTAGTGGGCGGCGCATTGTCGGAGCGCTATCGCCTTGGACGCTACCCCGGCCGAATTGGAACGGTGGCGGTAGCGCTGGCACAACAAAACCAATTCCAGCAAAACCAAGCGATTCAACACGGTGCGATCGTCATTGGGCTGGGCCGATGGGGGGAACTCACGCCGACCCGTTTAACGCAAGTTGTCCAACAAGCAGGATTGGAATATGCCTTACACGTGGCGCAATGCCGAAATAAAATTGATCACTCGGACAGTAGCGGGCTGACCATTTGCAGTCTGCTGATTGGCTCGAATACATCCGCCAACATTGCCGTGGAAGACTCTGTGAATGCTATTGTGCGTGGCATCGTATTGGCTAATCGGGCGCTGCTAGAAAAAGATGAAACAACGCCACATATTGCGCACATTGAGTTTGTTGAGTTATATCTGGATGCCGCAGTGGATGCCGTAAAAGCAACGAATCGATTGAAAGTGCGTATCGAGCGTGAACTGAATGCGCAGCTTAGTGTAGATCCTTGGCTAACCAAAGGCCAGGGATCCAAAACACGGCTGGTTTCTCCGAGTGGCCGTGGATACTGGCGGCGCTGGACTATTTCTGCGGTGCCGATAGAATCGGCTGGTGTGCCGCATCAGTTGCCAGCGGTACTGAGAGATCGATTGCGCAAAGCTTTGGAGCAACCGGAAACGCAAGACCCATTGTTGACAGAAATGCTCATGACGATGGTTTATCAGCAATCGGTTCGAGAAAATCATAGTGCGCACCAATTAAAATTTCTAGCACTCTCCGATCGGGCGCGCGCAGAGGCTACGGTGCAAGCGACACAGCCTGAATTAGTGGGGCAGTTGTTGAAGCAGATTACCCGGGAGACCGTCTATGCGCAAGATTTATCCAAAACATTGTTCGAGTTGCTAATACCGATCGATCTAAAGAATAGCCTCTTGAGTCAAGACCGTATCGTGTTGATTGTCGATGATGTGACTGCGAATTATCCTTGGGAGCTCATGGCAGAAGATGGACAACCGCTGTGTATTCGCATGGGTATGATTCGCCAACTGGAGTTGAGCGATTACGATGCGCATATCCGTGATACTACAACGAAAGCAGCCTATGTATTGGGCAACCCGGAGACCCCAGTCGAGTTCCCAGCGCTTGAAAATGCGCGAATTGAAGCGGATAAGGTTGCGACGTTGTTAAAAACGAAATTTACAGTAACGCAAACCCCCAATCAAGCTGGTGCCATGCGAGTCTTCAACGATTTATTTGCGGTACCGTATCGAATCATCCATATCGCCGGACATGGTTATTATGATGAAAATGCTTTGGGTTCGACTGGTGCGCGCGCCGGTGTCGTGCTCAACGGCGGGGTCTTTATTACGGCAGCCGAGATTGCCAAACTTGATCCCATTCCCGAGTTGGTTTTTCTGAATTGCTGTTACCTTGGTCAGATCGATCAAACCACGGGGAACCAGCGTCTTAACCAACCCTATCACAAGCTTGCTGCGAGTATTTCGCGTGAATTGATCCGACGCGGCGTGCGAGCGGTGATTGCGGCGGGATGGCCAGTAGATGATGAAGCCGCAGCACTTTTCGCGGAAGCATTCTACGGTTATTTGCTCAAAGGGCAATCCTTCGGCATTTCAGTTTTTGAGGCACGTAAGGATACCTGGGAAAAACACCGGAATTCCAATACTTGGGGCGCATACCAGGCTTATGGAGACCCAGATTTCCGTTTGTATCCCGTATCGGAATGCCATGATGCGGATCAAGATGGGCCAGTCTGTGCTGATGAATTATTAATTGAACTGGATCACCTGGCTACGCAGGGTGATGGCGAGAAGTTTGCACAGGCAGTGAAGCAATTGCAGAAAGACTCTTCTGTCGAGTGGTTTAAGCAGGCTAATGTGCAGGAGCGCCTCGGTAAAATTTATGGCAATTTCAAGCAGTTCCCAGAAGCCATACGGTATTACCAGGGCGCTATAAGTGCTGAAGGCGATGAAGAGAGGCCTACGTTGCGTGCCGTGGAACAATTTATTAATCTCAGGGTGCGCGCTGTCAAAAGAGAAGCAGACAAAGAACTGGGATTAAGGTCGTTGAATGAGGCGATAAAATATGGCGAACACTTATTAGAAATTGGTGAGACAAGCGAACGGCTTTGTATTATGGGAAGTGCCTATAAACGGTTGGCGGAAGTGGAAGTGGGCAAGAAACAAATAACGAATTGGTTGAAAAAAGCTTCTGAGTATTATCACCGTGCCGAGCAACGGCAGCAAGCATTGAATACACCAGATCCTTATCCTATGGTGAATGCTTTGATAATAGACGTGATTCTCGGGAAATTAAAGAAAGGTGATGCGGATGTTCAATCAAAATTCACAAAAGGTCAATTGATGGCTCAGAGCCGGTTTAGGTTGAATCGTAGTGTGTGGGATGCAATCATGGTCGTTGATTTCGCGCTGATTCAAGCTTATTGGTCTGGTAGCTTTGAGCAGACGGATAAGCAAAAGAATGTGAAATCGTTGATCACACAATATCATCAAGCATTTACGGAAAGTAATGCCAATGCAAAAGAACGCGATTCTGCCTGCGGGCAACTCAGCTTTTTGATCGATATGTTGGAAAAACTTAAACCCGAATCCAGTAAAAAAACGATTCAAGCATTGAAAGAGATACGCACGGCACTTAGTTCCGTTGCTATTGGTTGATATAAATGTTATATGGGGGTTGGGGGGGGTGCTCTATACCACGAAAATCTTTAACAAGCCTACGAAAATCTAACATCTGCCTAGAAATTTTAGAAAAATGCGATGTTCTGTATTAGTTTCGATCAGACCTGACACGGCACTTGCAAAAGTGAGAGTAGCCCGTTGAGAGTTACCTTTATCAAAAAAAGGTAACTCTCAACGACACATACTAACAATCGTATTATTAAACACAAAGCTGGATTATTAAATTTGGCAGAAGAACTGGGTAATGTACCCAAGGTTTGTAAAGTCATGGGTGTCTCACGCGATACGCTTTATCGCTATCGAGACCTAGTTGAACAAGGTAGATTTGATGCGTTGGTTGACAAGAATCGAAGAATTCTCAATACTGATAGACACCGTAAAAAACGGGTAACTGTCAGATCAGGTCTGAGCTAGTACGATTGTTGATAGTTCTAATGAGATCTGTCAGAGGCATCGCCTTGCCAACGAGATAACCTTGGATGACATCGCAGCCAAGTGTTTTCAATCGTTTATACGTCTCGGTATCTTCCACGCCTTCAGCAACTACTGTCAGATTAAGCCGGTGAGCAAGGTTAATCATGGAATCGACAATACGTTCGTGTTTGTGATGTGTTGTCATGTGACGAACAAAGATCTTGTCAATTTTTATTTCATCCAATGGCAGGTCGAGTATGCGAGCCATTGATGAATATCCGGTGCCAAAATCGTCTATTGATAACTTAAAACCCATGTCCTTAAGGCTATACAAGGTATCTAGAATATGGGCATGATTATTCATGACCGTCGTTTCTGTTACTTCTATGGTGATATTGCTTGGTGGTATGTTCCAGATCGATAATCCTTGTGCTATAAGTTCTGTGAGTTCTGGGTCGCGTAAATCGTCAGCCGAAAAATTGATGGAAACTCTTACATTTAATCCGGCGGATCGATACGAGGATAATTCTCTTAACACCGTATGGAAAACCCAGAGTGTAAGCCTGGACATCAATATGGTTCCTTCCGCAACTTCAATTAATTTGTCGGTTCTGATAGAACCATGTTGAGGATGGATCCAGCGCAGCAATGCTTCGGTCGATTCGATTTTTCCATTAGCAACATTAACTTGCGGCTGATAGCCTAAATGCAATTCACCGGTTTCTATCGCATTGCTTAAATCTGACCAGAGATCGATTTGTGAAAAAAGCGAATCTTCCGTTTTTTCGGTAAAAAGCTTTATCAATTCTTTTTCTTGTCGAGCTTCGTGCATAGCCAAGCTCGCATTACGCATTAATTGGTCCAGTGTGCTATTTCTTTCGTAATCTAGCGCGATGCCAATGCATGGAGCCAACATAATTTTTTGCTTGCCTAAAGTAAAAGGTAGAGTTAAGGTTCTCAGGATCTTATGCGCAGCCAGCATGGCATGTGCATTTGTAAGCAGATCAACCAGCAGGCAGCTGATTTGATAACGCCCGGCTATACTTACAAGATCTTCCAAATTGAGTGCATTTTTCAGTTGCTCTGAAAGTTGTTGCATGATCTTGTCGACAGTGGTAAATCCAAGGATACCATCTAGTGCTGGAAACCGCTCGAAACTCACAATCAGAACAGCATGGCGGCTATTTGAATGGTGCGAGTTTGATAGTTTGTGCGCGGCCACCTGCAAAAAATCCTGATAGGCAAGTACGGGCATGTCAGTAGATAGATCGCTTCATAGTATTACAAATAATACTTCTTGGCATCAATGCCAAATGCACCCTGAGGCAGGTCTTTTGCAATCGCATAGGCAATGCCTGTAGGGCTCAATACTGTTTTTCTCAGATCTACTGTAATCGGGGCGTCATAGGGATTTTTCTTGATATCGCAGATGATCATGATACGTGGGAAAAATCTTTGCGTACGATTGTGTGTTAGCACAATTGCTACTTCCCCGGTATTGAGCTCAACTAAACTGCCAATTGGAAATACACCGATACATTGTGCAAATTGTTCTACTAGTGCGAAGTTGAGTCCGCTTTGTCCATTGCCTCGTAACTCCTTGAACGCTTCAAACGCTCTTAATCCAGGCATTCCGGGTTGTCCCCCCATTAATTCTTGATAGCAATCCACAATGACTGCCATGCGGCTATAGGGATGAATTTGGTTGGCATGCAAACCTTGCGGATATCCATTCCCATTTTCACGTTCATGGTGCTGAGTAACTATTTTGATGACTTCGTCAGAGGCATCGCTCAATTGTGTTACGATTTCTACGCCATAAGCAATATGTTGCTTCATCTGTTTGCATTCATTCGGCTTAAGGGACAAGCTACTTTTAGTTTGAATTTCTTTAGGCAGCCGTTGTTTACCAATATCCATCAATAATCCACCTAAACCAAGTACTATCAATTCCCTGCGTGGAAGGCCGAGGTGGCGCCCAAAGGCCAGCATATGCACCGAGGCTTTAACTGCGTTATCGTAGAGTTCTTTTCCGGTTGTTTTGAGCTGAGCAAGGAGCAACGCCGCATCAGGATTGCGAATTACACTTTCGCATAATGTTTCTACGACTTCTAGTGCGGCACGAGTATCGAATTTTATATTTCTTTCGATATTTGAATTAACATCATCAAGTAAAGTTAGTATGAAATTGTGGGCTTTCTGGGCTGAGGGGATTTCTTGTTCGGCGGTGCGGATATCGTCATAAGTTTTTACCCGATGCAGAAGTGGATCGAGTGTCGAAAGCTCGTTGTCCTGCTTCTGTTTTATATACCCTGATGATATTTTTAATAAACTATGTGGTATGTGTTTCTGTATAACAAAGGGCTCGCTGCGATCTACATCCACATAGACATGAGTACAATGATGCTGAAGTTTTTCAACATCATTTCGAGATTGGATGAGAAGGCCTTGTATTAGATACGGCGTTTCAAGCCAGGGACAATCCAGATCGCTAACGTACATACCTATCTGCAAGTTTTGTACAGGAATTTCTACTGTCGAGTTACTTATCATCGGAGAATTATTTGCTGATATATGTAATGGCGGTTTTGATCAAATAATCGTATTTTTGCTAAAAATAACTTGATCTCTAAGAAACTTTTCGTTGTATAGGATTTAACGACTTATAGGTGAAAGTCCTTAGTATTGTTAATGAATGATCCCGCTCCTTGAGATGTAAGATACTCACGTGAGCAAATATTTCAAATAGTTACATAGCGGCATAACATAACAGCGCTGCTTTATCGTCTGGTATTTTTGGTAAAGTATCGCAGTGCTATGATCGATGAAGCTGTAGATAAGAGATTGCGAGATGTGTGTTTTGAGTTAGAGAATCATTATCAGTTGAAATTTTTGGAGATTGGAACAGGTGTAGATCATGCTCATACGAAAATCTCTAATAAACCTGTGAAAATCCAATATTTAACCTGGTAACCTCGCTCAATTGAGGTTGCTAGATTAACGCCCAGAATCTGCTCAAGAATTTTAGAAAAATGCGCTGTTGACATCTGCAATCATCCACACTAGAGTGGATGTGGCTTATGTGCTAAAAAACACAAGGCTTGTAGTTGTTTTATTAAAATTAAAATTTTTTGAGAGGGAAGGAAATACGTATGAAATTAACCAAAACCATGCTGTTAGGAGCGGCTCTTGGAATGCTTGTAACAGGTGTTACACACGCAGCCGAGCAAAATTTTAAAGTTGTTATGAATGCTTATGACATCTCGATTCCTGAACTGAAAGTCGAAGGTGTAACCGTAAACAACATTCGTGCTTTTAACGTTCTCAATGAACCAGAAGCGTTAGTTGTCAGAAAAGGAGATTCAGTCAAGGTGACGGTAGAAAACAAATCTCCGATCAGTGAAGGGTTCACCATTGATGAATACGGAATCAAAGAAACCATTAAAGCAGGCGAAACAAAAGTGATTTCATTCGTGGCTGATAAAGTGGGGGCTTTTACCATTTGGTGTCAACTCCATCCTAAGAATATCCACTTACCGGGTTCTTTGAATGTCATTGAATAAAACACTTTGCATCGATTAGCTCGCTAATCGTACAAAGGGTCTGAACCCAAGGGCATTACCAGGGCTTGATCGGGATTACTATCCTAATCAAACTAAAAAGCGGTAATGCTCTTGTTGTATTTACTCATCCTTAGCCATTCCTCGCATTAGAGCAATGCCGTGTGCGCCCAATTCTTGAGCTATGGTTAAATCCTTTTTGCGCAATCCACCTAAGGCATAGATGGGTATTGAAGCATTCTGAATGAGCCGCGCAAATCGATTCCAGCCAAGCGCTGATAAATTGGGGTGGGTCAAAGTCGTTTGCACCGGGCCGAGTACTACAAAATCCAAGGCTAATTTTTCGGCTGCGTGGAGCTCTTCTTCGTTATGGCACGAAGCGCCGCACAAGGCTGGTTCGGTAAAAATTGGGCGTGCCGAGATCGACATCAGTTGCGATGCGGTCAAATGTACGCCATCGGCCCCTACTTCGCGCGCCAACTCGGCATCGCCATTGATCACTATCTTTGCCTGAAAAGTTTTTGCCAAGGCAATCACTTGGGTGGAAAAATTCCGCAGCAATACTCTTTCCATGGTTTTTTCGCGGATTTGCAGCAAGCGAAGTCCTTGTTGAAAGGCTATTTGAATCTGTGCTAGGCAGTTTTCAACGCCGATCTCAGCAGCGTGTGTAATGGCGTAGATCGGTGGCAACTGTAGTGCGCGCAAAATGGGTGCATTGGCCGGCAAGATGGGAGATACGTTGACGTGTTGTGGCGATTGCCAGAATAGCCCTTGTTTTTCCCTGGGTTCAAGCTTGCCGTTCCAAGCCAAGATACGGAAAAAATTAAGTCGCACTGTGGCGTGGGGATACGTAAAAACACGGGTGATCCAGGGCTGGGCATGCGTTACTTGAATGCCGAGCTCTTCCCACAATTCACGCTCCAAGGATTGAAGGAGTGTTTCACCGAGCTCAACTTTCCCACCTGGAAATTCCCAGTAACCGGAATACAATTTGCCACCCGGTCTACGGGTCAATAAAAATTGACCATCTGGCCGCATAATGACAGCTGCAACGACTTCTACAATCGTTTCAGTTTCGGCAGTTGCATTGTTCATGAATCGTTGCGAGAAGCTTTAAGCGATTGTTGCTGGCCTGCCCAATTACGGGCGAACTGCCACGCTACGCGTCCACTGCGTGAGCCACGTTGCAAGGCCCATTGCAAGGCTGCGGTATAAATGGAAGGGGTCATTTTTTGGATGCCATAATGGCGCAACCAATAATAGACGATCTCTAAATAGTGATCCTGATCGAAAGGATAAAAAGACAGCCACAAGCCAAAACGTTCTGACAGGGAAATTTTTTCTTCCACAGTTTCACTCGGATGTACTTCCTCACCGATATGCTTAGTGTCTAAGTTGTCACGCATCAGTTCTGGCACCATGTGCCGCCGATTGGAGGTTGCGTAGATCAACACGTTATCAGAAACTGTGGCAATCGAACCATCCAATACAACTTTGAGCGCCTTGTATCCCGGTTCGTCGCTTTCAAAGGACAAATCATCGCAAAATAAGATAAAGCGCTCCGGGCGCTGATCAATTTTTTCGACGATATCGTGCAAATCAACCAGATGGTGTTTTTCTACTTCGATCAAGCGCAATCCGTCTTGCGCGTACTGATTCAACAGTGCTTTGATCAACGAAGATTTTCCAGTACCCCGTGCGCCGGTCAGTAAGACATTATTGGCAGAAAATCCCTGTACGAATTGCCAGGTGTTTTGCTCAATCCGTTGCTTTTGTTCATCAATCCCGCATAAGGCATCCAGAGTGATTGGATGCGGATGGTGAATGGCTTGAATATAACCCCCTGCATGATAGGCATTGCTGTATTTGCGCCAGCGAAAAGCATGCGCCGCTTGCCAATCTGGTTCTGGTTGTTCGCATGGCAGGAACTTTTCCAGACGATCGAGCAGTTTATTGGTCCGTTGTGATAATTTTTTTAAATCTGACATAGGATAATTGGGGTAGAGATAAGCTAACTGCGGTAGCTGGCGTTGATTTTGACGTAATCGTAGGAGAAATCACACGTCCAAACCGTGGTTGCGGCATTGCCTCGGTTTAATACCACACGTATGGTAATTTCCGCTTGTTGCATTACACGTTGTCCGTCTTCCTCGCGATAATGTACCGCGCGTCCCCCTTTTTCTGCGACCAACACATTATCCAAATACAATTGGATGCTGTTGACATCGAGATCCTGAATACCTGAGTAACCGATGGCGGCAAGTATCCGTCCGAGATTTGGATCGGATGCGAAGAAAGCGGTTTTGATGAGCGGTGAATGTGCGATTGCGTAAGCAACTTGAGTGCATTCGGCCGGATTGCGGCCATTCTCGATTTGCACCGTGATAAATTTGGTCGCCCCTTCACCGTCGCGCACGATCATTTTAGCCAATTCGGCGGCGACATCCGTGATGGCTTCCTGCAATTGTATGAATTCGGCGTTGTTAGGCGCAGTAATTGGGGTATTCCCAGCTTTGCCGGTCGCGGCGATGATCAATGCATCGTTGGTTGAGGTATCGCCATCAACCGTGATGCGATTAAACGAATGATCGACCACAAAACGCACCATGTTTTGCAGTGCATCCTTTGCAATAGCCGCATCTGTGGCAACATACCCTAGCATGGTTGCCATATTCGGGCGGATCATACCAGAACCTTTGGCGATGCCTGTGATGGTGACGGTTTTTCCATTCAACTGCAATTGCCGTGAAACGGCTTTGGGTACGATATCCGTGGTCATGATCGCCTGCGCCGCAGCAAACCAGTTATCCGTCTTACCGTTTGATACTGCAGTCGGAAGTGCCGCAATGATTTTATCGATCGGTAGTGGTTCCATGATGACACCGGTGGAAAACGGCAGCACTTGCTGTGCTGTGCAATTTAACATTTGAGCCAGCTCGGTACAAGTCGTTTGGGCATGTTGCGTACCTGCTTCCCCGGTGCCTGCATTGGCATTGCCCGTATTGACCACCAATGCGCGGATCGAGGATTGTGCCAAATGCTGCTTGGCAACGATTACAGGTGCAGCGCAAAATCGGTTCTGCGTGAATACGCCTGCAACCTGCGTACCTTCATCCAGCACCATCACCAACAAATCCTTGCGCCCCGGTTTTTTGATGCCGGCTTCGGCAATACCGAGCGTCACACCTTGGATGGGCAACAGTTGCTCGGGAGATAATGGGGGAATATTAACGGGCATGGCGAGTTTTCCAAACGTTTTAACAATGGTGCTATGCTACCGTATAATCGCTTGAATTGACCAGAGCAACTCGCCTCGGAAAAGAGTAAATAGGGTAAATGAAATTAACGGATCACGAAGAGCGTGACATCATCAAATACTCCCGTTATTTGCAAGAGATAGAAACCACGAATGATTGGTAGTCGGTTGACGAATGGCCTCCATTTTTCCGGAGACTTATTGAGTGAAGCTTTCTGCGTATAAAGATTGTACTTAAGAAATAACAGTATTAATCCTTTCGTGCCAAATGTGGCATTTTTCTTCGAAGGGGATGCGGGCATTGGCTGGGCTTGTGGAAGGTAAGCGAAACAAGTTTAGCCTGTTCAAATCCGTGTAAGGTGACACATTCCGTTTAAAGCATGTTTCCGCTTTCCCTCCATTGAAAAGCACCTGTGTGATTTCTCGATGAATTGAAAAGAAAGTATGGAAGTCATTGATAGTTTGTGTGTCGGTTTTAATATTGGAGTCCAGGCTGCCTGAGCGCTGACAGGATTTCAACACATCCCAAAGTGCAATGGGTGAGGCTTGTAGTGCTGCAACTTTTTCTTGATAAGAGACTTCCAGTGGGATTTGCAGCCATCGTGCCATGATCAGCCAAAAAGCATTGCGCGGATGGGCGTAGTATTGTTGTGCAGCCAAAGAGGCTTCTCCCGGCATGCTGCCGAGAATCAGGATTTTTGCTTGCTTTCCTGCGATGGGAGGAAAGCTTTGCGCCAGAGACATGAATGTGTGAAGAATGATGAATGGAAACCAAGGATATGATCCCTTATCAGCTTACTCGCATTATTTTTATCACTAGGTCATGGCGTTATTTAGTAATCCATCTGATTTCTGTTTTGCAATCAGACAAATAAAATCGCAGGCAATATGCGCTGCAGCCAGTGCTGTTATCTGGCTTTGATCGTAAGCGGGCGCTACTTCAACCACATCCATACCAATCAGATTCATTCCAGTTAAACCGCGGATGATGGCTAATGCTTGTGCTGTCGATAGCCCACCGCAGACAGGAGTGCCGGTACCTGGTGCGAAAGCTGGATCAAGGCAATCAATATCGAATGTCAGATAAGCAGGATGCTGTCCGACGATGCGCCTAACCTCTGCAATCACGGCTTCAGGACCATGATGATGGACCCAAGGTGCATCCAGGATAGGGACGCCCATGAAATCATCATTCCAAGTGCGAATGCCGATTTGTACTGAACGCTTTGGATCGATGATGCCTTCCTTGATGGCTTTATAAAACATAGTGCCGTGACTGAGGGATTCCAGACTATCATCAGACCAGGTGTCGCAGTGCGCGTCAAAATGAATCAGTGAAAGCGGTTTGCCAAAACGTTCTGCATGCGCTTTGAGTAGGGGATAACTGATGTAATGATCGCCACCCAACGTTAACATGCGTGCTCCTGAATTCAAGATATGCCGGGCATGATCGACAATGGCTTGGTGCGTCGACGTAGGGTGATGTGTGTCGAGATAACAATCACCGAAATCGATCACAGCTAATTTTTCGAAGGGATCAAAACCCCAGGGATACGGTTTAAGTGAAGCAACTTCTGCAGATGCAAGGCGAATGGCTTGCGGTCCAGAGCGTGCGCCGGGCCGATAGGTAACACCCAAATCAAATGGTACGCCGCTGATAACTAGATCCGCGCCGGTCAGATCTTTAGAATAATTGCGCCGCAAGAACGATAAAATGCCCGCAAAGGTAGGTTCCCGCCGCATGCCATAGGGGGATTCACAGGCTATTGCACCGTCAATTTTGATTTCGTTGTCCTTCATTGCGTTTGAAATCTCCTAAAAACATAATCTTGTGTGATGAAACGACAGTCTAACTTTGCTAACAAGAAACACAACTCTATCTTGTAAGAATTTATGCTTGTAAAATTATAATGCGCGCCTAGTGTACGCTTTCAGTTTTTATTATGTACTCATTGATTATGGCTTATTCCAGAAGTTGCATGGTAGTGATCTGCATTTTAATCAGCGGTTGCGCATCTTTGTTTTCCGATAAACCTTTTCAGCCATCGAATATTGAATTGCGCACACCGAATTTGACAGCTGCGTACAACAAACCGTATACGATTTTTGGTGTGACTTACCGTCCTTTGAAATCTGCAAAGGGGTACCGTGAAATTGGATACGCATCTTGGTATGGATCAGAATCAGGCAATCGCACTTCTATGGGTATGCGCTTTGTACCCGACCAAACTACTGCGGCGCATAAAACTTTGCCTCTGCCTTCGCGTGTCAGGGTTACAAACTTGCAGAATGGGCTTCATGTGGATGTTGTGGTCAATGATCGTGGTCCTTTCAAGAAGGGCAGAGTAATTGATTTGTCTCGCGGTGCAGCGAAAAAGATTGGACTTTCTGGTGTAACGAAAGTGAAAATAGAGCATATCAGCGATCAATAACAATCCGTTATGCTTACTGGGATTACAGCAAAATGATGAACAAAAAGTTATTAAAAATACCTCGCTGGCAGCGCTTGATCCAGTTGATACTTGGGATAAGTTGTTTTTTTACATGCTTATCAGATGCCACAGCAGAGAATCAAAAGATTGCAGCGTGGATCAATGAAGTCAAGTTGGGTGTGTTGTATCACGATATCAGCATGTGGAGCGGTACACGGCGCGAAGCTGGAATGGATTTTAATCTCGAGGCAATCTTTGCTCCACATGTCCAGTTTCTTGGCGGTACTATCCGGCCGAGTATCGGAGGATCGGTCAATACCATCGGTGATACTTCCAAGTTATACAGCGGGTTTCGTTGGCAGTTTGAGCATGTGAGCGGGGTTTTTTTGAGCCTCGGTTTAGGTGGTGCGGTCCATGATGGCAAGCTGCATTTGCATGAGGTTGATCGTAAAGCGCTCGGATCAAGGATTTTGTTCCATATACCTGTCGAAATTGGTTATCGAGTTGGTGCCAAAAGTTCTTTGTCAGCGTATTTCGATCATGTTTCTAATGCTTTTTTAGCAGATCAAAATGAAGGGATGGATACGATCGGTGGTCGCTATGGGTATCGTTTTTGAATCAGCACGGTAGATTGCAGGGATTTTTTGTATTGCAATAAATACACTGTATGAAAACTGCAAACTTCATTTGGCTAGATCAATAACATCTTCAACAACCTGTTCAAAAACTTTTCGCAGATATTCACTTCCTGTGAGTGTTAGGTGGGTTGCGTCGAAATATAGCGGTTTACCTGAGCTGTCTAATATTTTGCAGTCATCTGCGCATAAGTAGTTTGCAACTTGATAAATTTTCCATTTCTTGCTGGTTATAGTGGCTAGGCCTTGAATTAAGGCCTGATTATGAATTTGATAATCAGTTAGATTTGCTGATGGTAATGGATCGTTGAGTTTTAGATGTTTCCACAATGCCATAGGAATATGATCGCGCCAAACAGGTATTGGCATGATAAAAGCACTCGAGATATTTTGCGCATCAGCAAGGGACACCGTTTTTTGAATGATCGATGCATCAACTGAACCTGGTGCATAATGGAATACGATGGTATCGATTTGATGTAATTTTGCTTCTTCTATCAGGTTCTCAGGGGCTATTCCATTCACCATTAAGGGAGAATTGCTGACTATAAAATGAACCGATAAATTTCTTTCTTGAGCAGCGGACTTGAATGTGTCTTTTATGGAGTCAGCATGACTGTTACCTACCAGCATGATACGCCGGTTTGGTTTGTCAAGTGGTTCAGTAATTTCACAACTAATGGCTGACGGATTGAGGATACGTTTAATTTTTCCACACCGATATTCCGACTGGTCTGTCCATGCTTTGTAGATTAGCATTTCCTTTTCAGGAATCGTCATAATTTGGAATATAGTGCCTAGGGGCCCTAAGACTAGTATAGCTATACTGCATAAAATTAAGCCACGTTGAATATTTGGTTTTGATCGTAACGGATTCTCGATAAATGCATACATTTCCTTTGAAAGAATGATAATCAAGCCGATAAGCACCGCAGTCTGCCAATATGCTTCCGTATGAAAAATTGTTCCTGAAAAAGGCTTGTATAAGAAAAGTACAATGAGTGGAAAATGGATTAAATAGATCGAATAGGAATATTGGCCTATTTTTTCTAACCAACCTGCAATGCGAAGGTTTTCTACTACCGGCGGTAGGCCGACACCAAGGATCAGGGCGGTTGCTAAGCATACGCTAAGCGCGGATAAACCCGGATGTCCTTGTATAAAGTTAACTGCGTTCCCATCGACTTTAATCATGGGAATGGCTAACAATAGTATCAGACCGGCAACACCTAACCATCGCATTGCCTCATTCTTACCTAAGGTACCTTGAAAGACCAGCTTAGCAATGCCATATCCTAAAAGAAACTCCCACAACCTGAACGGCAGCATAAAAAATGCGGTTTTAGGGGAAATTCCAGTCATATAAAAACAGGCCACCAAAGAGCCTAACAAGACAACAAAATAACTACCTCGAATTTTAGAGAAAAGCCAATATAGAAGCGGTAATAGGAGATAGAATTGAATTTCAACACCCAACGACCATAAATGTAACAATGGATTAAAAGCAGATTTACTAAAATAGGAGTTTTCTATCCAATACCCAATGTTGGATGTAAAGAATGTGGCGAATAGTGTTTGTTTGACGACAGAGTCGTAATCGTTAGGTGTGGTTATCAACATGCATGCAAGCAATGTCAACACTATGATTGCAAAATAGGCTGGTAATAGGCGGCGTGCTCGCTTTACAAAAAACTCCCATTTTCGCTCAGGGTTGTAAAGCATGGCCATCAAGTAACCACTAATGACAAAAAAAACATCAACGCCTAAAAAACCACTCTTAAAGCCGCCAATTTCAAGATGGAAGAGAACGACTAAAAGAACAGATATTCCTCTAAGTATTTGGATATCTTTTCTATATTCCATAAATTAAGCTTTGAATCAATTGCAAACATCAAGCTAAATAACAATTTATTTAGTAATAAAAATCTAGTGATGTTGGTTTTTATGAAAAAGCTGAAACTATATGAGTCTTCAGTTGTGTTAACCATAGCTAGAATGGAAAACTGAAATTGATGTTTTATAGAAAACATCGCGCTATTATTCTAAAGTATTTTGGGTATAAAAATCTAGGTTTTTTTCCTAAGGGTGTTAAATGCTATATTTTCTATTAAGAAAACACTGATTAATTCATCGAGCAAGCAAAATATATAAAGCAGATGGAATGCAGGAAAAGAACTTCTTGTAGAGATGGTGAGTGTTTCGTGTATTAATTAGCAACACAATTTGTGTTGCATAGGTAATTAATCAGGGTATTTAAGAAAATTTTTCTAATTTTTGATCATGCTTTTTCAGCGGATCAAAATGAAGGTATGGATACGATCGTTGGTCGTTATGGGTATCGCTTCTGAATTAAGCTAACTGTCTCGGTATTAAAAAAACAGACTCATAATGCTCTTTTATTATGCATAAATTACATTTTTTCATCTGTTTTTTTGTAACGCCTTCCGAGAAAATATTTTTCAATGACCCTCTTGATCTTAAAAAGCACGTACTCGATTAGGCGCTTTGAAAGCGCGTATGCTTGATGATTAAGATCGTCATGAGTGGTAAGACAAAGCCAATGATCGTTGTGGTGATCAGTAATTGGCCTAGTTCACTATAATCGGCTGGTATTGTGACTTGGCCTGTAAGACTATCTTTAACTTCACGTTTTACATCAAAAATCTGATTCAAGTATTTTGTTCCTAACTGCGAGGCCGATAACGCTAAATTGGTGAACGAAGCCATGACGGCAAAAAAAGTCGCTTTTAGTTTATCCGGTGCGGAATTGGCAATCCAGGCCAACATTGGAATCATGGCAATTTGCCCCAATGGAGATTCCAGTGCAGTATCGATCAATGCAATAAAGCGCGCATCTACAAAGCCACCTGTTAAGGCGGCCGTCCATTGATGTAAACCAAAAAACATACCTACAATCGGTAACGCTAGGAAGGTACCGATAACGGTGAGAAACACAATAATATAAGCGATCGAACGCTCTGCCATGAAACGACGGAAAATAAACATGCCGAACAAGGTTAATATCGCACCAACCAAGGATAGGACGGCCAGAAACTGCTGATCGAAACCCAACTTATCAATCATCCACCAGGTGGAGCCGGCGCCAGGTCCTGGAATGGCCCGGAATACAAATATCATAATGGCTGTGCCGACTAAGACGTTGCGGGCTTCCGGTTCTAGCTCTTGGGTTAAGCGCCACATCAAGAAAATCACAATCGTCATCGAGACGACAAAAACAATTTCTTCTCCGGCGGGAATACGGCTTATGCCGACTGCTAAAGACATCGCAGTAAAAGCCAATCCACCCCCTAAAATCCACCAGTTGATGGAAGGTGTTTCAGTGTGAGAACCTAATAATGCGTCAATTTCTTGACGGCTATGTCCCAGGTAAAGTAAACGATTACGCTCACGGTAGTGAAGCCATGACGCTAACATGATACCCATAATCGAAATCAATGGAATGATCAAAGCCAATTGATAGATTAATAGATACACAGCTTCCTTTTCATTTTCTGATAATGTATTGGCATCGCGTAATAAAAATACATTCGCGACCGATACCAGCAGTCCGCCTCCAATAATCGCCACACGGCCTAATGTTTGCATGGTTACGTGCATCAATTTGCGTTTTTCGGCATCAAATTTTTCACCGTTTTCATCTACACGTGGCACCGCTTCGACTGTCATGGCATCGGCTACGACATCTTGTAGCACATAACCAACCGGTGCTAGCAATGCTGACAAGATATACCATGTTTCTACCGGTGCCTTGGCCGCCATGGCCTCTGTGTGACCCAGCAAACCGATCATGATCAGTAAGCTGAGCATGATCAAGCTGGCACCGAGGTACACTAATACGCTTTTCCAACGCCAAATCAAATCAACCAAATGCCCCAAAGGCATTTTTAATGCCCAAGGCAACATCATCCAGAAACCCAACATGGCGAGAAATTCTGGTGTAAGCCCAAGTTTCTCTTTGACGTAGAAGGTACCTACAATGCCTGTCAGTCCTGAAATACCAGCAGCTACATATACCATCAAAGGTGGCAGATAGGATAAGCGCATTTCCCTCCCCAGTGAGAGAATATTCGTATCCAACCAAGAAAATAGCTTTGTGAATAGGCCAGATGGTGATGATTGTTCTGTCAGGTTGCTTTTATTCATTATTTTTCCAGGCTATTTCTGTTTTGGACGTATACCAACGTTAATGGGAATGGATTTTTTTTCTTTGTTGCGCATTACTGTTACGTTGACTGTTTTGCCGGGTGCCAATGCAGCAACCAGGTTGAGTATTTCCGCAGAGTTTTTAACTGGCTGTGATTCTACTGCAATAATTATGTCGCCCGGTTTGATCCCCGCTTTATCAGCAGGGTCGTCCTTAACCACGCTTGCGACCAGCGATCCAGAGACCTGCTCTACATTCAGCGATTCAGACAATTCTTTAGTCATGTCTTGCATGGTCACACCTAGCCATCCTCTAATGACGCTACCGGATTCAATAATTTGTTCCATGATTTGTTTGGCTAAATGAGCAGGAATTGCAAAGCCAATGCCTAATGAGCCTCCTGTTTTTGAGTAGATGCCCGTGTTCACGCCAATTAAATTACCTGCCGTGTCCGTGAGTGCGCCACCTGAATTCCCTGGGTTTATGGCTGCATCGGTTTGTATAAAGTTTTCAAAGGTATTAATGCCGACTTGACTGCGGCTGAGTGCACTAACGATGCCCATGGTGACACTTTGCCCAACTCCAAAGGGATTTCCTAATGCCAGCACGACGTCACCTACCTTGACTTGCTCTGATTGGCCAAAAATAATGGCTGGTAAATTACTCAAATCAATTTTTAATACCGCCAAATCTGTTTCAGGGTCTGTACCAACGATGGTGGCTTTTGCCTTCCTGCCGTCAATCATAGCGATTTCAACTTCATCTGCTGCTTCAATGACGTGATGATTCGTTAAAATATAACCATTGGGGCTGACAATAACCCCAGAACCCAAGTTTGCTCGACGGCGTGCACGTGATTCTGATGGATCGCCAAAGAATTTTCGTAATGCGGGGTCATTGAGCAAGGGATGAGAGGGTTCTTTAATTTCTTTACTGGTGAAAATATTGACCACCGAAGGCATGGCTACTTCTGCGGCTTTGGCGTAACTATCGGTGCGATCGTTACTGGGTGTCGGTGTTGATTCCCGAATGACAACTATTTCTCCACGCGGTCGCCAGGATAACAAATCTGGGCGTAAGGATGAAACGATAAAGAAAATGGCCAGCAACACAGTGATACTTTGTGTGAAAATTAACCAATGTTTGTACATAAACGCCTTATCCCCTAGTGAAATAGACTGTCACTGCTGTAATATTAAATTTTATGTGTAGCATAGAAAGGAACCCATATGCATCGCGATGAGCTGGAAAAATACCTGAATGAATTATTAGACATCCATCGCTTTCAAGATTATTGCCCAAATGGGCTTCAAGTGGAAGGGCGCCCTGAGATTCAAAGCATCGTTAGTGGTGTAACGGCCTCTATCGATCTCTTACAAGCGGCCATTGATGCTAAAGCTGATGCTATTCTGGTGCATCATGGCTATTTCTGGCGCAATGAAGATGTCAGAATTGTTGGCGTGAAATACCGCAGAATCGGTTTGTTAATGGCGCACCAGATCAATTTATTGGCCTATCATCTGCCGCTCGATTCACACCCACAATTTGGTAATAATACTCTTCTGGGAAAGAAACTGGGGTTCATTGAAACCGGTCGCTTTGGTGGGCAAGATATTATGATTCATGGAGAGTTAAGTAGGGCAATTACGTTAAAAACATTAGCAGAAAGGATATCTCGCACGTTATTACGAAAACCTCAAGTCATCGGTAGTGCGGATACGATAATTCGCCGTATCGCTTGGTGTACGGGCGGTGCGCAAAACTACTTTGAAGCAGCAGTACAACAAGATGTCGATGCCTATATTACTGGGGAAATTTCAGAACATAATGTACACCTAGCGCGTGAAACCGGGATTGCATTTATTGCCGCAGGGCATCATGCAACGGAGCGTTACGGCGTACAGGCGCTTGGCGATCATGTGGCACAGAAATTTTCGATACAACATCAGTTTATCGATATTGATAATCCAGTATGATATGCGCTGAGATTGATTACAATCGTATTCTATCAGGCACTGAAAAACGATCTGTGCTGTTACTAGTGATGGATAACACGATAACAGTATGTATGAAGCTATCGGTGATTATGGTTTATTTTCATCATCTTTCTTTTTCTTACCAGAAAACATCGTCCACCAAATGACAAAAATAAACAATCCTGCCGCGAGCACTGCTTCGACTACTAATAACCACCACATAATTAGAAATTTGCTCTCAAATAAAGTACACAACAATCAACATAACTACATTTTAATGGAAAAACCATCTTATTTCATTTTATTGATTGTTTTGTTGTCGTTGGCGGCCTGTTCGACAAGTACGGTCAGTCCTACGGATAAAGCTTCGCAACCTGTTGAAGCTGTATCCACGCCTCAGGCGCCAACTGCGATACAAACGCCGTCCTCACCTGATACTGAGAAAGCGTTCACGAAATCGATCCATAAACCCGCTTCCTGGTCTGCGCTTGTAGGCTGGGAGAAGGACGATTTACTACCTGCCTGGCAAGCATTTATAAAAAGCTGCAGCGTACTCAGTCAGCAAGCATTCTGGAAAACATCCTGCCAAGCAGCTACGTCATTGAGTAAACCCGATCATTCGGCATTATCAAAATTTTTCAAAAACAACTTTGTGCCTTACCAAATTATCAATAAGGATAACACTGAAGAAGGAATGGTCACGGGTTATTACGAGCCTTTGTTGAAAGGAAGCCGAAAACCATCAGCGCAATATCGCTATCCAATCCATTCCGCACCTCCTGAGTTGCTGACGATTAATTTAGGCACTCTGTACCCTGAAGTAAAAGATTTACGGTTAAGGGGGCGTTTGGAGGGACGCAAAATCGTACCTTATTACACCCGCGCCGAAATCATGCAAAATCCTAAGTTGCTAGGTCAGCATGAGTTTCTATGGGTAGAGGATGAAATTGAGTTGTTTTTCCTGCAGATCCAAGGATCGGGTCGAGTGGTGCTCGATAATGGCGAGATTATTAAAATTGGTTATGCGGATCAGAATGGTCATCCGTATAGCTCTATTGGTAAATTACTCGTGCAGCGTGGTGAGTTGTTGCTAGAAAATGCATCCATGCAGGGAATAAAACAGTGGGGGAAAAAAAATCCCAGCAAATTACCTGAGTTGTTAAAACAAAATGCCCGCTATGTATTTTTCCGTGAGCTACCGGCGGATATATCAGGTCCTATTGGTGCCTTAGGCGTACCGTTAACGGCAGGACGCAGTATTGCCATTGATCCGCAGTCCATTCCACAGGGGGCACCTGTATTTCTTGCTACCACATGGCCAAATACCAATAAACCACTCAATCGGTTGATGGTGGCGCAAGATGTCGGTAGTGCTATTACGGGAGGCGTTCGCGCTGATTTTTTCTGGGGGTTTGGCGAAGAAGCGGCCAATCAAGCCGGTAAAATGAAGCAGAATGGAAGGATGTGGGTTTTAATGCCAAAGAATAATCTGACGGTATCAAGATAGTGTATATCTATCAGTGTGTTAATTCCCCTGAGACAATTTGTCGCATGGCTAATGTTGCAAATTTCAGTTAATGTTTTGCATTTATATAAAATGCATGTCATTTGCTTTTCATGTTTCGTGAACTGAGTAAGTCACCTATCAGTAAAAATTTGCAGCGCCTCTTCTTGCTTCGCAATATTGCTATTGCAGTGCAGAGTTTAGCGCTGGGAGCCATGTATTGGAGTATCGATATTGTTATCCCGTGGGCTGAGATGATCGTGGTGATTGTATTACTTGCATTGGTCAACTTTCTCACGTGGATACGCTTGCATCAAAAATGGCCGGTGACTAATATCGAATTCTTTTTACAGTTATTGGTTGATGTGGTGGCGCTTAGTTGCTTGCTTTATTTTAGCGGTGGTTCTACTAATCCATTTATTTCATTGTATTTATTGCCATTGACCATCACTGCAGCGGTGCTACCTTGGCGCTATACCTGGGTAATGGCGATTATCACTATTGCCTGTTATTCAATACTGCTGTTTATTTACATTCCATTGCCGCATAACCATGAAAATCACCTGATTGAGTTTGCTTTGCACGTATCGGGAATGTGGTTGGCCTTTGTTTTGAGTACCGTGATTATTGCGTGGTTTGTGGTTCGCATGAGTTCTTCCATTCGTGATCGTGACCGAGATCTTGCGAAAGTACGCGAGCAAGCTTTACGTAACGAGCAGATTATCGCGTTGGGAACCTTGGCAGCCGGTGCGGCGCATGAACTAGGGACACCGCTTTCCACAATGGCGGTGATTGCAGGAGAATTACAACAAGAATATACCCAAGATACTGAATTCCAGAATAATATTAGTATCCTCAAAGATCAGATTGTGCATTGTAAGCAAACGCTCACTCATTTGCTCGCAAAAGCTGGGCATGCTAGAGCTGAGCAAGGCAGTGAATTGCCTATTAATGAATTTCTGGACCAGATTCTGGATAAATGGAAACTGATACGTCCCTCGGTGGAATTTAGCTATCACAGTAATGGTGTGCAGCCAGTGCCCAAAATTATGGAAAACCAACTACTCAGTCAATCGATTCTTAATTTACTGAATAATGCTGCGGATGCCTCTTCCAAATGCGTCGACATCAAGAGTAGTTGGACCTCGCAAATATTGCATTTTGAGATTGTCGATGATGGTGAGGGTTTATCAGCAGAGGCGATGGAACGCGCCGGAGAGGCGTTTTTTTCCAGTAAAAAACCTGGGCAGCAGGGGTTTGGAATTGGATTATTTCTTGCCAATGCCAATATCGAACGTTTTGGTGGAAGCGTACGCTTGTTTAATCTTGAACGAGGTGGTGCATGTACACAAGTTGTTTTACCACTCATTGCAACAAAAACATGAACCAAATTTCTCTAGAAGACTGTACTGAAGAAAACCCCAGTTTACTCATTGTGGATGATGATACGGTATTTTGCGGTGTGCTGGCGAAAGCCATGACCAAACGAGGGTTTCAGGTCACTTGTGCGCATAGTATCGAAGATGCATTGAGGTTGTGCGAATCTGCGGTCGCCGAATATGCCATTGTGGACCTGAAATTATCGAACGAATCCGGGCTCGTTTTGGTTGAGAAATTAAAAGCTTTGGATCAAGGCACACGTATCGTGATGCTGACTGGCTACGCAAGTATTGCGACTGCGGTTGAGGCAATTAAGCTCGGCGCAACACATTATTTGGCAAAGCCTGTCGACGCTGATGAAATCATGGCCGCATTTGAGCGTACCAGCGGTGATTCTGAATTGTCGATCAGTGCTAATCCCTTATCGGTAGGTCGACTGGAATGGGAGTATATACAGCGTATTTTGAGTGAGAATGATAACAATGTTTCTGTGACGGCTAGGATACTCAACATGCATCGCCGTACCTTGCAGCGTAAATTGGCTAAACGGCCTGTACGCGAATAGTAAGTGGTTTTATCGAAAGCGCGCGACAATGCGAATATCTTGCCCTACTGTACGGATATCTTCAAAAGTTAATGTTTTTTTCTGTTCAAGATCAACCAATTCAGGTAGTCTGAATATGCCTTGTGCATTATCGCCAAGCAGATGAGGCGCTAGATACAAAATAACTTCATCAACCAGATTGGCATTGAGTAAAGCACCATTCAGGCTACTTCCCGCTTCCACCAAAATTTCATTTATGGCGAAATCGGTTGCCAGCAGCGCTAGCATTCCCTTTAGATCGACTTTTCCGTCATTTGTCGGCAAAGGGATTACTTGAGCGCCTAATTTTGTGAGTTGTGATATTTTTGCTTGATTGTGATGATTAGCGGTAAAGATAATGGTTGATTCATCTTGTAATAGCGAGGCACTCAGCGGAATGGATAATTGACTGTCGAGCACGATTTTTTTCGGCTGGCGAGTTGTTTCAATATGTCGTACCGTGAGCTGTGGATTATCGGATTTGATAGTGCCGATGCCAGTCATAATGGCACAAGATCGGGCGCG
The DNA here is from genome assembly GCA_024281825.1 of Nitrosomonas sp. Classification (GTDB taxonomy): domain Bacteria; phylum Pseudomonadota; class Gammaproteobacteria; order Burkholderiales; family Nitrosomonadaceae; genus Nitrosomonas. The sequence goes on along the minus strand of JAMWZY010000008.1, from coordinate 40,868 downwards.
CCAGCGATGGCCATCGGCTCGCGCTGCTTCCCCAGTAATCCACTGACTGGCGCCATTCCGGAGTGCGGTTTTTCCATCGAGGCTGGCCGCAATCTTTATGCGCACCCATGGTTTTTTTCGTGTCATGCGTGAAACAAAGCCAATGTTGAGTGCTTGTGCTTGTGCTTCCAATAATCCCGTTGCTACTGTAATACCGGCTTGTTGTAATAGCATCTGACCGCGCCCGGCAACCAATGGATTAGGATCTTCCATTGCCATATTGACTTTTACAATACCAGCTTCAATCAAATTATTCACGCAAGGGGGCGTCAATCCATAGTGACTACATGGCTCAAGTGTCACATAGGCGGTGGCACCACGTGCTGCTTTACCGGCCATTTTTAATGCATGTATTTCGGCATGTGGTTGACCCGCCTTTTCGTGCCATCCGCTGGCGATGATTTGTTCATTTTGAACGATTACGCACCCAACACGGGGATTGGGTGTGGTGCTATATAGTCCTTTCTCAGCTAACTGCAACGCATATGACATGAAAGCATGATCGGCAGCAGAAAACATCTTGGTAATGTTCAACTGGGGGAAGTTATTGATTAATCATTAACGGGCTTTTTTTCTGCTTCTTGGATCGCATCGCGGAAATCATCGGTGTCTTGAAAGCTTTTATACACTGATGCGAAACGGATATAGGCTACTTTATCGAGGTGATAAAGTTCTTGCATCACACTTTCACCGATACTGCGGGACGATACCTCACGTTCCCCAGTACTTAGCAGTTTTTGCACGATGCGGTCAATTGCTGCATCAACGTAATTAGTTGGTACCGGACGCTTGTGTAATGCTCGTTTAAAACCTGTGAGAAGTTTATTGCGGTCAAACTCTGTGCGACTACCATCATGTTTTACTACTTCAGGTAGGTGGAGTTCAACCGATTCATACGTTGTAAATCGCTTATCACAAACTTGGCAGCGCCGCCGCCGCCGAATCTTGTGGCCATCATCACTATCTCGAGAGTCTATGACACTGGTATCGTCAGCATTGCAAAACGGGCATTTCATTTCATCGCTAACTAAAGAGACTGCGACTTTGTGGTAAATTGTTAGCCATATACAGGAAACTTTCTACACAGTTGTTTGGCTTCCGCTGCAACTCGCGACAAAACTGCATCGTCATCGGGTGTTGCTAACACATCGGCGATTAAATTAGCCAATTGTTCCGCTTCTAATTCCTCAAAACCCCGTGTTGTAATTGCGGGTGAACCGACGCGAATCCCACTTGTAACGAAAGGTTTTTGTGGATCATTGGGGATAGCATTTTTATTCACGGTAATATGAGCTTTTTCAAGAGATTCTTCGGCATGCTTACCGGTTAGATTCATTGCACGTAAATCGACTAGAAACATATGGCAATCGGTTTGTCCTGACACGATACGCAAACCACGTTGTGTCAGCACTTTTGCCATCACGCGTGCATTGTCAATGACTTGTATTTGATAATCTTGGAATTCTTTCGTTGCAGCTTCCTTGAAGGCAACGGCTTTAGCCGCGATTACGTGCATTAGTGGCCCACCCTGGGTTTGCGGGAAAATAGCGGAGTTGAGGGCTTTTTCATGCTCAGGTTTAGCCATGATGATGCCACCGCGAGGACCGCGTAAGGTTTTGTGCGTGGTGCTGGTAACAAAATCAGCGATGCCAACCGGGTTAGGGTATAAGCCTGCGGCAACCAATCCGGCATAATGTGCCATGTCAACGAATAAATAAGCGCCGACTGCATCGGCAATTGCACGAAAGCGCTTCCAATCTATGACACGTGCATATGCTGAAGCGCCCGCTACAATCATTTTGGGTTTGTGTTCATGGGCTAATCGTTCTACTTCATCATAATTAAGCAATTCTGTTTCCGGTTCTAAGCCATAGGGCACAGAATGAAAAATTTTACCACTCATATTGACACTTGAGCCGTGCGTCAAATGTCCACCGTGCGCCAAAGACATGCCTAATAGGGTATCGCCAGGTTTTAGCGCCGATAAATAAACCGCTGCATTGGCTTGCGATCCTGAATGCGGTTGTACATTGACATATTCGGCATCAAATAAGGCTTTCAATCGATCAATTGCAAGTTGTTCAACCTGGTCGGCATACATGCAGCCGCCGTAATAACGTTTATTTGGATAGCCTTCGGCGTACTTGTTCGTCAGTACAGAGCCTTGTGCTTGCATGACGGCTGGACTGGCATAATTTTCCGATGCGATTAATTCGATGTATTCTTCTTGGCGTTTAACTTCGCCTTTAATCGCTTGCCAGATCTCGGAGTCGATATTTTCTAGGGTGTGATTCTTTGCAAACATTACGATACTAATCCTTTGAAGTTTTTATAAATCAGCCAAAACCATATATTACCATTAGCTAAGCAAATTCATGCAACGGATAATATGATGACTGAGTAATCTGATTGTGCGGTGTGTTGGTCTCCATTTAAGCGCGATAACGCGTTGGATCTGCGATTCCGGCTGCTGCAAATCCAGCTTTACGAATGCGGCAAGAATCGCAGTGTCCGCATGCTTGCCCCAATTTATCTGCTTGATAGCAGGAAATCGTCGCGCCATATTCAACGCCTAATGCAATACCAGTAAGGATGATATCACCTTTGCTCAAATGAATAAGTGGCGTATGAAGAGTGATTTTTTTTCCTTCTGTCGTTGCTTTGGTTGCTAGATTAGCCATTTTCTCAAAGGCTGTAATGTACTCCGATCGACAATCGGGATAGCCTGAATAGTCAATTGCATTGACGCCTATAAAAATATCTTGGCATGCTAAGGTTTCCGCCCATGCCAGTGCGAGCGACAACATGATGGTATTTCTCGCGGGAACGTAGGTGATGGGGATCGTATCTTTGATTGCGCCATTGGTTGGTACAGCGATTGATTCATCAGTCAGAGCCGATCCACCAAATACTGATAGATCTACCGTGATCAATCTGTGCTCACGAGCTTGCAACTGACGGGCAATATGTTGTGCGGCGGTTAATTCGGACTGGTGTCGTTGGCCATAGTGAACGCTCAACGCATAGCATGCAAATTGTTGATTTCGGGCGATAGCCAATGTAGTTGCAGAATCTAAACCACCTGATAACAATACTACGGCTTTTTTCATAACGTATCGTTGGAAAGGATAAGATTATCTAATGCTTAACGTCCAGGGCCTTCTCCCCAGATTAATTTATGTAATTGAATTTGCATCCTGACCGGCACTTGATCACGTAAAATCCAATTAGCCAGTGTTTCTGGAGGTAAATTAGAATACACAGGAGAGAATAGAATTGGGCAGATTTCTTGTAATTGATGGTTTTGTATCATGTGCGAAGCCCAATGAAAATCTTCTTCACTGCATAGCACGAATTTAATTTCATCACGTTGAGTTAGGTATTCCAGGTTCGCCCAATTATTTTTGTCGGATTCGCCCGAGTCGGGGGTTTTGATATCCATGATTTTACTGACGCGCGTATCAACTTGGGAAAGATTCAATGCACCGCTGGTTTCTAGGGAAACCGAGTATTGCGCATCGCATAAAGCAGTTAGCAGCGGCAGACATGCTTTTTGTGCGAGTGGCTCGCCGCCCGTAACAGTAACAAATTGAGTTTTATATTGAGCTACTTGTGCCAGAATTTGCGCGATTGTGAAGTTGCTACCACCGGTAAAAGCGTAGGTCGTATCACAATAATGGCAACGCAAGGGGCATCCGGTTAATCGAATGAAAACAGTTGGTAGTCCCATTCGACTTGTCTCGCCTTGTAACGAGTAAAATATCTCACTAATCCGTAAAGTTGTGATTTCTTCTGGCGCTTGCACAATTTACTACCGTAACGAGATGCGTTTTGTGGGATAAAAAAGATTGATAGTGCTTTGCTACAAGAAAGATTATTTGATATGGGCTAAACGCTGCTTGGCTTTTTTGGCAGCATCACTTTGTGGAAATTTTGCAATTAAATCTTTAAGGGTATGTTGACTGGCTTTCCGATCACCCAATTCCTGTTGACTACTAGCAATATTTAAAAATGCATCGGGTGTCTTCAGGCTATTTGGGTAGGTACTAATGAGTTTTCTTTGTGCTTCGATTGCTAATTGATAATCACGTAAGGCATAACGTGCATTACCGATCCAGTAGGCAGCGCCCGGTGCGAGGCTAGAATTAGGATAGTCAATGAGAAAATTTTCAAACTGTTTGATGGCGTTTATGTAGTCGCCATTTTTAAACATTCCATAAGCTTGCTTATACGCATCATTTTCTACGGCAGTTGGAGCAATCAACTCGTTAGCTGTTATTGGTTTATTGATTGCATTGGAAGAGGGTGTGCTGGGTTCGGGCAAATCAATTGATGCGCCTTCTTCAGTTTCATCAATGCTTGAACTGTTGGGAGATAAAGCTGAAATAGTCGTTACTGATTCTTCGGGTGAAGATTCGATCTGACTACGGCGAGAGTCTTTTCCAGTCGAAGAAGGTGTTACCGGCTTAGCCCCGGATTCTTCTATTGAGCGTAACCGATTATCAAGATCAATATAAAAATCCTTTTGTCTTTTCTGCAATAAAGAATTTTCATTATTCAGTGTTTCAATTTGACCATTGAGTTTGTTCAACTCAATACCCAGCGTTTCTACTTTGCTATATAGGTCTATCAAACCTTGATTATTCAGTACCTGTTCCATTTTAGCGATACGTGCTTCCATTGCACCGACTTGTTTACGTAATTCCTCTAATTCTTCGTCATTACCAAACAATCCTGCATGGCTGGTATTGCACCACAGTATCAATATTAACAAAGAAGCACGTATCAGCATCATTACTCACCTCGATAGACAATATCCGCACGACGGTTTTGACTCCAGGCCGATTCACCACTTCCTAGCGCGCGAGGTTTTTCTTCACCAAAGCTGACGGCTTCAATTTGATTATCTCCGGCGCCTGCTAATGTCATCATGTTTCTGACGCCATCAGCACGGCGCTGACCTAGTGCTAAATTATACTCGCGGCTACCGCGATCATCAGTGTTACCCTGTAGAATGATGCTAGCATCAGGGTTGTCACGTAGTAATTTAGCATGCGCTAACACCATTTCTCGATATTCACCTTTAACGGAGTAGCTATCAAAATCATAGTAAACACTACGTTGCGACAAGATACTGTTTGGGTCTTGCAGTTGGTTGAAATAACCGGGCCTGCCGGATCCTGAACCCGATAAATTCGTATTTCCCATGTTGTTGCCTGAATTTAAATCATCTACCTCAGGTTGGGTTGTTTGGCTGGCACAAGCAGATAACAAAACAATCAAAGAAACACTCAGTAACTTTTTCATTTATTTACCCTCTGTCATTAAAAAATCAATCTCTGTTATTTCCATTTCGGCAACGGACCCCATGCAGGTTCTCTGATATCGCCAGATTGTACTGATAGGTGCTGCTTTGTTTGGCCATCACTTGATACAGCCGACAATATACCACGCCCATTAATTTCAGTTGCATACAAAATCATTTTGCCATTCGGTGCAAAACTGGGAGATTCATCAAATTTGGAGTTAGTCAGTATCTGTACTTGACGTGAGCCGATTTCTTGTACAGCCACATTAAATTGATTGTTATTGCGATGAATAAAAGTATAGCTTTTACCATTATGACTATAATCCGGACTAACATTATAGCTTCCCTCAAAAGTCATGCGTTCCGCATTGGGGTTTTCTGATTGAGTAACAGCCATGCGATAAATTTGTGGACTACCACCTCGATCGGAGGTAAATAAGATATAACGCCCATCTGGAGAAAAATTGGGTTCGGTATCAATGCTAGAGCTTCTGCTAAGCCTTTGTAAGCCACTTCCATCGGCATTAATTAAGAAGATTTGTGATCCACCTTGACCGGTTAATACCACAGCCAGTCGATTGCCATCAGGCGACCAAGCAGGTGCGCTATTGCTTCCTTTGAAATTAGCGACTGCATGGCGTTGCCGTGTTGCAAGTGTTTGCACATATACGACCGGTTTTTTGTTTTCAAAGGATACATAGGCGAGTCGATTACCATCAGGCGACCATGACGGAGAAATAATCGGTTCGTTATATTCGATGATCGACTGAGCGTTATAACCATCGGCATCTGCTACTTGAAGTGCGTATTTGTTTCCTTGTTTTAACACGTAAGCAATGCGTGTACTGAATACGCCTACGTCACCGGTTAGTGCTTCATAAATAACATCCGCAATCCGGTGTGCAGCGGATCGTAATTGAGAGGAAGGTACTGTGATTCCGAGTCCAGTCAGTTGCGTTTTTTTTGATACATCCATTAGACGGAATTGTATTTCAACTTGATCTCCAGGCATTGCAATTGTTCGTCCAATCACTAATGCAGAAGCGCCACGATTGATCCAATCAGGGAAAACGACATCCGCAGGGATGTGTGGTGACGCTCCTGAGGTATCTACTAACTTAAATAACCCAGTGCGCTGTAAATCGGCACCAATTACGGAAGTGATGTTTTGTTGGAGTCGATTTTCATCCGCAAAAGGGACAATGGCAATTGGAATTCGTGCCGCTCCACCACCAAAAATCTCAATATTCAGTTGGGCAAGTGATGGAAAACTTATCCAACCACAAGAGAGGATGAGAGCGCAGAAAAGGAATTTGATCCGATCAGGAAACATGACGCATAAAATTTATAAAATCAAAAAATGTATACCGATTATAGCAATCATTCACGATAGTGTACGGTAATGTTTAAGTTACGAAACTCGTTAAATAAAGCAGGGTCAGGCGGTAAAGGTAGCGGCTTGGATAAAAATATCGCACGTTCAACCGCACTATCAAAAGCCGAGTAACCACTACTTTTGCTCAACTTGACATCAAGAATATCGCCGCCGGGCAATAATGTTACTTTGAATTCTACCACTGGATTCCCTGGGAGGTCTGGTGGCATTACGATTCTACTTCTTATTTTGGCGAGAATCATCGCTTTGTATTTCGCAATCTCACCCGCTATTTGATTTCTTGCGGCGACTTGCTGTGCTGCTGCGTGTCGTGCTTCAGCATCACGGCGTGCTTTTGCCTCCTGCTCTTTTTGTTTTTGTGCAGCTAATTCTTTTTGTTTCTCAATTTCTTTTTGCTTCTCTAAAGCTTGTTTCTTTTCTAATTCCTGTTCTTTTTTTTGTGCTTCAATTTTTTTTAATCTTTCTTCGATCTCTTTTTTCTTAAGATCTTCTAAATTCGGTTTAATCTCCTTAATCGGCTCAGGTTTCTGCTTGAGTTCGATATCTGGTTTTTTAATAGGTGGTGTGATTTCTTTAGGAGAGGTCGTTTGTTTACTGGATTCTGGTTTTATCGGGACTTCAGGCTTAGGAGGTTCAATAGGTTTTGGTTTCAGTGGTTCGGAAGGAGGTATAGCTTTTGATGGTTCCCGGGATGCTACGGGTTCGGGTTCTTGAACAGGCTTTGGAAGTTCGCTCCATAAATCAACTATCATGCCTTCCGGTGGCTGATTCTTCCAACTTAAACCAAAAACCATCATGGCAATGAACATGATGTGCATGAGTAATGCCAGTGCACCGGATAAAAATTTCTTGGGTTCTGAATAAGAGTGAAAGTGGAGTACGTTGATACTCATTATCAATGTTCTATTTCTGTTGAGTCAGCAAACCAACTTTCTGTACTTGGTACTGTTGTAGCACATCCATCACTTTAATGACTTCTTCGTAACGCACATTTTTATCAGCTGCTATCACAACAGCTTGTTCGGGATTTCCAGATTGTTTTTGTTTGATAGTTTCAATTAATTCTGGTTTATTAAGCTTTTGTTCTACAGAGGTTTTTGTTCGATCACGCAAATAAAGATCCCCATTTGCTTTGATGATTATTTCCAAAGGTAGCACAGGAGTGGCCAAAGACTTACCAATCTGAGGAAGTTCGATTTGTCCATGATTGATCATCGGTGCTGTGACCATAAAGATTATCAATAATACAAGCATGACATCAATGTAAGGGACTACATTGATGTCATTCATGAGACGATGCTTTGATCGGCGTGCCATAATTACCCTTTACGTTGACTATCGAATGGAGCGTCGTTGTAAAACATTCGATAATTCTTCCATAAAGCTTTCAAATCGAGTAGCTAATCGATCAGTTGCAGTGGCATAGCGATTATAAGCAACCACGGCAGGGATTGCTGCAAATAATCCCATTGCCGTAGCAATCAGTGCTTCTGCTATGCCTGGAGCAACATGTGCGATAGTGGCTTGAGCCACACTGGATAGACTGCGAAACGAATTCATGATTCCCCAAACAGTTCCAAGCAAGCCAACGTATGGGCTGACGGAGCCTACTGTAGCTAAAAATGACAAATGGGATTCCAGGCGATCCATTTCACGCTGATAAGTTGCGCGCATAGCTCTTCGGGTGCTTTCCATAACTGCTTCAGTATCTGTGCCTGCAGGGTGTTTATTGAATTCACCGAATCCCGCTGCAAAAATGCGTTCCAAGCTTCCGGATTCATAGCGTGAACTGGTGGCGCGTTGATAGAGTGAATTCAAATCGGCACCGCGCCAAAAGATATCTTCAAATTCGTCTGTCTTGTTGATCTCACTACGAACGACAAACAGCTTACGAAAGATATGCCACCAAGATAAAAATGAAATCATGACCAATATCAGCATAACCAATTGCACTGGCAGGCTTGCACTGGTAATTAAGTGCAGAAATGACATATCCTGTGTTACTGTTGTATTCATTTAATATTCCCGATTTTTTCACGTAAAGGCATTGGAAGGCTGACTGGTTTTAACGTTGCGACACCTACACAAACAACGTGGATTGTAGCGCTGACGAGTTTGATATTTTCCAGCAATATTTCTTGAAATAGCGTAATACGGCTTCGCCCAACATGCGTAACCTTGACTGTTACAGATAAGAGATTGTCGAGTGTCGCTGGTTTGGAATATTCAATTTCAAGCGAGCGTATCATAAATAATACGTCATGATTCTCAATTAATGAGTTTGCGGTAAAGCCTAATTCCCTAAGCCATTCGTAACGTGCGCGCTCAAGAAAGTGAAGATGCGTTGCATGATAAACTACACCCCCAGCATCTGTATCTTGATAATAAACCCGTACAGGTAATGAAAAATCAGCTTCTGGCATTTGCTATAAAGGATTGATGAATTAATTTGTTAACAGGTGTATGTCTGTAAACGTATCATCACTTGGTTTTACGGCAAAATCTGAATACTATTTTTTAGTAGACTTTTTTAATTGTGTTGCAATGAACATGAAAAAACACCGGTTGACAAATAACGATCACCCCGATCACAGACTATGAACACTATGACTGCATTTTCTACTTGTGAGGATACTTGCAATGCAGCTGCCAAAGCGCCGCCTGAGGAAATCCCCGCGAATATCCCTTCTTCACTCGCTAAACGGCGAGCAAAATGTTCAGCTTCTTGCTGAGAAACGTGTAATAACTCATCAACTCGGTTATGTTCAAAAATCTTGGGGAGATAAGCAGGGGACCATTTGCGAATTCCGGGAATTTGTGAACCTTCCTGTGGTTGTACGCCAATGACTTTAATTTCATTTCGCTGTTCTTTGAAAAATCTCGAGCAACCCATAATCGTTCCAGTGGTTCCCATGCTACTAACGAAATGGGTAATTTTTCCTTGAGTATCACGCCATATCTCAGGCGCGGTTCCTTCGTAGTGTGCCAGCGGGTTGTCTGGATTTGCGAACTGATCAAGAATAATACCTTTTCCTTCGTCACGCATTTTTATGGCTAGATCTCGGGCTGCCTCCATGCCTCCACTTTTGGGTGTTAAAACGATTTCTGCACCATATGCACTCATCGATTGACGTCTTTCGATGGTTAAATTTTCTGGCATAACTAGTAGCATTTTATATCCCATAATCGCAGCGGTCATTGCTAGCGCAATGCCAGTGTTGCCACTGGTCGCTTCTATGAGTGTGTCTCCAGGTTTAATTTCGCCCCGGTTTTGTGCACGAAAGATCATTGATAATGCTGGACGATCCTTGACTGAACCAGCGGGGTTATTGCCTTCAAGCTTAGCGAGAATGATATTACTGGTGATACCAGATAGTCGTTTAAGCTTAACTAGGGGTGTATTTCCAACGAAATTTTCAATCGTATTGTACATGTAATTGAATTCATACTAGATGATTCAGATTACCACATACATATCCCATTGTTGAAAGATAATTACTTTGCAACTAACAATCCTTCTGAATTTATAAATCAATAAGATTGTTAGTTGTTTGTTTGATTTCTTTATTCTTTTTCTGGTTTCTTGCTAACTGTAGTGGGCTCGGCAGATTGTTTGTTTTCTACAGTGATTACATCATGAAGTTGTTTAAGTGTTCCGGTGCCGATACCATCAACCTTCTTTAGATCTTCGACAGAAGTGAAAGAGCCATTCTTCTCGCGGTATTCTATGATTGCTTTTGCTTTAGCGGGACCGATTCCTTGTAAAGATTCAAGCTCAGTTTGCGAAGCGGTATTAATGTTGATAGCGGCTTGAACAATTCCAGAACATAAAAAGGCAAGAATGATAACCATAAAGAACTTGCTCATATTTTCTCCTTTGAATGGTGTTTATTAATAAAGCGTAGAAAATCTAGGCACAGCAATACGATATTTGCTGAATTAAATCTCGTTATTTTTTCGCATGATAAACGAAAGGAGTTGTGCATAGATTCAAATTGATTACATCGGAAGATAAAGTGATTAATTGAGTAATTTGACCTGAATTTTTTTCAAAAATAAGTAGTGATAGTTTGATGTCTATCTTTATTTATCGATAGCGTAAAGCGTACAAGAATTATTTGTGAGATATGTGGCGCAACTGTAGAGGGCGGTACTTAATCTCGGTTCAGCGATTACATTGCGATAGTATGGATATCGTTAATATCGCATATTTCATTTTGTAAGTTTATGATAATGAACATGTTGATTGTTTTAACTAAATGAAATGCTAAAGCGATCTACTATTATCTCAGGTCGAGAGGGTGAGTAAAAATATTAAAAGAGGTGTGGTGCGATACAGCGGCAAAATTTATTAAGTACAAGTTTATCGATGTGACTCTATCTCAAAATTCATTGTTGAATAGGGTCGTTATTTTTGTCGGTGTGTGTAAGCTAAGTAAGGTAGATAAATCAATTGAAGTTTTTATTGAGATTTTAAGTGAGAGATTTCTCACATACTGAAGCAAAAAGCTATTACATCATGAAAGAAGATAGAAATGAATTACGGGTAAAAAATGCAATTTATTCTTGATTCTTGGAATATTGATATGTGATATCAATATACTACCTTAAAAAATACGCTAGGAGGTAGACTGTGATGAACAAAGAACTTACTTTTGAGGATGATGAACTTTATTCTGAAGATGATTTGAATGACGCAAGTGATGCAATTATGGATAGCCAGATCCCTGAGGGTCGGTTTGCAGAGATTATAGAAGAATATGAAGCATCGAATGATTGCTATGATTCTGACGAGGATAATGATATTGCTCTAGATTCATTAGATTCATTAGATTCATTAGATTCGCTAGATTTGCATTAATTAATATGTTGTATCCATCAGATTTAATCTACCTTGCTATTATTCTGCATCAGAATGCGGAATAGGCAGGGTATGTCGCGCATCATTAATTCTTAATCTAATTTTTGCGATTATCTAATATAGCTTTTACGCTGTAGTGGTTATGATATACTTCGAGTCTTTATAGTTAGGGATGTGCTCTGTCGAATTTCTAAATATCCCGGTACAGATAATAATATTTAGATCTATGCACATTGGCGGATAGTATAGATATCTGTTTTGGCAGAACTTTCCTGAAACACTAATGGGGGGAATGGTTGAACATGGCGGATAGTTTTAGTATAAGCGATAGAATGAGTGGCAGACGAAAGTTTCTGATTGCTATCACTTCTGTTGCAGGTGGAGTAGCGGGGGCTGCAATTGCAACCCCCTTTTTATTAAGTATGATGCCCAGTGAACGGGCTAAAGCAGCTGGTGCACCAGTAGAAGTCGATATTTCCAAGCTTGAGTTGGGTATGTTATTGATGGTTGAATGGCGCGGAAGGGTTGTTTGGGTTCTGAAAAGAACCCCCGAAATGTTGGAAACGTTGACAAAAATTGAAGGCGAATTGGCCGACCCAGGATCAGAAAAGAAGCAGCAACCAGATTATGCTCAAAATCGGACACGATCCATTAAGCCAGAAATTCTTGTTGTTGAAGGCGTATGTACTCATTTAGGATGTTCTCCAGTATTTAGAAAAGATATTGCACCTGCAGATCTTGGTGCTGACTGGCAGGGTGGGTTTTTCTGCCCATGTCATGGATCTAAATTTGATTTGGCTGGTCGCGTTTATAAAAGTGTTCCTGCTCCAACCAATATGGTTGTTCCTCCTCATACGTATCTAAGCGACACTCAACTATTAATTGGATCTGAAAGTGAAGGGGCGGTATAAATGAGTAACTTATTTAATTCGATGATTGCGTGGGTCGATAAGCGCTTTCCATTAACGTCAAATTGGAAAGCACATTTGTCAGAATACTACGCACCTAAAAATTTCAATTTTTGGTATTACTTCGGTTCGTTAGCTTTATTGGTTCTAGTCAATCAGCTGATAACGGGTATTTTTTTGACTATGAACTATAAGCCAGATGCGAGCTTAGCGTTTTCGTCTGTTGAATACATTATGCGTGATGTAGAGTATGGTTGGCTAATTCGCTATATGCACTCCACCGGCGCATCAATGTTTTTTGTCGTGGTTTATTTGCATATGTTTCGTGGCATGATGTACGGCTCATACAGAAAACCCCGTGAGCTTTTGTGGCTTGTTGGTATGGGGATATTTTTTATTCTGATGAGTTTGGCGTTTACTGGCTATATTTTGCCTTGGGGGCAAATGTCTTACTGGGGTGCTCAAGTAATTGTGAGTATGTTTGGTGCCATTCCAGTAGTAGGTGATACTCTGCAACAATGGCTGCTAGGAGATTTTACTTTATCGGATGCAGCGCTCAATCGGTTTTTTGCTTATCATGTAGTTACACTGCCGATTCTCTTAGTAGTGCTGGTTTTTGTGCATATTCTGGCATTGCATGAAACGGGTTCAAATAATCCAGATGGTATCGAAATTAAAACCAACAAAAATCCTAAAACAGGAATTCCTGTTGATGGCATACCATTTCATCCTTACTACACAGTAAAAGATATAGTCGGTGTTGTAGTGTTTCTGATTGTATTCTGTGGAATTATTTTCTTTGCCCCGGAAATGGGTGGGTACTTTCTTGAGTATAATAATTTCATACCTGCTAATACACTACAAACACCAGATCACATTGCGCCAGTTTGGTATTTCACACCGTATTATTCAATGCTGCGCGCGGTAACCGTGAATTTCTTGGGAATAGATGCGAAGCTTTGGGGGGTGATTTTAATGGCCGGTTCTGTGGTCATTTTTTGCTTCTTACCATGGTTGGACAGAAGCCCTGTTAAATCTATTCGATACAAAGGTACTTACTTTAAAGTTGCGTTGACACTTTTTGTAATAAGTTTTTTTGTATTAGGATGGTTGGGAACGAAATCCCCAACACCGATGTATACACTGTTAGCGCAAATTTTCACAGTTATCTATTTTGCGTTCTTTATTTTGATGCCATGGTATAGCAAAATAGATAAAGTTAAACCTGAGCCTAAAAGATTGATGAAAGAGTAAAAAAATGAAGAAGATAATAATTAATGCTATTGTATTTGTTTTTTGCCTGGCTTCATTTAAGCTGTTTGCCGCGGAATCGGCCATTCCCTTGGATAAGGCTCCGGTAGATATTACAGATAATGCTTCTTTGCAAAGAGGCGCTGAAAGCTTTGTAAACTACTGTTTGACTTGCCATGGAGCGAGCTTTATGCGCTATAACCGTCATAGAGACATTGGCTTGAGTAATGAAGAGATTCTCAGTAAGCTGATACACACAGGGCAAAAAGTGGGTGGCTTGATGGAGTCCGCAATGCGCAAGAAAGAGGGTGAAGAATGGTTTGGGGTCGTACCTCCGGATTTGTCAGTAATTGCTCGTTCAAGAGGAGCGGATTGGTTGTATAGCTACTTACGTGCGTTCTATCGTGACGATGCAACTACAACCGGTTGGAATAACTTGGTTTTTGATCGAGCAGCAATGCCCCATGTTCTTTATGAATTACAGGGTGAGCAAAAATTAATTACAAAAGCAAGTGACAAAGGCGAACAAAAAACCTTATCGCTGGAAAAGCCAGGTGAATTAACTTCAGCCGAATATGATAAATTTGTAGGAGATTTGGTTAATTATTTAGTTTATTTGGGTGAGCCGCATGCAAATTCGCGTAAAGAATTAGGATTAATGGTAATGGCCTTTCTGTTTGGTATGCTTATTTTGACATATGTATTAAAACGAGAATACTGGAAAGACATACACTAAATCCATTTGTGATTTCTCGATTTTTTCATTCATACCGTATAGCAAGAGAAAAGAAGTTATGATGACGTTGTTTTCAACGGTTACTTGTCCATATAGTCATCGTTGCAGGATTGTTTTGCATGAGAAAGACATGGACTTTCAAGTAATTGATGTTGATCCAAATAGTAAATCTGAAGATTTGGCATTAATTAGCCCGCACGGTAAAGCACCGGTTCTTGTTGAAAGAGATCTGGTGCTGTATCAATCTAATATCATTAATGAATATATTGATGATCGGTTTCCGCACCCGCAATTAATGCCAGCCGACCCAGTAATGCGTGCACGCGCACGATTGATGCTGTATCGTTTTGAGCAAGAATTATTTTGTTATATTGCTGCATTCGATGGTAGTGATCAGAAAGCGATTGGCGAAGCACGGACAATCCTTACAGATAATCTGACGATGTTATCGCCTATTTTTGACAAGCAGAAATTCATGCTTGGGGATGAATTTTCGATGTTGGATGTTGCGATTGCTCCACTATTGTGGCGTTTAGAACATTTTGAGATTCGCTTACCAAAGCAAGCTGCTTCATTGCTTAAATATTCCGAACGATTATTCAGTCGGCCTCTATTTATTGATGCTTTATCCGCATCGGAAAAAGTAATGCGTAAATGAGACTAAAAAATAGCTCCAATAAACCTTATCTAATTCGTTCAATCTACGAATGGTGTATGGATAATAATTTCACACCTTATATATCCGTAATTGTTTTTCCTGAGTTAGATATGCCCGAAAAGTATTTCAAGAATGATGAAATAATCTTTAATATCAGTAGTAAAGCGGTTAATGATTTAATCATTGATAATGAATTTATTTACTTTTCTGCACGTTTTAATGGAATTTCCAAAGAACTTGAAATTCCTATGGCAGCAATAAAAGGGATATTTGCCAAGGAAACTAATCAAGGAATATTGTTTTCTTTAGATACGGATAATGAAAAGCAATTACCAGTTGCAGAAGATATTGGCTTAATTTCAATAACTAATCCGTCTGAAAGTACTAATAAGAAAAACCATTTGCGGATTGTGAAATAACGCGATTCTAGAGGTTTCAAAATATACTGCCGGCATAGCTCAGATGGTAGAGCAGCTGATTTGTAATCAGAAGGTCCCGAGTTCGATTCTTGGTGTCGGCACCATAAAATCAATGAGTTAGATTGATTTTATCATCTTCTAATTTTCCACTTGTGTCAAAATTGTGTCATTCAGAATTTCATCTACAACCATTGCATGTTTTCTGAATTGTTCGGGCGCCAAATGAGCATAACGTTTCACCATCTCAGTTGACTCCCAAGCCCCCATTTCTTGAATTACATTTAACGGCACACCTTTTTGAGTTAACCAGCTGGCCCAAGTATGGCGCAAATCATGCCAACGGAAGTCTTCGATTCCTGCTCTTCTTAATGCTTTTCGCCATGCCCTGGTATTGACCTGAATAATTGGTTTTCCTTGGTAAGTAAACACTCTTAACGAATGTTTGCCAACCTGCTTTCTCAGAACTTCCATAGCCGTTGCATTCAGTGAAATATGAATGCTTTTTCTAGCTTTGGCTTGATCTGCATGAATCCATGCAACATTTCTCTGCAAATCAACCTGAGACCATTCCAAATCAGTAACATTGCGTTTGCGCAATCCTGTTGAAAGTGAAAACTTTACCAAGTCAACCAAATGCTCGGGTAACTCATTTAGTAATATTTGTACTTGCTCAGGTGCTATCCAGCGAATCCGCCGTTTGGGTTCCTTATATAGCCGGATAAAGGGTGCTTTCTCAATCCATTCCCAATCTAAAGCCGCTCTTCGTAGAATGGCCCTGATAGTTGCCAAATAACGATTAGCCGTCGAAGGTGAAGTTTCTTTACATTTTATTTCACCTACTTCAGCAATCACTTCCCGAGTTAATTCAGAAAGTAATCGGCCTCTAAAAAACTGTTGAAACCACGCAACTTGCTTCATGTCCTGCTTATGTGAAGCCTTATGTTGTGTCTCCATCAGCCATTTATAAGCCGCTTCATCCCAGGTTCGCTTTGGCTTATCCCCCAGTCTTGCAACACGCCAGGATTCCGCTTTCAGCTTATCGTGGAATTCTTGCGCCTGGGTTTTATTTTCAGTTGCAGCAGAGCATCTAACTCGCTCGCCGCTTGGTGTGGTGAAACTAATCCACCACGTCTTACCACGTTTACAGAGTGACATAATTGTTTCTCCTCATGTCTCACTTGCAACGCTTGCCGAGTGCAAGCATATAACGAGCGAATGTGGTCAGCAAGATCATCTTCAATAAATGCCCACCGTTTACCTAATTTTGCACCCGGAATAATTCCTGCTTTAGCGCGACGACGCACTTCTTCAGGGTGCAACTTCAAGAATTGGGCAGCTTCACTTAAATTTAATGTTTTCATGTACTATCCAACTTATTTTTAGAAATCTTGCTATAACAAGATCAAAAAGATAGTTACAACCGAAGCCAAGAGTAGGGTTGATGCTAGTAAATTGATGATGGCCGCCTGTCTGGAAATTCTGGCTAGATCATAAGTTTCCTGATCCACTCCACTTTTTATCTTGTCATCGATCAGCTGAATACAGCTTTCCAGGAATTGGTCTCGTGTTAATTGCGCGTTACTCATGGATGCGCTGATAATGGCATTGGATTTTTTGGTAGAGTACTCACACCATCGATTAAAGTTTTCTTCCAATATCGCCTGGTAATTGCTTAGCAGCTCAGCATGGGCTTTTTCATTTTGTTCCAGCAATACTTCGTTGAGCGTATGCATCATCAACACCGGATCATCCTGCGACAGTACAATGCCGTGTTCCGATGCTATTCTTTCAATTAATGCATCTAATTTGTCGCTACTCATGTTAAAACCGCAGCCACATTTTCAATGTTGGTGAAGAGCTGCCTGCGGATAATCGTTAACCTTTGGCGTACCATCACCGGCAAAGAGCTATTTTTAAGCGCTTCATCGAAGGTAAATTTCGACTGTAGAATCTCACTCAAATCCTTGCCGAATGTTTCAGGCTTGTAGTGCGGAATTCGGATAATGGCGGATACTCGCGCTTTGTTATCCACATACGCTTTCATTTCTTCAAACTGTTTGCCATTCATGCTGATTTCTCCCCAATAGGGATTTAACCAAACAACAAACAATGCTTCTTTGGGGAATTGTTTAATCAGATGCACAAAACCATTCAATGTATCCAGCAAAGCCTGACTTCCCGTGATGACGGTATGCACAACCAGTTCATGCCCCATATCCAGGAGCAAGGCGGGTATCTGGTTGCTAATAAGATAATGTGACATCGGCACGAAGGTGCTGGCACCATTGTCAATAATGACATCATTTTCAGCTTTGGCGATGAGTTCAATCAAATCATCAAACTTTCTCGGATCAATTTCATCATTGTTCATGACATTAATCTGCTTAACATTGAGTTTTTTAAATCCATAAAAAGTAGCATTGACCGGATCTGTATCAATGCATAAAGGATTGCCACCTTTGGCAAACTTATGTTGTGCTAGCGTGGATGATATGAACGACTTCCCTACCCCGCCCTTTCCTTGCAGAATCATATGTATTTTAGCCATCAGATTAACTCCTCTTTTTCAGTTGCAGAATTAAAACGAAATCCTTCATGATCACCCCTCACCGATTTTCCTTGATCAATGCGCGAATGTTGCTTTCTGTCCTCACCAATATGTCGATTGACCAAAGTCCTGAACCATTGATAAGAACATTTGATTTTTTCTTCCTGGTGCAAAATGTTCCAGATCTGCCGAATCGTCCATCCGTCCTTTAATGCTTGTTCAATATCAGGCTTCAACGCGATAAACTCCGGTAAAAATTGTTTACCGGTACTTTTGTTTTTATCCGCATAAAGTGCGATTCGGTCTGATAAGGATTTAGTCATCACACAATTTCCACAAAAATATTTATCTTGGCGTCCAAACTGCTTTTTGTTTTTTATTTCCTATCTATTTCTTTTTGTTGCTTTCAGTATCAATTAATTGCTTATGCTTTCTTTTCGTTTCCAAGTGACTGTTATTTAGTTGGATAAAGCTTCTTTCAAGTATTTTTATACTGTTTGAAATTATGATATAACGAAAATAATCTATTTGCAAACATCGATTATAGTGTTAGTATATTTCTTGAAACTCACAGAACCGGGCAAGATATGTGGAGATGGCCATCTCCACCCCAACTTATTCGCACTCTGTGCTCAACGTTGATCTTGCTCTTCGAGGAAAACTGAAATGATTGACCAAAAGAACCCAAAGACAATCGGGAAAGAAAGAAGAGATAAGAAGCTCAGGGTGCCTGTTTTGCCAATCGAGGAAGCTGAGATAAAGAGCAAAGCAACGGATGCCGGATTAACCGTTGCCGAGTACCTGCGCAATCTGGGCCTAGGTTATCAAGTCCCCAGTGTTATAGATAACCGGAAAGTGGATGCTTTGTTAAGAATCAACGCGGACCTTGGCAGATTGGGTGGGTTGATCAAACTTTGGCTGACCAACGACAAGCGCACAAAATTGATTGGCAAGTCGCAGTTGCATTTAACCTTGGACAGCATCCGGAATACGCAAAGCGCGATGCTGGATGCCATTATGAAGCTTAAAAAATAACTTTCGGAATAGTCCTTTTTGACTTAAGCAGCTTAAATACAATGATCGCTAAAATCATACTCATCAAATCAGTGCGAAAAAGTAATTTCTCTGCGTTGATACAGTATCTGACCAATCCTCAAGACAAGAGTGAGCGTGTCAGCCAGATCAAGGTATCAAACTGTTATTCAGATGATCAGACAGCGGCACTCATTGAGATACAAAACACACAGGAAATGAATAAGCGCGCCAGATCAGATAAAACCTGTCATTTGGTGCTGAGTTTCGCGGAAGGCGAGCGGGTGCCACACGCTGATCTGAATGCAATTGAAGAACGTTTCTGCAATGTTCTGGGTTTTATCGGTCATCAACGGATCAGCGTAGTTCACGATGATACCAATAACCTGCACATGCATATTGCGATCAACAAGATACATCCTAGAAGCTTAACAATCCATAACCCCTATTATGATTACAAAAAAGTAGCTAAGCTTTGTGAGCAGATTGAACAAGAATATGGCTTAACAAAAGTTAATCATGAAACCGTGAGTGATAAAGCCTCCAGAGTGGCGCAGGAAATTGAAGCCAGGACAGGCGTGGAGAGCTTATTGGGCTGGATCAAGCGAGAGTGCTTGGATGAATTGAAGCAGTCGGAGAACTGGCAGGATTTACATCAGGCTCTAGCTAGACATGGCCTTGAAATCAAGGAACGTGGCAATGGGTTTGTATTGGTCGCCAACAATGGCGTAGCTGTCAAAGCCAGCTCTATTGATCGCTCATTATCCAAGGGGAATTTAACTCAAAGACTGGGTGCTTTTGTACAGAATGAACATTCTACACAATCGTCACAACAGAACACTAAACAATACCAGCCAAGACCGCTACAAAGCCAAATGGATACTTCAAGGCTCTATGCAAGATACCAGCAAGAGCAAGCGAATAGCGCCAGACAGCGTTCAAGCCAGTGGGCAATATTGCGACAAAACAGAGATCAACTCATTGAACGCGCCAAACGAGAAGCCAAACTCAAGCGCAACATCATTAAAAACATCGAAGCTGGGAGATTGGCCAAAAAAGCACTGTATGCAACCGCGCATCAGCAGTTCAAAACAACGATAGCAGTCATTAAAAATGATTACCAGAAAGCCTACCAGCAGTTTAAGGTCAATCATCCCAGAATGGGGTGGCTGGATTGGCTAGCATTTGAGGCCAAGCTTGGTAATGCTGAAGCATTGACTGTTCTGCGATCCAGAAGATCCTGTCAATTTAAGGGTAACCAGGTATCGGCCAAGCAAAGCCATGATAGCTCCGGCGCTAATAGTTACTTTAAGGATGGTTTGGTGGAATCTATCACCAAAATCGGCACAGCCACTTATAAAGAAGGATCAACCACCATTCGAGATGATGGTGAAAGGCTCATCGTCCTGCCGGATACAACACAAGATGCATTGGTGGATATTTTACAAGTGGCCATGAAGAAGTATGGCAGTCACCTGGCGATCAATGGGACAGAATCGTTTCGCCTTCAGATAGCTCAGGTTGCAGCACAAAACCAAATGTGCGTGACTTTTGATGACAAGCAGCTTGAACAATACCGGCAGCAGTTAACGAAACAGCATGCTTTTAATAGAACGCAATCGGCAGGTCAAAAACGATCCGCACCCTCAACTCCCCGAAGGAGCCTTTAATGAATAAAGTCAATTTTGGTTCTAAAGACAGCAGAAATATTACAAAAGACACACTCATCATTAGGCTATTGTCCGTTGTGTGTCTTGTTGGCGGATTCCAAGTCGCGACCCAGTATTTTGCCCACCAATTCAACTATCAGCCGCAATTAGGCACGCACTTCTTTAACATCTATGAACCCTGGGCTATTCTGCTATGGGCAAATAAATGGTATGGCGAGTATTCGGAGATGTTCGATCTGGTGGCAGGTTTTGGCATTTTATTTTCCAGTATCGGTTTGATATTGGTGCTGGTCATTAAAATGGTGCTGGCCAATTCATCCCGGACCAATCAGGGATTGCATGGTTCAGCCAGATGGGCGGATAAGCAGGATATTTTAGCCGCAGGACTGCTTGAAACAGCCAAGAATAACAAGAGTAACTATAGCGATGCGGTTTATGTCGGCGGATGGCGGGATAATTCCGGCAAAACCCACTATCTGAAACACAGTGGCCCGGAACATGTGCTGTGTTATGCCCCAACCCGCTCCGGTAAGGGTGTGAGTCTCGTCATACCGACCCTGCTTTCCTGGACTCAGAGCGCAATCATTACTGATCTCAAAGGTGAGTTATGGGCATTGACCGCCGGTTGGAGAAAGCAGCATGCCAAAAACAAGGTGTTGCGCTTTGACCCGGCATCAACCAGTAGCGCGCACTGGAATCCCCTGGATGAAATTCAGATTGGCAGCGGCATGGAAGTCGCCGATGTTCAAAACCTGACTACCTTAATCGTTGATCCGGATGGTAAGGGATTACAAACCCACTGGCAGAAAACCAGCCAGGCATTGCTGGTAGGTGTCATTTTGCATGTTTTGTACAAGTCTGAACGAGAAGGATCTCCGGCCACCTTATCGACTGTCGACGCAATGCTCTCTGATCCTGATCGCGATATCAGGGAGCTGTGGATGGAAATGGCCATGCAGGATTATCTGGATGGCAAAAGTCATCCCGTAATTGCAGCGAGTGCGCGCGATATGCTGGATCGCCCTGAAGAAGAAGCGGGTTCCGTGCTATCAACCGCCAAATCATATTTGTCCCTGTATCGCGATCCGATCGTGGCCAACAATATCAGTGCATCGGATTTTACAATTCGTGATTTGATGCACCACGAGAGTCCCGTCAGCTTATATATCGTGTCACACCCCAATGATAAATCCCGGTTGCGTCCTTTAATCCGAATTCTGATCAATATGATCATCAGAAAGCTGGCCGATAGAATCACGTTTAAAGACGGTCAACCAGCTGCGCATTACAAACACAAACTGCTATTAATGCTCGATGAATTCCCAAGCTTAGGAAAACTGGAAATCTTTCAGGAATCTCTCGCGTTTATCGCAGGCTATGGCATGAAAGCCTATCTGATCTGCCAGGATTTGAATCAACTCAAAAGCCGTGAAACTGGCTACGGGCATGATGAAGCGATTACTTCCAATTGTCATATCCAGACCGCTTTTGCACCCAACCGGATTGAAACAGCGGAACACTTATCCAAACTGACCGGGCAAACCACGGTCATCAAAGAGCAGATTACCACCAGTGGCCGCAGGTCATCGATGATGCATGGACATGTAACCCGTACCCTACAGGAGACGCAGCGCGCATTATTAACCCCGGATGAATGTATGCGATTGCCCGGCTCCCTGAAAGATGCTGAAGGCAAAATCACCAAGCCAGGCGACATGATTATTTATGTGGCCGGTTTCCCCGCGATCTATGGCACGCAGCCTTTGTATTTCCAGGATGAAACCTTTACGGCACGGGCACAAGTGAACCCCCCGAGATTTAGCGACAAATTAACCGGACTGTGAAATACCTCGAACGCATGAAAACCAACTTCATGAAAAAACCCATCAAAATCCTGGGTGTTTTGATTCTGACCCTAAGCGTTAGCGTATTTGTGCTAAGTATTGGTTTTCAAATCAGCGGGATTTATATCAATACCACACCCAGCTTGCCAGTGGGTTTTTACAAAGCGGTTGATGAACCGATTTTAAGCGGTGCTTATGTTGCTTTCTGCCCACCGAAAAATGAGGTTTTTGATATGGCTATGGATAGATTCTACATCAATCAAGGCAATTGCCCTGGCGGTTATGGCTTGCTGCTGAAACGGGTGTTTGCACAATCCGGAGATACAGTTTCCATCGATCAGGCTGGCATCTTTGTGAATGGCGAACATTTACCCAACAGCGCTCAATTAACAGCCGATGCTGAAGGTCATGCATTGCCGCAATACCGGCTTCAAGCGGTACTAGATGATTCTGAATACCTACTGCTATCCGATTTAAACCCCCAATCCTTCGATGCGCGCTATTTCGGACTGATTGCGCGTGATCAGATTAAACAGGTTGTCCGTCCAGTTTTTACCTGGAGTCATTAATTAAAAATTAACAGGAGTCAAAGCCATGCATAGACCACCGATTGATGCTGAAACCGATAATCCTGACATAACAGAAATCATTCAGGAAAAGTTGCTCGATGCAGAAATACCGGGCTTCCAGGCTGAATTTGATCCATTGGAGGCGGAAAGGCTGGGCGCATTCAAAGAAGACGCTTTGAGTGAGGAAGATGCGTTGGATAGCACGATTGATCATGCAGCGGAGGTTGAAGATGAAAGGGGCTAAGAAGGCTTTTCATGAACAAGTCGCCGAGAATTTGATTGAGCAACTTAATAAAGGCGTAGCTCCCTGGCAAAAGCCGTGGAAACCAGGTGACCTGCTGGCCACATTGCCTGTCAATCCCACAACTGGTAAGCGTTACCGGGGAATTAATAGCCTTAACCTGATGAGTCTTGCGTATACGGATCCGCGTTGGTTGACGTACAAGCAAGCGGTAAACATTGGCGCACAGGTGCGCAAGGGTGAAAAAAGCACGCTCGTGCAATACTGGAAATTTACTGATGAGCGCATCAAAAATGATGATAGTGGAAATCCTGTATTCAATACTGAGGGGCAGCCCATTAAAGAACAGGTGAGACTAGAGCGCCCCAGAGTGTTTTATGCCGCCGTATTTAATGCGCAGCAGATGGATAATCTGCCCGAACTTGACATTAAAGCCCCTGACTGGGATCCCCTGGAGCGGGCAGAACGCATATTACAAGCATCCCATGCCGTAATCCATCATGGCGAGGCTGATCGCGCATTTTATCGGCCATCAACCGACAGTATCCACTTGCCACACAAGCATCAATTTCCGACTCCCGATCGCTATTACGCAACCGCCCTGCATGAACTGGGCCACTGGACCGGTCATGAATTGCGCTTAAATCGTGATCTCGCGCATCCATTCGGCAGCGAGGGTTACGGCCGCGAAGAATTACGCGCTGAAATTGCCAGCATGTTGCTCAGCGGTGAGCTGGGTATCGGTCATGATCCGGGGCAGCATGTGGCTTATGTGAGTTTATGGATCAAAGCGCTACAGGAAGATCCGACAGAAATATTTCGTGCTGCCGCTGATGCGGAAAAAATCCAAGAATATGTACTGGCATTGTCACAACAACAGGAAATTGCACAGAAAGTTGATGTAGAGGAGGCAACCAAAATGAATCAAATCAAGCAAAACACCGCCAGCTATTTACACAATCTCTCACCTGATCTGGCCACCATCGCATCCCACAATATCAAACGGTTGAATGAGTTGACACAAGCTATGTCAAAAAAGGATCAGGATGCCATCGTTTTAGTTGCCGATGCGCTCAAGTTTTTGAGGAATGGTGCCATTGATAATCTGGAGTTTGAAGAAGTATCTTCAGACAAATTGGGTTTTAGCATTCCGGCTGACTGGAATGGGCGCACCCAAGTGCAGGGCAACGTCATTCAAACCGATGAAAATGGCGTTGAGTCGATAGTATCCGCTGATTCACTGAATAGAGAACCGCAATTCTGGGGCGTGACTATGCAGCGTGATGACCAGACTTTTCAATGGGTAAAAGACTGTGAGTCTAAACAAGAAGCGGAAGATTTAACCAATTTGCTTGCACTCATTGATGTCGCTGCCGATAAAAATGAACATGAAAAGGCCGCTCAGCTCGCCAACATCCATGAAAATCGTATTCGAAATGATCCAATTAGTACTGAAGTATCGATATCAGGAGCCAAGACCGATCAAGACGATGACAATGCTCGTCAATATTTGATCGTTCCTTATACGGAAAAAGACTTGGCAAAGGCCGCTGGAGCTCGTTGGGACAAAAAGGCCCGTGCCTGGTATGTAGGGCCAGAAGCAGATATCCAAACATTGCAACGTTGGCTACCGGAGAATGTTTCCACACAGCAGGAACCTGCGATAGATCCTGTGAGTGAATTTGCTGACTTGCTGCGTGCTCAAGGTTGTCAGGTTGATGGTAATCATCCGATGATGGATGGCAGTAAACACAGAATTAAAGTTATTGGTGACAAGTCGGGTGAGAAATCAGGTTTTTATGTGGCGCATCTGGATGGTCATCCTGCCGGTTATTTCAAGAACAATCGAACCGGGATAGAGACGCGCTGGAAGGCCAAGGGATATTCGTTAACGGATGAGCAAAAAGCGGAGCTGATCACCCAAGCTGCTATCAAGCAGCAGAATAGAAAAGCCGAACAACATGCGCAGCAAATTAAAGTTGCTGATGCAATTCAACAATTGCTGATTATCGCACCTGCTGCCGATTCCGAGCATCCTTATCTGAAAGACAAGCATGCCCGGCCAGGCGATCTGAGAATTGTGCCGCAGAATGCTGATGATTTACCCAATGACTCAATCATAAAAATTGGTCAGAACTGGCAGGAAGTCAAAGCACTACGAGAAGAAAATCCAAACGGTATTGTACTGAGTGCCGGTGATTTGTTGCTGGCCGCACAAGATGTTGATGGACAGATCTGGAGCGTGCAAACGATACAGGCTGGTGGAGCAAAGCTTTTTGCATCTGGTAGCAGAAAGGAGAATAACTTTCATGTCGTTGGTGGCGAGAGTCAGGGACTCACAGCACTGGATGCTGCACCTGCCATTGTGATTGCTGAAGGTTATGCCACCGCAGACACGCTATCCCAGGCGCTGGATTATCCCGTCATCACCGCATTTGATTCAGGTAACTTGCCCAAAGTTGCGCAGGATTTACATCATAAATACCCGCACAAGCCAATCGTTATCGCAGGCGACGATGATTATCATCTGGAATCCACCCTTGGCAAAAACCCTGGCAAGGAAAAAGCGCTTGAAGCAGCGGCATTGGTAAATGGTGTAGCGGTATTTCCGGTTTTTGCATTGGGTGAACAGGACTCAAAGAAATTAAATGATTTTAATGATCTCGCCAATAAGAGCGCGTTGGGTATTGAGGCGGTTAAACGACAAGTTGGATCGGTTGTTGAAAAAGTATCGCAGCAGGCTAAACAGGACAGCTTATTGAAGTTACAAGTCCCTATTGAACCTAAGCAGCAGGAAATCAAGCAAAAACGGGCATTGGTCAGGTAATTTGATAAGGAGGCCGCAAGATGCGCGATAATATGCTGAAGATTCCAGGAATCCCATCCAATCCTGATGAAGGTGATCTTTATGAAAACATTGAAACTCGTCCCGGTACTACCGAAAAACAAAGGGAAGCAGGAAGAGGCGCCTATACAGAACTGCTTGAAGCTCATGCTCGATGGGCAGGTGGCACCTTACTGGGTTGTGATTTCCCGAAAGACTTCCGAGAAAAAGGAGGAACCACTTTTCTGAATCAGCACATCAAGTCAGGCCATGATCTGGCAATAATGGCGCAAATACTGCGTGATCCGCGCTATGAAACGCTGAGAATATTTTATACCCGTATGAATCGCATCGTTCATCATACTGCTGTGAGTTCCAGATTGCCGGGTGCAGTCTATCTGGAGAAGATTGGACATGCCAAACATGATCTGGGTGTTTTGGTAGAAAAGACTAAACGTCATGTTAAAGCAGATGGTTACTGGTTATTGCACAATCATCCATCGGGTAATGCTACGCCATCGAGTCAGGATGTCAGGCTCACAGAAATAATCGCATCATTTGTCCCGAGTTTCAAAGGCCATGTCGTTATCAATACCAGTCAATACAGTGTCATTGATAAAGACGGTCATGTCGATTTTGTGGATTGGATGGGTAATCAGGCAGGAGGTTACCAGAATAATCATTATAAAAGTCATGAACTGCTCCTGGAGAAAATAGCCTCACCGGAGGATCTGGCAAAGATAGGCCATGCTTTAAAAAAGCGGGATCAGTTTTTTAACTTGATAGGACTCAGTGCAACAGGTTTTGTATTGTCGTTAAGTGAATTACCCTTATCGGTATTGAATCGTCCTCAAAATCTGCTTCTGGTGCGATTACAAAATTTTGCACGCAATTCCGGCGTCAATACCGTATTTGCCATCACGAATGCCAATGATTACAGGCACCCGGTATTATCTAAGGCCTGTGAAGTTGGCATACTAAAAGATGTGCTAACCGTAGAGGGCTCTGATTATCGTTCATTGCGAGAAGAAGGGTTATTTGCGTCAATGCCCGGTGAAATAAGCGCTATTTCTAGAAAACCCAGAACCTTTATAAAGGAAGATGATGGATTGGGCAAACGCAAAAGTCGTACCCGCTAACAGTCATTCGATATTTATTCTCTATATAGTATACTATAGAGATCTTTATATCATATCATGTGTACTGTAGTATTCATTATGTCTGTCAGATCATTTCGTGTTGAGCAAGTTCTGAAGAAACTTGGCGGTGACATTCGTGACGCAAGAAAGCGCCGGGGAATTACTGTGCAATTGATGGCCGAGCGCATGAGCGTTACACGGGTAACAGTTGCAAAAATTGAACGCGGCGAACCAAACACCAGCATGGGCAATTACGCGATGGCGTTATACATCCTCGGCAAAGCCGATGAACTCGAAATGCTCTTGGATCGTACCCATGATTCCCTCGGTCTGGATCTGATGGATGAAAAACTACCCAAACGAGTCAGAGTTTCTAAATGAGTGATACGCATCTGCTTGTCTCATTGGATTGGCAAGGACAACTGCATCGCATTGGTCACTTGGAAATTCATAAAAGCCGTGGCAGGGAAAACTACCGCTTTATCTATGAACGCACCTGGATCAAACATCCCAATCGCTTTGCCATTGACCCGGAACTCCCTTTACTGGTTGATATGCCGTATTTGAACAACCGGCTTTGGGGTGCTTTCCAGGATATTTCACCGGATCGTTGGGGCAGACTGATTCAGACACGCGCAACCGGTATCTTTTTAAGTGACAGTGACTATATGTTGGGCGTTAGTGATTACATGCGCATGGGCGGACTTCGTTTAAGTCACAGTCATACGCCCGACGTGTTTCTTGCAGAACATACAAACATTCCAAAGCTGATTCATATGCGACAACTTGAAACCGCAGCCAGACATTTTGAGAGCGGTACTGAGACTGCCGCTGATCTTGCCATGCTTGCGCAGCCTGGTTCATCGCTTGGCGGAGCGCGACCCAAGGCAGCGATTGAAGATGCCGGTGAACTCTGGATTGCCAAGTTTTCTTCACAGAACGATACCGAACGAGTCAGTTTATGGGAAGCCGTTATGCTGGATCTTGCACAGCAAGCCGGAATTGAGGTAACAGCATTCAGGGTTTTAAATGCAAAGAGTGATTCGCCGGTTCTTCTGGTCAAACGATTTGACCGTGAAAAAACACTGCGTACCGCTTTTATGTCTGTCATGACACTATTAGGACGCAATGAAGATACCAAGGAGGGTGCAAGTTATCTGGAAATAGTTGATGCAATTAATCGTGAATCTGCGCAGCCTGCACAAGATCGCCTGGAATTATGGCGGCGTATGACATTTAACGCCATGACCGGCAATATTGATGATCATCTACGCAATCATGGTTTTCTGCGTGTTTCCCAGGGATGGCGACTGGCACCTGCTTATGATTTAAACCCAACCCCCCAGCCTTTTGCCCAGCGAGTGCATCAACTGGCATTTAACCAAAGCGTTAAACCATCATTAGATACCTGTCTGGAGCTGGCAGAATACTTTGCATTAAATCAGTCAGTAACAGACTTGGCATTACAAAAGATCGGGGAAAGTCTGGGTAATTGGCAACTGACCGCAAAACGTCATCAATTGCGCAACGATGAAATCAAACGTATGGCACCATCCTTTGAGCATGAAGATAGTCAACGGCTAATTGCAATAGCCACAAAAACAATTTCACGGTCACGCAACAAGTAATGGCCGACTTATTATGTGCGGCGGAATTGAATATCAGGGCGAAAAGATATATTTCCCGCAACCGGGTGCGCGGTTGCCGGTGCGTTTGCGAGATGGCAGTGTAACTTGGATAGCGTGGGGCAGGCGCAAGGATGAAGCCACCGGTAAGTTTCCGAATGGTGGCTGGGCACGACTGAATTCCATCAAAAGCGGTAAATGGAAACCCTGGCACCTAGATTGGTTTTAATTGAAAGGCTCACAAGGCAATTCTTGTTTTAAATGAAGCAATTAATGAGGCATACATCACCAAGACAGGCTCCTAGAGAGTGAAATAGTTTCACTAAAAATGAAAAATGATGTGCTTTTGGAGCAGTTTGTAGTATGGCAATGTAGCGTATATAAGTACGGTTTAAATGAGCATCAGCTTAATGAGGTGTTATCCTATATTTACAGAGATAGATCTTGACGATGTATAAGCTACAAGCTATATATTTCCTGGTCTGAAATCATCGAGGCTTATTGGGCCAATTTTTTGGAAAAGATAATAGGCAGTAAATTGCCACAAAATGGATGTAAGAGATGAAATCTTATAAGGATTGCTTACATGAGTTGACGGATTATATGGCGAGGGTGAAGCAAAGCTCCCGACTATTGATTGAACAAAATATCTGGGATTCGATTAGTTATGATAATTTGGATGATTGGTTAAGTAACTTTAAAACCTCTGAGGAACAACTGCTTTCAGCGTTAATGTTGGATAATTTAATTTATAGATCTGCGGGCCAAACAAAGGCTCTCCTTTTGTACGCACTTGATTCCGCATTAACAAATGCAGTATATCCTACCCCTTGGGATGTATTACATGGAGATAATTATTTGGAAATTTTGTCTCGTCGTGGTAGCGGTAAGCCAATTCGATTGATACCTGTTATTCGTGATCTTGATCCCCCATCCAAAAGTGGTCCATCAGTAGCAAGGCTATATAAGCGTGAGCTAAATATTTCCGACGACTACATGTCTTGGCCGTGGTTGATTGGAGATATGTATCGTAATGGCATAAGGCAGTTTGTTTTTATCGATGATGTTATAGCTTCTGGGGAACAGTTTTTGGAGTTTCTTAAAAAGCATATAGATAGCACATTGGTTGATGCTGAGTTT
Source organism: Nitrosomonas sp. (assembly GCA_024281825.1). Classification (GTDB taxonomy): domain Bacteria; phylum Pseudomonadota; class Gammaproteobacteria; order Burkholderiales; family Nitrosomonadaceae; genus Nitrosomonas. Next base: position 10,660 of record JAMWZY010000008.1, on the reverse strand, counting down.
TACTACATTCCTCTTTTGGCGCACGAAACAGGTATTGCAAATGTAAAAAAAGAATTTCCCCAAGTAAAAATTCATCCTGTAGAAACTGTTAATGATTCGAATAGTTTCTTTAATTCTAAAAAAAATCTTGAAATTAAAGATCTGAAACAGTTGTATTTGGATGTGGAGAAGAAATTTGTAAACAGGCGCTTAAGAGGATCTGTTTCCCTGGGGTACAAAGAGTTGTCGTTGTGTTTTTCTTATTATCATTCAACTCCAAATGCAACTCTTCCTTTGTATTGGTATGAAGATGATGTGTTTCAGCCATTGGTTCGAAGGTAAACAAGATGTCTACACAAGATGAAATTATTCAAGTGAGAAATTCCTTAACTAAAAATAGAACTGAGCATTTCGGAAAGGACGTTTGGCTTGAATTTGTGCGACCTAAATTTTTAGAAAACATTGATTTAACATCGGATATGCCAACTCGTTTGGAGGGTGGTAGAGGATGTGGTAAAACAATGTTGCTTAGATATCTCTCATTTTACAGTCAATTTTCAACACAAAGAGAAAATATTTCTGATGACGCCATAAAAAAAATAGGTATTTATTGGAAGGCAGATACTCAATTTCTTAGGCTAATGCAAAAAAGACAAGTTGAAGAATCTGAGTGGATATCTATCTTTGATCATTATTTAATTTTGAGTTTGGTAGTGGAGGTGCTTAATAGTGTAGTTGCTGTCGCAAAGAGTTCATATTCGCAGTTCTTTGGAAAAGATGTTGAGACAATAGCTTTTTCTGGCATAAAAGATTATGGATATAGAAGCGAAGATTTTCATGAGGTGATTTCGGAAACCTTTTCTAGGCTTAGAAAAACAGAAAGTTTTGTCCAAAATATAAATAAAGAGAATGTGATAGAGAAAGTTCCACCATCATTTTTGGCATTCGTTATAGATTCAATCAGAAAGTCAAAAGTATTTGCACTGTCAAAATTTTATGTATACGTAGATGAGTATGAAAATCTGCTTAATTATCAGCAAAGAGTAATAAATACAAAAATTAAACACTCTGAGCCGCCGTTGGTATTTAACATCGCTATTAAAGTAAATGGCATGTCCGAGGCATTAACTTTAAGTGACGAAAGTTTGGAGAATAAGGCTGATTATTCGGTAGTTAATCTTGATAAAGAGATTGAAAAAAGTGGTTTTTCTGATTTTGTAGCTGAAATATTAATTAAGAAATTTACTATAGCTGCACCATCTGTGTTATCTGCGATTGGTAGTGATAAAAGTCATATTGATTTTTCGTTGACGGAAGCTGATCGAAAAATTATTGTGGATAAAATATTTCCGGGAAGAAGCCATCAGGATCTTGCAGATGAAATATTTGAAACCGTTGTTTACAAAAAAAAGCTTTTATCTGAAATAGAAGCCGCCCTTAATTTTCGTTCAGAGAAGATTTTGATGGCAAATGACTTTGTTCATGAATCCTTTAGAAAAGCTTCCATTATTTGTTCTTCTATTTTATATAGACAATCTTTAGCTGTGACGGATATACATAATGAATTATTGAATTTGGTTAATGGAAAAGAAAACCGATTCACAAACTCAACTGCATGGGAGCATAATAATTTTTTAGGCTGCTATTTAAGGATTGCAAAGTCATTTAAAGCAAATAGTTCTTTTTATTCTGGGTTTGATGTTTATGTTGCGCTTTCAGGCGGTAATGTCAGACATTTTCTAGAGTTGTGCAAAACTGCATTTAGTTTTTCAGAGTTAGATAAAACACTAAATAGTATTGTAATAGGCAGGCCTATTCAGCATCTGGCAGCAAGAAGTACCAGTGAAGAATTATTTACTGAAATACAGCGATTTACACCTCTTGGATTCCAATTAAATAATTTTGTTAAAGGGCTTGGTAAGATATTCCAACTTTGTCAAGATAGATTTTCTCAAAGTGAGCCTGAGGTTACACATTTTAGTATTAGGGGCGATCATTCTAATTTGGACTCAGAAGATATTAAGTTTATTCAAGAGGCTGAAAAGTGGAGTGTATTATTGCCAACTGAAAATACTAAGAGTAAATCACCAAATTTTTTACCGTTTGATTACGTGTTGAATCCAATATATGCCCCATTTTTCTTTATCAGTTATCGCAAGGGTAGAAAAATTGAAATTGAGGTTTCAGATTTTAAGAGCTTATATTCAAATGGAATTATGGGAATTAGTGCCCCTTTGAAGAAGAGGTTAAGAATATCTGATGTAGAAATTGCAGATGATTTGCCCTCTCAGGGGCGGCTGTTATGATTGACGTTAAAGCTGCATTTCATGATGCCGATTATGTATTGCCGAAATCCTTTGATCTTGGAATATTTGGAAGTTCCATAGATGATAGAACTCAATACTCTATTCAATATGTGGAAAAGTATACCAATAGCTCGATTGAATTAATATATGACAAAGAACAGCTGAATTTGGTTGTTAATGGAGATTCTATTGAGTGTCATAATTTTCCAATTTATTTGAAAGAGAAAAATATATCTTCTTTGATTTTGGACTCGACAAGCTTAGATGTTCCTGAGCTGGCTCTAGTCATTAAAGCAATAGCAAGTATTCCAAAGCTTGAAGTTTTAATACTTTATGTTGAACCTGAAAACTATTCGGGAAACTCTCCAATTTTTGAGCAGGAAACTTTCACGCTTTCTGATTCAATTATTGGGTTTGAGGGGGATGGAATACCTACTATCTCTTTGCCGGTTGATTCGCATTCACCACGGAAGTTTGTTTTCTTTCTAGGATTTGAAGGAACTCGATTGTTAAATGCTATCGAAACATATGATGTTAGCGAGGATGAGGCAAAAATCGTATTTGGTGTTCCTGCTTTTCAATCGGGATGGGAATCAAAATCTATACGTAGCAACATGCCAACTCTTAAGGAGTATAAATTTAAGGGGCGAATTAGTTACTGTAGTGCAAGTAGCCCCAAAAGTGCATTGGCAATATTAAGAGAAGCGGGTTCTAGTGAATCGTGTGAACATATTTATGTTGTTCCGATAGGAACAAAGCCAAACACTGTCGGAGCGCTTTTATACATTCTGGAAAAGCCTGAGGGTATAAGGTTGCTTTACGATCAACCAAAGAAAAAGGTTGGGCGTAGTAGCGGGGTGGGGCGCAAACACTTTTATATGTTTACGATATTGCAATGAAATTTCATCCAACACCATCATTTATAGTTGAAATAATACGTAAGCACGTGCCAAAAACTGCTCGCACAGTACTAGAGCCTGCTGTAGGTGAAGGGGCTTTATTATCGACATTTGAAAAGAGAAATTATCAATATACTTTGATAGATATTGATAAATCCAGATTGGATGCACTTTCTACTCGGTTGAAATCGCACTCGTTAATTCATGCTGACTTTATCGCTTGGTCTCAGAAAAATATTTCACAGAGATTTGATCTGGTTTTGACAAATCCTCCCTTTTCTGCAAAAGCAGAGTCTTGGATTGATTTTGAAGGTGAATACGTGCCTATCGAAATCGCATTTATTATGCAGGCTAGGAAATTGCTTAAAGCAGGCGGTACGCTAATCGCGATTGTTCCTGATTCAATAATTAATTCATCTAGGTTTTTAAAATTTAGAACAATATTGTTGGAAAATAGCATGATTAATTATGTTTACCAACTACCGCAAAAAATATTTTCAAAGATTGAGGGTGGGTTTTATTTGATCATTTTGACCGCTTGCGGGTCAACAAAAAAAATTAGTTTAAGGGATGCCTCGTCTAATAGAGGAAAGGAAATAGTAGTTACAGTGGACAAGTTACGCGAAAATATGCATCGCTTGGATTATCGATATTATCGCGGCTATCAACAAATAGCTGAGATAATTAATAATATTAGAGCGCAAGTTTCTTCATTGGACTTGAATTCTTTTTGCAGGATAGTAAGAGGAAGCATTCGATCGAATTATCATGAAGAAAGTTTGCATCATTCAAACTCATTCGTGAATGGATTTTGGCGTGGATTCACCGTTAAGGATATAAGATACATTGAAGAGTGTTGTATTGTTGTGAAGCGTGTTGCTAGGGACGCGCATCAAAGTTTCGGATTAATAGATAAGAGTAATATTTATTACTTAACGGATTGCTTAATTTTGATTGAGCAGAATGGTTTGTCTCCCCTAAAGCTATTGTTCTTTTTGCGGGTAATTTACGCTAATGAATATGGAAAAGAGTGCTTGCTAAAAGGATCTGGTGCTAAGTTCATCGCTGTAGAGGGGGTTAGAGATTTTTCATTTTTCGATATTTCAACTATTTTTCCTGACGAGTTCAAGTTGTTTTCTAAAGCATACTTGAATAGAGATATCTCTAAGTGTTTACAGGTGGAAAACTATGTATTTAATATTCTTGCTTCGAGAGGGCGAGTTCTAAGTATTAAACCCGAATTAAAAGAATCATGCTTGAGTCCTTTAAGGCTTCTAACTTCACTTTCATAAGAATAGATTGTTCAAAGCAGTTCGACAAAATTTACCCAATCAAATTTTCAATGTTCTTTTATGCTTAAGTGCATCTATTAGAGTTAACGTAGCTTTCTCCCCATCATAAGTAATAACCACATCTTTCCCCGCAACTGGTTTGCCATCAACAGCATTTAATTGGTGCACAATAAAATCTTTGTTGACCTGTTGATAGAACACAGCATTGTCTTTATCAATATGAATAATTTTCCCTTCATACTGATTTTTATCGACAGGTGCTTTAGCTAAATAAATACTGTAGACACCCGGCTTGATGCCTTCTTCTACTTTTTTGATTGTGCCAACCGTTTCCCATTCATTATTATTCTGAGTTTGTAGAATCTTTTGTCCATTCATTACGATCATTCGTAGCTTTGTGGGTGTCGTCATTTCAAATTAGTTGTAAGTAGGAGCGCTAGCAAGATTAAATTATCCCGCTTCCTGTTGTCCGGCAATTTCTTCCAATATTTTCATGAGATCGAAAGACTCTGATCTTTCCATGCCATGCAAAAAAGCAACCAATTGCAGTGCACCACTGCCCTTGGCTGAGAAACTACCATCTTGCAAAGCTTTTATGGTGAACTGAACGATATTTGGGCAATTTCTGCCTTGCTCAAAATAATCACTAATCTTGGTTTTTAGTAACTCTTTGTTATCGGTAGACAGATCACGCATTAAATCCTGTGGCTTGCATTTGTCTTTTTTAATCAGATTGTAAATAGAGTCCAGCAATGAATTCGGCGTGGTTTTTTTTTGACCGTTGTTATGAGCTGAAGTTGTATTCGATTTGCCTTCAGCATTGGGTGCTTGATCATCCGCAGAATCTGATGGAGGCATTTTTTTCAGCTTTAAGAATTTACTGAATTGGTATACATCCAATCGTGATATTTCTTCTTGCGTACTGAGTGCCAGCCAAGTGATTACTTCCTCTTTATTGGCTTTATACAGCCTTGTTAAATCATAGAGTGCTGTGACATCAGTGCAACGGCCTGTCCGGTACGCATCTGCGAGTGGATCGGGTAGATCAAGGAGTGTGGCATGCATGGTGATATAAGGATTGGTTTTGCCAATCAGTCTGGCAATTTCAGATTTGGTTTTACCGCCTGCCAGTTGCCGCCCAATGAAGTCAGCAATCTCTCTGGAGGTTAAATCATCTCTTTGCAGATTCTCGATCACCTGATCAGCTTCGCTGTAATCGGTATCAATGAATGCCGGAATCTTTGTTAACCCGGCATGAATGCTGGCGCGATAGCGTCTTGCACCATGATTAATGATATAGGTTCCCGGTTTATCCGGATTGGGACGCACCGATATCGGTGATTTCACTCCGCGTAATTTAATCGTCTCCGTTAATTCTCGTAACGTTTCCTGATTAAACTCCTTCCGGGGTTGATGGATATCTTCGCTGATCAGCGTGATGTCAATTTCTGTTGCGCCGATAGGTGCAACAAGCCTTTTTATATTTTCCTTTTTTTTCTCTGTCATTTTTATCGTGGGCCTAACTTGCGCTCGTTATACTGGGCAGAAATATTTATTGGGATTAAATGATTCTGCCAATTTATGATTAGAAAGATAGAAACGATGGATGCAGTCATCAACAAATAAAACAGCGCAAAAGTTGTTTTTGCGCTTTTATATTTTTGTTCTTCTTGTTCAGTTTATTATTGAATGCCTAACCTCTCATATCAGAAAACAGGTAACGTTTTTAGATTCGCTAGGTTTTCCATCAATCACTCATCTACCCTCTATTCATAGCATTCTAAGGTAACTATTAATATTAATTATATTGATATAAATCAATGATATGATAAATCTTTAGTTTAAATTTCTATTCTAAACCTACTATTAATAATTATCCATAAAATATGCATATAACGAAACTATTATTTAGCCCTCCATTGAATTAATGAATGTGTGTTTTTATTTTGGATTAAAATAGCAGCAATACTACTGCAAAACAATGGTGTTGATTAGTTAAGCTGCTTAAACCCTAAAAATGGCAGGGCTATTATATGTACAATTTAATCTTAATCACAAATATTTTGCGTATCCTTGATGAAAAGGATATGACCAAGTCAGAATTAGCAGAGAAGGCGGGTGTTTCCATCTCTTTTTTTACTGATCTGACCAATGATAAAGCCAACCCATCACTCAGAATTATAGAAGCGGTCGCAGAAGCACTAGAGACCCCGCTACCAATGCTATTGGATAGTTCGGATATGAGCACGGCTGATCTTGAAGCATTAACCAATCGAAAGCTAAAGCATTTGCCTAAAGGCTTTGTCTGGAAAGGTGGCGTTTTGAGTGAATATGAAGCGTATCAGGTTGAGCAATGGGATAAAAAGAACAGGGCATTTTTATTAAAAAATAAAAGTAAGAAATAGCCAAAGTAATAAAAAGCAGTAGATAAACAGTAAAAAAAGTATTGCACAAAATATAATTACGTTATATTGTAATGTCGTGTGTAAGTTGTTGGAGTATTCGCATGACATCGCAAGAGCAATTACCTCACATCACAACCGTTAAAGACCGAGCAAAGAGCAAGCTGGAGCGTGATGCAAGAGAAATACTGTCCGCACTACAAGATCCTGAAACGGTTGAAATCATGGTCAATGCCGATGGCCGTATCTGGCAAGAGAAGCTAGGTCAAAAGATACAACATATCGGAAATATCCAGGCTGCTCAGGTTGAAGCCGTTATCAAAACGGTTGCAGGTTTCCACGGCAAGGAAGTCAATCGATTCAATCCGATGATTGAAGGTGAATTCCCGCTCGATAATTCACGCTTTGCCGGTCAACTACCTCCTATTGTTTCATCCCCGACCTTTGCCATTCGTAAAAAAGCCATCAAGATTTTCACCCTTGAGCAATATGTGGAAACCGGCGTGTTGTCGCCCAGACACTGTGATGTCATCAAAGAGGCTGTGCGCAAGCACCGCAACATTCTGGTCATTGGTGGCACCGGATCAGGTAAAACAACCTTGATCAATGCCATTATCAATGAAATGGTTCTGTGTGACCCGGATGAGCGCATCTTTATCCTGGAGGATACCGGCGAGATTCAATGTGCTGCCGAGAATTTTGTTCAGTATCACACCACCCTCGATGTCGATATGACGCAATTGCTCAAAACAACCTTGCGTATGCGCCCGGATCGCATTCTGGTCGGTGAAGTGAGAGGCCCTGAAGCATTGGATTTGCTCGATGCTTGGAACACAGGGCATGAGGGAGGTGCCGCCACATTACACGCCAATGATGCACTATCAGGACTGACTCGCCTGGAATCCCTGATTTCACGCAATCCTTCGGCACCGAAAGAAATTATGCCATTAATCGCAGAGGCGGTTGATATGGTCGTGCATATCACGCGCACACCGCATGGCAGGAAAATCCAGCAGATTATCGAAGTGCAAGGTTTTAAAAGAGGAAGTTACCAGATCAAAAAGTTGTAAATCATCCATAGGAGCCAGTCTATGAAACTGATTCATATCAAGGATATCTCTCCATTCTTTTGTTTCTTCTCAATCGCTTTTTTATTTGCGCTTTTGTTTTCAACCGATAACGCACAAGCGGCTGTAGGCGCGGGTGGCGCGCTTCCCTATGAAACCTGGTTGGTTAATCTGAGAAACTCCGTCACCGGCCCGGTTGCTTTTACCCTATCTATCGTTGGCATTGTCGTTGCAGGCGGCATTCTGATCTTTGGTGGTGAACTCAATGCATTTTTCCGCACATTAATTTTTAGGGTCTTAGGAAGTTAAAGCGGGTTTAGGCGTAATAATTTAAGAACTGCAAGGTAGAGATTATCACGACGATGATTAAATCGAAATTCTGTTTCTTTCAGGTGTAGATAAAAGGTATGTTCAGGAACGCCATTGAACTTTGCCAAACGTCTTTTTGCAAAACTCCAGAAAGATTCGATACCGTTAATGTGCCGTTCGCCACTGGCAAACTCGTTGTTGCCATGATGAACCCTGAAGTGTTTATCAAAACCGATATCGACCAGCCCGTCATAGCCGCGCCACCCATCGGAATGAATGATTGTGTCTGGTGCTACATGCCCACGGATAATGGCTTGCAATGTGGCTTTAGAGCAATCCGGAACAATTTCCGTATATACTTTCCCCTGGCGCTTCAATACACCAAAAACAATTGTTTTGCCATAAGCACCTCGACCTCTTTTACCCCTGACGCGTTGCGCACCAAAATAAGACTCGTCGACTTCTACAGCACCTTGAAGAGGCGATTCAAGCTCGCAACACTGAGCTATTCTTTGCCGAACTTTGAGGTAAATCGTATTGACAGACCGTGTAGAAATATCGGTCAATTGTGCGGTACTTGTGGCAGTAAAATCCAGAGCAAAACAGCGGATAAGTTGCCTGAATTTAGCTTCTCTAATTCGAGAACGAAAATAGTATCTGTTTTTAACATTCATCTCAGTAAGTTAGCACACTTTTGTAAGTGCTTAACTTCCTAAGACCCTTACATATTATGGGAATAGCAAGATGCTTAAGAATCCAGGCGTAATTTTCCTTGTTTTTATTGTATTGTTAAGTTTCTCATCTGTTGTATTTGCAGAGCTTGCTTACATTGATCCTGCTACGAATCAAAGTGTATTAGATCAGGTAATTCAGAAGTTTTTAGGAAAAGCCAAATCTTGGCAAACGGTCATTCAAGGTGCTGCTGAGCGCTTGTTCTGGACGTTGGTGCTGATTTCCATGGTGTGGACATTCGGCATGATGCTGTTACGCAAAGCCGATATCGGGGATTTCTTTGCTGAGTTTACCCGTTTTATTATCTTCACCGGGTTTTACTTCTGGCTGCTGACTAATGCAGTGTCTGGACACAATATTGCGGGTACCATTATTGCCTCGATGCAGCAATTAGGCGGTACTGCTGCTGGCCTACCAAGTGGTGCCAGTCATTCCAGTATTATGGATATAGGTGTTTTAATCTGGAACCAGGCAACGAGTAATCTTACATTACTGCAACCGGTCGATAGCCTGATTGCTGTCATCATATCGTTGATAGTTCTCATTGTTTTAGCGGTAATTGCAGTGAACATGCTGCTTTTGTTAATTTCATCTTGGGTACTCATGTATGCAGGAATCTTCTTTTTAGGCTTTGGCGGCGCACGCTGGACATCCGATATCGCCATAAACTACTTTAAAACAGTTCTGGGTGTTGGTATCCAGCTATTTGTGATGCTCCTGATCGTTGGTATTGGCAGTGATCTGTTATCTAGTTTTTACGCCAAAATGGGTAAAAACGTTCTGAATTATGAAGAACTGGCGGTTATGCTGATTTTTACGATTGCATTTTTTGTATTGATTTCCAGATTGCCGCTGTTGCTGGCTGGCATTATAACGGGTAGTAGCATAGGTTCGACTGTCGGAATTGGCAGTTATGGTGCGGGTGGCTTTATGGCAGCGGCAGGCACAGTGGCAGCCGTTGCATCTTATGGCGGCACAGCGGCAGCCGGTCGGCTGACAGTAGCAAGAAGTGCGGGAACGGATGCTTTGCGCAGTGCCATTGAAAAAGGCCAGGCTCAGGAATCATCAGGTATGAACAAAATATTTCGCAAGGAAGGGGTAAATAATGGATATGGCATTTAAGCGATTCACTTGATGATGGATTTGCCGCCGGATATACAAGAAAGAGTAGTGTGCTCAATCGCTGCTGCCATCAAGTATGAAATACCCGCGAATATCTTACTGGCGATAGCCGAAAAAGAGGGCGGTAAACCGGGTCAATGGGTCAGTAATAGAGACGGCACGCATGATGTTGGCTCAATGCAGTTTAATACTTTGTTCCTTCAAGATTTATCCAAATATGGCATCACGCCTGATCATGTAGCAAATCCGGGGTGTTATGCCTATGATCTGGCCGCCTGGCGTGTGCGGCTGCATATCAAAAATGATAAAGGCGACATCTGGACAAGAGCGGCCAACTATCATTCGCGTACTCCAAAATATAATGCAAAGTATCGGGCTGATTAGATCGTCAGGGCGGTCAAGTGGGCTGATTGGCTAGAAGCTCGACTCCCTTCTTCAAATACCAATAATCAGTAAGAAATCTTTTCCACAAAATCTGTGGATAAAGCTGTAGATGAATGCGCTAATCCTGAAGGAATGAGGGGAAACTTAAATGTCGGCTGATGACTTTTT
>JAMWZY010000007.1 GCA_024281825.1 Nitrosomonas sp. | reverse complement strand
CTCATATTTTGTTTGATCTGATTGATAAGATAATTGTAGACATTAATAATGCCTACCGTATGATTTTTTCATATCACCTTACCCAGGGAATTGAATTGTTCTTTTTTGATGATTCCCTGGATTCTTTTAATCAAAACTTACCTGATCGTATTATTTCTTTTTTTCAGTCTGTTTAGGTTTTGCTGATTTGGTTGCATTGGTTTTCTTAACAGCGGCTGCAGCATCAGACAGGGCTTTACCTGGCTTGAATTTAACGACCTTTTTGGCAGGAATTGTCATGGTTACACCAGTCGCTGGATTGCGGCCTTCACGACTTGCACGTTCTGTCACTGAAAATGTACCAAACCCCACTAACTGAACATCGTTGCCGCTTGCCATGGTTTCTTGAATAACTTCAAGCAATCCGTTCAGCATGGCGGTAGTTTGGGCTTTGGTGGTTTTAGAACGAGTAGCAATGGCTTCAATCAGTTCAGTCTTGTTCATGGGCATGCTCAATTAGAGGTTTAAGAAGTGAAGGTAATCTAACAGGATATATAGCTAAAGATCAATAACTTTCAATCATTCTAAGTGACTCTGAACCCAAATATATTGGCCTGGAATTTTTAATAAATAGTAATTTTAAAAAAGTATCTTATTACTATAATAGATAAATTTATGAAAAAACTTTCGAGAAAACAAAGAGAGATTGATGTTAAGACCGGTCTAATACACCGCCAAGGAATAATTAAATTAAGAAGAATAAGAATTTTAAATAATTCTATTAATTTAGAAGTTAATAAATGGATAAATATTTATAGAAAACATGGTCTAAACGTTGATTTTAATAAAAACAGGGTAACTATTATTTTACCAGAGCGATTAAATTTTTTTCATGATTATAAATCAACGGTTCTCCATTTTAATGCTATTAGAAAGCTAATAACTAACAAATCAACATCACATAAAGCATATAAATTGGGCAGAGTTAAATTTGATTATTTGAAAACTGTATCAACTTCCGCTTCATTAGTTTTAACAGCAGAATTATCTAAGTGGGATGACACCATTAGAAATAATTTAAGACCAGATATTAACAACTGGACACCAGATATACTTGTTAATTTTAATGAGCTAGGTTTTTTTGACCTATTCAAGAATAAGCCATCCAATATTAGTTACTTTGAGAGTAACGCCTCACGTAATAGAAGAATAGTCAAATATACAAAAGGCAGATGCGGTGACAATGAGCAGACGAGAGTTTTGAAAGAAAATATCACTAAAATGATTGGCGATGAAATTCAGAAGTGGATGTTCTTGCATAGTGGGTTATCAGAAGCGATAGTAAATGTTGCCCACCATGCATATCCAAAGACACATGGGTATTCCGAAATTGATAAGAATTGGTATTATACAGCCTCATACAATACCTCTAAGAGAGAGCTAAAGGTTGTATTCTATGATCAAGGCATCGGAATTCCTAAGTCACTGCCCGCCTCTGATTTTTGGGAAAAATTATTAGAGTCTTTATCGATATTTCCAATTGCGGACAGGAAAAAAGATGAAGTGCTTTTAAAAGCTGCTGTTGAGTTTGATAGAACAAGGACAGAAGATTCAGATAGAGGGAAGGGATTGCAGGACTTGATGGAATTCATACGGCAACGCGGTGAAGGTTATTTGTCAATTCTTAGTTTGAAGGGTTTGTTTAAGTTAGAAATTAAAAACGGTATTGAATCAATAAAATCTGAACACTTCGATTATCCCGTCTGTGGTACCTTAATAATTTGGTGCGTTACGGTATGACTATAATCTAAATAGATGGAAAAATGAAAACGCTTAATATTGGAAAAGATTTTTCTATTGACCCAATAGGACGGTATAGGTCTGATGGTAACAGAAGTGGAGAAACTTTCAGAGAAGATTACCTTAAACCAGCACTTAAAACCCTTGAACCAGAGGAAAAGTTAGAAATAATCATTGATGACGGTGTAGAAAGTTACGGTTCATCCTTTTTGTCAGAAGGATTCGCCGGTATGGTGAAATATGGATTCATCACAAATTCTGAACTCCTAGAAAAAATCGAAATTACCTATACTAATAGCGACTTTGATTTTTATAAAAACAAGATAATAGAGTACATAAATAAAGCAAAATATAATTCTAAAGTCTATGTACCAACAAGAAAATGAGCAAGGACATAGATACTGTAACTCTTCCTTTTGCCTCCAATGCTGAAGATATAATTTTTCTTTCACGCGTAAATCATGATTGCCAAGTTATTCGCGATCTTATAAAAGAAAATATTATAGTAAATGAACATCTAAATCGTTCTATAGAGCTGCTCAATTCAACTTTAATTACGTATTCATCAAACAATGCTTTTGATTTAAAAGCAGTTATACCTATTATTTCTGTAATAATAGGAGCTTTTATTGGATTCTTGTTAAATCAGTATCATTGGAAAAGGACTGAAAAAGAGAAAAAGAAAGCAAGCTCGTTTTCTAAGATTTTTAATTTAATTAGTGAGCTTGAATCATTATCAGTCGACTATTGGATAAAAGACACCTCCGAAGATGATGTGAAAACAGAGGTTTACATTAAATCAAAAATTAGACTTTTAACAAGCTATGTGAAATCAGTAGATGCAAATCAAATCGCACTAAAAAATGAACTCGAAAACTTTACGTCAGAAATATTTGATTTGGTGACGGGAGATGAGTTCGAATCAAAAGATAGAAAAGCATCCAAGAGTAAGGCAACTTCCATTTCATATCGATGCACAGACATTAATGCGGTGATCGCAAATCATTATTAAAATGTAGTAGTTCAGATTTGAGCTGACGGGGTGCAGGTCGCTGAGTGATAGCATTAAAACCCAGCGATACCTCTGTCATCACTTCCATTGATCGTGCATTCCGGTCAACAATTGACGCCACATATTTCTGGATGACATAACGAAAGCTGGCGTGACATTCCGTTCACTGATTCAGAACATCGATACCCGCACACCCGAAGGCCGTAGCTGGTATATTCATGCCACTTCCGATGCGGAATATGAACGTGCGGTGATTTGAAGGCGAACGCGAGAGCAAATGGCCGCTACCAAGCGCCGAGGCAAGAAATTCGGTCGCCCCAGGGGAAACTGAGTAAGGCGCAGATTGGCTGGGCACGAAAACAATTCCAGGCAAAGAACAGAAAAACAAAGCTTCAGATCGCACAGAAACTTAAAGTGTGTGTGCGAACGCTGACACGCGCACTAACACGCAATTAACCGTCATGAGATTAAATTCCTAATAATGCTTTCAGCTTCTCTAAACGTACACTGTCAGTCTCTAAAACAATTAAATTATGCTTGATACCAATAAATATTATAATCAGGTATAAATATTGTGATTGAGGAGTAGCAATATGGCGATACAAAAAAATACCAGTGTCACGCTAGGTGAGCATTTCGAAAAATTCCTGGCGCATCAGATTGAAACAGGGCGTTACGGTTCGGCAAGCGAAGCGATACGCGCAGGACTACGGCTACTGGAAGAGCGCGAGGCAAAACTGGAAGCGTTGCGACATGCTCTGACCGAAGGTGAGAAAAGCGGCCCTTCCAATTATTTCTTACAAAATGTTTTGGATGCGCTAGAAAGTGAAGAATAGATGGGATCGTTCATCCTTACGCAAAAAGCCAGGGGCGATTTGCTTTCCATCGGTCGTTATACTCGCAAACAATGAGGAAAGGCCCAGCAAATACACTATTTGACTCAGCTGGATTGCGCGTTTCATGATCTGGCGGACAAGCCTGATATTGGCCGTACATGCGATGACATCCGAGAAGGTTATTTAAAATATGGTGTCGGCAAGCATATAATTTTTTATCGTCATACAAAAGGCCATATCGAAATTGCCCGCATCCTGCATGGCCGTATGGATATCGAACAGCATTTATAATGCTGTTATCAAAATTTTACGGCCCTGATTCCACTCGCCGCCGAAAACTACAAGATTTCGGCGGCGCGAATTTATACTCGCGAAATAAAAAAAGCGTTACCGGTATTTATCAGCAGCGCTTGATTATCTTTAGTGGTTCCAAAAGATATGAACTTCTTCATATCCTGTTTCTATGGTGAACACATCGCCGTTTAATTCCATATCGCGGCCCATTCTTTCATAATCGATATAGAAAGAAAGGTTTTCAGGAATTTGCGTTGTTTCCTCTGTAAGTTCCTGGGCATAATCGGCTAGTGACTTATAACAGCCGCAATAATTTTCTTCTGCCGCTTGTTTGGCCCATGATTATGAGGGATTCGGCGGTTATGCATTACATTCGGGGTCCTTTGATATATAACTCAGTGAGGTAAGCCCCCGGCTTTGCCGGGGGGACTCACGGTGGTTTGACCTATACGGCGGTCATTGAGAATCTTTTATCTCGACCAAGAGAAGGAGATTCAAGATGAAAGAGTATCAGAGTTTGACTCACACAAGATGGGATTGTAAGTACCATGTGGTACTCATTCCGAAGAAACGTAAGAAGCGGATATTTGGGGCGTTGCGCAAGCATCTGGGCGAGATATTCCACGAACTTGCAGGACACAAGGAAGCGAAGATTGTAGAAGGACACATTATGGCGGATCACGTGCACATGTGCATCAGTATTCCGCCGAAATATGCAGTATCGAACGTAATGGGGTATATCAAAGGGAAAAGTGCAATTACGATAGCGAGGCGCTTTGGAGGTCGAGTAAAGAATTTTACTGGTGAGGTTTTTTGGGCTCGAGGGTATTTTGTTTCGACGGTTGGGCTTGACGAAGAGATAGTCAGAGCATATATCCGCAACCAAGAGCAAGAGGATGAGCGCTACGATCAAATGAAATTAGATGTTTAGCCGCCTTGGGCGGCTCATGGTTTAGGACGCCTTTGAGGCGTTCACCCAATAAGCCTCCGGCTTTGCCGGAGGTAATTTAACTCAATAAAATCGGCAAAACATGAATATTTGCAGTTTTGATACGTAATAAGTAATGAGCTGGAATGGTGAAATGGTTAATGATCATATTTATTATGGTTTAAGTTCATGCACGTAAATGGATAAATGCTGTATGTAAATAGCGGAGTAAAAATGTACCACTGAGGCGCACTGAATTTCACGGGAATCTCGGAATAAAAGTGTACCAGTCTGAAGCCTGTAAGCTGATGCGATTAGCATCAAGTGAAAGGCGATGAGGATGTATACAGTGGAACTATATGTAAAGATTCGACGTGCGGTGATGGTAGAAGGCAGAAGCGAGCGCGAAGTTGCGCGTTATTTTGGAATTCACCGCAAGACTGTGAAGAAGATGTGTCAATACGCTGCACCGCCGGGTTATCGGCGCAAGCGCGAACCCATATCTCCCAAGCTTGCTCCTTTCACTGGCATCATTGATGCTATTTTGGAAGCTGACAAACAAGTGCATGTTAAGCAGCGCCATACTGCGATACGGATATTGGAGCGGTTGCGTGAAGAACACGGCTTTACTGGTGGTTATACCATCGTACGTAACTATGTTAACAAGGCTGCAATTCGGCAGAAGGAAATGTTCATGCCGTTAGTGCACTTGCCTGGCCATGCCCAGGTAGACTTTGGTGAAGCCGATGGCTATATTGGTGGCAAACTGGCTTCGATTCCATTATTTCTGCCTTGATATGCCGCATTCGGATGGTTGCTTTGTCAAAGCCTATCCAACTGAAGATACCGAATCCTTTCTGGATGGCATGTTGCTGCCTTTGCATTTTTGGGTGGGATACCGCAATCGATCCTGTACGACAACACCAAGATTGCGGTGGCCAAGATACTGGGCGATGGCAAACGCCAGCGTACCAAGGCATTCAGCGAGCTGCAGAGCCACTATCTGTTTGAAGACAAGTTTGGGCGACCGGCCAAAGGCAACGACAAGGGGAATGTTGAGGGCATGGTTGGTTACAGTCGCCGCCACTTCATGGTGCCGCGACCCATTGCAGCCGATTTCAATGCCTTGAATGCAAAATTGCTGGATGGATGCATCAAGCGCCAACAGGCCAAGTTGCGGGGTCAAACTGAAACCATCGCTGAGCGCATGAAACGCGATACGGCTGCATTGATGGCTTTACCTGCAGTTGCTTTTGATGCCTGCCATAAGATTTCCACGCGTGTATCTTCATTATCGCTCGTGCGTTATCGAAGCAACGATTACTCGGTGCCTACTCAATACGGTCACTGGGAGGTACTGGTGAAGGGCTATGTGGATCGCGTAGATATTTGCCTGGGCACAGATACGATTGCACGTCATGCGCGCAGCTACGGTCGGGAAGAATTCATATACAACCCCTTGCACTACCTAGCATTGTTAGAGCAGAAACCGCGTGCGCTCGATCAAGCGGCACCCTTGCAAGATTGGGTACTACCTGAAGTATTCGATCGGCTGCGTCGCGTGTTGGAAGTCCGCATGGAACGCCGTGGCCGCAAGGAATATATCCAGATTTTGCGATTGCTGGAGAATTTTAGCCTAGCGCAGGTTGAGCAGGCAATCAAACAAGCGATGGGGTTCGGTACAATTGGTTTTGATGCCATCAAGCATTTGATTCTGTGCGCGATAGAGCAACGACCTGCCAAGCTCGATTTGATGCTCTATCCCTATTTACCCCGTGCCAGCGTGAAATCCACTGAACCACGATCGTATTTAAGCTTGCTGCAAGGATTCGGCTCAAGCCAATCTACGGAGGTGCGTTATGACTGATACCTCTATTCCCACCACGGTCGCGCCGCAAGTCTTGCTAATCAATCACTTCAAGACCCTAAAGTTACCAACCTTTGCACGTGAATATGAAAAGGTGGGACTCGAATGCGCACGTGAGGATGTTGATTATGCACGCTATTTATTGCGACTATGCGAACTGGAATGCATTGATCGTGAACGGCGGAATACCGAACGGCGCATACGTCAGGCGAAATTCCCAGTAATTAAAAGCCTGGATACGTTCGACTTTGCTGCAATACCTGGATTGAATAAATCATTGGTACTGGAGTTGATGCGCTGTGAATGGATCGATAAGCGCGAGAACATCATTGCGTTGGGCCCATCAGGCGTTGGCAAGACTCATATCGCATTGGCTTTAGGGCTGGCTGCCTGCCAAAAAGGCATGAGCGTTTTATTCACGACAGCTGCAGCGCTGGTGCATGAGTTAATGGAGGCGCGCGATGAAAAGCGATTACGTACCTTGCAAAAGCAATTGACCAACGTCAAATTGCTGATCATCGACGAACTGGGTTATGTGCCATTTACTGCAATTGGTTCAGAGCTCTTATTCGAAGTATTCAGCCGTCGATATGAACATGGATCCACTTTAGTCACATCAAATTTGCCGTTTGATGAATGGACGAGTGTGCTGGGATCAGAACGATTGACCGGTGTACTGCTGGATCGATTGACTCATCATGTGCATATTCTGGAAATGAATGGAGAATCCTATCGCCTAGCCGCTAGCAAGAAACGGCAAAAGCAGACAGTACAAACCAAGCCTATAGAAAAGGAGGATGCCAGACCAATATAAAAGATTTTAGGGGAAACACTGCGCCTTTACTGAAACCCAAGAAATAAAAAATCAGAGGCGCAAAACCAGAGGTTAATCCCTCTTTTTATTAACCTAACTGGTACACTCTTCGCGCGCTATTTGGTACCCTTTTACTCCGCCATTGACAGTGGTCTTGCTGCTGTTTCTCGGCAACATGCGTGCGGCACTGATTGCGGCGTTTGTGATTCCGCTGTCGATGCTGTTTACGTTCACCGGTATGGTGACCAATCACGTCAGCGCCAACCTGATGAGTTTGGGAGCGATTGATTTTGGCATTATCGTGGATGGTGCGATCGTCATTGTCGAAAACAGTATCCGCAGGCTGGCGCATGAACAAATGCGGCTGGGGCGGGAATTGACGCTCACTGAACGTCTTGAGCTCGTATTTGATGCCTCCAGAGAAGCGCGACGGGTACTGATCTACGGTGAGTTGATCATTATTATCGTCTACTTACCCATTTTTGCATTGACGAGTGTCGAAGGAAAGATGTTTCATCCGATGGCGCTCACGGTTGTGACTGCGTTGATTGCGGCAATGATTCTCTCCCTGACCTTTGTTCCGGCAGCGATTGCATTCTTTCTGTCCGGTAAAGTGAAAGAGACGGAAAGCCCGGTAATGGCATGGGCCAAAAAAGCCTATGTGCCGATATTGACGGCAACCATGAAACACCGCGAGCTCACCGTGACGATTGCTGTCGTTATTGTCATATTGTCAGGTTTATTGACGACGCGTGTCGGCAGTGAGTTTGTTCCCAGCTTGAACGAAGGCGATATCGCGCTGCATGCCATCCGCATTCCGGGCACCAGTTTGACCACAGCGATTGAAATGCAGAATGAGTTAGAAGAGGCGATAAAAAGATTTCCTGAAGTCGACAGAGTGTTCTCCAAAATCGGCACTGCCGAGATTGCCACGGACCCCATGCCGCCGAGTGTTGCAGATGTTTTTATCATCCTCAAACCGCAATCGGAATGGCCAGGCCCGCATCACACCAAAGCAGAGTTAGTTGCCGCCATGGAACAGGCTGTACGCAAGGTTCCGGGTAATAACTACGAATTTACCCAGCCAATACAAATGCGCTTTAATGAACTGCTTTCCGGTGTGCGTGCCGATGTCGCCGTCAAAGTATTTGGCGATGATATGGATACCCTGCTGGCTTTAGGCGAAGCCATAGAAAAGCAGCTTAAAACCGTTCCTGGCGCTGCGGATGTGCGAACGGAACAAATTACCGGTTTACCGGTGCTGTCCATCCAAATGGATCGCGCAAAAATGGCGCGGTATGGCCTGAATGGCCGCGATGTGCAAGATGTCGTCGCCATGTCGGTGGGCGGCAGAAGCACCGGGATGATTTTTGAAGGCGACCGGCGCTTTGATCTGCAAATCCGCTTGCCGGAGCATTTGCGCGCCGATATTGAAGCGCTGAAACGGCTACCCATCAGCGTTCCGATGCAAAGTGTGACTATGGCTGCCAATGCACCGCAAGCTGCACAAGCAGCCCAACCGGCTGTGCCGGTTTTTGTCACTCTGGGAGAAGTGGCCAACTTCGAGATCACTCAGGGCCCCAATCAAGTCAGCCGGGAAAATGGTAAGCGCAGGATCGTGATTACCGCCAATGTGCGTGGCCGTGATCTGGGTTCATTCGTCCATGAAGCCGAACAACTGATCGCAAAAAAAGTACCGATCCCACTGGGATACTGGACAACCTGGGGCGGCCAGTTTGAACAAATGATTTCCGCAGCACAGCGTCTCCAGATCGTGATACCAGTCGCACTCGGTTTGATTTTTATTCTGCTGTACACGATGTTCGGCAATATGCGTGATGGACTGCTCATGTTCACCGGCGTTCCTTTTGCTTTGACCGGCGGCATATTTGCGTTATGGCTGCGCGATATTCCATTGTCCATTTCAGCCGGGGTTGGATTTATCGCGCTATCCGGCGTAGCGGTTCTGAACGGCTTGGTGATGCTGGCGTTTATCCGCGGATTGAGAGAAAAAGAAGGATTATCTTTGGATGATGCGATTCAAACCGGTGCGCTGACCCGGCTGCGCCCTGTACTGATGACGGCCTTAGTGGCGTCGATCGGTTTCCTGCCGATGGCGCTGGCTACCGGTACCGGCGCGGAAGTGCAGCGGCCTCTGGCAACGGTAGTAATCGGAGGCATTCTTTCCTCCACTATTCTGACCCTGCTTGTATTGCCAGTACTGTATCGGCTCATCCATGGACGAGATACTTCGAATAAAGACACATCGATAGATCTTGAAATAAGAAAGATACAAGGTTAATGACAGCGCCGCTAGTTCAACGGGATGATATCTAGCTTTATAACGATTGGAGCCGTGTGCATGTTATGCATGAAAACGACAGTATCCGCCTTTGCCTCGCTACGACCCACAACAATTTAGCGTTAGTCGGGTACCGAGTTGGCGCAAGCGGCCGGTGCCAAAGTTAGGCATTGATTCTCCACACCATGAGAACTTGCGTATTTACAGTATGGAGTCTTTCTGGGGCTTTGCTAAACGCCGTTTGGCAAAGATCGCTGGTGTATCTGAATATATACTGTTTATTTGCACTTGAAAGAAACTGAATTTTATTTTAACCATCAATCTATTAGGCAATTCTCAAATTATTACGTTTCAGTTCGCTTTAACTTCCCAATACCACTATGTTCTTAAGCTTAAGAAACTAATTCAACTATACCTGTACCTAGTCGGTATACTCCGCCTACTATCTGAATTTTTTTCTCCTTCACGGATTGACTCAAGATCGGGGTACTATTCTTCAGCTCGGCAACAGTGAGGATGACATTCATTTTGACCGCATTTTCATATAGCATTCCGGGCATATTTCTCGCTGCTCTGACTGCAGGCGATAATGCAGTTGCCATTGTTTGGATGTGTCCTGGAAACTGTTTATTCTTATCAATGGCATCAATAGCGGCTCCCACAGCTCCACAGCTTTCATGGCCAAGCACCATGATCAACGGTGTATGTAATACGGCAACCGCATATTCAAGCGTGGCCAGAAAATCGACAGTTATATAATTACCAGCAACTCGAGCCACAAATAGATCCCCGTGAGCCTCATCAAAACACTGTTCAGGACCGACTCTGGAGTCGGCGCAACCCAAAATGGCAGCGTAGGGGTTTTGCCCTTTAACCAGAGCATCCTGGGAAGTATGTATGTCCAAGGATACAGTCGATTGACCACTACCATGCCGCTTGCTGCCTGCCATTAATCTTTCCAAAGCTTGATCAGGGGTAAGCACGTTCTCAGGCTGGGGCGGGATTTTGGTAGATGACGGCAAAGGTACCTTTGTTTCTTCCACACTGGCGATACCTGCACCACTAATACCCAAACCCAGCGCAGAGGCTGCCGCCAATTTCAGGAATAAACGTTTTCGTGAATCATGCTGAAGGTATTCGTTCTTTTTGTCACATACCTGACACATAAAAGCTCCGGTATTTAAAATCATTCACATCAGAGTAAATGAGCAGGTATTTAGTTACTGATCTTTGCATGTCGCCTCGTGCAATTATAATATACTTTGATATACTCAAAAATAAGCCATTTAACATTTTCTCTCGTTTTAAATCAATAATGATGCAAGTTTTCAGTTTTTAGCGTGTCAAAGAAACAATTACCCTTACAACTCATGGAAGTTTGTATGCCACAGCTGGCTTGTAATGCACGGTAAACAGCACTGCAATATTCGTTGCCACGTTCAGCTTGATGTTCAAGCCAGGGAACAGACTTTTTCTTCCAATACTGTTGGCGTTGTTTCCAAGTTTGATGCTGAAAAGGGTTTGTTTGTTTCGTGATTAGTGCCTGAGAGTCGGTTTGATATGATACTGCAGAGAAGTTTTTCATGAATATATCCATTCTCTATGAATAGTATTGCCATACTTATGGCTATTAAAAATTAGACCTTATGCTTTATTACGCACTCAAAGTAATTATTTCGGCCATTGTAATAGTAGCGATTGCAGAGATTGCCAAGCGAAATACAGGACTCGCTGCACTTGTAGCGTCTCTGCCGCTTACATCGTTATTAGCTTTTATCTGGCTCCATATTGAAGGTTCTACAGTGTCGCAAATTGCAGATCTGTCAAAGCAAATATTTTGGTTCGTATTGCCATCGCTTCTGTTTTTCGTATTGCTGCCCATATTTCTTAAACATGGCTTGGGTTTTTGGCTTAGCCTTGGCTTATCCGCTGTGGCTACCATTAGCTGTTATTTTAGTTTCATGTTTTTTTTACCCAGGATCGGGGCTCAACTATAAAAAAAGATCGCTGCCATAGCGGTCAAGAATTGGTGCGCAAAGTGTTATCTCTAAGTGTGAATGTGCTTAATTGCCGGTAAAGTTTGCGGCAATAAAATTGCCTGTGGATGTGAAAAATAAATAAAGTTTCTCTTTCGTCTTATCATCAACAGCAGGATTAGTAAATGTGACTAGCCATTCTTTGCCTTTTTTCCCATCTACCATCTCGATTTTATCTTGTTCAATCATTTTCCATGATGGATCAATCTTGCCTTGCTTAATCAATATTTCTTTTCGCTCAGTCGCGCAGTTTATTACAGTTTCTTCCGTAGCAACTTTGCTGCCGTGAAAATGGCAACTACTGCTTTCCGCTGCCATTGCCCCGCCAGCCCCAAATATTCCAGCAACCAAAATCGTTATCATCAATAGTTTCTTCATTAAATTACTCCTCGGTAGTTAGTAAATTAAAGGCTTTCACGCCCCGTATCAATGCTCTGCTCAACTTCTAGATCCTCATGCGCATGTTTGTGTTCTTGGCTGGGAAAGCGGAAACTATCAGGATCAGAATCATGCTGATACCCGTGTAATTGCATCAACAGCAAGAGTACTCCGGCATAAATAAGAGATTGGTTAGATGCAAAGCTAAATCGTTGAAAAGATGGTTTATGTCTCCATAAAGAAAGCAAAGCCACCATGACCACCAAAGCAACGATCTGCCCTATTTCTACACCCAGATTAAAACTCAATATTCGTAATAGAATGTCAGTGCTATCGTCGCCGAGTGGCAACTGCTGAAGGCGAGTTGAAAGGCCAAAGCCGTGTAGTAAACCAAATAAAAAAACCGCGCCTAACAGGTTGGGTGATTTCATATCCAGATACTTCTGGAAGCCGCCGTTATTGTCAAAACCCTTATAGATAACACTAAGTGCAATAATCGCGTCAATCAAAAAATAATTCCAGGTAATCTGGTAGAAGGTTGCAAAAATCAGTGTAATACAGTGTCCGACCGTGAAGGCTGTTACAAACTTTGCTATATCCTTGAAACTGGTCAGGAAAAACACTACCCCAAATAGGAACAGTAAATGATCATATCCAGTCAGCATGTGGGTAGCACCAAGCCCTATGTATTGGAGGTATCCACCACTCAACATTCGCAGCTTATCTTCCTCAGAAATACCGTGTGCTAACGCTGAAACTGGTATTAATAAAAATAATAATATTATAAATTTGTATCTGGTAAAGAAGCGCATATCCGGAGTTGGCACTATATTTTTCTAAAAAATGGTTT
This sequence comes from Nitrosomonas sp., assembly GCA_024281825.1. Taxonomy (GTDB): domain Bacteria; phylum Pseudomonadota; class Gammaproteobacteria; order Burkholderiales; family Nitrosomonadaceae; genus Nitrosomonas. The sequence continues at coordinate 123,820 of JAMWZY010000007.1, read as the reverse complement.
TGATGGCTATTTGCTAGACTGGATACGCGTGACTATATAGTCACTGCCTGATTGAATGAATGTAAAGGTCACAACATTATCCACCTTGATTTCTTGCAATAATGCTCTATCCTTAATCTTGAAATTCATGGTCATAGACGGCCATTTGAGGGATGCAATCGGGCCATGGGCTAGCTTCACGATGCCTTGGTTCATATCAATCGCTTTGACAGTTGCTATACCCTCATGAGAGACGACCATTTCTTCCTGTGCTGCGATTGCTATATCGGCAAGTTGCATGGCCAACACTCCAGACAATATTATTAGCACGAACATACTGCAAATATTGGCAAAAACATTACTAATGTTTCTTTTCAAGATTATCACTCCGATATAAATATAGTTTTGCACACATATTAGTAAGCAATAATCTGCTTAACATTCGATTTGAACAATCTTTGCAGGTTCAATTCCCCACTCCTTGGAACAGAGAAGCTAGTTGAAACTAGTACATTGAAGTGCGTAGTTTATACCGCTGCTGCAAGCAGCGGAGTGCTTTATTAAGAATTTGTTTAACTTAAAAATTAGTAGCGTTCAAGATGATATAGTTATTTAATGTACACATTTACATTAACTTATCAAATTGAGTGTTTTTTAAGTTAAGTCTAAACAGGTTTATTACAACCTTGACAGAATTCCAATAAGGACTAGAAACCACGATAACGTTTAGCACTTGGTGTTCAAGAATCTGTACAGCAAGAAGAATTGCTACCGGACAGTTGAATCGGTGGACATGGTGCATCGCCATAAGAGCAGTAAACACAGCAGTCTCCAGCTTTAGGCTTCAATAAATGGTGACAAGATTCACATTCATAAAAAAATTGACAGGCATTGGTCGGCATCGTCTCCAATTTTTGAGTTCCACAATTCGGGCAAGTAATAGTCGATTGCAACTGTATCGTTTTCATTTATGCATATTTATCACGTAATTATTAAGTTTACAAAACCTTCGGAGCTCTCAAATAATTATTTATTATGATGATAAAACAAAAGTTACTCATTTCTACTTTAAACCACTTCTGCCGGTGCTTGCTTACAGGGATGGGATGTATCTCCGCGCTCAAATTGGACGGTGGTATGCTGAATTCCAAACAGCTCACGCAATTCATTATTGATGTGAACCAATAGCAAATCATCAATGACCGCATCTGGCTTGACTAGATGCACGGTTAGTGCAATTTCCGTCGTGCTCATTGCCCAGATATGTAGGTCGTGAACTGCTTCAATCCCTGGAAGACTAGCGAGGTAAGCTTCAACTTTGGACGGATGGATATTTGCTGGAACAGCATCAAGAGCAAGGCTTAACGATTCACGGAGCAAGCCCCAAGTGCCAATACCAATAATTACTGCGACCACAAGGCTCATGAATGGGTCCAACCACAACCAGTCCGTAAATTTTATGGCAATAGCTGCCAAAACGACGCCAAGAGAAACTGCTGCGTCAGCCATCATGTGCAAATATGCACCGCGAATATTCATATCTTGCTTTTGGCCGGACATGAACAGCCATGCCGTGAACCCGTTGATGACTATGCCAACTGATGCCACCCAGATGACTGTGTCACTTGCCACTGCCTCGGGATGGCCAAATCTGAGAATGGCTTCCCAGGCGATAGCGCCAACAGCAACAAGCAAAACTAGCGCATTAATCAATGCAGCCAAAATAGAAGTACGGCGCAAACCGTAAGTATGCCGCTGTGTTGGTAACTTGCGCACTAAGACGCTTGCGCCCCACGCGAATAATAAACTCAAAACATCGCTGAGGTTATGGCCTGCATCTGCCAACAGCGCGAGAGAATTTGCAAATAAACCAAAAACAATTTCAACCACAACGAAACCTGCATTTAGCGCAATCCCTATTGCGAATGCGCGATGAAAGTTTTTGGGAACATGGCTATGATCATGATCGGGGGAGTGGTTATGTGCCATATATAGATTCTCTTTCCGACATGTGAATTTCTAAAAATAGCGGATATATTAAAATTAGATGGAACCGATCGGAGATTCGTAGACTGAACTGCAATGGTTATGTCAACATGATCAGAAACATTGAAATAAAACGCTGCGCCAAATTATGGCACAAATTGCTCACTATCCCATTACGGTATGTATTTTAAGGAAACACAACGCGAAGAGAACAACTGGAAGAAAACCAGATAGGGTTATATGTAGTAGTTCAGACTTGATCTGACATTAGGGTCTTGCCATGAGGTGGGATTACCCGGTTTGATAGAGGTGCGAAACTTTATCAACCAAACGCGAAAGCGTAAAGGAGTAATCCCATGAGTAGTGTTCAACATAATGTCATCAAACACAAGATTGGCTTGCTTAATTTGGCGGCCGAGCTTGGCAATGTATCCCGCGCTTGCAAAGTGATGGGTTTTTCTCGCGATACTTTCTATCGCTATCAGGCGGCGGTGGAAACAGGCGGTGTTGATGCCCTGATTGATGCAAACCGGCGCAAGCCCAACATTAAGAACCGTGTAGAAGAAGCGACAGAGGCGGCGGTCAGCGCTTTCGCTCTGGAGCAACCGGCTTTTGGTCAAGTTCGTGTCTCCAATGAACTACGCAAACGCGGAATCTTCGTTTCTCCATCTGGCGTTCGTTCAGTGTGGCTGCGCCAAAATCTGGAGTCGTTCAAGAAGCGTCTGTCAGCTTTGGAAAAGTATGTTGCCGAAACTGGGAGGGTATTAACCGAGGCGCAGGTGCAGGCACTGGAGAAAAAACAGGAAGATGATGTTGCCCATGGTGAGATCGAGACGGCTCATCCTGGCTATCTCGGTAGCCAAGACACGTTTTACGTCGGCACTCTCAAGGGCGTGGGACGAATTTACCAGCAGACCTTCGTCGACACTTATTCCAAGTGGGCAGCAGCTAAGCTATATACCACCAAAACACCGATTACCTCGGCTGATTTGCTCAATGACCGGGTACTGCCGTTCTTCGCTGAGCAAGGTATGGGCGTCATCCGCATCCTGACCGATCGTGGTACCGAATATTGCGGCAAACCGGAGAATCACGATTACCAGCTCTACCTGGCACTCAATGACATTGAGCATTCCAAAACGAAAGCCAATCATCCGCAGACCAACGGTATTTGCGAGCGTTTCCACAAAACCATCTTACAGGAGTTCTACCAAGTGGCATTCCGGCGCAAGATCTACCAATCGATCGAGGAGCTACAGCACGATTTGGATGACTGGATGGTGTACTACAACAGTGCGCGTACTCACCAGGGTAAGATGTGCTGTGGGCGCACGCCAATGCAAACTTTAATTGACGCAAAGGAGGTATGGGGCGATAAAATCACTGCATTGAATAACTGAATTTGATCTAACAGGCACATCGTCAAATCGGGTGACTGTCAGATCGGGTCTGAACTGCTACATATTTGATTTCCCCCGTGCTTGCAGTATTGCTTTATAGCATGTTTGCGCAAATCCCTTTTCTTCAACTACGCGAGGCGTTCGCGAATAAGCGGTTTACAGCTGCGCTATTGCTAGTTAATTTTAGCATCGTGCCCATCGTTGTTTGGTTATTGTCATTTTCTTTGCCGGAGCACTCGCCGCTGTTACTAGGGGTATATCTGGTTCTGTTAACACCTTGTATTGATTACGTTGTCGTTTTTACTCACCTTGGTCGTGGCAATGCCCGGCTTGTACTTGCTTCCACGCCTTTGTTGCTGCTTACCCAGATGCTTCTTTTGCCCGTGTATCTATGGCTTTTCATGGGAGAACAAGCTGCACAAGTCATGAGTGCTGAGCCTTTCCTTGAGGCTTTTCTTGTATTGATTGTGTTTCCTCTAGGGCTTGCCTTACTAACGGAGTTTTGGGCAAAGCGCCAGCGTAGCGGTGCAATCTGGCTTGAAGTCACGGCGTGGTTTCCGGTGCCATTTATGGCGGTTACATTACTTCTCGTCGTGGCATCTCAAATTGGCAGAATAGAAGAATACCTCCCTGTTGTGGAACAAGTTGTGCCAGTTTATATTGCCTTTATGGCTATCATGCCCTTTCTTTCTCGCTTGATAGCATATGCATTTCGCCTGGACACACAGGCAGGAAGAGCACTTGTTTTTAGCGCAGGGACGCGGAATTCGTTGGTGGTTCTGCCTTTAGCGCTGGCTTTGCCGGATGGTTGGATTTTGGCATCTGTTGTAATCGTGACTCAAACGCTGGTGGAACTAATCGGTGAGCTGATTTACATACGATTGGTGCCTTCGATTATCTTTCAAGAGTCTAAAAGTTTAGAAATCTCAAAAGTGCTTAGCAAAAAGAAGTAATTAGGATAAACAAGTTGTGCTTCTATCCGGGAAAGACATTCAGTTTTAAAAATATTCGGAGAATTAGCTATTATCTCTTGCGGCAGTAGCAATAAACAAACTGCTGAACAGTGCCAAATGGCGTGTGGTGTGCTTCTTTTTCATGTTCGACCAGCTGAAAAGTATCTCCAAATACCGCATGTAGGGCTTCAGGTTGGTATCTCATCACGGGTAGACCACTACATTTCTCTGGCCCATCTTCGGCAAAAGTGGCAACAATCACATGGCCGCCTGGCCGAACCGAACTTAAGACACGCTCGACATAAGCATGGCGATCTGCCGGATCAGTCAAAAAATGGAACACTGCACGGTCATGCCAAATGTCGAATCGGTTCATGGGAAACTTTGCACGGGTAATATCGCCTTCTATCCAGTGAACAATATTCGCATGTTTCCCCAAACGCTGCCTTGCAACAGCAAGCGCAGTCGATGACAGATCAAATACTGTCAAATCAGTATAGCCTTCTGCCACAAGGTCATCTACTAGTCTGGAAGTCCCCCCTCCCACATCAATAATGGCCGCATCTTTACCGAGTCTTGTATTATGGATTAATCGCAGAGACTGGTCAGCGTGTTCCTGAAACCAACTAACTGAGTCAGATGCCTTAGTGGTATACCTGTTCCCAATGCCGCTTATTATCCATGGGGTAATTTCTCTAAAAGCACAATACCTTATCTGAATCGTGAATCAGCGTATATAAATCCTGCATCGTGGATATCGAACAGATTCCTAACTCTTCAGACTCACGAAGCTTAAGACAGGTTCCGCAAGCTAAAATTGCACCGCCTATATCCGAAAAACTGTGAATCTGGCCGGTAATATCAAACTTGTCCCTATCAAGAGATTCTACCTCCACACCTTTTCCGAGTAAAAACACTGAAACAGTATCCCCCTGCTTGCGGGAGAAAATTCCAAGTCGGAAGGCGTTCCATACAGTTTCTGAGTCATTCGAATAAATGATAATTCCGAGTTTCATTTAATTTCCTTCAATTCCATTAGTTGTTCGTTAGCCTCGATAAGAAGCTAACTGTATGCAGTATAGAATTCTTGTGTAGAAATTTGTTAAATTTTTAGATTGGAATCGTGCTAATCGGATTAGGGTTAGCGTGCCAATTTCTCGTAATTCGGTATGGGTACTAATACTCCGCATCGGCAGCACTTAGATTTGTAATGATTAATGGGATGGATCTGCTGTAAAACGTTGCTTCTGCTTCTATTGCAGTCTTGACGCATTGTGACTTTCTAATAATTTGACCCAGTACACTACGGTTTAGGTTGAGCAAAGCTAATACTTAGCGGGCTGTCCGAATTTGCGTGGCCACTTCGAGATTGATATGATGGCTTCAATCAAAAATACGGAATTCTGCCAAGTTTATTTCGTATTTTTTTAGTTTGGCGTAAACAGCACGTGAAGTAATTCCCATGTTCTCAGAAACTCTTTTTATATTTCCATGATGCTGTTTCAAAGCTGTCTCAAGGAACGATTGCTCTATTTTGGCAAGAGTATGTTCTTTTACGCTTTTCCATTCAACAACACTTTTGGTTTTAGCTGGAAGCTCTAAATCCAGTTCGGTCATTTCTTTGCCACTGGCAAACAGGATACTGCGCTCAAGAATGTTTTCCAGCTCGCGGACGTTACCTGGCCAATGGTAGGCGCGGATTTTCCGCATGACTTCACGGCTTACTGATTCAACCTCTTTGTTATAACGCTTGTTCAATCGCTGAATGATCAATTGCACCAGGTAAGGTAAATCTTCCGACCGTTCGACCAAAGGAGGGATGTTTAAGCGGACTACGTTGATGCGATAGTACAGGTCATTGCGAAACAAATCCTCTTTTACGAGACTCTCCAGATTTTGATTCGTTGCAGAGATGATCCTTACATCAATCGCCAATGTTTGTTTGCCGCCAACTCTTTCCAGTTCCCCTTCCTGGATTACACGAAGCAATCGAGTTTGTGCTGCTGGCGACAATGAGTCGATTTCATCCAAAAACAGAGTACCGCCTTCGGCTCGCTCAAAGTAGCCTTGGTGTACTTCTATGGCTCCGGTAAAAGCACCTTTTTCATGCCCAAACAAGGCACTTTCAATCAGACTTTCCGGGATTGCACCGCAGTTAATAGCGATGAACGGTTTATGATAACGCTCGCTCATCGCATGTATGGCACGTGCTATCAACTCTTTACCCACACCTGTTTGCCCCTGGATTAGCACTGTTGCCACTGTAGGCGCAACAACCTCGATCGATTGCAGTATTTTCTGCATCACTGGTGATTTTGCTATGATTGCAGGAGATTGATGTTTCTTTGATGCTTGCCTGCTTTGTTTATGCCAAAGCCGTTGCATGCTTGTTTCAATTCGGCACTGTAATTCATTGATATCATTAATCTCCTTAACCGGTGTCGTGTCAGTATATTCCATTCCGGCGTGCCCTTTTGCTGCATGCGGATTGGTATAAATACATACATCACATTGGCCATCCTGACGGGCTATGCTTTTTTTGATTTCAACCTTGGCATAACCGAAGTTTCTGGCTGCGATCCCCCCGAATACGCTGGAAGTCATCCGGCATAATTCAGGGAAGCTGGTGACTTGCTCGCCGAAAGGACAACGTGAATTGGTAACCGTTATGCAGTCCGGATTACTGGAAACAAGTGAAAATTTACCGCCGATATTGTTTTTGATGCCGAGTATGAGTTCGGTATAGCTTTCACTATCGAGCTGCTCACTTTTATTGGTATTCTCCCGGTAAGTTTCTTCAAAAAAGCATCCGGCGGTTTTGGCGATATGTTCAATCAACTGCTCGCAATGCTTTTGCCCCTGTTGTTCACTGGCATGCATCAGCTCAAGAATAAAGGTTTGCAGAAAAAAAACCGGTGTTAATTCAGCAAGAGGATTCTTGTTCATAGTTTATGGATGATTTGTGAAGTGAAACTTCATCAATTGAAGCACAGCTACACTAATGTAGCAACAGCTCATAAATAACCTATTGTAATTAATAATAAAAATTATTGATCCTCAGTGGCATGGTATTTGCATGTAATTTTATTGCATCTAACAATTACCAGGTGTGCGGGTTAACAGGCCGTTGAAAAACTTTTTCGAGGCTGCCGATACAAGGCAAGAACAGGTGAATCGCAGTTTATGCTTAATCAATGAGCGTTTTGAACCCATTTTTTTAAAATCGTAACGGCAACACAGATAGTTTTTCAACGGCCTGTTAAATATCCATTATGAATCCCTTTAGGGTCTATCGAAAAGATAGATCACTTAAAGTAATTTTAAAATTGCAACCTATTACCGAGGAGACTTAACATTGAAAACTCTCAAAGATGAACTAAACACACGCGTTGCCGCATATGACCACTGGGCACAGCGTCGCCGCCATGGGCCGGCTGGACATAACAACCTGAGATTATGGGTACTTGCCTGCATGGACGAACGTCTGCCGGTAGATGAAGCGCTCGGCATTCACGTAGACACACCGGCCGGACATGGCGATGCGCACTGTTTCCGCAATGCCGGTGGAATTGTCACCGATGATGCAATCCGTTCAGCGATGCTGACTTGTAATTTCTTTGGTACTAGGGAAATCGTCATCGTGCAACATACGCAGTGCGGCATGCTGTCGGCGAATGCAGCCGATTTGGAACAGGCTTTTCGCGACAAGGGGATCGATCCGGACAATATCGCGCTGGACCCGACCCTGCCGGAGCAGAAGCTGGAGAAAGGTGCGTTCGCCAAGTGGATCGGAATGATGGATGACGTGGACGAAACCTGCTTGAAGACCATCGAGACATTCAAAAATCATCCTCTCATTCCCAAGGACGTAGCCATCAGCGGCTGGATCTGGGAGGTCGAGACGCGCCGGCTGAGAGCGCCAACCCGAGACCCTGAAAAACGGGCCAGAACCGATGTCACCTCCGCTCAATTCGGTGTCAAAGTGAAGCAACCACCTCGTTGGAGCTAAGTTCAAGAGAAAAACCTGGAAACGTGATCACTTGTTGTGCCAAGTGGTCGCGTCATAACATTTCTGAGAAATGCCTTGATTAATGGATAGGGATTCTAAATGCCAACTTATGATTACTTGTGCACACAGTGCAAACTACAATTCGAGACACGCCATTCAATCAATGCGACCAATCCAGATTGCCCGGTATGCGGGAGTACGACAGAAAAGGTTATTCTTTCTGCTCCTGCGGCGCATGGCAACATGGCGCGTGGCCGTGATCTGGCAATACGTTCACTTCAACCAAAAACCGATCCGGTAAATCACCTACACGTGCCTGGGTGCGGATGTAGTCGTCATAAGCATTTAGGATATGTTAAGAAATAACCACTACTGTCTCGTTAACTTTCACAGTAGAGTCAACTGAATATCAGACGCGTGATTATGGAATGGCGGATCATCTCGCAATGTGACCTGACGCCCCAACGGTTTAATCATCGGGGTTTTCTATACACTTTGTTCGCCGAATTTTCGAGCTCAATGGTTAATCCATCACGCTATAAAGCGATCAGAAATTCACAAAATTTGTGTTTAATCGACAACAAATAGCGTTAATTCTGGATCTTTTTTAAAGGATAAAAAGGTTATTAATGCAGTGTCATTTTGATGTCAATGGACACACTACTCCAATTTGAATCATTTGCAGTATGGCATGACGAGCTGTAATAGAGGTCTTTCATGTTGTAATGGAATGGATGTTCGCTATTTTTACGATATCGAAGTGCCAAAGTTGTTGTAAGCATAACCACTAGCGTAATCGATTGAAATTTTCAGGCCATTTTCTGGATGTATGCATGACAGCTAATATGCGAATATCTCTGTCGGTTATTTGATAGGCAAGAATGTATGGAAGATCGCTCATCACTATTTCACGCGTACCAAACACACGGCCTGGGCGACCAATTTCGGGGTGGAGTGATAGATTATTGGCAGTAGCTTTTATTCTAATTAAAACATTATAAGCAGCATTGGCGTTCTCTTGTGCAATATAATCGCCAATTGATTTTAAATCTTCTAGTGCTTCATCGAGCCATACAACAGCGCTCATGCTTTGAATTTATCTATCATGGCATCAACATCATCGCTTGAATGAAATTTTGCATTTTTCCCTGAAGCAATATCCAGACGTTCTTGAATTTTTTTTGTTTGCCAATCGTAAATTTCCAGATAGTGATCAATAGCCTGATTAACTAACCAGTTTCTGGAACGATCCAGACTGTGCGCAATTGCATCCAGCTTTTCTTGTTTTTCTGGTGCCACTGATACACTCATGCGTCCTGTTTCGCTTGCCATTTCTTATTCCTTAATCAGAAGTAATCATGTTTAATCTTGGCATAGATAAGTATGATTTGCAAATTGAAACAGCAAACAGATATTGAAACAATCATTGCTAAGAAATGACTGTGTCAAATTTGTGCCAAACTGCGGCAGAAATACCATCATTTGAGGCTGTTTGACACTGGTTTTGTGCTTGGCAAGCATTGTAAGCGATTGATTATATTAATTGCATATTCAATGGCTGCGTCTCATAATCCCTTGGTCGTAGGTTCAAGTCCTACCAGACCCACCAAATATTCAAGCACTTGCGATAACATCAAGAGTGCTTTTTTCTTTCAGGGTAACGTCGGGGTAACTTTAAGAGTAAATCTTCATTGATTCTACGAAACCATTTATATCATTGATATCGTAGTAAATCTTTTTTCCTATCTTATAGAAAGGAATCTTATATCTTTTATTGCATCGCCAAAATAGCTAGTGTGCTTACTTTATCGTCAAGCAAATCTGTCGCTACTGAGCCTTCTGCTGTATCTTCTAAATGTAATGATCGGTTGGATTTCGCATCTATCGATATTTTCTAATTTAAATCTATAACCGTACCAGAGTTCTATTTTTTTGGAACTCATGTTGAACCGAGATCACCTTTATTGCCACCATCTCAATGGATGTGTCTTTCGAAGAATCGCCACTTGTGGCTTTTCTCAAAAGATTTACGGTGTTTTTGATTGCCTATAGAAGTAGATAATATTCATACAGCATGTCTAGATGATAGTATGATCAATCAGCTCAAGGTCTGTCGATGCTTTTTCTGTCTGAGACAGTTAATATATACCCCCAGAGAAGTGTCAAACCTTTTAAGTTTGGTTCTGCATCTTGTCGTGCTTGAGAAAGTATTGCTTGGCCATGGCCACTAGCTGACCGTCGCTCGGGTGATCCGAACTCACCACGCCGACGATGGCCTTGTCGATGTCCTTATTATGGCGTTGGCAGTGGACACGGAACTCGTCCTTGGCTTGAGCCGGGCCGGTGACTAGGATTTCATGCACGCCTTGGAGAGCCTCGGCGACTACGCGGTAGAAGTTCTCTTCTGAAGTGGCGTGGCCACCCTGCGCCGAATGGCGGCTGCTAGCGCTGTCGCCGCGGCCATGCATGCCCTGGTGCGAACCGACATGACCGCCAGTGGCCTTGTGGTGGCTGCGTGATTTAATTTTCTGCGTTTCAACGTGCTCGCGGTCGAACATGATGACGTGAGCCTCGGAGCGGTCGAGCCAGACGATGGCGTGGAAAGTGGACATGGTTTCTCCTTGTAAAGAGTTGGGTAAGATAGACTAAAGCTCAGGCGCCGAGTGACTTGTGCCGGAGTTCGAACTTACTCTGGCAGATTATGCAACGCAGCGTTTCGGGCGCGGCATGCAGGCGCTGTGCGGGGATCTCTGCTTTGCAATCGATACAGATGCCGTACACACCATTCTCGATGCGTTTGAGCGCGGCATCGACAGCCTCCAGTTCAGCACTTTCACGTGCGTCCAGCGCAAATTCTAGATCACGTTCGATATCGACCTGAGCTCGGGGATCTTCGGTATGCTGGAAGCGCTCGACCGATGCTTCGGCACGACCGATGTTACCGCCACGTAAGTTAGCCAGCTGTTCCGACAGACTGGCGCGCTGTTCCAACAGTTGTTTCTTGAAAGGTTCGGTGAGGTATTTGGTCATGGGATTCTCCATATCACTCGATTTATTATGCTCCCCATGCAATAACCCGTCTTTGATACAAGTCAAGACAGGTGTGCGAGGTTTTTCGATCTAAATCGCCTCTCAGAAGCTGGCTGTGTTGTAAACTGTGATTATAGTCTACCAGACTTCAATTTGTTCAGTTTGAGCTTTATTCGCTCATGACAGTTATTTTACGATAGGATGCATTTTATACTGCTAACCCTGATTTGAGGGTGTCCTAGATTTTGTGTAAATGGCAATTAATTAATACCGAAGTATTCTTTTATTAAATTGAATAGTAAACCTGCTTAACGCAGGCTTCCAATCTTTAAGTGGCATAGGTCATTTTTTGGCGATATTTCGGAATCTACACAAACTGGTACATCAACCCGAATAGATGATGGTTATTTTTCTGCAGTACCGGAGATTTCTTACTATGCGATTAAAATAGGAATTTCTGGTGGTGTTGGCAGCTACTTTTAACCATACAGCTGACGTTTCAACCCACAACGATTGAGTATTATGGCACTGATTTCCTCGATTGAAATACGTGTTGTATCGAGATAAGGAATATTGAATTGCTGAAACAAGGATTCCTGCCATAAAACTTCTTTCTGACACTGTGCCAATGACGAATATTGACTGTTTGGACGACGTTCCTCGCGAATGAAGTGCAATTGTGCCGCACTAATTGTTAGTCCAAATATTTTACTTTTAACATTTCCCAATACTTCGGGTAATTGCAAAATGGACATATCTTCTTCGGTTAGTGGATAATTTGCAGCCGCAATACCGTATTGCAATCCCAAATACAAGCAAGTAGGGGTTTTTCCAGAACGCGAAATCCCAATTAAAACAATATCCGCATCGGCAAATTTTTGGGGATTGACCCCATCATCGTGCGCCAATACATAGTTGATGGCAGCAATCCGCTTGAAATACGACAAATGATGTTGCAATCCATGCGAGCGTCCGGCCATACGAGCAAAAGGCTGGCTTAATTCTTGTTCGATGGGGTTGATAAAAGTTTCAAAAAAATCAAATACTCGACAGTTAGTTCGCTTGATGACTTCCAGAATTTCAGGTTTCAATAAAGTACTAAATACCAAAGGGCGATGACCATCACATTCGGTTGCATGATTAATCTGCGCTAGCACGACTTGAGCTTTTTCCAGGTCATCCAGAAAGGGTACATTAATGATTTCCCATTCAATGCCATCAAACTGAGTCAGCAAACTGTGCCCCAGTGTTTCCGCTGTGATACCCGTGCGATCGGATAAATAGAAGACTGTGCGTTTTTGCTTAGTCATGATGCAACTTTGCCAAGTCCATCCATGTTTCGATCACAGAATCGGGATTGAGCGACAGGCTGCTGATCCTTTGTTCAAATAACCAAGCTGCAAAATCTGGATAATCTGAAGGCCCCTGACCACAGATACCGATATATTTTCCCTGTTTATGACATGCTTCAATAGCCATTTTCAGCAGTTTCTTGACGGCTGGATTGCGCTCATCGAACAAATGCGACACCAGGCCGGAATCACGGTCGATACCGAGCGTTAGCTGGGTCATGTCATTCGAACCGATGGAGAAGCCATCGAAATACTGCAAAAACTCTTCAGCCAGCACCGCATTGGAAGGGATTTCACACATCATAATCAAGCGCAACCCGTTCTTTCCACGCAACAATCCTTGCGTTGTCAGTAATGCTGTCACTTGCTTGGCCTCGGTCAATGTGCGGCAGAATGGAATCATGATCTCAACATTGGTTAGTCCCATGTCATCGCGCACTGTCCGCAAAGCCTGACATTCGAGTTCAAAACATTCCCGGAAAGCCGACGCAAGATAGCGCGATGCGCCCCGAAAACCGATCATCGGATTTTCTTCGCTCGGCTCATAGCGGCTGCCAGCAATCAGATTGGCATACTCATTCGACTTGAAATCGGATGTACGTACAATCACCGGATGCGGATAGAAAGCAGCCGCTAGCGTGGCAATGCCTTCGACCAGTTTATTCACATAAAAGCTGACTGGATTCGCATATCCCGCGATACGGCTGTTAATTTCCGCTTTTAACGCATCGGATAGTTGCTCGAACTCCAGGAGTGCTTTCGGATGAATGCCAATCATATTGTTGATGATGAACTCCAGACGGGCAAGTCCAATCCCTTGATTGGGCATACGGGAGAATGCAAAAGCATGCGACGGATTGCCGACATTCATCATGATTTTCACCGGCAAATTCGGTAATTCTCCGGTATCTGAGGTAGTGTGCTCGAAACGCAACAAGCCAGCATACACATACCCCGCATCTCCCTCCGCACAGGAAACCGTCACCGTGGAACCATCCTGAATGCGCGCTGTTGCGTCGCCACAACCTACTACCGCAGGAATTCCCATTTCACGCGCAATAATGGCTGCATGACAAGTGCGCCCCCCGCGATTGGTCACTATCGCAGAGGCCCGTTTCATAATAGGCTCCCAGTCCGGATCAGTCATATCCGTCACTAACACATCGCCGGGCTGAACTTCATGCATCTGATCAGTGCCCATGATTAAGCGGGCCGTACCCTGGCCAATTTTATGCCCAATCGCTCGCCCTTCAACCAACACGCTTCCATGGTCATTTAGCTTGAATCGTTCGACGGCTTGACTGGCACGGCTTTCAACCGTTTCAGGACGAGCTTGTACGATGTACAACTGCTCGTCCAATCCATCCAAGGCCCATTCAATGTCCATCGGACGACCATAATGCTGCTCGATGATTATGGCTTGGCGCGCCAGTGCTTCAACTTGAGCATCCGACAGAGAAAAACGCATGCGTCGCTCAGCATCCACATTGCGGGTAAGCGTGGATGCATCATTGGTATTTTTTTTATCGCCATAAATCATCTCGATGACTTTGGTCCCTAGGCGACGTGAGAGAATCGCAGGGTAGCCTAGAGTCAAGCCGCGTTTATACACATAGAACTCATCCGGATTGACAGTACCCTGCACAATCGTTTCACCTAAACCATAGGCAGACGTAATAAAAATCGCATCACGAAAACCGGATTCGGTGTCGAGTGTGAACATCACGCCACTGGCACCCAGGTCGCTACGCACCATTTTCTGAATACCAGCAGAAAGATACACCCTATCGTGCGGGAATTGTTGATGTACACGATAAGCAATAGCACGATCGTTATACAGTGAAGCAAATACTATTTTGATCGCAGCAATAATCTGCTCGACCCCATGCACATTCAGCAGTGTCTCTTGCTGGCCAGCAAATGATGCATCTGCCAAATCCTCAGCGGTTGCCGATGAGCGTACCGCAAACGAAATATCCTCGTGGTCAGCGCTACTGGCAACAAGCTGTTCATAAGCTAGCGATATGGCCTGCAAAATGGCATCTGGCAGGGTTGCATCAAGCACCCAGGTACGGATCGTTTTACCTGCAGTCGTCAGCGCATTGATATCGTCAACGTCCAAGGCCTCTAGTACACGATTGATACGATCAGCTAATCCATTAGCAACTAGAAATTCTCGGTAAGCTTGGGTCGTGGTGGCAAAGCCTGTCGGTACATTAACGCCTGCTTGTGAAAGGTGGCTGATCATTTCCCCCAACGAAGCATTTTTACCGCCAACCAAGCCCACATCTTTCATCGTCAACTGATTAAACCAAGCAATGTATTTTGACATAAGAAAGAAAACTCCTATTGATGAATAATCAACAAATAATTCTTTTGTTGTTGGTTACATAGAGACTTAATATTCGCCGTCTTGAATCGTTCCGTATTTTCCGGAGGCTATTTTCTTGAGTCAAGCCCCATGAGCCGATCCCTTTTGTTGGTGATAATACGCCAATTCAAATTTGACTGGGGGATTTGGAATTGATTGCCACTTTGAATTTGCGATTCCTCGTGGTTTTGCCATGAGGAATATTATAGTTTTTGTATTTTTAAAGTCAGCATAATCAGCATAAGCGCACGGAGCAACTTTATTAAGTTTTGCAAGATCTCTATCTATATAAGATGCAGACGTTGTATGGTCATCACTGTTAATTTACAAAAAACTCTCGCATCAAAAAATCTTCGAGTCCTTTGGTATCTTTCTCACGTGCAGACAAAACTACCACGCGATGCAAACGATGAGATTCCCAATTAAAATCCTCCTTATAATATTCCCGGATCAATTGAATCATGCGCCGAATAATGGCACGTTCGACGCTACCGTCAGGGCCGGCATCTACTTGAATGTATTGCAAACGAGGATTGCTTTGTCCCGTTGTCCATGCACGAAATGAGAATTCAGCCGTGCGAGGTCCTATCCGGAGAATCTGAAATATGCCACTCGTGCCAGATGTTTGTAGATTCCGCCTGACATTGGCCATACGCGCTTCACTCGGGGAAGATAATGGAATCGCATTATTCGGCGGCATATGATTAAGATGATCAAAAATCCCAGGTTCACCACGTTTGGCCCGATTTTTATTAATAAAATCCGATAAATCAACTGATTGATCTGGGGTGGTTTTTTCAGGTTTTTTAGTGATGGATTTTTCTTGCGAAGGTTTAGGTTTAACAGTTTTATCAGCAATTTTCGGTTTCGGTAGGCGCGCTGTTGGTGGATTCTGAGCGGAAGGAGCTGGCATTTTTTGTGCTGGTTTAGGCGCCACTTCCATTGGTACAGGTTTTTCTTGAGGTGGTGTTGGAGCACTTGGTGCAGAAGCAGGTAGGGAGTTTGTCGCATCTTCCGTTTCGTTTAGATCAATAAAACTGGCGGCAATGGGTGGAGGTGTTTCGATTTCAACCTCCGGCATTGATAATAAAAAACCTACCCCCCAAATTATCAGCAACCATATCAGAGCCGCTAGTGGTAATGGCCACCACAGACGAATCTCTTGAGATCTGGAGCTCGCCATATGACTTGTATTATTTATGTTTTACAGCAATAAGAAAATGCTGTACGCCAGCTTGCCGGGCTCGAAGCATCGCTTGTACTACAACACCCTGCGGTGCCTCGTTATCTGCCGAAACTATCAGTTTTTGTTTGGAATCCGCAAGCAGCGGTTTGAGTGTTTCGGCTAGTGTATCCAGCGTAACCGTTTTCTGATTGATATAAATTTTGCTATCTTTGGTCAACGAAAGTGTCACAGGCTTTTCGGCACTCAGTTTTTCCGCTTCACCTTCAGGTAAATTGACTTGCAGAGAATCTAGATTCTGCATTGATAACGATGCCAACATGAATGTGGCAAGCAAAAAAAACATGACATCAATCATCGGAATGATTTCGATCTTACCCTTTGAAACAGTGCGTGATTTACGAAGTCTCATGAGAATCTCTCTGCTGATCAAGTCGAATATTGTCGATTAATCGTGTACCCAAGCGCTCCATTTCATCCATTGTTAATGACTGCAAGCGGGAAAAATAATTGAAACCGAACAAAGCCACTAACGCAATGGCCAATCCCACGACAGTTGCAATTAAAGCTTCAGCCACACCGCCTGTCACTGCGGTAGGATTAACAACACCTTCACTGCCGATTACTTGGAAAGCCCGCATCATGCCAACCACAGTTCCTACCAATCCTAATAACGGTGCTGCGGTAACAATCGTTTCCAACGCCCAAAGTCGGCGTGCTAAAGATTCTTCAATAATTTGTGCTTCATCGGCGGCGCGTGATTCAGTCCACCAAGCGGGTTTATGCCGATTGGAAATGACCACTTCGAAGAAGCGTTTGTAATAATGGCGTTTATCCAACCCTGAAAGAATTTTTTCCAAATCATTCCATTTAAATCCATAAGTTTCCACTAGATTTAACAAATCGTTAGACAACCGCGCATAACGCCAATAAATAAAAGCCTTTTCAAGCATAATTGCCACTGCAATTATGGCTAACGCCACCAGCGGTATGATAATAACGCCACCGAGCTTTAACATCACCCAGGCCTGATTTAGTTCTTCCATAATTAACTCCAAGTTGAAGATATATAACGTTGTTAGCAGTTTGTATCAGTTCTGAAGATTTCCAAAATAAGAAACTTTGCAATATGTCTAACTGTGACTGTAAAAAAACACAGCTATTCCAGATATAATAAAACGTGCATGAAGCACGCCGATATGTAATTTCACATTGGTTGAAGAAAAACTTGGCACAGAATAGACCCGTCGCTAAGAATAGACCAAAGTTTCCACAGTGGGAACTTTTTTATTGCAAAATAATACACTTTTACAACATCCTGCATGAATATTGCATTTTCGTCGCAAAATCTAATATATCCATAATTTAAGCTGCTTGAGATAACGCACTAAGAAATCCACTTTTCATCGGGATTGTTAAAAATGACCAATCGATTACTGATACTGTTTTTTCTAACCTGTTTTGCTTTACCTTTACAAGCAAAATGGACTGCAATTGATCAGGGAGTAAAACATGGGGAAAAGCATTTTGTTGATTGGGAAACTATCGACAAGAATGAACATTTCAGAAAAGTTTGGGTATTATCAAGTTACGAGAAACAACAGCCCGGCCAGTTTCACTCATTAAAAACACACTATGAATTCAATTGTACCGATCATAAAGCTAGGATTATTACGTTGCTATTTTATCCTGATGAAAACGCTGCAACTACACCCAATGGTGCACGTCATGCGGAATCTGAGGATTGGTTCGATTTTTCTAATCAATCTATTTTGCACCATATTGAAGCGAGAATTTGTGGCGACACTTGATTAAGACATAGCACAGACATACTTCACTTTAGAAAGTGATATGAAATGATTCGGTAAAACGATAAATCACAAAAAAACACTCGTTTGCCAGTACAATATAGTTTTAGCTTAATTAAATCTACAATAATAAATAATGACTATTAAACATCACAAATTGCTCATTCTTGGCTCTGGACCAGCTGGATATACCGCAGCCGTTTATGCAGCACGCGCCAACCTCAATCCTGTCCTTATTACTGGCTTGGCACAAGGCGGCCAGTTAATGACAACTACCGAAGTGGACAATTGGCCTGCCGATGTAATGGGTGTACAAGGACCCGATTTGATGGAACGTTTTCTGAAACATGCTGAACGCTTCAATACACAAGTTATTTTCGATCATATTCATACGGCTAAGCTATCTGAGAAACCTCTTACACTCACTGGCGACCAAGGAACCTATACCTGTGATGCATTAATTATCGCAACAGGCGCTTCGGCACAGTATCTCGGTTTGCCTTCAGAAGAAGAGTTTATGGGGCGCGGTGTTTCTGGTTGCGCCACTTGTGATGGGTTTTTTTATAAGGAGCAAGATGTTGCAGTGGTTGGCGGTGGAAATACCGCTGTGCAAGAAGCGCTTTATCTCGCAAATATTGCACGTACCGTAACATTGATACATCGCCGTGATCAATTCCGCTCAGAAAAAATTTTGATTGATCAACTCATGGAGAAAGTTCGCAGCGGCAACATTAAGTTGGCGCTCAATCATGTACTTGATGAAGTCTTAGGGGATTCATCCGGTGTCACTGGTATACGTATTAAAAGTATCGAAACCAGTGCTACACAAACAATCGATCTACATGGTGTATTTATAGCGATTGGTCACAAGCCCAATACCGATATCTTTGCTGGGCAATTAAATATGGAGAAAGGTTATATCATTACGCACGGAGGCAATCAAGGCAATGCAACCGCCACCAGCATTCCCGGTGTATTTGCTGCTGGTGATGTGCAAGACCATATTTATCGCCAAGCTGTAACAAGTGCTTCAACCGGCTGTATGGCTGCTTTGGATGCCGAGAAATACCTGGATCATGTGAAACAGTCTTAACCGTAATAGTAACAAGTTGTAAAGTGGCAAATGAATGATTTTGATGGCGATACAAAAAAAACTGCAGCGCTAAGTGGCATTAGCGATAATACTTTATTTCGCGATGCTATGCGGGATGTAGTGCCATTATCCGCTCCCAACCGGATAGCTTCGGATAAACGCACGATTACACCAGTTTCTAGGAAACGAAGGCCTGATTTGGTAAATGTTTCTGTGGATTTATCTTCTGAACATTCCTTCATTTCATCCATTGAGTCGGGTGATGATTGGTCTTTTGCTCGGCCTGGCGTATCACATCAAACGCTTCGTCGCCTACGTCGAGGTTATTGGCCAATTCAAGATAATTTAGACTTGCATGGCTATACGCGGGATGTAGCTCGTCAGGAATTAATTGCATTTTTGGAGAATTGTATTGAAAGCCAATTTCGGTGTGTCCGTGTTATCCATGGCAAAGGGCTCAGCTCGCCCAATCGCGATCCGATATTAAAAAAACAAGTTGGTCATTGGTTAGCAATGTATCCCAGCGTACTGGCTTTCTATCAGGCAAAACCATCGGATGGCGGCGGCGGTGCTATTCTGGTTTTATTACAAACTAAGAAATAACACCGTCAACCTTATAGAATGTTAACAACAACGATTTAATCTTCCCTTAGCGCCATAACGCGCTTCCTGGCGTTCACGAAAGAATTCTGGATATGACATGACTGGTTGGTCTGGATGAGCTGTTTTCATATGGACCACATAGGCTTCATAATTAGGTACACCCACCATCAGCCGCATACTTTGCTTTATCCGCGTTATTACGGTATTGAATATTTTAAATATCATCTTGTTTCTCCTGTTATTTTTGTGGCATCACATGGGATGGCAGTAACTCAAAAGGCGCCTCCTGCACTGTTGGCTGGTTCATTACACGCGCCTGTAATGCGGTTCTCACGCCAAATATCAGCATGCTGATTAGCACCAGCATAAATAAGACTGCTAATGACGTATTCACGTAATCGTTAAAGACAACCTGTTGCATTTGTTCAATCGATTTAGCTGGAGCCAGTACCATTCCTTGCGCAATGGCTTCTTGGTATTGTTGAGCGTGTGCCAGAAAACCGATACGTGGATTATCATGGAAAATTTTCTGCCACGCTGCAGTCAAAGTACACACACTGACCCACATCAATGGGATGACCGTAACCCAAGCATAGCGATCTTGTTTCATTTTAAACAACACACTCGTGCATAAAATCAGTGCGATACCCGCTAGCATTTGGTTGGAGATACCAAATAATGGCCATAAGGTATTAATACCACCCAATGGATCTATGACGCCTTGATATAAAAAATAGCCCCAGCCTGAAACACAAAGTGCAGTAGCAATCAAGCTGGCTACGAGCGAATCAGTACGCTTCATCGCTGGAATAAACGATCCGAGCAAGTCCTGCAACATAAACCGACCGGCACGAGTGCCCGCATCGACCGCAGTTAAAATAAATAAGGCTTCAAATAAAATGGCAAAATGATACCAAAAGGCCATCATTGCAGTGCCGCCAATCACTTCCGACAAAATTTGTGCCATACCAACCGCTAATGTCGGCGCGCCGCCTGTACGGGAAATGATACTGTGTTCACCGACATTCTGTGCTGTTTGGTTAATCATTTCCGGAGTGACATAGAATCCCCATTGTGAAATGGTTTGCGCTGCTGATTCTGCTGTTGTGCCGATGATCGCGCCCGGGCTATTCATTGCAAAGTAAATTCCCGGTTCCAATGCCGCTGCTGCAACCAACGCCATAATGGCCACGAACGACTCCATCAGCATGGCGCCATAGCCAATGAAGCGTGCATCAGTTTCATTTTGGATCATTTTTGGCGTCGTACCAGAAGCGATCAATGAATGAAAACCGGAAATCGCGCCACACGCAATGGTAACAAATAAGAAAGGAAATAAGTCACCTGACCAAACCGGCCCAGAACCATCGATAAACTGTGTCAATGCCGGCATTTTGAGTTCTGGTGAAACAATCACCACGCCAATCGCTAATCCAACGATCGTGCCAATTTTCAAAAATGTCGACAAGTAATCACGTGGTGCCAACAACAACCAAACCGGTAACACTGATGCGATAAAGCCGTAGCCAATCAATAACCAAGTTAACTGTTCGCCGGTCAGAGTGAAAAACTCACCCCAAACAGGATGTTCCTGTACATACTGTCCCGCAATGATGGATAGCATCAATAGCACAAAGCCAATCAACGAAACTTCACCGATCGCACAAGGGCGTATGAATCGCGAATAAACACCCATGAATAGCGCGATAGGGATTGTTGCTGCAACGGTAAATAAGCCCCAAGGTGATTCAGCTAGTGCTTTGACCACGATCAGAGACAATACCGCTAACAAAATCAGCATAATAAAAAACGCACCAAATAATGCGATCATGCCTGGTATTTGCCCCAGCTCTGATTTGATTAAGTCACCCAACGAACGGGCGTTACGTCGTGTCGAAACAAATAATACAATGAAATCTTGTACTGCTCCTGCAAACACAACGCCAGCTAGCAACCACAGCATACCGGGCAAATATCCCATCTGTGCCGCTAAAATCGGCCCAACCAAAGGTCCCGCTCCGGCAATTGCTGCGAAATGGTGCCCAAATAATACATATTTATTTGTAGGTACATGATCCAAGCCATCGTTATGCTTGTACGCGGGTGTCATGCGCGTTGCATCCAGCCCCAACACACGACTTGCTATGAATAGACTGTAGAAACGATAAGCAATCAAATATATGCACACTGCTGCTATGACAATCCAAATAGCACCAATCGCCTCACCACGATTTAACGCTATGACGCCAAAAGCAAATGCACCAGCAAGAGACAGTGACAACCAGCCCAGTTTTGAGATTAAATTATTCATATACCACCTAGGAAAAGATATAGGATTTTAGATTAGAGAAACCAGATTAACATATTGGAAAGATTTTAAAGAGCAGAAGATTCAGTGACCATGCTTTCAAGAAATAATTAAATACTTGTACACTAACATCTCTAATCTCTACCGACAAAATAGCCTTACCATCATTTTATAGAAATCGTAACATGATTAATTGTTGGCACCGTATAAACCGTAATTTATCGACATACATAAATATGCCTCTAAACTATTCTCAGTTTAATCTGGGTGTGACTCAAACATGCATTGAGGAGTCGAGAAGGCAGTTCTTATGCCTCTAAACTATTCTCAGTTTAATCTGGGTGTGACTCAAACATGCATTGAGGAGTCGAGAAGGCAGTTCTGCTTCCCGCACTCGTCGATTAAAGCGATAGCAAAATTCATTGAGGTATTCTTGCAAGTAACCTGATGACACACCATGATATGTTCCCAATAAAAATGTCTTGAGATTGCCAATTGCGACATGAACCCATGGAAGCCATTCGCCAGCTTTGTTTGGTGGAGTCACACGAGGAGTATGGTTCTGTGTTTTACTGATTTCAGCTAAGGCTGGCAGTGCATCACTTCGTACATATTGATCAGGTGACAGATGCCGCTTTACAAACTGTGACACCGTTTCTCGGTTAACGCTAGAGACTTGCTGCATGGCAATAAAACCAGCACGCTTTTCTCGACTCTCAATCGCGACGAGCACTGATGTTTTTCTTTCAGCGCCCCGACCGCGCTTTCCCCCAGTATGACGCCCTCCAATCAATGCGTCGTCTATTTCAATCAAATCTTGTAACCGATATAGGCTATCTCGGTGTCCCATAGCAATACGAATCTTGCGTAGCATTCTGCTGGCAGTAATCCAAGACACGTTAATTTGTTTGGATAATCGTAAGGCAGAAACACCGCCTTTATCAGATGCAACTAAGTAAATCGCCCAGAACCACTTGGTTAATGGCAGATTGGTTGAATGAAATAAGGTACCAGCCGTTATCGAGGTTTGTTTATGACATTGGCTGCATTCCCAATAACCACGTGTCTTAATAGCATAACCATTATCGTAGCCACAGCATGGGCAGCGAAAGCCTTCCGGCCAGCGTTGCTTTATCAGCGCTTCGATACAGCCTTCTTCTGTTCCATACTGCTTCTGCCAATCCATCAAAGTCATTCCTTTGCCTTTCATCGCCTACCTCATTATCCTATTGATCTTGCTGAATAAGATGAAAAACACTGAGAATAGTTCATAGGCAATTACATAAATGTGACTATGGCGGCACTCGATTGTCAGTAGTGGTTTTATCGTCTGAGTCTTCTGCAATGGAAAGAAAACAGTGAAGATCAATCCAAAGCGTCTTTGTTACAAAGATCTTTGTTTTTAGACTAGTCAATCGAATGACATAAAGGTATCATACAGGCCTCAATTCGGAGGTGTGGCCGAGCGGTTTAAGGCAGCAGTCTTGAAAACTGCCGTAGGGGTGACTCTACCGTGAGTTCGAATCTCACCGCCTCCGCCATTTCTGTATCCACACACTTCCACACCAATCCATCAAGCACAAAAACGCATATATATGGGTAGGCAGTCATGCAAAAAGGATGTGCTGCGATGGCTTGAAGGCTCTATTTCTTGATTTACTCAGTTTATCGGGTAGTTTTTATTTTTCAAAAGTTTTCTGCTTTAACCGTACAATGCAAATTACAAAAACAAAAAAATACCAATTAATGAAATACCACCTACGGCGTATATGAATGGGCTGTCCCAGGTATGCGGAGAAAAGGCTTCTGCCAAAGTCATCAGAATGGGTATTGTGAGTAGTGCGACTATCAACTGAATTGCATTGAAATAGGAGTGAAATGCTAAGATTGTGATGAAAGCTGTTACAAATACACAAGCACTGCCCACATAGCTGCGAACATATTTTTCCTTCGTAAAAAGTGCATAAGTTGCATATTTTCGTTTCCCAAATCTTATGCCAACTGGTTCTGCGAGACCATCACCTATTCCGTTGACTATGATAATAATCATCAGAAGCGGTAGCATACCGTGACTCTCGAAATAGATCAGTAATGGAATGAGTACTAAATAGCTGGCAATAAATTGTGTGTACAGCCATACCAGTGTAAACGGCCTATCCTCAGGCCTATCGAACGAACAAAACATCACCCGAAGTAGCCTAAATCTATTTCGTAATGGTGTTATGAAAAATGTCAAAAATATAAAGGCGCATACCATATCCATAATAAATGTGGCTGCGCTGTATGGATATTTAACGACTAGTGATAGTAGTGTTGGAAGAAAGAAAAATGCGAAGTGATTGATCTTTCTTGTGTAATTGACCTTGAAATTTAGATCAATGACTAATATTCCATTGATATAGTGGATTATAAATAACAACACATAAAAGTACATGTGATGCAGCCAGTATTCTAAGGGAATGCTCATTCGCTTTTGATTTTGGTGAATTAGATCATTTGCTAAAATTTATCATATAACTAGCTGTTTAATGCCGCGATGTTTTGAAATGGATCAATGAGAAAACACTCTGATCCATTTCCATTTCTCATATCCAGATTATTTTTTCTTTTAGTATAATCCTTGAAAAACTAAATAATAATGATTATCATTAGCTTTCTTATCTATTATTTTAAGGAGATTAAGGAGAATGTATTTATTCAACCAACTCGTAGTCAAGATGAAAAATATAGCGATTATGAGTTTTATGATATTTTTTACTTGCAGTAGTAGTGGTGTTTTCGCAGCAACCGCAAGTGTCACGGATATTCAGGCAGCTGTTGTTGCTTTCCAAACCATAGGGAATTTACGTCAAGAATCTCCGATCAATGGTGATGCGATTGCAAATGCGTATACAGGCGCATTACAAAACTTGGCAATGGAAATTGACGAAGTGAATAACCTTGAATTAGACAAAGACATTCAAGCGGCAATTGAAGATATTAAAAATAGCAAAGATCCAGCATTGGCAGCCCAAGTTGTCGATAAAACTCTGCAGCGTGTTTTTTATCAATCGATATGGAATCGCATTACGGCTATCCGTGATGAATTCAATACGAGCGGTTCGGATACGTTGATACAGTTACTTTTACAAGCGGAAGCAGCTTTTGTAGCAATCGAAAAAACTGTTGCAAGAGAGAATCAAGTGCTCACTGCTGATAAGAAAGCACTTGAAGCGGGCACCAATCCAGGCTTGGATGTAGCGATTAAAAATTCATTTGCCAGAGTCAAAACAGCCTTGAATAAAAGTAATCCAAATGAAGATTTTGCCACGCTGCAAGTGGAACGGTACGGCATTCGTATGTCATTAGCACGCGCATATTATATTGGTGTATTGCGTGAGATATCCGGGGTTATAAGTAATCGCGATGCTGATACCGATGAAGCGCGCGAAGCGTTAAAAGAGGGGGAAGTTTTTTATCGCATCATCGAATCGCTGATTGCACGTGATAATCCGGCAGGAAGCGCATTTTTGAAATCTCGTTTGACGGGTAGATTGTCGGAAATTGATGCAGATACTTTTGTAAGTGAATTAAGCAAGGGATTGATCGGTCGGGTTAAAGCAGAAATGACAGGGCAAGCGAGTGCTGTTGGCAGTGATCGTCCGCAAGCAATGGCTGAAGCCGCTGGCGCGGTTTATTTCGCCAAGATTATGTTTCCAGACATTGAATTGCGTTTAGGTGCTGCGGTACGAACGAATCTTGAAACAGAACTTAATAACTTGCAAGTAGCCAGTAGTGAAAACAGTGTCGAGAAATCTGTGCAAGCTCGTGATGCAATTACTGTCATTTTGACTAGCTATGAAGGTGCGTTGAAAGTTGCAAAATACGAAACTTCAACGACTACAGTGATCATTGATGAAGCTGTTAAAAGCTTTCAAACGATCGGTGAATTACGCAGACAAGCGACCATTGATGGGAGTGCTATTGAGGCCGCTTATCAAGGTGATTTGCAAGAATTGACAAAAATTGTCGACCAAATATATGGTTTATCCGTCGATAGCGATGTGATGTCCGCCATTAATTCAATTAAAAACCAGATTGATGTACCATTGGCCGCCCAGGTAATCGACAAGTCATTGCAACGTGTTTTTGCCATTGCGGTATACGATAGAACGACGTTGGTGGTTCATCAGTTTGATAGTTTTTCTTCCGATCAATTGATTTTGGAGTGGGATAGGGCTTATTCAGCTTTTCAAGCTATTAGCGGCACAGCTTCACGTTTAAACAAAGTACTCACAAGCGATAAAAAATCATTACAGGATGGTCGGGATCCTGATTTGGATTACCAAATTCTGCAGGCTTTTGAATATGGTAGACAAGCACTCGCAAAAACAAATGAAGAGAATCATTTTGATGTATCGATCGCACGCGAAAACATTGTTGTGCCACTAGTTAGGACTTATCTGATTGGTGTTTTACGTGAAGTTGAAGGAATCATTGGCAATCGCGATGCTGATGTTGCTGATGCACGAGAAGCTCAAGTTGAAGGTGAATATTTCTATCGCATTATTGAAGGATTTATCGCGCAAGATAATCCATCCGGCAGTAATCGTATTAAGGCACAACTAATTGGCGATCTGGCTACTGTTTCGGCAGATGAAATCGTCAGTGATATCAGTAAGGGCATGATTGGGCAAATAAACCGCAGTATTCATCAGATTGCAGCAACGTTTTCAACGGATAGGAGTCAAGCGCTGGTAGCAGTGGAGGCTATTGACCTGTATGTAAGTAGCTTTCTGCCTGATTTGGAATTGCGCTTAGATACATTGCGCCGGGTAAAAATAGAAAATGCCATTCGTAATTTGAAGCATGCCATTCAAACAACGGATTCGGAGCGAGCAATTGCTGCTAAAGCAGTGATTGATGATGTTCTTTCCCAGTACCAAGGGCAATTGATCTAAAAAACTAAGGTAATTTGCCTGAGAAATTACAGCAAATTACCTTCTGAAATGACTCAGTAAGCGAGCTTTACTTGCTTAAATCACACCATTAGTTAGCACAATTTTTTGTGCTATCAATTAACACCGAATAGAAAAATTTCGCTGAATATTGAAATAATTTTCAATGGCGATTGAATTTTGTTTGTCAGTAATGAGGAGGGCATTAGATGTCTAGCGGGAAAGTAGGTTGCTTGTTCATTATTGCTGTGTTGGTTGGATTGATTCATACATCTGCATTGGCTAATGCGGATCGAGTTTATTGGATCGCGGCGGATGAAATGCATTGGGATTATGCACCGTCATTCCCGATCAATCCGATGACTAATACCGAATTTACTGCGGAGCAACGCGTTTTTGTTGAGCAGGGAATTGGAAGACGTTATTTAAAAGCAATTTATCGTGAATACAATGAAGGCTTTGCAGGATTTAAACAACGTGTCTCCGAAGAAGCGCATATGGGTATTCTAGGCCCGGTCATTCGGGCCGCGGTCGGTGATAAAATTACCGTACATTTCAAAAACAATACCCGTTTTCCGGCTAGCATACATCCGCATGGGGTGTTATATACTAAAACACATGAAGGTGTGCCACATACCGAAGGGTTAGTGGCGCCGGGTGGTCAGTATACTTATCAATGGGAAGTTCCAGAACGTGCAGGACCTGGACCTAATGATCCATCTTCCATCGTTTGGATTTATCACAGTCACAATAATGAACCTGCCGATACCAATGCCGGATTGATCGGGCCTATCGTCATCACAAAAAAAGGTTTTGAGACTACCACCAGAAAACCCAATGATGTGGATCGTGAATTTTTTTCGTTATTTTCAGTGTTTGATGAAAATGCCAGTCTCTATTTTGAGACTAATTTGCCTTTTTGTAGCGGTACCTGTGATCCATCGGATGAGGGTTTCCAGGAAAGCAATCTTATGCATGGTATCAATGGTTACGTTTATGACAACAACATCGGTTACATCATGAAGAAGGGTGAACGTGTGCGTTGGTATATCCTAGGATTAGGAACAGAGGTCGATCTTCACTCACCGCATTGGCATGGTGCAACGCTGTTACACAATGGAAATCGGGTGGATGTTACCGAAGTATTGCCCGCAGCGACTAAAACACTGGATATGCGCCCCGATGTACCCGGGATCTGGATGTATCACTGTCACGTAAACGATCATATCACCGCCGGTATGATGACCTCATTTAAAGTTGAATAGTGTTTCTCTTTTTGAGAAACGCCAATCCTTTTATGGTAATTGGTTGAGGTGGTAAGGTTGCTATATTTTTTAATCTCTTCGGGTTAAATTACTCGCCCCTTGGGGGAGCAAGCTGGTTGAAAACAGGAGCTTGGAGAGCATACCTAATACCTGGCTGCTTGCGGCGAGGTGCTTTATTAATTACATAAGAAATAAAATATGAATCAATGTTTTTATAAATTACGTAAATTGCTTGTGATAATCGTATTATTGATTACATTCCCTACTCTATCTATTGCTGCTGAAAACTTAACTAGTGTTTCAGCAATCAATCGTCATGGTATTGATAAAACTATTAGTACCCATGGATTTATTGATTTTAACAATGCTTTTTTTAAAAAAATGGGGACTAACGACAGAACATGCGCTACTTGCCATGTTCCTACGGAAGGCTGGGCAATTACACCGAAAGGAACCCAAAAACGTTTCGAACAAACAGCCGGTTTAGATCCGTTATTTCGCTTGGTAGATGGGGCTAATTCTCCAAATGCCGATGTCTCGACTATTGAGAAACGCCGCCAGGCCTATAGCATGTTGTTGAACAAAGGCAATATACGTGTTGGTATAGGCATACCGGTGGATGCCGAATTTGAATTGATTGGAATCGATGATCCGTATGGTTTTGCTAATGCAAATGAATTATCGTTGTTTCGAAGACCCATGCCGACTACGAATCTAAAGTTCCTTAGCGCGGTGATGTGGGATGGACGCGAAACAACTCGGAGCGATATTTCTACGGATTGTATTTTTGGTACAACGACATGCTTTTCACCTGTGGCTTCTGATTTATCGATGCAAGCTAATCATGCAACACGAGGCCATGCTGAAGCTTTAGCAGATCTTACCGAGGCAGAGCGAACCGAAATCGTAAATTTTGAAATGGGGTTATTTACAGCACAAATAGTCGATAATAATGCAGGGAATTTGACGGGAAATGGAGTGAATGGCGGGCCTGGTTTTTTGATGACCCAAGATTATTATTTTGGTATTAATGATACTTTGGTTGGGGATTACCGGACTCGTGAATCCTTCGATTCTAACGCTATGTCTTTATATAATACTTGGGAACGTTATTCTAGCCGTGCAACGAATCAAACACAAAGAGCGCGCGGTGCAATTGCACGTGGCCAGGCCCTATTTAATAATAAACCGATTCAAATTAGCGGTGTTGCCGGTATCAATGATGATCTGAATATCGCTGTATTGAAAGGCACCTGCACTTCATGCCATAACACACCGAACTCAGGTAATCACTCAACCCCCATGCCGCTGAATATCGGTATTGCTGATGCATCGCGTCGCACGCCTGATATGCCTCTGTATACGTTAAGAAAAAAAACAACTGGAGAAATTATGCAAACTACTGATCCGGGTCGTGCATTACTAACAGGCAAATGGAAGGATATTGGCCGTTTCAAAGGGCCAATATTGCGTTCTGTTGCATCACGTCCACCGTATTTTCATGATGGTTCAGCAAAAGATCTGAAAGCAGTTATTAATTTCTATGATCAACGTTTCAAAATACGGTTGACCGAAAAAGAAAAAGCAGATCTAGTAGCTTTTTTAGCTACTTTGTAGGTTTGTCGTCACTAGACGCTAAGAATTCCGGGATGCCAGGAAAACCACTATGTTGGAATTCTTAGTGGTGATATTTATGTTGCTTGAATGCACATAATAATCAAACGCTAAATAGAAACACTCTACTTAGAAAATTTCTTCAGATTGTCCTTAATTCTTTTTAAGATAACTGTCAAAATAAATAGAGTGGCATGTGTATCCGCCTGGATTTCGCCTTAGGTAATCTTGGTGATAGTCTTCTGCAGACCAGAAATGTGTATACGGTTCAAGTGTCGTAACAACAGGATTCGGCCATCGTGCCGATTTGTTTACAATATTAATTATTTCTTCGGCAACAGCTTTTTCTTCATCGTTTGCGTAGAATATTGCCGAACGGTAGGAAGTTCCTCGGTCATTGCCTTGGCGGTTAAGTGTCGTTGGGTTATGGATTTGAAAGAAAAAATCTAAAATATTTCTATAGCTGGTTTCTTCTGGATTGTATGTAATTTCAACAGCCTCTGCATGCCCAGGGTGATTATGGTAAGTAGGATTATCGTTTTGTCCACCGATATATCCAACTTCCGTATTCATTATCCCTGGTTGCCTACGAAGCAAATCTTCTAGGCCCCAGAAACACCCACCCGCTAAAACTGCTTTTTTATAAATTGACATTTATGTAGCTTAGTTATTTTGCAAATCGAGGCAAATGCCATTGATGCAATATCGATCGTGTCGTCCCAGAGTTTCTAAATTTCCCCCTTTTCTTTTAGGGCCATCTGGAAAAACATGACCTAAATGCGCATCACAATTTGTACATCGCACTTCTGTGCGATGCATGCCATGACTGTGGTCTGCAATAAGTTTTACGGATTCTTGGTTGATTGGGTCTGTGAATGAAGGCCAGCCTGATCCTGAGTCAAACTGAGTGTCTGAACTAAATAAACTTGCATTGCATACTGCACAATGAAATATGCCCTTTTTGTCGATATGTAATAAATCACTCGAATGAGGTCTTTCAGTTTCGCCTTGGCGCGCTACTTTATATAATTCTGGATTGTTTTCTTTTAACTCTTTATCGGTTTTCATATGAAATATTTATACTTATTACTATCTGCAAAATTATATCAAAAGCGCTAAATTGAGCATTCTAAATTTCCGGGAATGTATTGATTGTTTTGGGTTCAGGCAGCTGAATATGATGAAATTACACGATCTCTGTAGTGAGAAATCCTTAAGAAATAAACCCCTTAAAAGTACCATCTAAAATTATTATTTTCTTCTTGACAATTCAAATAATCCACAGTACTAGTATGATTGAAGAATGACTTGGGATTTTTTTCATAAAAATCATTCATTAGAAATAACTTGTTGATATTTAATAACTAATAATGACAAGTAATTAATCAGGTTTAGAAAAAACCCTAAAAATACATACATTAAGCTGCTTGATTTACAAATTACTAACAAAGTTATCCACAGATTTTGTGGATAAAAATTATTTTTAAGGTTCTAGTAATTGTAGTATCCAGTATATTAAAGTTTTCTCAAAAATCTGATGATATCAATCGAGATTTTTATTGCTGTTTTGTTAGTTTAAGATGGTTCGTTCAATGAGCAAAAAGGAAAATTACTTC
Organism: Nitrosomonas sp.; assembly: GCA_024281825.1. Lineage (GTDB taxonomy): Bacteria > Pseudomonadota > Gammaproteobacteria > Burkholderiales > Nitrosomonadaceae > Nitrosomonas. The sequence goes on along the minus strand of JAMWZY010000007.1, from coordinate 92,313 downwards.
TATTGTGCATAAGAATGTCAATACCTTGGCTGGTTCTTTCTTCAGTAAAGATCATGTTCATCCAATTGAAGAGTCTGACATTATCGTACTATGATTCTCAGCCCATTCATACAGCAATCGGTGATGTGACGCCAGTAGAACTCGAAATAAACCGAATAGAGCTCCTGATTTTATCTGATTATAACAAAGTGTACTGTGCGGTTTTTTTTAGAATTTCTTTTTCCATCAACAACGTCTTTATTTCTTGCTTCAGGCGAGACAACTCTGCATGTTCATCAATGCATACTCTTGGTTTGGATCCACACATAGTCGAGCTATTCAGAAAATCTAGAATTATATATTCATTAAATATATAATATATACTGTTAGTTTTTTTGGTGCGGCTAAGGAATAACTGACTAAGAAAGAGGGATATTTTTCTATCGAAAAATTCCTTATAGAGCTGTAATAGATTGCACTTAGAGTTTATTTGAATATTATGACTAAATTAGGAGATAAGATGCATTACGTTATTTCTACAACGTGGGGTCCAACTGATGCTACACGAGCTGCATTACCATTCGTTTTTGCTGCTTCTGCTTTACAAGCAGGCGATACAGTCATGATGATGCTATTTCATGATGCAGTCACTATCGCTGTTAATGAAACTCATGAAAAAATAATTCCTTTCGGTCCACCAGCGAAGTTTATTGAGGTGTTTTCCAATGTGAGTGCTAAGGTACTTGTATGTAGGCCATGTGCTGAAGTACGCTCTATCAGGGAAGATATGCTGGTAAATAATGTTTCCTTTGGAGGGATGAGTGATCTGCATCAAAATATTTCTCGAGCGGATGCTAAATTCATCAGTTTTTAATCTACCAATTGCAAAAGAAGCGACAGAGTAAAAGAGGATAAAGAGCTGTAAAGCTAACTAACCACTGTGTGTAATCGGTGTATGGCATATATATTAAAGCTAATGGACAAATCAAGTAGGCTCTTCATCTTTATAGTTAGTTGTATGCGGTAACCGACAATAATAGCTATTCAAATAAGGAGATTATCATGGCTCGTATCGTAATTTTAGGTGCAGGCATTGGGGGTGTACCAATGGCTTTCGAAATGAAAGAAATGGTTGGTAAGAAACATGATGTCACCGTTATTTCCGATACGCCCACTTTTCATTTTGTTCCATCAAATCCCTGGATTCCACCCAAGTGGCGCAAACCGGAGGATCTCAAGATTGAATTAGCGCCAATAATGGAAAAGAAAGGTATTGAATTTATTCAAAAACCAGCAGAAAAAATTGATCCGGTGAATAATCTAATTCACTTAGATGATCACTCAATTATAAGCTACGATTTCCTGATTATTGCCACTGGTCCGCGCTTGGCATTTGATGAAATTCCCGGTTTAGGTCCAGATGGTTATACTTCATCAGTTTGTCATGTCGATCATGCAGCTATTGCTGCAGAAGATCTTGATCGATTTATGGAAAACCCCGGCCCGGTTGTTGTCGGCGCAGTTCAAGGAGCATCGTGCTTTGGACCAGCCTATGAATACTTGATGGTTCTTGAAACAGAATTACGTAAAAGAAAAATCCGAAATAAAGTGCCGATGACTTTTATTACCTCTGAACCTTATATTGGTCATTTGGGGTTGGGGGGGGTCGGTGATACCAAAGGAATACTGGAAAGTGCTTTACGCGATAAAACAATTAAATGGGTAACAAATGCCAAGATCGACAAGATAGAACCAGGCCTGATTTTCGCCACTGAGGTCGATGAAGAAGGTAAAGATAAGAAGAAGCATGAACTACCTTTTAAACACGCAATGATGCTACCTGCATTTACAGGGGTTGATGCAGTGCGATATGTCAATGCAGAAGGCTTAGTTAATGCACGTGGCTTTGTTTTAGTGGATGAATATCAACGTAACACAACATTCAAAAATATCTATTCTATCGGTGTCTGTATCGCTATTCCACCTGTTGAAAAGACACCATTGCCGGTTGGTGCGCCGAAAACTGGCTTTATGATTGAATCAATGGTAACGGCCACTGCGCACAATATTGCTGAAGCATTGGCTGGTCAGGAACCAACACATAAAGCAACATGGAATGCTTTGTGTCTGGCTGATTTTGGTGATTCTGGCGTGGCTTTCCTTGCTATGCCCCAAATTCCACCTCGTAATACTACTTGGTCATCAGAAGGTAAATGGGTGCATTTAGCTAAAGTTGGTTTTGAGAAATATTTCATGCACAAAATACGCAATGGCGTAAGCGAGCCTTATTATGAAAAGTTAGCGCTTAAGCTATTGGGCGTCACTCGACTAAAAGAAAAAGGAGAATAAAATGACTATTGATAGGGCAGTATTAGCGATTGCTGGTAGTTTTATCCTGATTAGCTTATTGTTGGCGCATTTTCATTCCGTGAACTGGTTATGGTTTACTGCTTTTGTGGGTACTAATTTGTTGCAGTCGGCATTTACCGGGTTTTGTCCAATGGCTATGATTCTTAAAAAAATCGGTATTAAGCCAGGAAGCGCTTTCTAAGAATGGTGAGCAGTTAAAATATTTTATCGTGGCTAATTAAAGACGCCATTTATCGCTTTATCTCTTACTGCAAAGTATATATGAGGATCACGAAAGCATATTCTTTTGACCACTATCCCTGTCATGATTTATGGGATGACGGAGAATTTTTTAAGTCTGCCAAGCATGCGTGAAGATATGCGGAAAACAACTAAAACCAGACTGATGTTTAGTTTGCTAACGATACTCCTGTTATCGAACTTATCGTTAGGCGCAGATCGTGTTCCCAATAATGTCATGACACAAATAACGCAGGAAAAGTTAGTTACGCAAACATTTACTCTGAAACAAGCTGTCGATTACGCATTGGCCAACAACCCAGATCTGCAAATTGCGATAGAACGTATCAGTCATGCTGAAGCTCAGCTCGGCATTGTTTTATCTGCGTTTTATCCACAAGTAACCGCTAGAGCCAGTTATGAGGACTCAAATAATCCCGCACAAGTTTTTTCCATGGTGGTATCGCAACGAGAATTCAGCGCGGATTCAATCCTGGATATTAATAATCCCGGCCATCGGCAAAATTTTCGTCCTGAAATCATTGGAAAGCTATCACTCTTTCGCGGTGGGCAAGATTATCACCAAAGTAAAGCTGCTGAATTGGGGGTAAGTGCAGCCGAGTTTGAGCGTTTAGCCATACATAATGCCTTAATAGAAGCTGTGACAACCTCTTATTATGCTTATCTTGCTGCATTAGAAGCACAGAAAATTGCGCGAGATTCCATGGTCGCCATTACCAATGAGTTAAATCAGACAAAACTCAAATATGAAGCGGGGACCACCTTAAAATCGGACGTGTTGTCGCTGGAAGTGAAATTGGCGGAAACGCAAGATACTGAAATCAGGGCGACCAATGGTATTGAGCTATCTAAAACCAGTATTGCTAATTTATTAGGGATTCCAAGCAATCACGCATTTGCGATTTCAACGCCTTCTTCAATACTTACTAAACCTAGACTGACAGCCTCATTTAATGACTTGCTTGATCTCGCTATGACGGCGCGCCCAGAAATCAAAGCGGTTGCTAAACAGCTAAAAGTCAAAGAACATCAGTTAAAAGTCGAGCAAGGTGCTCATCTACCCAAAGTGGATGCTTTTGTCAGCTATGGTCAAAATAGTCAGCATCCTGGATTTTCCGGTCAGAAGGATAATGTTACCGTCGGTGTTGCTGTCGAAATGAATTTGTTTTCGGGATTTAACATCAACCAACGCATCAATGCTGCTGAGCGAAAATTGGCAGAAGTGCGTGAAACAGAAAGAAAAACCAAATTGGCTGTTGAACAAGAAGTAAAAATTGCATTTTTAAAGCTTGAAGAGGCTTTAGCGCGATTACGTGTCACCGAAGCATCGGTGCGTGCAGCCAGTGAAGCTTTTAGGCTGGTTAATGAAGAAAGGCGCGAAGGTATGGCTACAATCACTCGCTATATTGAATCTGAGGTTGCCAGAAAAAAAGCGCAATCGAATTCCATTGCAGCTCATTACGATGCTTTGAATGCTGAAGCTGCATTAAAAAAAGCAATCGGTGACTGGGAATAAAGGGATTGATATGCCGAAAACTGAGCGCACAAACACAAAAAAAATGATCACTATTCTTGCGGTGATTATCGTCTTGATTATTTTGTTACTTTACATGCAGGGTACTTTTGTCAATAAAGTATCGCCTGGATTGAGCCCTCAAACTCAACAGTTAAATCCGGTCTTTAGCAACACGACTATTGTAGTAAAACAGCAGGTCGGCAATATCTTGACTTGGCCTGGTATCGTGAAATCCAGAACCGTTGTCAACATTGCACCTAGAATGACTGCACGAATTATCGAGGTTAAGGTAAATGCAGGTAATGCAGTCAAAAAGGGCGATCTCATCGCGCGGCTGGATGAGCGTGAGATTAAAGCTCAAGAACAAATAGCGCTTGCCACGCTAGCGGGCGCAACTGCCGAAGCGAATCGCGCTAAAGCCGACGAACAAAGGATTCGTAATTTGTATAGCAAAGAAGCAGCGACACGTGAAAATTTTGATGCTGTGACCGCGCGAGCAAAAGAAGCACAAGCTCGTGTCAACCAGGCGACCAATACTGTGCGCGAAATTAGAACGCATCTTATGGATACCTTATTATTAGCTCCTTTTGATGGTATCGTGGTTAAACGCCTTAAACAACCTGGTGATATGGGGTTGCCCGGCGTGCCCATAGTGACTATGCAACTACCTCAAGGATTGCGGCTTGAAGTGGATGTACCTAATAGCTGCGCGAGTCATTACTATATTGGTATGGATGTTACCGTACATATTGATACTTTGGAGCGAAGAATCAGTGGTCAGATTAATGAAATCAGCCCGGAGATTGATTCACAGACTCATACTCAGTTGATAAAAGTCGCATTACCTGACATTAAAGACTTGAAGCCGGGACATTTTGGCTGGTTAGAACAGGCCTGTGAGCAGCATGAAGCACTCTTAATACCTGTCAGCGCGATTCAACATATCGGTCAACTAGAAGTTGTTCAGGTATTGTCAGAGGGGCAGCCACAGATGCGACATATCAGAACCGCTAAAACTTTTGGTGGCCTAATTGAAGTGATCTCTGGCTTACGTGTTGGTGAGACGATCATTACTCATCCACAGCAGCGGGCGCAATAATGAGCGCCCCGCAAGAGCATAACTCCCACTCTAGTTTGACGACAAAGATTGTCAGGGTTTTCACCACTTCACAGCTCTCCATTCTGTTCTTAATTATTTCGCTACTGGCTGGTGCCGTAGCGCTCATCCTGACCCCACGGGAAGAAGATCCACAGATCGTGGTGCCTGTTATGGATATACTGATTGAATATCCGGGCGCTTCAAGTGAAGAAGTTGAGAAACTGGCGGTTACACCACTGGAAGTTTTACTCAAGCAAATCCAAGGAGTGGAATATGTGTATTCCGTCTCCAAACCAGGTGCGGCAGTTGTTACCGTACGTTATTTCGTTGGTGAAGATTCTAACAATAGCTTAATCAAAACTTGGGATAAAATTCTGTCTAACCGGGATATTATTCCACCCGGGGTCAGCCATTGGAAAGTTATGCCTGTTGAAATCGATAATGTTCCTATTGTTTTGATGGCATTGTCAGCACAGAATAACGATTATGATTCCATGGCATTACGACGTGTTGCTGACGAACTAATTGTTTCCCTAAGAAGTGTACGCGATGTCGGCAAGAGCTGGGTGGTTGGCGGTGAACAACGCCGGGTTTCGGTTTATGCCGACCCTACACGTTTGACTACGCATGGGGTCACACTCAACGAAATCACTCAAGCGCTTACGCATGCCAATGTCAATCTGCAAGTGGGCAGCTTCAAACGCGACAATCGTGAAATCTTTCTAGAAGCAGGGCCACATTTCAGCTCTGCGGCAGAAGTGGGAAGCACCATCATTAAAGGTGTTGCCGGTCGCCCAGTTTATCTGCGCGACGTGGCACATATCGAAGACGGTCCGGCTGATGTGAATCATTACACGCGTATTGGTTTCGGTCCCGCGGTTGACCACATGCCCACGATCGGCAATTCCACCGGCAGCAAACCACAAGCTGGGCAAGAACGTCAGATGGTGACCATTGCTGTTTCCAAACGAAAAGGCAGCAATGCTGTTAATGTCGCCGAAGCTGTGATTGCGAACGCAGAGAAAATGCACGGCACGCTGATTCCCAAAGATATTTTGCTGAGTATTACACGCGATTACGGTGAAACTGCTAATCACAAAGTCAATGAACTGGTTAAGCACTTATGTTTTGCTATCGTGATTATTGTCGCGTTGCTGGCATTTTCATTGGGTTTGAAAGAAGCTTTTATTGTTTCCATTGCTGTGCCAATGACGTTGGCGCTTACTTTATTACTAGATTACATCACTGGTTACACCATTAACCGTGTCACGTTGTTCGCTTTAATTCTATCGTTGGGCTTGTTGGTGGATGATCCCATCGTGGATGTCGAGAATATTCATAGGCATTATAAATTAGGCAAAGAATCCCCGCTTGGCGCATTGTTGACAGCGATCGATGAAGTTAGGCCGCCAACTATATTGGCGACATTTAGCGTGATCGTGTCTTTTTTACCCATGTTTTTTATCACGGGGATGATGGGGCCTTATATGGCGCCGATGGCTTTTAATGTTCCAATAGCCATGATTATTTCACTCATCGTTGCCTTTACTATTACACCCTGGGCAAGTTATAAACTACTGCGAAGGGACTATCATCAGCAACAAAGTCATGAAACATCCTTGGATCTCAAACAAACTACTATCTATAAAGCCTATCGTTCTGTGCTTGCGCCATTACTGAAAACTTCTTTGCGTGCAAAATTATTTTTGTTAATCGTGCTAATTGCTTTTATTGGCTCAGTGATGTTGGCGGTTACCCGTGCAGTTCCACTCAAACTGCTACCATTTGATAATAAAAACGAATTACAGATCATGATCGATATGCCACGTGGCTCGACATTGGAACAAACAGACGAAGTTGCCCGTGCATTAGGTAGTTATTTTGCTACTGTCAATGAAGTTACGGATTATCAGATCTATACCGGTTTGGCTTCTCCCATGGATTTTAACGGTATGGTGCGCCAATATTACTTGCGCAATGGAGGGCATTTGGGTGAGGTGAGAATCAATTTGTTACCTAAAGATAGTCGTGTACAACAATCGCACGAAATTGCCTTGCGTATTCGACCCGATATAGAACGATTAGGTAAGCGGTACGGCGCCAACCTCAAAATCGTAGAAATTCCACCCGGGCCACCCGTGCTTTCGAGTTTGGTTGCTGAGATCTATGGTCCACCTGAGGCTGACATTGATCGTTTAGTGACTGTTTCCAAACGCATCCGGGCCGATATGGAAAACACGGAAGGTGTGGTTGATGTGGATGATTTTTCTGAGGTGTCACATGACAAGGTGCATTTCCAATTAAATCGAGAAAAAGCCGCCTTGTTCGGCGTTAGCGTTGCACAAATTGCAGAAATGCTGCGTACTGCTGTTGCGGGACAAAGTGTCGGTATTGTTCATATCGATAGTGAGCGCCAACCCCTAGAAATCATATTACAATTGCCTCGTGCGCTGCGATCATCAATACCCGATTTATTGGTGTTGCGGGTAAAAACCGAGTACGGAGAACTGATTCCATTAAGTGAAATAGGAACAGCCACCACCCTCAAAGCTGATCAGCCCATTTATCACAAGAATCTGCAGAGAGTGAATTATGTCGTTGCAGAAATGGCTGGACGCAGTCCAGTAGAAGCAGTGTTTGATCTCAATGACACCTTGTCTGAACGACCTCTGCCGGAAGGTTTTGTCGCCGAGTTTGACGGTGAAGGTGAATGGAAAATTACTGTCGATGTATTTCGTGATCTGGGACTCGCTTTTGCGGCTGCATTGGTGATGATTTATGTCCTGTTAGTCGGCCAAACAGGATCCCTTACCCTACCTTTGGTTATGATGATTGCAATTCCGCTGACTGTCATCGGTATCATGCCGGGCTTTTGGCTGCTGAATCAATTGATGGCGACACCTATTGCGGGTTATCCTAATCCGATTTATTTTACAGCTACTGCCATGATCGGCATGATTGCGCTGGCAGGTATTGTCGTGCGAAATTCTATTATCCTCGTTGATTTTATCGAACGTATTCGTGTCCGTACCAATATCGCATTGACAGAAGCTCTGATCGAAGCCGGTGCAATTCGCTTACGGCCCATTTTCCTAACCGCAGGTGCGGCTATGTTTGGCGCGTTTGTCATTATCCTAGATCCGATCTTCTCAGGATTAGCATGGAGCTTTATTTTTGGTATTTTTGCTTCTACCTTATTCTCATTGCTGGTCATTCCAATAGCTTACTTTTTAATCAGCCAAGAGGCATGATTGCAAATCCAGATAGGCTAATGCGATAGATAAGGAATTTTTCTTGTGGTAAATTTATCGGGCAGGTAAGACATTTTGTAGTCTTTCACTAGACTGACCAATTCCTACTTTGAGTTCCTACTTTGAGATTTTTATATAATTGAAACTAAACGTATTTACTATACTCGCGGCAATTAATCCCTTGTTTCTACTTGCATAAGCGGGCCGGCCTCAGTAGTTTCTACATTTCTAGCTCTTCTTCTTGTTCTTTTTGGAGTTGTGGCTTCCTCATAAACAGTTTCTTGAATTTTGTCGGATGGTGTTTCAATCATAACAAGCCCGCTTTTCTCAATGTTCAGTTGTAATTCTTTGGTAACGTCAAATGCATTTAACATATTTGTTGAAGACGTTCCAGTTAATAACTGAGTGTCGACAGGAAAATTTTCTTTTCTTTCCTCCATCGTATTAATGTAGGAAGCGTCGTTATTTGCGGTATTTAAATTGCTTACATATTCCGCAAGCGTGCCGGATGTTTTCTCTTCAAGAGGAGCATGATTTAAGGAATCATTGATGAGATCAGAAGTATTCGATAAATTCTCAGAAACAATGATCACATTTTCATTTTCTGAAGAGTTTCGCGTCCGACTAGACATATTACGAGTTTTGCCACCACGAAATCGACGTGAACGTCTTCTATTATCTGATTTTGGGGCAGTATCTGCAGTTACACATTCTTTTTCAACTAATGCAGAACTGTCATTGGATTTTGAATCAGCTCCGTGGAAGAATTCAATAGTACTTTCATTAGATTCAAACTTTATTTCCTTCTGAACAATCCCTTCCTCATTAATATTCACATCAGCTGTAGCATTTGCTGGATTTTTCTGTCGAGATTGTTTTGTTTGATTGGCGTCACCTTTGTTTCTTCCACGGCGAGATCTGGATCCTCTTGGTTTGTCAGATGGTTTTGCTCTTTCTGTGGGCTGATTAGTTTCTTCATCTACTTTGTTATCTGCAGGTTTAAACCAACCGAAGAATTTATCAATGAGCGAAGATTCTTTTTGCCTCTCTTCATGAATAGGTGCGGGTTGAGTAGGGGTAATACCTTGAACGGCTGCTTGAGGTTTAATAGGTTGAGTTTTTTTATCAAATGTTGTTTGATAAGCGTTTTCTTCACTGTTTCTTTCAACCATTTTGTAGCTTGGCGTCGGCATCTCGCTAGATTTGATGTCTTCGTGACGTAAGCGTGTTATGGTGTAATTTGGGGTTTCGATATAGATATTAGGGATTAATACGATACTAATTTTTTGCTTGATTTCGATATCGTAGATTTCAGAGCGCTTTTCATTCAATAAGTATGTTGCGACATCGACGGGTAGCTGGATATGGAGCGTATTGGTGTTTTCCTTCAAAGCTTCTTCTTGAAGAATGCGCAGTATATGTAGGGCAGAGGAGTCGGTACCACGTATGAAGCCTGTACCATTACAACGAACACACGATATGTAATTACCTTCACCCAGGGAAGGTCTTAAACGCTGGCGGGATAACTCCAATAAGCCAAAACGGGAAATTTTCCCGACCTGGATGCGGGCACGGTCTTGCCTAAGTGCTTCGTGCAGTTTGGCTTCAACGTCGCGTTGATTGCGTTGAACATCCATATCGATAAAATCAATTACGATCAGTCCACCTAAGTCTCGTAATCTTAATTGGCGCGCAATTTCTTCGGCTGCTTCGAGATTGGTGTTCAAGGCAGTATGCTCAATATCCAGTCCGCGAATAGCGCGAGCAGAGTTGACGTCTACGGATACCAAAGCCTCGGTGTGATCAATGACAATGGAACCCCCAGAGGGTAAGGAAACTTGTCTTGAATAAGCTGTTTCAATTTGATGTTCGATTTGGAAACGCGAAAAAAGAGGAATGTCTTCTTGATAATATTTTAACCGGTCTACATTCGCAGGCATGACATGCGACATGAATTGACTGGCTTGTTCATAAATTTCTCGACTATCAATTAAAATTTCACCGATTTCATGATTGAAATAATCGCGAATCGCTCGAATAACTAAGCTACTTTCTTGATAGATAAGAAAGACACCGTCTTGATTATTCGCAGCAGATTCGATCGCAGACCAGAGCTGTGTTAAATAATTCAGATCCCATTGCAGTTCTTCTACACTTCGACCGATACCTGCAGTTCTGGCAATAATACTCATGCCTTCAGGTACTTGTAATTGCGCTAAAACCTCACGCAAGTCATTGCGCTCTTCACCGGTTATTCGACGAGATACGCCGCCACTATTGGGATTATTAGGAATTAGAACTAAATATCGTCCAGCAAGGGAAATATAAGTGGTAAGGGCTGCTCCTTTATTTCCTCGCTCATCCTTGTCCACTTGAACAATAATCTCTTGCCCTTCGTACAAAAGATCTTGAATACGGGAGTTGCTGAGATCAATGCCATCTTCAAAGCAAGATTGGGAGATTTCTTTGAAGGGTAAAAAACCATGACGCTCGCAACCGTAATCAACAAAAACAGCTTCTAGACCGGGTTCGACACGTGTGATGGCAGCCTTGTAGATATTGCTTTTTCTTTGTTCTTTGCCAATAGATTCAATATCTAAGTCAATAAGTGTTTGACCATTTACGATAGCAACCCGCAGCTCTTCTGGCTGTGTCGCATTAAATAACATTCGTTTCATTTACAACAAACCTTGAGTGTCTTAATTGTTAGTATGCTGGTATTAGAAATACCAGATTGTTTCATTTTTTCTATGCAGTTGTAATAACGAAGATATTGTAATAATTTTTTTATAAAGATTTCTGTCAATTATATGTATTTCTTGATAAACGATCTATTTTATGCCGATACGTATTACGGATAGAAAAGGCATAAATAGTGATTGTGTATCACTTAACTGGTCATTGTATAAGAACAATATTTCTTACTTTTCTGGGCTTGATTAAATTTTCTAAACCTGAAAGATTATAAGTCAAATTTCAAAAAAGAACCTTTGCAATTCAAGTAATCTTTGTAAAAATCTTAATAAACTGTATCAATTACATCATAAAATATGGTGATAATATAATCAAAAGCACTATATACCTAACGTAACAAAACAAACAATTGCATAAATCCTTAGGAATTATAGCTAAGGATTTATAAAAATAAAGTAAATATCAAATAATTTATGAATAGCCAACAAAAAAAAAGTTCTATTCATACGGTACAGAAAATCCAAATCGCTGAGGAAGAATACGATCAACGAATCGATAATTTTTTATTTAAACGATTTAAGAATGTACCAAAAAGTCATATATATCAATTACTAAGAAGTGGTCAGGTGCGCGTGGATGGAAAAAGAATTCGCGCAGATTATCGTTTGCAATTTGGTAATGTTTTAAGAATTCCACCGATTCGTTTGCCTGAAAAAAATTGCATACAAGCGATTCTTATCCCAGCAAAATTTTTTACCTTTCATGTACTTTTTGAGGATGAGGCATTATTAGTGATTGATAAACCGGGGGGGATCGCTGTTCATGGCGGGAGTGGCGTCAATTTTGGCGTAATTGAGCAATTGCGTGCACAAAACCCCTCTTGGAAATTTCTTGAATTAGTACATCGACTTGATCGGGAAACTTCAGGTTTATTGATGTTGGCGAAAAAACGGAGTGCGTTAGTAGAGTTGCATCGGCAGATTCGCGATGGGCTTACGCGCAAACACTATCTGGCTATGGTTTGTGGAAATTGGCTTAATCCGGTACAACACGTTAAGTTGGCATTAAGTAAGTACACAACGGCTTATGGTGAGCGGCGTGTAGCCGTGGTTAAAGAAGCAGCTAAGAACGAAACGATCAAACCAATGCCAGCTTATACCATCTTTAGATTACAAAAAGCTTGGGATAGCTTTAGCTTGCTGGATGCCGAATTAAAAACCGGCCGTACACATCAAATTCGTGTTCATCTTGCCTATTATGGATTTCCTATTGCTGGTGATGATAAATATGGAAATTTTGAAATCAATAAGCAACTTGCTCGATCGAATCATGCACTTCACTTGTCACGTATGTTTTTGCATGCCCATACCTTGCAGTTTACTCATCCTATTTCCAAGCGGCCTATGGAACTACATGCCCCTCTGGCTAATGACTTGAAAAGTTTTATCAATCAATTGGATAGCAAATTTAGTGTTTTTTAAATATTGGCTCCAAGACTTGCCAAATAATTTCAAGAATCTTAGGTTGTGCTATCTCATTGGGATGTAAACGATCCGTCAGGAAAAAATCAGGGTTGCCAGCAAACCCTTCAAATAAAAAGGGTACTAAAGGGATTTGATAATCATTCGCCAGGCGTATAAAAATTTCTTTGAATTTTTGCGTATAGCTCATGCCATAATTGGGAGGGAGCTGCATGCCTACTAGTAAAACGCTGATGTTATTTTCTTGTGATCTTTTAATAATGGTCGCCAAGTTATCGTATATGGTTTGAATGGCCGTTCCGCGTAAACCGTCATTTGCGCCGAGTTCGATAATGATAATGCCAGGATTGTGAGCAGCGAGGGTTTGGTTGATTCGGTTGCGTCCTCCAAGCGTGGTTTCTCCACTGATACTGGCATTAACAACGTGGTAATGGGTATACTGATTGTCCTTTAAGCGTTGTGCCAATAATGTCACCCAGCCTGTTTCGATCGGTATGCCGAAATTTGCAGAAAGGCTATCGCCATAAACTAAAATCGTTGTGGGCGTTGCTTTTACAATCGGTATCGTAAAAACAATCAATAATAATAAAGGAATCAGGATATTTTTTTTCATGATGAACAAAGGCGATCAAGAGTCTATTCTTTCGGTGCATGCACTGACCAAGCAAGTTGGCACGGGTAATACACACCTTACCATACTACAAGATATTCACTTACAGATAAATTCGGGAGAAACGGTAGCTATTATCGGTGCATCCGGCTCTGGAAAGTCGACGTTGTTGGCATTGCTTGCTGGCTTGGATTTGCCAACCTCTGGGAAAGTCTATTTAGATCAATTAGATATTTTCTTGCTAGATGAGGATCAACGTGCAGCTTTAAGAAGTAAAGTGTTGGGGTTTGTTTTTCAATCATTTCAATTACTGCCTGCGTTAACTGCCTTGGAAAATGTCATGTTGCCATTAGAGCTGGCGAATACTGATCAGGCATTCGAAAAGGCGCGTCAATTACTAGCGCGTGTCGGACTTGCGCAGCGCTTGCATCATTACCCCAAGCAATTGTCAGGAGGAGAGCAGCAACGTGTTGCAATTGCCCGTGCTTTTGTCACCATGCCAAAATTGTTATTAGCGGACGAACCAACGGGTAACCTGGATGCGGAAACGGGTGAGCAAATTATTGACTTGATGTTTGAGCTCAACCGGGAACAAGGTACCACGCTAGTTTTGGTAACACATGATGAAACCTTGTCACAGCGCTGCTCGCGTCAAATTCGCTTGTCTCACGGCAAAATAGCTTAACTACCATGAGATCCATTTGTAGACTGTCTTTTAATATGTTACGCCGAGATTGGCGTGCAGGTGAATTGAACGTCTTGATCGTTGCGTTGATGATCGCGATCACTGGAATGACTACCGTCGAGTTTTTTATCGACCGGGTAAAAACTGCTCTGGTTCGTGAAAGCAATCAATTGCTGGGTGCCGATTTGCTCGTTATTTCTAGTGAACCGATAGCGGATATTTTTCAAAGAGAGGCGGAAAGCTTGGGATTGAAGACTGCTGAGATAGTTAAATTTCCCAGTATGATTTCTAATGGAGAGCATAGCCTATTAACTGAAATACGTGCGGTCACAGCGGGATATCCGTTGCGGGGCCGCGTACAGTTGCACTCTGATACGCCGATTGGTTTATCTTCGATAGCAGCGCGATCAATGTGGCAGACCGCAAGCGATATCCCGCAATCGGGTACGATCTGGGTAGATGAAAAAGTGTTGCACCAACTTATGCTGAAAAAAGGCGACAATGTCGATGTTGGGGCGACTCAGTTGCGAGTGAGTGAATTTATCGCGCGCGAGCCAGACCATTCAGTTGGTTTTATTAGTATGGGTTCACGTATCCTGATGAATGTTGCTGATCTTGAGGAAACCGAGTTAATTCAGCTCGGCAGCCGTGTTTCCTATAATCTTCAGGTTGCTGGAGATGAAGAAATGGTGCAGCGCTTTCGTCATTGGGCCCAAATGCGCTTGAGCAAAGCGCAGCGTATCGAAGGTATTCGCGATGCGCGGCCAGAAATCAAAGCAGCATTGGAGCGGTCAGAAAAATTTTTAAACTTGGCTGCATTGGCGGGAGTTGTCATGGCGGCTGCGGCGATTGCTTTAGCGGTGCGCCAGTTTACGCAGCGGCACCTGGATGGATGCGCGATCATGCGCAGTTTAGGGGCAAGCCAAAACCAATTGTTGGTTTTGTATGTCGTTTATTTCTTGAACCTTGGCTTAATGACTAGTGGTATAGGGTGCTTGATTGGGTTCGTCACACAGGAAATTTTATCGGTTTGGTTAACAGGGCTTACTGAAACAGTTTTGCCGATGCCCAGTTTTTGGCCAGTAATCCATGGTTTCGCGGTTGGATTGGTATTATTGTTGGGGTTTGCGTTGCCGCCGGTACTCAATCTACGAAGTGTTTCAACCATGCGAGTATTACGCAGAGATATCGGATTATCCAATAAACATGGCTTAATAGGCTATCTATTCGGTTTGTTGGTATTAGCGGCACTTTTTATTTGGAAAGCGCAAAATTTGAGCATGGGCTTGTATATCGTCATGGGTTTCATTTTGGCCATACTGCTATTTGGTGGTTTGGGCTGGTTGTTGATCAAAATGCTCGCAAGTTTTAGACAGCATGCAAACAACACTTGGCGGTATGGTCTGGCAAGCATCCATCGCCGTTCAATGTCGAGCATCTTGCAGATCGTGGCGTTGGGTTTGGGACTGATGGCCTTACTTGTGATGACGTTGATTCAAGATGATTTGATTGAAGATTGGCATACCAGCTTGCCACCCAATGCACCTAACTACTTTCTGGTTAACATACAAGCTGATCAACTGGATTCCTTAAAAGACTTTTTCCAACAGCAGGGTGCTGAGTATCCTGAAGTTTTTCCGATGGTGAGAGGGCGGTTGATTAAAATTAACGGTAAGGAGATTACTCCGGAAGATTTTGCGCATGATTTACATGCGGAAAGGCATATACGGCGTGAGTTTAATTTATCGTGGGCGAGCCAGCTCAATCCGGATAATCAAATAACTCAAGGTGCTTGGTGGGATGATGTTACGCAACCTAAGCCAGAGCTATCGATCGAGCAGGGTATTGCCAAAATTGTTGGCATCAAACTCGGAGATGAATTAACGTATGACATTGCAGGCAGTCATTTTTCTGCACCCGTAACGAGTATTCGAAAAGTGAATTGGGATAGTTTTCGTGTCAATTTTTTTGTCGTTACACCACCTGGTTTACTAGAACAGTATCCGCTTAGCTATATTACCAGTTTCTATGTTCCGGCTACAGAATCGAATAGGATGCACGAATTGGTACGCGCTTTCCCCAATATTTTGGTGGTCGATATGGCGACGGTTATCAATCAAGTACAGGGAATGATTGAGAAAGTATCGCAGGCGGTTCGTTTCGTTTTCATATTCACTGTGCTGGCAGGATTCTCGGTGTTATACGCCGCCATCACGGCGACGCAAGATGAACGCATTTATGAAGCGGCCATTTTTCGCACGTTAGGTGCCCATCGGCAACAACTACAACGTGCCTGGGCGGTGGAATTTGCATTGCTGGGTGGGTTGGCAGGGTTATTGGCGGCTGTAGGGGCGAGTATGTTGGGTTATGTAATCGCTGAGCATATTTTGCACTTTGAGTATCGCTTCAATCTCTGGGTTGGATTGATTGCAACGCCATTAGGCGCCTTTATCGTGTTAGTGGCGGGCTTGCTCGGAACGCGCGCCGCGTTATCAACGCCACCCATATCCACATTACGTAAGCTAGCCTAACTTATTATTTAAGCAAAATCAGTGTGAGCGAAGCCATTTCTAGATTAACTGCATTACCGCCCTTGAGTTTGTATATTCATATTCCGTGGTGTCTGAAAAAATGCCCTTACTGCGACTTTAATTCGCATGCAATTCATCCAATCAGCGATGAGCAATTATCGTTGGAGGAGGACTATGTCGGGGCGTTGATACGCGATCTGGAAATGGCATTATCCGATGTATGGGGTAGGCGGCTTAATAGTGTATTTTTTGGTGGCGGTACGCCGAGTTTATTCAGCGCATCTTCGATTGATAAAATTTTAACGGCGGTGCGCACTTTGATGCCATTAGAACATTTTGCCGAAGTTACGCTGGAAGCGAATCCTGGTACCTTTGAAGCACAAAAGTTTGCAGATTATCGATTGGCTGGAATTAATCGATTATCCATTGGTATTCAAAGTTTTGATCCTAATCGGCTGAAAGCAATTGGCCGTGTGCACGATGATCAGGAAGCATTACGTGCTGTGGAAATTGCTCAAAATAATTTTGATACGATTAATCTGGACTTGATGTACGCTTTGCCTGGGCAAACATTTACCGAAGCTCAGCACGATATTGACATGGCCTGCGCATTCGGTGTTTCGCATCTTTCTGCCTATCATCTGACATTGGAACCGAATACGCTGTTTCATCGTTATCCGCCGCAATTGCCGGATGATGAACAAACGGCTGCGATGCAGGACATCATCGAGCAAATTTTGCAGCAGAAGGGCTATGATCATTATGAAACTTCGGCGTTTGCACGGCCGGGAAAAGAATCGCGGCATAATTTGAATTACTGGTTGTTTGGCGACTATCTTGGTATCGGTGCAGGTGCGCACAGTAAAATCAGTTTTGCCGATAAAATCATCCGGCAAATGCGCTACAAGCAGCCGAAGGAATACTTGGCACACAGTCGCAATGCGGCATCGTGCATTCAAACGCAACAGGTGCTTTCAAATGCTGATCGCAGTTTTGAATTCATGATGAATGCCTTGAGGCTTCATAGCGGATTTGAAACGAAGCTGTTTCAGGAGCGCACTGGACTGTCACTGAGCGTCATTCAACCGCAATTACAAGAAGCCGAACAACGCGGCTTGATCGTGAGCAATGCTTTTCATATTAAACCTACCATTCTGGGTAAGCGTTTCCTCAATGATTTGCTGCAAATTTTTTTACCGGAAGTCGATGCGATTCCGTCGCAGCCTATTGATGCGCAGTAGAATTACTGATTTGACTGGAAGGGAGCCCCAGGTGTGAGTTACGTAAAACCACAAGACATTGTTGAAAGCATGTTGCAAGCCGGTGCTCAGAAAGCTGCTTTGCCGGTCAAGCATTTATTGATTCGCGGTTTTCTGGCGGGTGCTTTTTTAGGGTATGCCACCACATTGGCCATACTGGCTGCGACACAAACTGGATGGGGGATCGCCGGTGCAATGGTGTTTCCGATTGGTTTTGTCATGATCGTACTACTTGGATTGGAACTGGCAACCGGCAATTTTGCATTGATACCAATCGCAGTCAAAGATCGCAGAGTTTCATGCCCGTTGTTATTGAAGAATTGGTTTTGGGTTTTGGTGGGTAACCTTTTAGGTAGCGTAACGTATGCGTATCTGTATTGTATCGTGGCTACCAAAATGGGTACGGTCGATCCGGAAACCCTACCTGCATTGCAGCGCACAATCATGATCGCTGAAACTAAAACGCTCGAATATGCAAAGTTAGGTTGGGATGGAACGGTGACCGCTTTTACCAGCGCGATCCTATGTAACTGGATGGTTACTTTAGGCGCCGTGATGGCTTTTACTTCAACCGCTACGATCGGAAAAATTGCCGCGATGTGGTTGCCTATCATGACATTCTTTGGTTTGGGTTATGAGCATGCGATTGTGAATATGTTCGTCATCCCTGCGGGGATCTTGCTGGGCGCTCCCATTACCTGGATGGATTGGTGGTTATGGAACGGTTTTCCGGTGATTGCGGGCAATTTGCTCGGTGGTATGCTGTTCACCGGTTTTATGCTGTATTGGACCCATGCAGTGAAACCAACGCAATCCAATCGAGAAGATTAAACTTGGTTCGAAAGAAGCTATGAAGATGGGATGAATCTTCACAGCGTGTTGAACTGGGGTTTATCTGCAGTGCATAAATATTTTTGGTATATGTCTTTCGCAGATGAAGGTACTCCAAAATAATAGCCTTGCGCATAATCGCATTGAAATCGAGACAAAATGTTCAGCTGATCTACATTCTCAATTCCTTCAGCGGTAACCTTGTAGCCTATACCATGCGCCATGGTAATGATAGAGCTAACCAAATGTTGGCTCTGTGTGTCGGTTGTTACATTTTTAATGAAACTACGATCAATCTTAATCATATTGAACGGATATCGATTTAAATAGCTTAATGACGAATAACCCGTACCAAAATCATCCATGGTTATCATTATGTTGCATTCTTTAAGGCTGATCAGCGTATCAAACACATATGAGTTTTTGCTCATTAGCAATCCTTCAGTAATTTCAATTTCCAGACTGTTAGTGCTGAGCTTATGCTTTGCCAATGCGGTCTGGATCGTTGTGAATAACGACGGATCATAAAACTGGCGTGGTGAAAAATTAACTGCCATTTTTAATGATTGATCATGTGTCTTTTGCCAGATTGAAAGCTGCATCAATGCTTGGTCCAAAACAAATTGACCAATATGAACTATTAGATCTGTCTGTTCTGCAAGAGGAATAAATTCATCGGGTGAAACTTCACCCAATTCTGAACTATGCCAGCGTGCCAATGCTTCAAATCCGATTATTTTGCCTGAGGCAATATTAACCTGAGGTTGATAAAACACTTTTAATTCACAAAGCTCCAAAGCTTTATTGAGTTGCTCTTCGAGCTTTACTTGATGCTCGGCGATTTGATTCATCGATTTTGTATGAAATGTATAAGTACCCCTGCCGCTTTTCTTGGAATGATACATTGCCGTATCTGCGCTTCTAATCAGAATTGACGGAGTATCACCATCATCAGGATAAATGGCAATTCCCATACTTGCAGATATCAGAAAATTCCTGTTTCTAATTTGAAAACCTTTACTGAATAGATCTTTAATTCTTACCATTAACTGTTGAATAGACGACATGTCGTCCAGATATCCCATCAAGATGATAAATTCATCGCCACCAAACCGGCCTAGTGTATCGTTTGTACGAAGAATGGCATTTATTCGTCCAGCAACACTAACGATTAATTCATCACCACTTTCGTGCCCCATACTATCGTTGATTTTTTTAAAATCATCGAGATCGAGAAAAGTAACGGCTACCTTTTGTCCATTTTCTTTTGCGTCGTTAATTAGCTGGTTTAATCGATGAATAATCAGCCTACGGTTCGGTAATCCAGTTAATTGATCAAACAATGCAAGCTGGCGTAGCTTATCTTCATGTGTTTTTTGTTTGGTGATGTTTTCTCGAATCAGCAGATAATTATTGGGATTACCGAAATTATCCAGGATGCTGGAAATTTGCACATGCTCCCAATGTTGATGATTATTTTTATCCAGCGTTTGAATTTCTCCTTCCCAACAATTGTTGGCCAGTAATCCACGTTGGATATCTTCTTCAGTAAAATTGGAAATTTGATTTTTTAATAACTTGTCCAGAATCTTATCAGATGGCTCATTATCAGAGTGTGTTGATAATTTTTCAAACCCTTGGTTAGTGTAAATAACATTCAGCTTTGCATCGGTAATAGCAATGGCATTAGGGCTTTGCTGCAGCGCTTGCAAGATGATGTTAAATTTCTCATTGGCTATATTCGCTTCTTTTGCGTAATGATGTTTCTGGTAAGTAGTCTCCAACCCATAAAGTACACTTTGTTGGAAACGTTTTAATATTTGACGGTATTGCAGACAATGGGCATTCTCTTTGTTATCGAGTATACAGATAGTTCCAAAGATTTCTCCGTAAGGCCAGGTGAGTGGCAAGCCATAATATGAAATCATGCCAAAAGCAATATGGGGATTTTTATCCCATTTTGGATCCTTAAGCGCATTTGGAACCAATAGTTCATTTCGCGTACTCATGACAGTTTCACAGTAGTGACCAATATCCAAGGGTGATTTTGTACCTTGTTGATAGACATTATCCTTATTGTTGCTTGCAAGAAATACTTCAAGATCTTTTGCGTGTACTCGCATAATGAGCGCGGCGGGTATCGAGAAAACTTCTGCCATGAGGTTTACCGTTTCCTGCCATGAATTGAACATCAGTTCAGGAATTTCCAGGTTATCTAAAATGGGATACTTTGATGTCAACACGGGGAAGCTCCTTGACATAAAATAGATTCATTATCATGATTGATTCAGTCAATAGAAGAATAACCATCTTAATACAATGTAAATTGTACACATTGATGAAAATGAAGTTATTGTTATTGATCAAAAATGTTATGGAAGAGAAACGAATCCTTTTCACTCAAATGTCTGAGGCTTGCTACTGAGTGTTTAAATTGGTGGCTATCTAACTGATATTTAATAAGAAGTACTCAAGCGATCAAATATGGGATAAACCACCCCATTATTTCTTAATACCAAATTCGCACCATACGCTACTATCAAATATAACCAATATACATATAGTTATTATTTTTTATTATTTCTTGGGATTGAATTACCCAGGTATATTGCAGAACTTTTCAGGAGTATGAACTATGGAATGGCAAGGCTGGTTTGTATTGGGTTTGTGCATCTCGGTATTGGCTTCACTGATATTTACTCGGGTAGGCCCTCATCTGATTATGGCCGGTGCATTGACGATTTTAAGCACGATGGGGATTCTGAAAGCCAATGATGCGTTAAGCGGTTTTAGCAATTCAGGACTCATTACCGTTGTCGGTATGTTTGTCGTGGCTGCAGGCATGCACGCATCGGGAGCGATTGATTTACTGGTGAATTCGTTGCTAGGTCGACCTAAAACTCCTCGTGCCGCGCTGAATCGTATGTTTTGGCCGGTTGCTTTTCTCAGCAGTTTCCTGAATAACACGCCGGTTGTCGCGACGATGATTCCAGCCATTTATAGCTGGAGCCGGAAAATTGGCATATCGCCTTCTAAGCTAATGATTCCGCTTAGTTATATTGCAATACTCGGTGGCACGGTTACTTTGATCGGTACCAGTACCAACTTGATTGTCAATGGGCAGTATCAAACGCTTACTGGTGAGGCCGGTTTCTCCTTGTTTTCGATTACCGCGGTGGGCTTACCTGTAGCCATTGCAGGCTTTGTATTCATGTGGCTAGCTTTCCCCAAGTTATTGCCAGATCATAGTCAAGATCAAGCTTTTGCTAATTTGCGTGAATTTACGCTGGAGGTATCTGTTGCACCGAACGGCCCTTTAGTTGGAAAAACCATTGAGCAAGCTGGATTGCGACATTTACAGCGCATTTATTTGGTGGAGATCGAGCGCAATGGTACGCCAATCACGGTTGTCTCGCCGGAAGAAGTACTGCAGAGTGGAGATCGATTAGTGTTTGCCGGCGATACAGAGGCTATTTCTGATTTATTGCGAATCAATGGAATTGTTCCTTCTACTGAGGAAGAGCAAGCCGAAACCTTTAATTTGCGGCACGCCGAAAGACGGCTTGTGGAAGTGGTTGTTTCACCACATTGTTCCGCGCTCGGTTTTGCGATTCGTGAAGCGCAATTTCGTGCACGATATGGTGCAGCGGTATTGGCGGTTGCCCGAAATGGCGAACGCATTAAAGGGAATTTGGGTAGCATTATTCTAGAGGCTGGTGATACGCTGTTACTCGAGGCACGACCGGCTTTTATCAGCCGCCAAAAATATAACAAAGATTTTCTGGTGATCAGTGATCTGCGAACGGAATCGCCGCGGCATGAAAGAGCTTATATCGCTTGGTTTATTTTGATTGGTATCATTACATTGGCGAGCTTCGAAGTCATTAGTATGTTAAATGCTTCATTGATTGGTTCTGGGTTGATGATTTTGACCGGATGTTGTTCTGCGAATCAAGCAGAGAGAAGTTTAGATTTGAAAGTCATCATTACCATTGCTTGTTCTTTTGCTTTGGGAATGGCTTTGGAAAAAACCGGTGTGGCTAAGTATTTGGCGGAAAACATTGTCGATTTAAGTGGTGGCAGACCTTGGCTGTTGTTGATTCTAACTTATATCGCTATTTCTATATTGACCGAAGTCATTACCAATAATGCGGCAGCGTTGTTGATGCTACCGATCGTATTGGAGATTACGGAAAAGGCGGATTTAAACAACGTGCCTTTTGTCTTGGCGATCATGATGGCCGCTTCTGCAAGTTTTGCTACGCCGCTTGGCTATCAAACCAATATGATGGTGTATGGTCCTGGACGTTACCGTTTTGTTGACTTTCTGAAAGTTGGTATACCGATGAACATTTTAACGGCGATTGTTACGATTGCTGTGTTATTAATCGGTTGGCCACTCGAGAAATAGCGAACCGCTTCAGAATGGCATAGAGGAGGGTGAATTGAGGAGGGTGGATTAATTAATTTTTCGCCCTAAAATTCGCTGGGATAATTTGGAAATCCTTAGATTGCTGTGGAAATCATGCAATGTCATTCCATAACTGTGAACATTGGCAAAATAGCCTGTATCGGGATCTAAAATATGTTCTCGCAGATTACTTTCGTGCACAAATCCGATTGCCAAAGCATTTTGTCGTGAGAAAGCATTGCTTTCATAAATATGGGCGGTCAGTTTATTCAAAGCAATTCGGTTAAATGCAAAATCAAAAACCAGTAAAGTTGCTTCCAAACCGATTCCGTGTGTATGGTTTTGCGGGTTAGGCAAACCAACTAGGAATTCTGCACGGCGGTGTGAAAATTGAATTTCGACCAAATTCGCAATACCGACTCTTTCGTGAGGTTGCTTTTTGAGGATGATCCAATCTACTGCTTTAGATTGGCATGGGTGTAAAGTACGGTTTAGTTGTAGCTGATCGGCTAGCGCATCGAGGTGTTGGTGTCGAGGGGTATACTGGTTGTACTGCATCATGAAAGCATCATTCTGATAACATTGGTGCAAGTAAGCTGCATCTTCCGGTTGGTAACGCCGTAGGTAGAGATGTTTTCCGTCAATTGGTTCAATCCAAGTAGTATCGACTTCAGCATGATTACATTGTGCTTGTGCAAAATCTGGACGTAATGCCAGTGCTTTTTGAAAGCTTTCTCTGGATTGTGAAATTTTCCCTATTTTCTTAAGCACTTGACCAAGATTGTTGTAGGCTTCCGGGTATCTATTTTGCAGTTGAATTGCTTGTTGATAACAAGTGATCGCCTCTTCGAAACGATTCATGCGTTGTAAGGCGTTTCCCAGATTATTGAGCGCATGTGGGTAGTGGGGGCGAATTTGTATAGCATGTCGAAAGCTTTTTACTGCTACTTCTAAGCGGCTCTGTGCAAAATATGCATTTCCTAAAATATTATGGACTTCTGCTTGATTAAAATCACGATCGAGCGACTGTTCACAATAGTGGATCGCCTTGTCAATTAAGCCTTGTTCCCATAGGGCATTGGCATAATTTCCCAGAAAATCGATGCGAGAAGGCGCTGTAGCAATGGCCTTCTTGAAATAATCATTGGCAGTTTGGAAACGTTTGGTTTGTGCATGGATGATAGCTAATAAATGGAGTATATCGGGTTGATCT
Organism: Nitrosomonas sp.; assembly: GCA_024281825.1. Lineage (GTDB taxonomy): Bacteria > Pseudomonadota > Gammaproteobacteria > Burkholderiales > Nitrosomonadaceae > Nitrosomonas. Next base: position 68,143 of record JAMWZY010000007.1, on the reverse strand, counting down.
GGGGTGATTTTGCAAAGATTAAGGCAACAATTCTCGGCTTCTTGTAATTGTCCGACTTGATACAAGTGAAATGCATTTTGTAGCAGTTTGGTGAGTTGATGATGATTACTCGTTGAACTGAACATCTGTCTATTGCCTACGGATATCGGGTCGTTAGGAAAGCTGTTGCGGTGTCAAAAACAGGCTCATCATGGTTTGTATGGTCTTCCTCAGCGATATTTCTCAGATGAATTTTATACAAAAATCCAATAACAAATAGGAAGTGGGGAAATTGTCGCCGTTTCATTTTGCTAAGACGGTAATAAGATTGCTTTATCTTATTACCGTCTTATGATCAGATGATTTACAGATAAAAGATTAGCAAGCGTATAGCTACCCTGTCATGGTGCTGAAGAGTGTAATGAAGCATCGGCTATATCTGCTATTCCGATCAGTTTTGTGTTTGCTATAAGGTTATTATTATAAAAGGGATTGGCAATGACAAAATTTAGCGCTGAGTGACCTTGAATGCCGGTGAAAGCATGTCCTGCAGTATCTAAAATTGCTCCTTTGTCGATCATTACGTGGTAAGTACTGCCGATGATGAATTCTTCCTTGGTGTTGATGGCCAAAGTCACCCCATCCGGCATGAAAGACACTTGACTGTCATCAGTAACATCAATAATGCGGGTATCGGTACCATTGCTGATGGTGATATTTCCGCTGCCTGCAGTAATTTCATCATCGAATCCTAGTAAAATATCTTCAAAGGGAAATAATGTTGAATCATCTTGGGGCCAACTCTGTATCAACATGGGTGCAGTGAGATCTTCAACAACAGAGAAATTTAGCGTTGTGTCGTCGTCAATACCGGCATACGCGTATCCGCTAAAATCTCGAATAGCACCGTGATCAATGTATAAGCTGTAATTGGTTTGGGCTTGTAAATTTTCAGTCGGATTAATGATGATGGCATTTCCATTGAATGCAACTTGATCTGTGTCTGTCACATTAATCGTGCGAATATCGGAGCCATTACTGATCACAATGTTCCCACTGCCTGCAAAAATAGTTTTATTAAAGTTTAAGTGAATGCTATTGTCAGCCTCAAATGCGCTTTCATCCATCGGATTGCTATCGATTAAAACCGGATCGGAGGGGACGGTGGTGAAATTCAGTGTGGTTTTATCCTGGATTCCCAAATAAGCATAACCATCGCTATCGACAATGACGCCTTTGGACATTTGAACATGATAGGTGGTATTAGGTACGAGATCTTCCGTTGGATTGATGGTTATTTTGCTACGGCCGCCGATCGTGACTTGAGTGCTGTCATTAATCGGGATGATACGCGTATCAATGCCATTACTAAGAATAATATTGCCCTTTCCTGCTTCGACGATTTCATCAAACCATAGCTCGATGTCGCGATCCACCGAAAAACCACTTGTGTCGTCTGGTGGTATGCTGTTCATCAATTGAGGGTTCGAGGAAATTGTTCTAAAGTTTAAGGTGGTTTTGTCTTGGATGCCCGCATAGGGATTTCCATTTAAATCTGTAATCGCACCCTTGTCGATCCAGATACTGTAGTTCTTATCCTTCATTAAATTTCGAAATGGATCAATCGTGACGACTCCGAATTCATCAAAGCGCACACGATTGGCATCATCAACGGGTATCGTTCGAGTATCTGTGCCATTACTAATAATGATATTGCCTTTTCCAGGCATAACTTGTTCATTAAAGAATAAGTGAATGTCCTGATCGTTTTTAAATGTTGTCGATTCATCCGATGGATTGCTATCAATCAAAATGGGAGCGGTTGAAATGGGCGTAAAGTGGAGTGCAGCGGCCTCATTAAAGCCTGCAAATGCATCCCCTTTGTTATCAGTAATTGCACCCGGATCGATACGAATACTGTATTCAGTACCTTCCTTGAAATCAAAAATAGGGTCAATGATCACTAATCCAGGCCCACCCCAAAAATTGACTTGATTAAGATCACGAGTGGAAATGGTTTGCGTATCTGTTCCATTGCTGATGATGATATTGCCATTGCCGGCCATGACTGGTTCGTTAAAAAACAACTCAATCACGTTATCGGTTTGGATTGGACTGAATTCATTTTGTATGTTGCTTCCTAAAAATATGGGTGCGCGCGGTAGGCTCGCATAAAAACTAAATTGTGCGTTAGTACTCTCTCCGAGATAAGGGTTACCTTGTTGGTCGGTCACAATGCCCGGATCAAGTTGTACGGTGTACTGGGTATTCGGTATCAAATCTTCAGTGGGGTTGACGGTGAAGCCAAATTTTCCGACCGATACTTGACTGGTATCAAGCATTGCAATAGTGCGTGTATCGTTGCCATTGCTAATGATTATGTTACCTACGCCAGAATTAATTTTTTCATCAAAAGCGAATGCAAGATCGGCATTAGCTTCCAATCCACTGTGCAGATTCGTGAAATTGAGTATTGGGTTAGAAACGGTGGATGTAAAGTTGATACTATTGCCATTGGATAGATCAACAAACGTATTGCCCGCTTGATCTTTGATTGCCCCTGCTTCTATTTCGATACTGTAATGGGTATTGGGTTTTAAACTGATGGTGGGTGTAATGTGAATAGAACTTGCTTGACCGATAGTATCATTGATGATTGTAATTTGACTCGCATCGGTGATCGGAATTTTACGTGTATCGTGCTCGCTGCTAATAATGATTCTGCCGTGACCCGCCTTGATTGGTTCGTTGAAATTCAAAGTAATGGGAGTATCGACTTTTAACGAACTGTCGTTACCCGGTATGCTAAAGGTGAGAATTGGTGGTGTCTTATCAGCATACTTAGTTTGTGGATCTTTGTTTCCTACCAAAGCACTAGAAGTCATTGCGTAGTCTCCGAATTAAAAGTAAGCAGTACGATTCATAACAATTACGACACGAATAACGGTACATAAAAAAGGCAGATGTTTCATATAGATGACCTCTTTGATGCACCATACGACATATGAAAACTTACAGGTCTTTTTTACCTTAGGATTTTACCCCGTATAACTATAGTTTTCTTAATTGAATAAAAATTGTTTTTAATGCGTATTAATGATAATAAGAAGTCCTTGCCGCAAACAGCGGAGGATTAAGAACTACAGCATGCTAATATCTTCAGCTAGCTCTTCTCTGAATCAAAAATAGAGAAAGATTAAGCCTGAAAGAGATTAAGAATTGATCAAGTATGTTTTACCTGTGGCTGATGGTGCGAACCAGTTTTTTGGGTTAGAACTACACAAAACAGCCATTAACCAGACTCTAAACTGGGTTTAGAGTTTCTCAGGGTTTATTATTCAGAAGGGTCCATAATAAACCCGATTCTCGCCATTCCTGCTTTAGCCGCAGTGCTCATTACACGAGCAACATGTTGATAGGGGCACATTTTATCTGCGCGAATGTGTAATTCGGTTTGTGGTGCTTGAGCTATTACCGAAGTAAAGCGCGACGTTAATTCCTTAAATTCTACTGGCTGGCCATTCCAGAACAGACTACCATCCATCTGAATGGCTAATTCGATATTTTCACTTCGCGTAACATTGGGCACGTTGTCAGCTTTCGGTAAATCGATTTTGACAGAATGCGTCAATAATGGCGCAGTAATAATAAAAATAATCAATAGCACCAGCATGACGTCAACCAAGGGAACAACATTGATTTCAGACATAGGTGCTTGACCGCTATTATTCTGTATATTGCCGCCAAAAGCCATCGCTATGACCTCTCATTTGTAGAAATTGCCTGGGTATTTGCACCATCATAGGACGTTAATGATGAATCGGCATGTTCTGCGGAATGTGCGGTTTGATTCGTTGCTGATATGGGCTCACTTACAGTAACCAAGGTAAAAAGGTCATGTGCAAATGCTTCCAGGCGTGCCAGCCATATTCGGTTTCGACGCACAAAAGCGTTATACGCAAGTACTGCTGGAATAGCTACAGCCAAACCTAATGCGGTCATGATTAAGGCTTCTCCAACCGGGCCAGCTACTTTGTCCAGCGTGCCTTGGCCAGAAAGACCAATCTGAATTAAAGCATGATAAATGCCCCAGACCGTTCCAAATAAACCAATGTATGGCGCGGCTGAACCGGCTGAAGCGATCAAGGTCAATCCATTTTCAATTCGCGTGGCTTCTTGATCAATACCATTACGCAGTGTGCGGGTCACTAGTTCGCTGAGACCACCCGCTGCTGCAAGCTTGTGAGAATGGTAGTTTTTTGAATCGTTTGCAGCACTAATACCCAGTTTAGCCAGCTCAGCGAATGCGTTATCAGGTTCGTGATCTTTGAAATCCATTTGCGCCGCTTGAAGTGAGTCGAGACTCCAGAAGCGATCAAGAAAAGCTTCGGCACGACGTTTTGCAACAAAATTTGCGATGCTTTTTGTAATAATTAAATACCAGCTTGCCACAGAAAGTGAAATAAGTAATGCCAAAACAACCATGCCGACTTCATCGATCTGTGCAAGAAAATTTGCAAATCCAAGACCATGTTCCATATTCTATTAGTTTCCTTGCAAAACAAAATTAAAAGGTTGCAATGCAACTGCTCGAACCGGTTGGCCATCGCGTAGCGATGGGTTGCAATGCCAGTTCTTTACTGCAGTCAGTGCAGCGTTATCAAGGCGTTCATATCCACTACTGTTAATTACTTTTGCATTATCAACATTCCCTTTTTCATCTAGCTCTACACGCAAAACTAATTTTCCTTCTTCACTCATACGCCTAGAAATCGCAGGATAAATTGGTGCTGCTTGTTTTGGACAAGAGACCGATAGCTCTGACGATAGCGTCATTGGTGCTGCTGGCATTTGTGTGGGTTGAGCAGAAGCTATTGCGGTGGGCTGCGACTCGGCAGTATTTTTGTTGAGAAAGTCGGACGTGTGTTCCTGCGGCAATTCAACCTTTTTTTGTTCAGGTTTGGTTGCGGTCTTAGTTGTCATTTGTTGCTCTTTAACTTTTACCGGAGGAGGTGTTTTTTTAACTGGTTCAACTTTGGTCGGTTGAGGTTTGAGGTTGACAGGATTGGGTGCTTGCTCACGAATAGGTGCTGCTGGTGTAATCAATTGCGCAAATAATGTCACCATTCTTTCTGGAGGAGGGATTAATTTCTGATTCCAAAAAAAATAAAATAATCCGGCATGAATAGCCAAAACAAATAATAAGCCCGGTAAGGATATGATACTGCGCTGAGAAATTTGATACTTATTCTGAGACAATAAAAGTGTTTGCATACTTAAAAACAAAAACTGCGTTGACTTGTGATCTGTTTGATGGCGGCAGTCGATTGATTTTCGATATAATGGATTCAGAGTACTTTGATATGTACAAATATTAACCGAAACGATAATAATTATCAATTTGTAAGTATGGCCAGTTCATACTTTAGTATCGTTATGTCAGGTATAACCTTAAGGTCACACTGATATTGGATTATCAAAATGCATTTATCTGGCTATCTTATTTCTTGGCTGAATTATGCAACTAGTTGTTTAATTTAACGATGCATATGATCACTAAAAAAGCGGTTTGAATATATAAAGCTATGGAAGACACAATTACACCCTATGTAACGCCCAAACTATGGCAACGCATTTTATGCCTGATTTATGATTTTCTACTGTTGTTAGCTATTATTTTTATAGCCAGTTTCATTTTTGTACCTTTATTCTCCAAAATGGATAGCGAGTATTTTAAACCGCTTTATCAATTTTATTTGTTGATCATCATGGGACTGTATTTCATTTGGTTTTGGACACATGGAGGACAAACACTCGCTATGCAGACATGGAAGTTACGTTTGGTTGATGCAAACGGAGGAAGCATTACTAAGAAGCAGGCTATAACTCGCTATCTTTTAGCCCTGCTTGTCTATCCTTTTTTTTGCATCGGAATCATTTGGATCTTTTTTGATCGTGATCGGCAATTTTTACATGATCGGATTGCAGGAACCCGAATTATTAAACTATAATCTGAAAGACTCATAAAATGAGAAAGTGATTTTTTTGTAAGAGATTGTTATTTTTGATTTAATTGTTTTTTGGAGCTAGAAGAAGCTCTAGCTTAGTACTATCGTTATTTTTCATTTACATACTCAAGCCTTCATAAAATCAAATGCGTGAATATATTCGTTCGATGGCTTCCATCCCGAAGCTTTTTTTGAGAGAAATTTCAATTTCTCCGAATAGCCTGATTATCTTTTTTGCGACTGTATTCATTTTTGTTATTGATTTGAACTTACCGCTTGGGGTAGCTGCAGGTATACCCTATGCATTAGTTATTTTTGGTTGTTTATGGGTGAGTGGTACTTATCTTACTTATATTGTTTCGATATTAAGCTTTGTATTCGTAGTGTTGGGTTTTTATTTATCCCCCGGAAATATAGTGCCATTTGAAGTTGCCTTAATAAATCGTGGGCTTACGTTGCTGCTGATTGTGTGTGCTGCAATTATGGTTATCAAGATTAAGAAAACTAATGTTGATATGTCGGCTTTATTGACAAACAATCTGATTGATCCTGTTTCAGGATTTAAAAATATGCATGCATTTGGTGTTGATCTCAATACAGAAACGTTTCGTTGCCAACGCTATCGGCGAAATTTATCGATTGCACTGATTGATATTGATTTACATCAACTGACTCAAGATCAAGAAATGCAGTATCCTGCACTGGATATTATGCAAAAAATTTCAAATAACATTCGATCCAAAATCAGAACATCGGATCTTTTTTATCAAATTGATACGCAGCTATTTGTGATACTGTTTCCGGAAACAGCATTATCCGAAGCAAAGGAAGTTTGTGAAATTATCCGTAATAAAGCTGCTTTTCCAGCGATCAATGGAATGAATAACAAATTTTTCGCTAGCATTGGAATTTCTACCCTGGAAGAAAACGATAGCAGCCTGAATCTATATCAGCGAGCTGAAGCTGCTCTGTCACTTTCGAAACAAAGTGAAAAACACCAAGTATCTACTTTGCCAGAGATTACTAGTAACAAAGACAAAAACGTTGTTCCAGCGATTTTGTCCCGCTCAAGAACTAATTAAGCGATTCGTTTCACTTTATCCAATTGACATCTGGATTGAATATCCAGTGAAAGAATCATTTCAAATGAAAGCCCCAATCATTTGATTGCTATCTTATGATTTTATCAACTACTAAAGTTATAGGTATCATCGATGCTTACAATATTGGTATGCATTAATAGATCGTCCTTTCGTTAATCTTATATAATTAGCTTAGACAAAGGCATAACGAGAGTCTCAATGAGTCTTATAAACAAACCGATGGCTAGGAAATCAGCGAGCCATGCTTTTTCGCCCAAAGTAGCTCGACTGTTACGAGAGTCCTTTTATTTACTGCTAGTTGGTATCGCACTTTACTTGATCATGATTCTTGTGAGTTACGATAGAAACGATGCAGGGTGGTCGCACAGCGGGAGTTTTAATGAGATTCAAAACGCTGGAGGATATGCTGGCGCTTGGTTGGCTGATTTGCTTTTGTATTTATTCGGGGTGTCTGCGTGGTGGTGGATTGCTTTTTTCCTTTCGATGATCGCTTGGAGTTATCGCAGAATTGATTCCGGTGGTATTTTTGATAAACATTCAATCGTATTTTCTATCGGTGGCTTTTTATTGCTGTTGATGGCCAGCAGCGGATTGGAATCATTACGTTTTTATACCATCAGCGCTTCGCTTCCACTTACACCAGGTGGTATTCTCGGCAACACCATCAGTTATTTCTTTTCCAAAGTATTTGGCGCTATAGGTGCGACGTTACTATTGCTTACTCTGATTGCGGTTGGATTTAGCCAATTCACGGGCTTGTCGTGGGTACGTTTCGTAGAAAAAATTGGCGAACAAATCGAAGAATTACTTTTTTTTATCATCAACAAATGGGAAACACGGCAAGATAAATTAGCTGGAATGCTCGCAGCACGTGTGCGCGATGAATTAGTTGAAAATGAAAAGAAGCGCATTGAAGAAACGCCTTCTTTGCACATCGAATTACCTGCCTCAGCCATTGCAAAATCGCAACGGACGATTAAAGAAAAGCAAGCATCACTATTTTCTGATTTGCCAGATTCTTCGTTACCGCCATTACACTTATTGGATGAACCCGAAAAAGACTTTGAGGTTTTATCGAAAGAAACATTGGAATTTACATCACGCTTAATCGAACGCAAACTCAAAGAGTTTGGTGTTGATGTTAAAGTCGTGGCTGCGTTTCCCGGTCCGGTGATCACACGTTATGAAATTGAACCGGCAGTGGGTGTGAAAGGCAGCCAGGTTATCAATTTAGTCAAGGATCTTGCGCGTGCACTGTCGGTGGCGAGTATTCGTGTAGTCGAAACCATTCCTGGAAAAACCAGCATGGGGCTTGAATTGCCAAATCCGAAGCGGCAAATTGTCCGCTTGCAGGAAATTCTTGGCTCTCAAGCTTATGCAGACTCCGCTTCATCGCTCACGATTGCTTTAGGTAAAGATATCAGCGGTCGTCCTATCGTGTCGGATCTCGCCAAAATGCCTCATGCACTCGTTGCAGGCACTACAGGGTCGGGAAAATCAGTGGCTATCAATGCCGTGATATTGAGTTTGGTCTATAAAGCCACACCCGAACAAATACGGCTCATTTTGATCGACCCCAAAATGCTCGAATTATCAGTTTATGAGGGTATTTCACATTTACTTACACCAGTTGTAACAGATATGCGTGAAGCAGCGAGTGCCTTGCGCTGGTGTGTTTCGGAAATGGAAAGACGTTACAAATTAATGTCGGCTTTAGGGGTACGCAATCTGAGTGGTTATAATCAAAAAATAAAAGATGCCGCAAAGACAGAGACGCCGGTAATCAATCCTTTATTGCGTCCAGATGAAACACCAGAATATTTGGAAGAATTGCCAATGATAGTAGTGGTTATTGACGAATTGGCTGATTTGATGATGGTTGCTGGGAAAAAAGTTGAGCAACTTATCGCAAGACTTGCTCAGAAGGCACGCGCATCGGGCATTCATCTTTTATTAGCAACACAGCGGCCCTCGGTCGATGTGATCACCGGTTTGATCAAAGCTAACATTCCGACTCGAATTGCTTTCCAAGTGTCCAGTAAAATCGATTCTCGGACTATTTTGGATCAAATGGGCGCTGAAGCACTGCTTGGGCAAGGCGATATGCTGTACTTACCCTCGGGAAGCGGCTATACGCAACGTGTTCACGGCGCTTTTGTCGCCGATCATGAAGTACATAAGGTTGTGGAATATTTAAAAGAGCATGGTGAACCTTGTTATATTGAGGAGATTCTACAAACCGATGATGAAGAAAGCGATGTGTCAGGTGCTTTGGAAGCTAGAAAATCACCAGAAGGTGAATCTGATCCTTTATATGACGAGGCCGTTGCTATCGTAGTTAAGACTCGCCGGGCCTCGATTTCTTTAGTGCAAAGGAACTTGCGCATCGGCTATAATCGTGCGGCACGCCTCATTGAAGAAATGGAGCGATCAGGCTTAGTGTCTGCCATGCAAAGTAATGGCAATCGTGAAGTACTTGCACCATCACGAAGTGAATAGCGCATTTTGCACTGCAATATGATCAAACTATAACAATTTTATTAATATGCCGATTTCAAGCCATTTTTTTATATTGCTGTTGATCAGCCTGATATCCATGTCAGCACAAGCGACTGCAATCGGCAATTTAAAAAAATTTATTGCTGAAACAAGCACAGTCAGCGCTAATTTTTCTCAAACGCTATATGACAAGAGTAGGCGCACGATTCAAGATTCCAAAGGATCAATGCAATTTGAACGTCCAGAAAAATTTCGTTGGTCTTATGCAAAGCCTTATGAGCAAATCATTGTGGGAAATGGGAAAGAAGTTTGGTTTTATGATCATGATCTGAATCAAGCAACCGTACGACCATTTAATCTTGCAATCGGTAGCAGTCCTGCGGCCTTACTGGCCGGAAATAGCGACCTGGAAGAAAATTTTGTTCTAACGGAACTTGGCTTACAAGAAGGCATGGAGTGGTTAGAAGCCGTGCCCAAAAATAAAGAAACCATGTTTGAATTTATTCAAATGGCCTTTTCACCGCAAGGTACTCTCAAATTGATGGCACTGCGCGATAGCTTAGGCCAAACCACTTTGCTTACTTTTTCAGAATTAGAAAAGAATCCGCAGTTATCAGAGAGTTTGTTCAATTTTACGCCGCCCGCCAGTGCTGATGTCATCCGTGAATGATACTGCATTATTTCCAGATAATCTTCCCCGGGCGCCTCTTGCAGAGCAATTACGACCCAATCATATAAACGACGTTATTGGCCAGAGTCATTTGTTAGGTATTGGAAAACCTTTGCGTGTGGCATTTGAATCAGGCAAATTACACTCGATGATTTTGTGGGGGCCGCCAGGAACAGGAAAAACCACCCTCGCGCGTATTATGTCGAGTGCATTCGATAGCGAATTCATTGCCTTGTCAGCGGTTATGTCAGGTGTTAAAGAGATCCGCAGTGCAATTGATCGAGCAGAATTAGTTTTGCAACAAAAGGGGCGACATACGATTTTGTTCATTGACGAAGTTCATCGATTTAACAAATCCCAGCAAGATGCATTTTTACCGTACATAGAGCAAGGACTCATTACTTTCATCGGTGCTACTACGGAAAATCCATCGTTTGAAATCAATCATGCGTTATTGTCGCGTGCGCAAGTTTACATACTCACTGCTTTATCTGAGTCGGAATTATCACAACTAATTGAACGTGCGAGCAAACTCACTTTCCCACATATACAGTTTACTAACCATGCTCGCCAACTATTAATCGAATTTTCTGATGGAGATGCACGTCGCTTATTCAATCTATTGGAACAAATCACTGATGCTATCGAGACTAAAGAAACATTTGAGATTAGCAAAGACTACATTGTTAATACACTCTCACGTAATACGCGCCAATTTGACAAGGGTGGCGATACCTTTTACGAACAAATTTCAGCATTGCACAAATCCGTGCGTGGCTCGGCCCCAGATGCTTCACTGTATTGGCTTTGTCGTATGCTAGATGGCGGGGCTGATGCTTTATATATTGCAAGACGATTGGTACGCATGGCAACCGAAGATATTGGCTTATCGGATCCGCGAGCTTTGCGTTTGACATTAGATGCGTGCGAGACTTATGAGCGGCTTGGCAGCCCGGAAGGCGAGCTGGCGTTGGCGCAAGCAGTTATATATCTGGCATGTGCACCCAAAAGTAACGCTGTTTATAATGCTTACAACAAAGCGCGTAAGTTTATTGCACAAGATAAATCGCGCTCCGTACCTACTCACTTGCGTAATGCTCCGACCCAATTTATGAAGCAGATAGGGTATGGCGAGCGCTATCGCTACGTGCATGATTGTCCTGATGCCTATGCGGCAGGCGAAAATTATTTTCCAGAGGGCATGCCGGAAGTCAGTTTTTATCAACCGACTGGTTACGGATTGGAACAAAAGATTCAAGAAAAATTGGCTTATTTACATTCTCTGGATCAACAAGCTCGTCGTAAAATATAGCTTTTTAGATTATTTGGTTTTGGAGCCCACGACATGCTAGATATTCAGCAACTACGTATTGATCTGGATAATATTACTTGTGAATTAGCCAAAAGAGGTTATGTTTTTCCAGTCACTGCATTTAATGCATTGGAAGCAGAACGAAAAACCATTCAAACCAAAACACAGGAATTGCAAGCACAACGCAATACCGCATCGAAAAGAATTGGTTATGCTAAGGGTAGGGGGGAAGATACTACTGCCATTATGGCAGAGGTCGTGCAATTTGGTGATGAACTGAAACAAGCTGAAATTCAATTGGAGCAAATTCAGGAGCAACTGCAGAAAATTCTGCTGGAAGTTCCAAACTTACCTCATTCTAGTGTGCCGCTAGGCAAAGATGAAACTTGCAATGTGTCAATACGTAACTGGGGTACACCCAGGATATTTGACTTTGCGGTCAAAGATCACGTCAGTATTGGTGAAGGATTGGGGTTACTTGATTTTGAAGCAGCCGCTAAACTGAGTGGTGCACGCTTCAGTGTAATGAAAGGTAGTCTTGCGTTGCTACACCGGGCATTGACCCAATTTATGTTGGATCAACACACACAAGAACACGGTTACACGGAGATCTATGTACCCTATTTGGTGAATGCAGAGAGTTTGCGTGGTACGGGACAGCTACCGAAATTTGCTGAAGATTTATTTTCAGTCCGAGCGGGTGGTGTATCAAAAGATGACAATGTACCATCATTCCATCTAATTCCAACAGCCGAGGTGCCTATCACCAATATGGTACGTGACGAAATCGTACCGATGCAAGAATTGCCGCTGAAGTATGTTTCTCATACACCATGTTTTCGTTCCGAAGCTGGCAGCTATGGTCGAGACACACGTGGACTGATTCGTCAACATCAATTTGATAAAGTTGAATTGGTGCATTTGGTACATCCGGATCAATCTTATTCTGCGTTGGAACAACTCGTCGGTCACGCTGAAAAGATTCTCCAATTACTTGATCTTCCCTATCGTGTAATGGCTCTATGCACTGGCGATATGGGTTTTTCTGCAGCTAAAACCTATGATATAGAAGTGTGGTTGCCTGCACAAAATACCTATCGTGAGATTTCTTCCTGTAGTAATTGTGAAGCGTTCCAGGCGCGGCGTATGCAAGCGCGTTTCCGCAACGAAAATGGCAAACCCACTTTATTACATACGTTGAATGGCTCTGGTTTGGCAGTAGGCCGAACCCTGGTAGCGGTACTTGAAAACTACCAGAATAGCGATGGCAGTATCACGATTCCTAAAGTCCTAAGGGCTTATATGAAGGGCCTTGACCAAATCGGAAAAAAAGGAGGAAAATAAAATCGTTACAGAAATACCAATAAAATAAGGGCCCGTCACCATGGAACATAATAAAACTGACAATGACTTTCATCTTAAAACGTTGGAGGCAGAAGTACGAGAAGCTGTGGCGAAAGGCTTGCATACGCGAGAAACGGTGCGTCATTTGACCCTGAATGCTATGAATGCGCACCATTTGGATTTGGCCTCATTGCAGAGAATCATCACCGCTATCATTCAAGGTGTTCATGATGGCGCAACACAACAGCTACAACACGTTATCAGTCAGACGCAAACCGCAAAATCACAAATTCACGAAGCTGTGGCTGGCTTGGATTCTGCATTGGCGAGTTTTGCTCAAGCTTCTAAGCTAGCTCTTGAAGAAGCAGCGGGGCAAACTCAAAAATTTTCTGAGAATGAATTAAAGCAGGCGCATTCTGAGTTAGAAAGTCTGGAAAGCCTGTTTTTGGATATATTGCACAACACTGCGAACGCGGCACAAGGGTTGACCGCTGATATTTTGCATGATTTAGGTCGGCATGCGAGAAATAATGGTACTGCCGTAGGTTTGCAACTTATAGAAACACTTGAAATTTTCAAGCAACAGATTGCATCGATAGGGCATGCGCAGCTTGAAACAGGCGTCAGTTTAGCGCACGCAACCGCTGATCTTATAGGGAAAATTGCCAACGGAGTGTTATCAGGTGTTAATGATAAAATTAAAAATTCCAAACATTAATTGATCATTGGTAGACATATCTAAGAGCCAACTATCATTGTTGTGAAGCAAAAAGATTGCTGCGGCGGGTTGGGTTTTGTAATGACAGAATATGCTGTTAGAGTTATTGTGAAAGGATGAAGAACAGAGTGAATGGAGGGTAGCATGAGAACTAGCAAATGACCAGTTAGTTACAACAATGCTACACCCTCATTCGTTGGTCGTAGGGTATTTATTCACCAAAATCCTAAATTCATTACATAGAAGAATGTTATGAATTGTTCAGAATAAACCTATTAATGTTGCATTTCTAATGCAGCGATTCTTTCTTCCAGGGTAGGGTGGGTTCTGAATAAATTGCTTAAGCCACTACCACCGCCGCTGGAAATGCCAAATGCAGCAAGTTGATCCGGAAGCTGTGCCTGCTGTTGCGAGTTAATTTGCAATCTGCGTAATGCAGCGATCATTTTGTTTTTACCCGCTAAGCTTGCGCCTCCAGCATCAGCACGAAATTCACGTTGCCGACTAAACCACATCACGATAATAGTGGCCAATATACCTAGCAATAATTCGGCAATAATCGTGGTAACCCAGAAAGCAGGGCCATGACCTTCTTCCGTTTTAAATATGACACGATCGACTGCGTGGCCAATCACTCGAGAAAAGAACATGACAAAGGTATTGACCACACCTTGTATGAGTGCCAGCGTAACCATATCTCCATTAGCGATATGACTGACTTCATGCGCAAGCACAGCCTCAGCTTCATCTTGGTTCATGTTATTGAGTAAACCGGTACTGACTGCAACAAGAGCATCATTTCTTGACATGCCAGTCGCAAAAGCATTGACGTCCGGTGCTTCGTAGATAGCTACCTCTGGCATACCGATACCGGCTGCTTGTGCTTGCCTTTGTACCGTGGTAAATAACCAGTGCTCTTGAGCACTGCGCGGCATATCGATTACTTGAGCCCCAGTCATTCGTTTTGCGGTCCATTTAGACATCGCGAGCGAAATCAGCGAGCCACCAAACCCGAAAACGGCTGCAAATACAAGTAACGAATTGATATCAAGCCCGATTCCTTGCGCATCTAGAATTCTTTCGAATCCCAATAGCCTTAATGTAATACTTAGAACCAGAACAATAGCTAAGTTAGTTGCTAAAAAAAGTAGGATTCTTTTCATTCATTGACTCCATAAGATAGTAAACAACTGTAAAAACTGTGAGTAATATAAGGTTAGTCAGTCAGTTTTCAAGCGATTATAAGATGTTGAAAAAAATTCTTATTAGTTAGTTTGAAAATTTCACTAAGAGTTCGATGAGTACGCTAGTATCAGGGAATGGATCACCCTGATCTTTATGTTGATACTACAATAACAGAGACGCACTACCGTTTATTTGTGGATTGATCATTTGGAAAATTTTCAGGGAGGGGATCTTGCTTGGGCGTCGGGGATTCAGTTCTGACGATTTGAAATAAAATTTCATTCTGTTTGATCATACCCAAATCACTACGTCCCCGCTCCTCGACGGCTTCAAGGCCTTGTTTGAGATCGCTAAGTTCAGCCTCCAACATGTTGTTGCGATGCTGGAGCGCCAAATTATTTTGACGTGCAGCACTGACTTCTTCCTCGACGAGCCAAACTCTTTTCCAACTGGATTTGCTAAACCAAAGTGGATATTGTAGTAAGACGATCAGTGCAAACAAAATGAGTGTCAGAAATTTCATTATCGAAGTTGATAAAATGCTCCCCGGCCTGCGTAATGCGCTGCATCTCCTAAATCTTCTTCAATTCTCAGCAATTGATTATATTTTGCCAGACGATCGGAGCGGGACAGTGAGCCTGTTTTGATTTGTAATGCATTGGTTGCAACTGCAATGTCGGCGATAGTGGTGTCTTCGGTTTCGCCTGATCGGTGTGAGATTACGGCGGTATAGCCCGCGCGTTTTGCCATTTCAATCGCTGAGAGAGTTTCAGTTAATGTGCCAATTTGGTTGACTTTGATCAATATTGAGTTGGCTATCTTTCGTTGAATACCTTGTTGTAGAATTTTGGTGTTCGTGACAAAAATATCATCGCCCACTAACTGAACAGATTTGCCTAGTTTTTCTGTTAGAAGTTCCCAGCCTTTCCAGTCATGTTCGCTCATGCCATCTTCTATAGTAATAATTGGGTACTTATCAATCCAAGATGATAAATAATCAACAAACTGCGCAGAAGTCAAATGTAATCCATCGGAATCCAAATGGTATTTATCTTCTTTGTAAAATTCCGAACTGGCGCAGTCAATGCCAATAGCTACTTCTTTGCCTGGTTGGTAACCTGCCTCATCAATTGCTTGTACAATCAATTGCAGCGCTGCTTCGTTATTTTCCAGATTAGGAGCAAAACCACCTTCATCGCCAACAGTCGTTGGCATACCTCGATGATCAATCAGTTTCTTTAATGTAGCGAATATTTCGGCACCACAACGAACAGCCTCATGAAAATTCTCAATTCCAACTGGAACGATCATGAATTCCTGCATGTTGATGTTGTTGTTGGCATGGGCGCCACCATTGATCACATTCATCAAAGGAACAGGCATTGACATCAACCCAGCGCCACCTAGATATCGATAAAGCGGTAAGCCAGACTCTTCTGCTGCGGCTTTGGCGACTGCTAATGATACAGCCAGAATAGCATTGGCACCCAGTCTTGATTTATTTTCTGTGCCATCTAGTTTGATCAATTCTTGATCGAGAAAACTTTGATCAACGGCATCCAATCCCATGAGCGTTTCAGAAATTTCGCTATTGACACTTTCTACCGCTTTCAGTACGCCTTTGCCAAAATAGCGCTGCTTATCATTGTCCCGCAACTCTACTGCTTCGCGGGTGCCAACGGATGCACCCGAAGGAACGGCGGCTCTACCGAGTACACCTGATTCCAGCAATACATCAGCTTCAATGGTCGGGTTGCCACGAGAATCGAGAATTTCACGGGCGATGATATCTACAATTGCACTCATCTACTGTCTTCCTGTTAATGGTATGGTTATTACTGTATGTTTAATAATTTGTTGCGCCTGATAATTGAATAGCCATGAAGGCATTCATAAAACTGTGCTAACAGCTTGACGTTTTTTATCGTCATTGATCGGGTGCTTTTTGGCAGCGGTGAGCGTTGCTTGAATATAAGATTTAAAAAGTGGGTGACCAGTTTGTGGTCTGGAGGTGAATTCAGGGTGAAATTGGCACGCTAGAAACCAAGGATGCTCAGTTTCCGGCAATTCTATCATTTCACATAAATTTTCTTCCTTCGATAAACCACTGATGCAAAGTCCTGCCTGTTCTAATTTGGGTATGAATTCACTATTGACTTCATAGCGATGGCGATGCCTTTCAATAATTTTTTCTGCGCCATAGGTTTTACTCGCTAACGATCCCTTCTTCAGTAAACATTCTTGACCACCCAGACGCATGCTGCCGCCAATGTCGGAATAAGCGTCGCGAGTTTCCAGCTGCCCATCGCGTGTCCGCCACTCCGTAATGAGCCCGATCACCGGGTAGGGTGTGTCAGGATTAAATTCAGTGCTATGCGCGCCTTTCATATCGGCTTTGTTACGTGCATATTCGATAATTGCAAGCTGTAATCCAAGGCAAATACCGAGATAGGGGATACGTTTGGTACGTGCATATTGCACCGCCATGATTTTTCCTTCAACGCCACGCTTACCAAAACCACCCGGTACTAGAATGCCGTTCATACCGGCTAAGCACTCCGTTCCTTCTTTCTCAATGTTTTCAGAATCGATATAGCAAATATTGACTCGACTTTGTGTATGAATGCCTGCATGAATCAGTGCTTCAGAGAGTGATTTATAGGATTCAGTCAGATCAACATATTTTCCGACTATGGCTATCGTGGTGATATATTTTGGGTATTCCAATGCATGAATCAATTTTTTCCATGTGCTCAAATCAGCCGGTTTGGCGAGAATGTTCAATTTGTGGCAGATAATTTCATCCAACATCTGCTCATGCAGCAAAGCCGGAATTTTATAGATGCTATCTACATCAACCGCAGAAATTACAGCTTCTTCTCGAACATTTGTGAAAAGTGCAATTTTGCGACGCTCCTCCTGGGGGACTTCGCGATCAGATCGGCACAGTAAGACATCAGGCTGAATACCAATTTCTCTTAATTCTTTAACCGAATGTTGTGTTGGCTTGGTTTTAAGTTCTCCAGCAGAGCCAATGTAAGGCAATAGGGTAAGATGAATGAAGCAAGTGTCTGTTCGCGGGTTTTGTACGGCCATTTGGCGTATGGCTTCTAAGAAAGGTAGCGATTCGATATCCCCGACAGTACCGCCAATTTCAATGATCGCTACTTGCGCATCACCGACGCCGGCTTGAATGTAGCGTTTTATTTCATCTGTAATATGAGGAATTACTTGTACAGTGCCGCCAAGGTAATCGCCTCGCCTTTCCTTGCGTATGACACTTTCATAGATCTGTCCGGTAGTAAAGTTATTATGCTTGGTCATGCGCGTGCTAATAAAACGCTCATAATGTCCAAGATCCAGATCGGTTTCTGCTCCATCTTCTGTGACAAACACTTCACCATGTTGGAATGGACTCATGGTTCCAGGATCTACATTGATATAGGGATCGAGCTTAAGCATCGTGACTTTGATTCCACGGGTTTCCAGGAGAGCAGCTAATGACGCAGCGGCGATACCTTTACCGAGAGAAGAAACTACACCACCTGTTACAAACACATACTTTGTCATGGATCACAAATAGTCAAATATAAAGGATTTGGCCTAGAAAAAATTCAATACAGAAAATAAAAAATGCAGGAAACGATCAATCGATCATGCTCAAGATCGAACCTCAGCAAGCAGTGTTGCCATCATATGCTCCGCTTGAGGCCGATAGCTGTTTCCAAAAAGATTTAAATGATTCAAAATATGATAGAGATTATAGATTATTTTGCGCACGTTGTACCCAGAATCCAACGGATAATTATTTTGGTAAGCTGAATAAAAAGCAGCGGGGAACCCTCCAAAAAGCTCTGTCATCGCAATATCGGTTTCCCGATCACCAAAGTATACGGCTGGGTCCAATAGGATAGGATTGTTGCTATCGTCGAAAGCATAATTACCCTGCCACAGATCGCCATGCAATAACGATGAAGATGGTTGTCGATTCGAGAAAAAATGCTCTAATTCAGTAAGTAATCGCTCTCCAAAGACTTGTAATTTTCCACCATAACCTTTTTGAGCAGCAAGTTTGAGTTGATAATTGAGCCGATTCTCTTGCCAGAAGTGAATCCAATTGCGTGACCAAGTGTTTATTTGGGAAGTGCTGCCAATAAAATTATTGCGTTTCCAACCATACTGTTTGGCCGTGATACGATGCATTGTAGCGAGTTGTGTGCCTAATTTCTCGGCATTATTTTGTGTTGCGGGGTGAAGTGCGACATATTCGAGCACTAGCCAAGCTGATTGCGCATTTTGACCCATACAAATAGCATTGGGTACACGGATGGCTTTGGATTGTTGAATTTCATTCAGTCCATCAGCTTCTGAGTCAAATATTGCTAAATTTTCTGAGGTATTTAGTTTGACAAAATAAATTTGAACGCCATTGGAAATTTTGAAACTTTGATTGATGCACCCGCCCGTTAGTGGTTTTTTTTCTTTTATGGAGAATTTCTGCTGAGTAACTGTCGCAATTTGCTGGCTGATATCATTCCAAGGATCCATACAGTAAGTTAGACGGGTCTGCTTATGTAATTAGTTTTTGAAGTTATGTTGTCACTACCGTATTAAAAGCGGGTTCAGAGTGACTGGGCATACTAATTTTCAAGCCATCGTCGCGCTTTTTGAAGGGTTGCTGTAACTTGCTCTGGGGCAGTTCCTCCAATGTGATTGCGGCTTTTGATCGAACCTTCCAATGTTAATACAGCTAACACATCAGCTTCAATGCGATCTGAAAATTGCTGTAGTTCATGGATGGGTAGGCTACTTAAGTCGCAGCCTTTTTGCTCGGCAAATTGCACGGTCTTTGCAACGATTTCATGCGCATCTCGGAAGGGAATGTCTTTCTTGACCAGATAATCAGCTAAGTCGGTAGCTGTTGCATGACCGCGTAATGTCGATTGGCGCATGGTGTCATGATGAACTGTTACACCTGAGAGCATTTCTGCATAGATACGTAAGGTGTCGATCAAAGTATCAACGGTATCAAAAAGTGGTTCTTTGTCTTCTTGATTATCTTTGTTGTAGGCCAGTGGTTGACCTTTCATGAGCGTTAGCAATGCAACCAGGTGACCATTAATGCGGCCAGTTTTGCCGCGAACTAATTCAGGTACATCTGGATTTTTCTTTTGTGGCATGATTGAGGATCCGGTGCAAAACCGATCAGCCAACTCGATGAAACCAAACTGTGGATTCATCCAAAGAATGAATTCTTCCGACAATCGAGAGAGGTGGGTCATAATCAACGTTGCACAGGCACAAAATTCAATCGCAAAATCCCTATCGGATACTGCATCGAGCGAGTTTTCGCAAACCCCCTCAAAATCCAAAAGCTTAGCTACCAAATGACGATCAATGGGATAGCTTGTTCCGGCCAGTGCTGCGGCACCCAAAGGTAATTGATTAACCCGTCTGCGGCAGTCTAATAACCGTTCGGTATCGCGTTTGAGCATTGCAAAATAAGCCATCAAGTGATGGCCGAATAAGACGGGTTGAGCTACTTGCAGGTGCGTAAATCCTGGCATCACGGTATCAATATGCTTTTCGGCAAGATTGAGTAAAGCATATTGCAGATCTTTAATTAAAGTTAAGATTTCATCAATCGAAGCACGCAGGAATAAGCGGATATCGGTTGCGACTTGATCATTGCGTGAGCGAGCCGTATGGAGTCTTTTGCCAGCATCACCGATCAGATGTGTCAAACGTTTTTCGATATTGAGATGTACATCTTCAAGTGCTAATTGCCAAGTAAATTGGTTGTTACGAATTTCATCGCGTATTTGGTTGAGTCCTTGCTCTATGGCTTGCCAGTCTGTATTGCTAATGATGCCTTGAATCGAAAGCATTTTTGCATGGGCCAATGAACCTTGAATATCATACTCCGCTAGCCGGTAGTCAAATGGAATGGATGCGGTATAGCGCTCGACTAGTTCGGAAACGGGTTCAGTGAATCTTCCAGACCAGGCTTTCCTATTATTTTGTTGGGGATCATTACTATTCATGGCTTGTGATGATTTTTTAATCCTGAAGGATGTTCAATAATGCGATAACAACCATTATAAAGCATAACGAGTAGCCTAATAGGGGGCTGGTGTTTCATTTGCGTTATTGAAGGTTGTCTTGAGTTGTTTGTACGAACAATGTGTAGCAGAAAAGTTACGGTGTTTGTGATAATGGAGATTCTTGCCACAAGATAGTGATCTCTTGGTAGGTTTTTCTTTCACTTCAGTTAGGATTAGTAGATAATTTGCAACCTTTGGATGTTAATTACAACGTTACAATACAAGGAGCGATCGATGACAAATAAGAAAAACTCTATTGAACCTATTAAAACAATGGATGGCGCCCTCGATCATCTAAGAGATAAGGCAGATTGGTTGCGAAATGTACCGACAACGCAATTTCCCGGTCGATATCTGTTGATACTGATAGGGGTTATTATAGTTATTTTTGCTTGGAAATCCATTGCTGTCGGTAAGGTAGAATCTGATATGGCGAAGAAGCTTGAGAGTGAGCGTATGTCAATCACTCAACAAGCACGCGAGTATGCTGATCAACAATATACAAAAGAAGAAGAACGGTTTGGTCAGATACTTTCATGGGCTGTACGTGGCGAGTTGATTCGTAACAATATTGATCAAATCAAGCAATATCTGGGCGAAGTCGTTAAAATGAAAAATACTGAAAGAGTTGATCTGATCAATGACGAAGGTCAATTACTGGTTTCAACGGATAAGCGGTTTGAAGAATCCAAGGCCAATGACTTATTTCCTAAAGAAATACTCAATTTACAAAAAATCACTCTTAAGTCGGATGTTAACAATAATAAGATTTTGGTCATTCCAGTGATGGGGCTGAATAAGAAAATTGCAACCGTTGTTGTGAGCTACCAATTACAAAAGTTCTAATATATTCAAATCTTTTGAGGTTGTTATGTTTAAAAAGCCTTTAATGCATCGCCATTAAAGGCTTTTTAGTTGATGCGTTGGATATTGGCGCCTAGCATCGAGAGTTTTTGTTCGATATTTTCGTAGCCACGGTCTAAGTGGTAAATTCGGTCAATCGTGGTCCGACCGTGAGCTACTAATCCGGCAATGATCAAACTTGCCGATGCGCGCAGATCGGTGGCCATCACATGCGCCCCGTCCAAGTGTGGGATGCCACGAATGATGGCGGTATTACCTTCCACTTCAATATCTGCGTTCATGCGTTTTAACTCCTGAACATGCATTAAACGGTTTTCAAAAATCGTTTCGGTAATAATTGCTGTTCCATTACCAATGCAGTTAAGTGCCATGAACTGTGCTTGCATGTCGGTTGGGAAGGCAGGATAAGGCGCGGTACGTAAACTCACGGACTGAAGCCGTGAATTCATGGTCAAATGTATGTGGTTCTGACTGACGTTAATTTGTGCACCAGCTTCGGCGAGTTTATCGATGACTGCACCCAATAAATGAGGGTTCGTATTATTTAGACGAATTTCACCGCCGGTGGCAGTACAGGCGACTAAGAAAGTACCGGTTTCAATACGATCTGGCATGACTGAATATTTTGCGCCATGTAATGATGATTGCCCTTCAATCGTAATCACATCGGTTCCAGCTCCTTGGATTTTTGCGCCCATTATGGCCAAGCAATTGGCAAGATCGATAATTTCAGGCTCACGTGCGGCGTTTTCTAAGATTGTTGTGCCTTCTGCAAGTACTGCAGCCATCATTAAATTTTCTGTTCCGGTAACAGTAACAATGTCGAACACGATGCGAGTACCTTGCAATTTCTTTACAGTTGCGTTGATATAACCATGATTAATAGAAATTTCTGCTCCCATCGCTTGTAGACCTTTAATGTGCTGATCTACCGGGCGCAAACCGATAGCGCAGCCGCCCGGTAGAGAGATTCTGGCCTGACCGACGCGGGCTAATAAAGGGCCGAGTACCAGGATCGACGCACGCATGGTTTTGACCATTTCGTAGGGGGCAGTTGGATTATTAAGTTGTTTGGCTGAGAGCGTAATACCCGGTACATTATGGTCTGACGTCACACTGACGCCCATTTGGTTAAGCAGCGCCAACATGGTTTCAATATCACGTAATGCGGGGATATTGCCAATCTGCAAAGATTCATCGGTTAGTAACGCGGCACATAAAATTGGCAGTGCGGCGTTTTTTGCACCGGAAATTAAAATTTCGCCATGGAGGGGTTTTCCACCCTGGATTAGCAGTTTTTGCATGAGCGTTTACCTAAGTGTACGAATAGAGAAGTCGTGAAGAAAAATAATGCGCTAATCCCAACGGTGTTTATGCAACTTTATGTTCTAAAATAGAAAAATAGATGCCCATCAAATAAGCTGCCTAAAGTATACCATCAGTGACATTACGATATTTTCAGCATGTACAAATGTACTAAGAAAAAGGTAATGAACTCCTATAGTTAAGAATAGATGAGTTCTCTAAAATTCATTCCACTTACTTGAGGAAATTAAATAAATAGAAGTTTCTTATTTCAATCTGTTGCAAGTAATTTTCAGTTTGTTTCTTATAAATTTAGTTTGGAGATTTTATAGTGAAAAAAGGTTTTAATTTTAAGCTGAATTTGGCAGCAACAGCAGTACTGATGACAACCGGTATTGCCAACGCCGGTGTTACGAATGTAAATGGCAATGGGACAGAATCTAATCCTTATAATATGGGTATTATTGGAACATCGCCCAGCATATTGGCAGTTACGTTAAATGGAACACCCGGTTCATCATTTTCAGAGTATGTCAATTTCACCATACCCACATTATCAATCACGAACAATCCTGTAAATACCTATGCACTTAATTTAGGCGGCTTTAATTTACTGGGAATAGCGGGGCTAACCATTGATGTTTGGAATGATGACCGTTTAAATGGAAGCACTTTACATTCAACATTTTCTGGTAAAAATGCTACTAATTTTATTGGCAATCTTGAAGCCGGGCAATATTACTTGGATATCAATGGATATTTAGGGAACTCGGCATCGTTAGGGCAATATTCAGTCGCTTTGCAAACATTGCCTGTACAAGAGCCGGAAAATTACGCGATGCTGTTGGCTGGTTTAGGGCTTGTAGGTCTCTCCGCGCGTCGCCGCAAAAAAATAAGAAAGTTTTAAAAAGTTTTTTACAATAATAATAATAATGTAATGTTACTTTATAAGCCACGGCGTTATAACAATAACAATAGACGACGTGGCTTATTATTTTTTGGTTTTTTTAACCTTTGTTTTTTGCTTTTTAAAATCTGTTTTTGGATTGTTTGCCCAAATCAGAAGGATTATTCCCGTTAGAATCATAGGAATCGATAGCCATTGTCCCATGGTGATTCCTAACGTTGAAATACCCATAAATCCATCTTCCGGTTCACGGAAAAATTCAGTAAAGCAGCGGAATGTGCCATACCCTATCATGAACATGCCGGATACAGCGCCGATTGGTCGTGGTTTAGCCGAGTAAACCCAAAGTAATATAAAAAGAACGATTCCCTCCAACGCAAATTGATAGAGTTGCGATGGATGCCGCGGCAATTCATCAATATATGGAAAAACCATTCCCCATGGAACATCGGTTGTTCTACCCCATAATTCTGCATTGATAAAATTACCGATACGTCCTGCACCTAATCCTAAAGGAACCAGTGGCGCAATGAAATCCATCACCTGTAACCAAGCCAGTTGATATTTACGAGCGAGTAAAGCCATCGCCACAAAAACACCAAGGAGTCCGCCGTGGAAGGACATGCCGCCTTCCCAAATGGCAAAAATACCTAACGGATGTTCTAAATAATAACCGAATTGATAGAACAATACATGGCCCAAACGCCCACCGACGATCACTCCCAACATTCCGTAAAATAATGCGTCATCCAACATTTCCTGGGTAAACACAGGATTCTGGCCGTGTTTGATTCGATAGCGCCCCAGTATAATGAATGATACGAAGCCAATGAGATACATCAATCCATACCAATGGATGGACACAGGACCGATCGAAATGGCAACCGGATCAATTTGCGGATGAACGAGCATAGTTTTTATCCTAATTACGGTAAAATGCAGCTCATTATACCAAGTGCACCGATGTGTTCTTTGTCATAAACCGCAATTTATCGTTAAAAATATTTTCAGGAGTCAGTATGTCAGATAACAAGCGCAGTCAAGCCATTACCCAAGGTGCCTCTCGTGCGCCCAATCGTGCAATGTTGCGGGCAGTCGGCTTTGGTGATGGGGATTTTAACAAACCCATCGTTGGTGTTGCCAACGGCTATTCCACTATTACCCCGTGCAATAAAGGATTGAATGATTTGTCACTGCAGGCTGAGTCAGCTTTACGCAAAGCGGGCGCGATGCCGCAGATGTTTGGCACGATTACGGTATCCGATGGTATTTCGATGGGTACCGAAGGCATGAAATATTCACTGGTTTCGCGTGAAGTCATTGCTGACTCGATTGAAACGTGCATCCAGGCAGAAAGTATGGATGGCGTGATTGCGATCGGTGGCTGTGATAAAAATATGCCAGGTGCGATGATTGCGATGGCACGGATGAATGTACCGGCGATTTTTGTGTATGGCGGCACGATCAAACCTGGGCACTACAAAGGGCAAGATTTGACCATCGTCAGCGCATTTGAAGCGGTGGGTCAGCATAGCGCCCGGAAAATCGATGATGCGGAATTGCTGCAAGTCGAGCGGCATGCTTGCCCCGGTGCCGGTTCTTGCGGGGGAATGTTTACCGCCAATACCATGTCGTCTGCGTTTGAAGCGATGGGCATGAGTTTGCCTTATTCTTCAACCATGTCGGCTGAAGATAGTGAGAAACTGACCAGCGCGGGTCAGTCTGCTGAGGTTTTGGTAAATGCCATCAAAAAACAGATTTTGCCTCGCGATATCATTACGCGGAAATCGATTGAAAACGCTATTGCAGTCATCATGGCCGTAGGTGGATCGACCAATGCCGTGCTGCATTTTCTTGCCATTGCACATGCGGCAGAGGTTCCATTGTGCATTGATGATTTTGAGACCATTCGTGCGAAGGTACCGGTATTGTGCGATTTGAAACCTTCGGGCCGTTATGTAACGGCGGATTTGCACCAAGCTGGTGGTATTCCACAAGTCATGAAAATGCTGTTTGTGCATGGATTGTTGCACGGAGAGTGCATCACGATCAGTGGACAAACGATTGCGGAAGCACTGAAGGATATCCCGGATTCACCGCGCGCTGATCAAAACGTTATCCGTCAGTGGAATAATCCCATGTATGCGCAAGGGCATTTGGCGATTTTGAAAGGTAATTTATCGACCGAGGGTTGCGTCGCTAAAATTTCCGGCATCAAAAATCCCAAAATTACCGGCCCAGCCCGTGTTTTCGAATCGGAAGAAACCTGCATGCAGGCTATCTTGGCGCGAAAAATTCAAGCGGGTGACGTTGTGGTGATTCGATATGAAGGGCCGAAAGGCGGCCCTGGCATGCGGGAAATGCTATCGCCCACTTCCGCTTTGATCGGTGAAGGTTTGGGCGATTCGGTTGGATTGATTACCGATGGACGTTTCTCGGGAGGCACATATGGTATGGTGGTTGGGCATGTCGCACCAGAGGCCTATGTCGGTGGCAATATTGCCTTGGTGCAGGAGGGTGACTCAATCACTATCGATGCCGAACAACGGTTGTTGCAATTGAATATCTCCGATGCCGAATTGGAAAAACGCCGCGCCAACTGGAAAGCGCCGCAACCGCGTTATCATCGTGGTGTTTTGGCTAAATACGCCCGATTGGTGTCGAGTGCCAGCGTGGGGGCGATTACCGATTAACTGCAATGCTGCTTGCGCATCCAACAATCCCCATCATTCTGCTCTGATTTGTTGGAATGCATTGGGAAATATTTTAATCTCTTCCGGGGGTGATCCTTTGTTCTTTGGGGCGAGGCGTTTGATTAAATCTTATGAAATACTGTGATGATGAATAATCCAATCGAAGATTTGCCTTTCACCGTTCGTATCGTGAAATCCCTGGAAGATTTGCAGAAAGTAGCAGCATTGCGCTACCAAGCGTATGCGCGGCATGTTCCCGAATTTGCTAACCAATTGATAACTGCAGAAGCTGAAGATATAGACCCTGATACGCTGGTATTGCTGGTTGAATCCAAGCACAGTACAACTGCGGGGGGGTAGCGTTAGGGACAATGCGGATTCACGTCAACCGTCATGGCCCGCTTCCGCTTGAAAAATCCGTGCAACTGCCCGAGCAGTTGCAGAAATTGGTCCTGGCTGAAGCGGTACGGTTTGGGATTGTCGATGGCGTCGTTGGACAACAAGCCAGAAATGCCTTATTTAAAGCATTTTACCGGATTTGTTGGGTGCTTAAAGTCGACAAAATGGTGGTTTGCGCACGCTTTCCGGTTCATAAACGCTACCTGGGTTTGTTGTTTGAAGATGTGTTCTCCTCCGGTGAGTATATTCATTTGAAGCACTTTGGTAACATTCCGCACCGATTGCTGATGCTTCAAGTCGATCAAGCGGAACCGATTTGGCGGAAAAATAATCATCCGCTTTATCAGTATGTCATTCAAACAGACCATCCAGACATCAACGCTGCGGTTGACTCTATGGGCGGTCATTCTCAGTGAAAATTGATGGATGCAAAATTGTCATGTCATCGGTGAAGTGAATTGTGGTACGATTTTTTATGGCTTCCGATTGTTATTTTTGTGACACCCATAATTCAGATTGAATATGGCCTTGTATAGTTTTACTTCCTAAGTCTTATAGACACTCAAACTACCGATGAATAATTCTTCCATGTCAAACACCGATGCATTGCTTGCTGATGAGCCCATCAAAACGCTTAAAATTAATAACAGTACGGTAACGTTACTGGGAACAGCGCACGTTTCCAAAGCCAGTGCGGATAAAGTTGAGGAACTGATTGCTACGGGTAAGTACGATGCAGTGGCGGTCGAGTTATGTCCGAGTCGACACAAGGTGATTGTTAATCCAGATGCGATTGCTAAGATGGATTTATTTGAGGTCATTAAAAAAGGTCAAGCCAGCATGGTGGCAGCCAATTTAGCATTGAGTGCTTTTCAGCAACGAATGGCGGAACAATTGGGCATAGAACCGGGTGCTGAAATGCGCGTCGCGATTAAAAATGCCCAAGCAGCGCATTTGCCTGTGATTCTGATCGACCGCGAGATTGGTACTACCATGAAGCGGATTTATCACAATGTACCGTGGTGGAAGCGGTTTAATTTATTCGCAGGCTTGCTTGCCAGCGTGATCACTAACGAAAAAGTGAGTGCCGCGGAAATCGAGAAATTAAAACAAGGTGATGTGCTAGAAAGTTCGTTTTCACAGTTTGCTGAAAATGAACAAGATTTGTTTCGCCCGCTGATCGGTGAGCGGGACGAATATATGTCGGCGCGATTGGTTAAAGAATGCCAAGAAAATAATTATCAGCATATCCTGGCGGTTGTGGGTGCCGGACATTTACCTGGAATGACGAAACAATTGACAGAGCAGGACGCCAGCGATCCGGATGCTACCATTGCAACGCTCGACAAGATCCCTGAGTTTTCTAAATGGTTAAAAATCATTCCATGGGTCATCGTGGCGCTGATCGTCACGGGTTTTGCGATTGGTTTTTCCCGCAGTCCGGATATCGGCACGGCCATGCTGATCGACTGGATTGTCATCAATGGCGGGCTTTCTGCACTCGGTGCAGCGATTGCATTTGCTCATCCGCTCTCTATTTTGACTGCTTTTCTCGCGGCACCCATTACTTCGTTGAATCCAACCATCGGCGCAGGCATGGTGGTTGCAGCCGTTGAAATCTATCTGCGCAAACCGAAAGTCGAGGACTTCAATCGACTCAGAACCGATGCTACCACGCCAAAAGGTTGGTGGCGTAATCGTGTTACCCGCACCCTATTAATTTTTATTTTATCGACCTTAGGATCTGCCATAGGTACTTATGTTGCTGGTTTCAGAATATTTGAGCAACTCACTAGTAGTTGATCCATGTTCGGATTTTTTGAGCGGCTAATCGATCCCTATCCGCCGCAGCATCCGGTAGAGCCACCCCAAGGGGTTTATCAGTTCTGTCGACATTACGTTCGCGGCATTGAAATTCATTTGGCCATACTCGCGGTATTAACCACGCTTTTGGCCATCAGCGAAGCGATGCTATACAGCGTGCTCGGTCAGCTTGTGGACTGGTTGGCAGAAAAGAATACGGTTGATTTTTTTGCCAGAGAATGGGCAACCTTGCTGACCATGTCGATTTTTGTGCTATTTGTGATTCCGATATTGGTGTTGTTGCATTCATCGGTGATTCATCAGACATTGATGGGTAATTTTCCGATGCGGGTTCGCTGGTTATCACATCGTTATTTGTTAGGACAAAGCTACACTTTTTTTCAGCACGAATTCAGCGGACGCATTGCAACCAAAATCATGCAAACCGCGCTAGCAGTCCGCGAAACAGTATTGAAATTATTGGACGTCATGCTGTTTGTCTCGGTTTATTTGGTTACCACGTTTACCTTAATTATCAATGCCAATTTAATATTGTGTTTGCCTTTGTTGGCTTGGCTGCTCTTATACATCGTTATTCTGAGCTACTTTGTGCCGCGGCTTAAGCATGTTTCTACATTGCAGGCAGATGCGCGTTCGATCATGACTGGGCGTATCGTCGATAGCTATACCAATATTTTGACGCTGAAACTTTTTTCCCAAAGCCAACGCGAATCGGCATACGTTAAGACCGGCATGGAAGAATTTATGGCAACGGTTCATCCGCAGATGCGTTTATCGACGGGGCTTAACGTTTGCGTCTGGATTATTAATATGCTTTTGGTCTTTGTTACGGGTGCGATGGGTATTCATTTGTGGCTACAAGGCGATATCGGGCCTGGTGCAATCGCTATCGTCATGAGTCTTGCTATCCGCTTGACGGGTTTATCTCACTGGGTGATGTGGGAAGTCAACGCATTATTTGAAAACATCGGTACCGTTCAAGATGGCATCAATACGTTATCCAAGCCGCAGCAAGTCGTTGATAACCCTGATGCCAAAGAATTGCGCATTCAACAAGGCGCGATTAGTTTTAATCATGTCGGTTTTGCTTATCATCCCAATGCGCAGCATTCGGCGCAAATTTTTAATGATCTCAACCTGCATATTGTCGCAGGCGAGAAAGTTGGCATTGTTGGTCGATCGGGAGCAGGCAAATCAACATTCGTCAATTTACTACTGCGATTTTACGACGTGCAGCATGGCAATATTACCATCGATGGGCAAGATATTCGCACCGTGACGCAAGATAGCTTGCGCGCCAATATTGCCATGGTAACGCAAGATACCTCTCTGCTGCATCGGTCCGTTCGCGATAATATTTTGTTTGGCCGACCCGATGCCACCGATGCGCAAATGATTGCCGCTGCAAAACAAGCGCAAGCGCATGAATTTATTCTGACACTGAGAGATATTAAAGGCCGTACGGGTTATGATGCACATGTTGGTGAGCGCGGCGTCACGCTTTCAGGAGGTCAGCGGCAGCGGATTGCCATTGCTCGCGTACTGTTAAAAAATGCGCTCATTCTGGTGTTGGATGAAGCAACGTCCGCGCTGGATTCCGAAGTCGAGGCGGGTATCCAGCAAGGCTTATATCAATTGATGGAAGGTAAAACGGTCATCGCGATCGCACATCGTTTGTCTACGATTGCCGCGATGGATCGATTGATCGTGTTCGATAAAGGTCGAATTGTCGAGCAAGGTAGTCACGCCAAGCTCATTGCTAATAATCAACTGTATGCGCAACTATGGAGCCACCAGTCCGGTGGATTTTTAGGGTTGCTCGAAAATGAAAAAATAATGTTACAACAATCAGTTGACGATCTTTCTTAGCATCAAAAAAGATGGCGTTTTATAATACTTATTCGAATCTATTAAGAGGGAACTGTATCCTACAATCCAACGCTAATTAACATCTTATTTATATTTGTTGAAGTGAATTTCTACGGATGAATTGATGATGCAATGCGTGTGCTTTTTTCAAGTATGTTTGCGGTTTCTTCTGTTGTGTATATTTACGATAAGTGCAGTATTTGCTTCTCAGAGCACACCACTCAAACAGGATATTTTTGATGTTCCTCTAGAAGAGTTGTTGAAAGTCAAAATATCGAGCGTTGCGCGTAAGCCGCAAACGCTAAGTGAGACGGCTGCTGCAGTATTTGTAATTTCTCAGGAAGATATCCGTCGTTCTAGCGCCAATAGTATTCCCGAGTTATTGCGTATGGCCCCCGGTCTATCCGTTGCTCGTATCGATGGCAATAAATGGTCAGTTACGTCGCGTGGGTACAGTGGTCGATTTGCTGACGACCTATTAGTCATGATCGATGGGCGAACGGTTTATTCCCCTTTGTTTGCCGGTACATTCTGGGAAACACTGGATCTTCCTTTGGAAGATATCGAGCGTATTGAAGTGATTCGCGGACCCAGTGGCACTATTTGGGGAGCCAATGCGGCAAATGGTGCCATCCATATCCTTACCAAGCATGCACGTGCTACCCAGGGAACTTTAATGACTTCCGGAGGAGGAAGTGAAGAAAGGGGGTTTGCGACATTGCGTTATGGCGGTCAAATGGGAGAAAATCTGTATTATCGCTTGTATGCCAAAGGATTCGCGCGGGATAATAGTTTCAGTCCAATGGGAACAAACGATAATTCACGTATGGGAACCGTTGGTTTTCGTGTTGATTGGGATATCAATACCCATAACGCGTTAACTTTTCAAGGCCAATATTACGGTGGTAAGGCAGGCCAGAATACGACCTTTGTCAATCCTGCAGAACCGGAGCTTGCGATCACGCGCGTTGAGGATGCCAATCTCAGCGGCGGGCATGCATTGGCACGCTGGCAACGTACTACTGGTGACCGTTCGAATACTGTTCTGCAAGCATATTATGATCATACCCGGCGCGATGAGTTGTCTTTCCGGGAATTTCGACATACAGTCGATATAGATTTCCAACAGCGTTTTCCACTGCAAATTCCTTTTGTACCTTTCTCACAAGATATCGTGTGGGGAGGTGGGTACCGTTGGACCATGGATCATCTGGGTGGGGGCTTGCCGATCTTTTTTGACCCTACAAGGCGTAACTTACAAACTGGCAACGTTTTCGCGCAGACAGAAATACCATTGATAGAAGATCGGTTAAAACTGGCTGCTGGGATTAAATTTCTCGATAATACTTACGCGCATGCAAATTTCTTACCCAATGCAAGACTGTTATGGACTCCTGATACTAAACAATCTATTTGGATCTCGGCAACTCGCTCCATTCGATTACCGTCACGTTTTGAACGCGATGGCAATCAGTTGATTAGAGATGGCGCAGAATTTATCAGACTCATCAGCAATCCGCACCTAACCTCCGAAACATTGTGGGGATTTGAAACCGGATATCGACGCCAGGTAACTTCAGATTTGTCCATTGATATTGCCGGTTTCTTCAATGATTACAGCAATTCAACGAGCGAACGGGAAATAGCTCCAGCAATGATCCAAATAACCGATCAGCGCCATACCCAGATTTTTGGCTTTGAGGTTTATGGACAATGGAATGTTTTGGAAAGATTGCGCTTCATGCCAAGCTACAGTCATTTACAGGTAAGAAATAAAGTGCCACAGGATCAGGAGGCTGAATCCGGTGAAGATCCTAAGCATCAATTTACATTCCGCACACAAATCGATCTCGTTAGAAATGTCGAATTAGATGCTTTCTTTCGCTACATCAGTAAATTGCCTGGGTTAGGGGTGGCCAGTTATAAAACACTGGATTTGCGACTGGCATGGAAGCCAATGCGAAACATCGAACTATCGGTGGTTGGGCAGAATTTGTTGCAATCACATCATCAGGAATTTGCGCCTGAGTTGGTCCATACAATGCCCGTGCATATTCAACGCGGTGTGTTTGGTAAAGTGACTATGCATTTTAAGTGACATAAGCATTATGGCTCAAGCAGTTCGGACGGTAGATACCAGTGAGAAGAATCTCTAGTGTTCGTCGGCGATACAATATAGTCATCAGCAGAAGTCTAGATTTTCATAAATAAGATATATGTACCGCCTGACTTGCCATGTTGTTAACTATTGTATAATCCTGTGCATTATTTAATAACTACTTGGTAGGAATTTCTGTACGTGTTATGGGTGCGATTTCGTTGAACCATTTTCATAGCTATGAATAGCACACATTCACAGACATGGCATACGGCCTTGGTATCGGTTTGTTACCGCCAGAGGTATTGGTTACAAGATCGTGGCTCGTTGACGCGGCGTATTCAAGATTGTTGCACGCATTTTTTTGTTAAACCAGTATTCCAGTCATTTAGCAGAATTTACGATGATGAATTGCGAGTCATGGGTGTTCGTTCTGATGAGCTGGTGATGGTGCGTGAGGTATTTTTGTATTGTGGTGCGACCCCCGTGGTTTTTGCGCATTCGACTGTAACACGTCAAAACTTACGGGGCGTATGGCGTGGTTTGAATGGGCTAGGTAATAAATCGCTGGGTACCATGCTATTCAGCAATCCCCGAGTTAAACGTACTCCTCTGGAATTCAAGAAAGTTAAGCAAGGACATTTTTTATATGACCGAGCTTGTGTCCCGCTGCCAGTCAAGCCTGCAAGTTTGTGGGCGCGGCGTTCGCTATTTACTCTAAATGGGCAGTCAATCTTAGTGACGGAAGTGTTCTTGCCGAGTATTCTAAATTTACCAACATGAATTTTTCCGATCGAATTAAAACCTACCTGCAATTAATGCGGCTTGATAAGCCGATTGGTATTTTATTGTTATTATGGCCCATGCTATGGGGATTGTGGTTCGCCGCACAAGGTATGCCCGATTGGCATATTTTATTTATTTTTATCTTAGGGACGGTTTTGATGCGTTCGGCCGGTTGTGTCATCAACGATTTTGCGGATCGCCATATTGATCCGCATGTTGACCGCACCAAGCATCGTCCGATGGCGGTGGGGAAGGTGAGTTCTCGCGAAGCCATTGTACTGGCTGCTGGCTTGAGTTTATGTGCCTTTATATTAATTCTGCCTTTGAATCAATTGACTATTCTATTATCCGTTCCAGCATTGTTTTTGGCGGGGACCTATCCGTTTACCAAGCGTTTTCTTGCAATACCGCAGGCATATCTGGGCATTGCATTTAGTTTCGGTATTCCTATGGCGTTTGCGGCTCAGACGAATAGTTTGCCAATGATCGTGTGGGTTTTATTGCTCGCCAACTTGTTTTGGGTGATTGCCTACGATACCGCGTATGCAATGGTCGATAAACCGGATGATTTGAAAATTGGTATTCATACATCAGCTATTACTTTCGGGCGCTATGATGTGCTGGGCGTCATGTTATGCCATGCGTGTTTCATTGCTTTAATGATGGTGGTTGGACAGCTGCAGCAAATGAATCTGGCTTATTACGCGGGACTCATGACAGTAATCGGTTTGATTGCTTATCAATATACGCTCATTCGTCACCGTGATCGTATGTCATGTTTCAAAGCATTTTTACATAACAATTGGGTGGGAATGATTGTGTTCTTAGGTATTGTGATCGATTTCCTGATTTTCCCGCGCACTTAATCAAACAAGGCATCCACTATGCAATATAAAGATTTGCGTGATTTTATTGCGCAATTGGAATCTACTGGAGAACTTAAACGTATCCAAACCGAAGTGGATCCTGTATTAGAAATGACCGAAATCTGTGATCGTTTGCTCAAAGCGCAGGGGCCTGCCGTATTATTTGAACATCCGAAAGGTTACGACATACCGGTACTCGGTAATTTATTCGGTACACCTAAGCGGGTGGCTTTGGGAATGGGGCAAGGATCGGTAGAAGCACTGCGTGAAGTTGGGCAATTATTGGCTTATCTAAAAGAACCGGATCCGCCCAAAGGATTGAAAGACGCCTGGGATAAGCTACCAATGTTAAGGCAGGTGTTGAACATGGCGCCCAAAGAATTGAGCAATGCGCCCTGTCAGGAAGTAATTTTGCAAGGTAGTGAAGTGGATTTAGGTAAGCTTCCGATCCAGACTTGTTGGCCGGGTGACGTTGCGCCATTGATTACTTGGGGGTTGACCATAACGCGAGGACCGAACAAAACTCGGCAAAATTTGGGTATTTATCGTCAACAAGTGATTGCACCTAATAAGGTCATCATGCGTTGGTTAGCGCATCGTGGCGGGGCATTGGATTTTCGTGAGTTTTGCTTGATGAATCCAGGTAAGCCGTATCCTGTTGCGGTTGCACTGGGAGCGGACCCAGCAACGATATTGGGTGCTGTAACACCGGTGCCGGATACGTTGAGCGAGTATCAGTTTGCTGGGTTGTTGCGCGGCGCTAAAACCGAAGTGGTTAAATGTATTGGTAATGATTTGCAAGTGCCTTCTAGCGCTGAAATTGTGCTTGAAGGCATGATTCATCCCGGAGAAACGGCGTTGGAGGGGCCTTATGGTGACCATACCGGTTACTATAATGAACGAGAAACTTTTCCGGTATTGACGATCGATCGTATAACCATGCGGCGCAATCCGATTTATCATTCAACCTATACGGGTAAGCCTCCCGATGAACCTGCAATCCTCGGTTTGGCGCTGAATGAAGTGTTTGTACCGTTATTGCAAAAACAATTTCCCGAGATCGTCGATTTTTATCTACCGCCGGAAGGGTGTTCTTACCGCATGGCCGTGGTGAGTATGAAAAAACAATATGCTGGGCATAGCAAGCGTGTGATGTTTGGTATCTGGAGTTTCCTGCGTCAATTCATGTATACCAAATTTATTATTGTGACAGATGATGATATCAATGTACGTGACTGGAAAGAGGTGATTTGGGCGATTACCACACGCGTTGATCCTGTGCGCGATACATTATTGGTGGAAAATACACCGATTGATTATCTTGATTTCGCAAGCCCAGTTTCTGGGTTGGGCGGTAAAATGGGGTTGGATGCAACGCATAAATTCCCCGGTGAAACGAATCGAGAATGGGGAAAGCCCATCCTTATGGATGAAGCAGTCAAAAGAAGAGTGGATGGTATGTGGCAGGAGCTCGGTTTTTAAAAAATGCCTATCATTTGAATGAAAGAGATTTGGCAAACCGTTGTGTTGCTGACCATGAGCAATGTGTTTATGACATTTGCTTGGTATGCGCATTTGAAAGAGCTCAATCACAAACCTTGGATCATTGCTGCGCTAGTGAGTTGGGGCATTGCGTTTTTTGAATACATGATACAAGTGCCAGCCAATCGGATTGGATTTACGGTGTTATCTATTGCGCAACTCAAAATTCTACAAGAAGTGATCACTTTGACGGTATTTGTACCGTTTGCGCTATTTTATTTGAAGGAGCCGCTGAAACTCGATTACTTATGGGCGGGCTTATGTATGGTTGGCGCAGTGTACTTTATGTTCCGAGCTAGATAGTTTAACGTTATGAGTTGCAAGCAGACGTTTTGCTATGATTTTCTGATCATGAGTAACCATTCCTAATCCCAAGAATTGCTGCTGCGAATTATAAAGCCTGACGGAAGTGTCTTTCAGTAGCGTGTTTTTCAGTTGTCCTGAAACAACGCGCCCTTGCGTAATATGGAGTACCGCGGCATCATCCAATACGATAGCTTGGAATTTCTGCAATAAACAATCCATGGGCAATAAATATCGGTCACGTGATACGGCATTCAAATTTTCTAACGCTGTAAACGTCTGTGCTTGAGCGATATCAAAGCAATCGATCCGGGTGCGACGAAGTTGTGTCAAATAAGCACCGCCATATCCTAAGGCTTTACCGATGTCCTCGGCCAGCGTTCTGATATAAGTTCCTGTGCTGCAGTGGATCGTTAGGCGCAATTCATTTTCCTGCAATGATTCCATATGCAATTGATAAATTTGTACTTGACGTGCTTTTCGCTCTATTGTTTTTCCGTCTCGAGCATAAGCATATAGAGGCCTCCCTTGGTATTTGAGTGCGCTATACATGGGAGGAATCTGGGTAATCGTACCGATAAATTGTGACAGTATCTGATCGCAGTATTGTTGTGTTGGAGGACAATAATCCCCATCGATCACTTTACTGATTTCGCCTTCGGTATCACCGGTTGTACTGAGGTAACCTAGTATTAAGGTAGCTTGATAAGTTTTATCGGCACCCAACAACAGAGCAGAAAATTTTGTTGCTTCTCCAAGGCAGAGAGGCAGTAGACCCGTGGCCATAGGATCCAAAGTTCCAGTATGCCCACATTTGGCGGCGGAGAAGAGCCGTTTGATCGATTGAACGGCTTTGTTGGAAGAAGCACCTAATGCCTTATCCAATAACAAAACACCACTGATATTTTGTGGATTGATTGCTTTAACGTTTTTATTCAGAGGAGGAAAGTAAGTTTAAGTGAAAAGTTACTATTATTATTCAGGATTTTTTTGTTGTAAAACTTTGTCTTGTGCAACGGCATCATCAATCAATTTGGATAAACGTGTACCTCGTTCCACCGATTCATCATAAACAAAATTTAACTGTGGCGTGATTCGTAGCTGCATGCGATGCGATAGCTGTGAACGTAGAAAGCCTTTGGCATTTTCCAGGCCGTTTTGTGTAAGAAAAATTTCTTCGGGATTGCCCAGTGTGGAATAGAAAATTTTTGCTTGACTATAATCTCGAGTGACCTCAACCGCAGTAATTGTGATGTTCTTAACCCGTGGATCCTTGGTTTCATGCTGTAGTAAATCTGCCAATTCGCGTTGTATTTGATCGGCAACGCGTAACGTACGAGAATTTTCTGGCCTTGTAAGCATCTTTATTTTCAGGTCAAAAGTATTATAAAGTACGTGCTGTTTCGACGATTTCGTATACTTCCAGTTGATCGCCTACTTGTATTTCATTGAAATTCTTCAAGGAGATACCACACTCAAATCCTTCGCGTACTTCTTTAGTGTCGTCCTTAAAGCGCTTCAATGAATCCAGCTCGCCACTATGCAGAATTAAGCCATCGCGTATAACTCTGACTTGAGAGTTCCTTTTCACAATGCCATCCAGTACATAGCACCCCGCCACAGTACCAACTTTAGGGATACGGTAAATTTCACGAATGTCGACCATACCCAGTATGTTTTCTTTGCGATCGGGCGACATCATGCCGGAAAGTGCTGCTTTTATCTCATCAACTGCTTCGTAGATAATATTATAGTAGCGTACGTCGACGCCGCTCGCAGCAATCAATTTACGGGCGCTGGCATCAGCTCGAACATTAAAGCCAATGACGACAGCTTTTGAAGCAAGAGAAAGATTGATGTCTGATTCAATGATGGCACCTACACCGCTGTGAACAATATTGACTTTGACTTCATCCGTGGAAAGTTTTTGTAGCGCATAAGCTAACGCTTCACATGAGCCCTGAACATCCGATTTGATAATCAGCGCGAGAACTTTTACATCATCTTGTTGATCAAAAATATTTTCCAGTTTTGCGGCTTGTTGCTTGGCAAGTTTTACATCGCGATATTTACCTTGACGGAATAGCGCAATTTCGCGTGCTTTACGTTCATCATTGAGTACGATGACAGTTTCTCCTGCTTCAGGTACCTCAGCAAGACCCTGAATCTCAACGGGAATAGATGTGCCCGCCGATTTGATGGCCTTGCCGTTTTCATCACTCATGGCGCGTACCTTTCCATATACCGCGCCCGCTAATAGTACATCTCCTCGATTAAGAATTCCGGATTGCACCAAAATAGTCGCTACAGGTCCACGCCCTTTATCCAATCGTGACTCGATTACGACACCTTTTGCAGGCGTAGTGGCAGGGGCTTTCAATTCTAGTACTTCAGCTTGCAGTAATATGGATTCCAATAACGAATCGATTCCGGTACCCGCTTTTGCAGATACTTCGACAAACATCGTGTCGCCACCCCATTCTTCTGGAACAACCTCATGATTCACCAATTCATGGCGAATGCGCTCAGGATTTGCTTCTGGTTTATCAATCTTATTGACTGCAACAATGATTGGAATTTTCGCTGCTTTTGCGTGATGCACCGCCTCGATGGTCTGCGGCATAACGCCATCATCCGCAGCAACAACCAGAATGACGATATCGGTTATTTTTGTGCCGCGCGCGCGCATGGCCGTAAATGCCTCATGCCCGGGTGTATCCAGAAACGTAATCATGCCATGATCGGTTTCTACATGATAAGCGCCAATATGCTGAGTGATTCCGCCCGCTTCTCCACTTGCTACTCGAGTACGTCGAATGTAGTCCAGTAGTGAGGTTTTACCGTGATCTACATGTCCCATAACGGTAACAACTGGTGCACGAGGTTCTAATATCACTTCTGTATTTGAGGCTTCATTATCCGTCAGAAAAGCTTCTGGATTATCAATCTCCGCATACTTTGCGATATGTCCCATTTCTGATACAACAATCATTGCAGTTTCTTGATCAAGCATTTGATTAATGGTAACCATACTGCCCATTTTCATCAGTACTTTGATGACATCGGCAGCTTTGATGGACATTTTTTGAGCGAGGGCGCCGACAGAGATGGTTTCAGGCACCATGATATCCCGAATGATGGGTTCGGTTGGCGCTGAAAATGCATGCAGATTGGATTCATCTACCGTAACTTGCTTACTGTGCTTGTCTTTACGTGGTGATGTACGCCAACCCTGATTATTTGAAACGTCTCCGCGTGTCTTGAAACCGCGTTTCTTGATGCTGTCATCTTTCCAAACAGTTTGTTCTTTGGCTTGTTCTTTGATTTGCTTTTTCTTTTTATCAGCTGCTGCAACTACTGGTTTGTGCAATGTGCCTTCGGAAGAAAGATTACCGGGTGAAGTTGATGCAACCTTCGATTCAGGTGTTTTTTCTGATGACGCGGTTGCTCCAGGTTCTACAGACTTATGTGATTGAGCAGTGGATTCATTTGTAGTGGGAGAGTTTTCCGCAACAGAAGTCACAGGTTGTGGTTCTTTCTTGATGTCACCCGGTTTCTCAGCTTTTTTGCGAGTTTTCTTTAACTGGATTTCCTCTGTTTGGCGAGCGATTAATTCTGCTTGTTTTCTAGCTTCTTCTTTGCGCAGAGCAAGTTCTTCCGCATCGATCACGAATTCTTTATTTTTTTCTTGAGTAGGCGATGTTGAAACACTGACAGGTACTTCAGGTATTGGTTTAGGCGCCTCTTCCAAAGTCTGTACGGTTGCTTTTTGTAACACACGTTTTTTTCTGACTTCGATTTGAATCGTTCTGGGACGCCCGGTACTATCCGATTTCCGGATTTCCGAGGTTTGACGATGCGTTAAAGTGATTTTGCTTTTTGATTCTGAGGCGCCGTGTGTTTTTCTCAGATATTCAAGAAGTTGTGTTTTGTCCTGCTCTGTCAAAGCATCCTCAGCCATGATTTTTTTTACGCCAGCCGCTTTAAGTTGTTCCAATAAAACGGTTGGTTGCAGGCCTAGTTCATTAGCAAACTGTTCTACACTGATTTGAGCCATTTGTAATCTATAACCTCTCTGTAATCAAAATTATCAGCAAATCCTGTAATATTCAATACTTTATTATTCATTGATGATATTTCAATATTAAGTAAACCACGGTTCGCGCGCTTTCATAATAAGCTGATTAGCACGTTCAACCTCAATACCTGTCATTTCAACCAAATCATCCGCAGCCAGATCAGCCAAATCAGCTTGTGTACTAATACCTTTTGACGTTAATTGACGAGCGATATCATCATCAATGCCTTCGAGTGCCAATAAATCCCCGGAAATATGTTCAACCTTTTCCTCTTTAGCAATGGCATCAGTCAAAAGTACGTTACGTGCTCGATTACGTATTTCGTGAATGGTATCTTCATCTAAGGATTCGATTTCCAGCATCTCGTTTATGGGAATGTAGGCAACTTCCTCTAACGTAGAAAAACCTTCTTGCACCAGTATTTCCGCAACTTCTTGGTCGACATCCAGTTTCTCCATAAAAAGCTGACAAATTTGCGATGTTTCTTTTTCGTGCTTGGCCTTAGATTCATCAACAGTCATAATATTCAATTCCCAGCCTGTCAATTCGGAAGCAAGCCGAACGTTTTGCCCGCCTCGCCCAATCGCTTGCGCCAAGTTGTCATCATCGACGACAATATCCATGCTGTGTTTTTCTTCGTCAACCATGATGCTGCTAATTTCCGCAGGTGCTAAGGCATTGATGATAAAAGTAGCAGGGTCTTCTGACCATAGAATAATATCGATGCGTTCGCCAGCAAGTTCGCTAATCACGGCTTGTACACGTGAACCTCGCATTCCAACACAAGTACCAATCGGGTCGATCCGTGGATCGTTTGATTTGACTGCAATTTTTGCACGTGAACCTGGATCACGCGCTGCCACCTTAATTTCAATCATCCTCTCTTCTATTTCAGGAACTTCCAATTCGAATAGTTTCGTCAAAAATTCTGGTGAAATGCGCGAAAGTTTGATTTGTGGGCCTCGTGCAACTCGATCGATTCTATGTAAATAGGCGCGAACACGATCACCTACACGCAAATTCTCTTTCGGAATCATTTGATCACGTGACAGCTCAGCTTCAATCTTTCCAGATTCAATAATTGCATTGCCACGCTCGATGCGCTTTATGGTGCCGGAAATCAAGTAATCGCCTCTTTCAAGAAATTGATTGAGCGTTTGTTCACGTTCTGCCTCGCGAATTTTTTGAAAAATGACTTGTTTCGCTGCTTGTGCGCCAATGCGACCAAATTCAACTCCCTCAAGGGGCTCTTCAAGGTAATCGTTTAATTGAATAGTGTTATGTATTTTCTGTGCATCATCAAGTGTAACCTGCCGTATCGAATTTTCGATTGCTCCATTATCCACTACTAACCATCGACGAAAAGATTCATAATCACCGGTCTGTCTATTAATGGAAACGCGAATGTCTATGTCTTCTTGAAAGCGTTTTTTGGTAGCAGATGCTAATGCGAGTTCAAGTGCCATAAAGATTATTTCTTTTTCGACAGTTTTCTCGTGTGCTAGTGCATCTACCAGCAGTAAAATTTCTCGGCTCATAGTTCTCCATTCAAATCTAATGCGGTTAAAGTTTTGGAACCAAGCGAGCTTTCATGAGGTTGCTCAATTCAAGATTCAATAATTTTCCTTCTACTTCAAGCTTAATCGCACCATTGTTAACTTCCCGCAAAATTCCTATAAAATTTCTTTGCCCCTCAAGCGGGATGCGTAGTTTTAACTTGATCGTTTCTTCTTTAAAACGAGTAAAATCAGATTCCTTTCGTAAAGGCCTATCTAGCCCTGGCGATGACACTTCCAAGCGACCATAATCGATATTTTCTACTGCTAATAGGCGAGTAAGATGATTGCTTATTGATACACAATCATCAATACCGATTCCTTCATTCTTATCCACAAATATTCTTAATAATTTATTATGCGCAGATTGCTCTATTTCTACCAACTCGTAACCCATTCCTTCGAGAGTTGATGCTATTAACACTTCCAGTTCCATAGTTGTCGACTACAAATAAAAAATGGGCTCAAAGCCCATCATTGATTATTTACTTATGATCATTTATTCCAGTTGGATATTACCAAAAAAATAGAGGTTAGGAAATACAATCTTCTCTTTGTTTTTTATATGATGAGAAATTTATGGGTGGTGATTCTGCACAAATGGCCAAGTGCCAGAATTTTTACATGGAGGCCTAATAAAACATCCTGAGAGTGGGAACTAAGGATGAGTAACTGCTGCTAATTTTGACTGGTTTAGGTTTTTGGAAAAAAAGCGGTTTGCTGGCAGTAATTAATCAATAGATACAAGGAACTGAAGGAGAGGTGCACAAAGGTCGTGGTTGTATAGACGGTTGATAGTAAAGTAATGATTAAAGACTATTTGTAAAATACAGCTTTGTTTTTCTCCACAAACGAGAACGATGTATGTAGCGTAGGAAAATTTACCTGATGAACTGATTTGAATGCATCAAGTTTCATAACACCGCTAATTCTTTGAGTTTTTATACCATATACCGGTTTCTTCAAGGCTGAATTGGTTATATTCCGTGGTGATAAAATCCCACAATTTAGGTTGCTTCGTTGGAATGAGATTTTCGTATTCTTTACTGATAAATAGATAAGTGGGTGGTTTATTTCGGAATTCCTGATAGAAATTTTCCCATTGATAATCTAACTGATATTCTAAGATCCAGCCATTAGTGCTTAACTCAGGCAGTCGCGATGTGATCAAATATTTTCTAGGGTTACCACATACATAAATAGTATCTTCTTCTTTCAGTATATTAAGAACTGATAGCGCATGGTTTTTTGCATAATCAAAACCTAATAACCTTGAATAATTTTCGGAATATAAACTAGTTTGCAGGGATATGAATTGATTGTGGGTAACAAGAATCAAAATAATCAGAATAATAGGGATCCTTTTGAATGAATTGTTAAGTCCCACATAGACCAGCAAGTGATAAATCAAATAATCCAGCGCTAATACAGAAAATAATGCGATGGGTACGTATAGTAGTTGAAAATGGTAAGACCACCAGGAAGTTTTTTGCATGACAATAACCGAAAACCCTATGATTACCCAAGCGATGATCATACTGAAAAAATGTGATTCTTTTTTGGAAATCAAAAAAACACCGATGGCAGCCAGTATTAGATAAATAATCATTAGCTTGCCGAACCATTTGATCGAGCTCCACAGTCTTTCTGGATGTACTTGGTCTCCTAGGCCAATGACTTGCGTGGGTATTTTAAAGAAAATATCGGTTACTAAATTTTCAATATGATGCGTAAAAATATAATTTAAGAAAATTGTGATTGGAATCGCAAAACCGATGATTATCGGGGGTAATTGTTTGACTAAGATATACTTTAATCCCTTGTTCTTTAAACAGAATATAAAATGAATGAGCATAAAGGCAAAAATAATCGGGCTGTAAATTAATTTACAAAGAACCACAATACTCATCAATAATCCTATTAAGAAATAAGTTATTAATAAATTATTTTCGTCTTTGTATGCTCTATCCAATAACCAAACAATTAAATATAAAGGAACATTAATCAGTGCTTCGAGTTGTGTGAGTTGGAATGCGGTAGCGTTGCAGTAATAAACACCAATAACAAATAGCGGAAACAAGCTGCTACTTAATTCATTTTTATAGAATAGTGAATATTGTTTGATAGAGAAATAAAGTACTAGTGAAAATATCAACCAATAACCTAATTCAAAATAATGGATGCTAATATCACTCCATCCCAGTGTTTTTCCTGCAAAAAAATAAAAGATAAAAATGCCCGGCTGCTTGAAATCGAATAAGTCTTTATACAAAATTTTTCCAGCATCAAACATTTGCGCAATGACAACAAATAGAGATTGATCTCCGCCAAGCACGGTAAAGCTTTTAATGGAACCGACAATGGCGATGATGCTCAGTACGACGATCATCGCAATCCTATTTTTTATTTCTCTATAAATCATAAAGTTATTCTGTAATGATGAAGCGACTATTATTTGATAATGAA
The DNA here is from genome assembly GCA_024281825.1 of Nitrosomonas sp. GTDB lineage: Bacteria > Pseudomonadota > Gammaproteobacteria > Burkholderiales > Nitrosomonadaceae > Nitrosomonas. The sequence goes on along the minus strand of JAMWZY010000007.1, from coordinate 23,664 downwards.
AGATACTTTTGTTAAGAAAAATATTCGTTTACGCGCAATGCTTCCGCCATGATTTGCTTATGATATCGCTTATTAAATTTTACGTTAGTTTGAATAACGAAGATTTATACTGTATTTCTCAATTAACAAAAAATTGTGCTAATGGATAGGCATTTGCTTTTTTGGTATTGGCATTGATATGGTAATGAAAATCGCTACTGCTCGCAGAATTGCTCATCTGGATATGGATGCTTTCTATGCATCGGTCGAACTTATTCGCTACCCTAGATTGCGCGGTTTGCCCGTTGTGGTAGGTGGGCGAACAGAGCATCGACCTGCGACTATTAAACCTGATGGTATGTTACATGTTCATCGGCTGCACGAGTATGTCGGACGCGGTGTCGTTACGACGGCTACTTATGAGGCGCGAGCAGCCGGGGTATTTTCTGGGATGAGCCTCATGAAAGCGGCCCAGTTAGTACCCAATGCAATTTTATTACCCGCGAACTTTGCCAGTTACCAATACTATTCTAAGCTGTTTAAAGCTGCCGTGGCAAAATTAACAACTCAGATCGAAGATTCCGGCATTGATGAAATCTATATTGATTTGACACAGCTTCCTAATGATTCAAAGATACTGGCGAATTCGCTTAAGCAAGCGGTAAAAGAGGCCACAGGACTTTGTTGTTCCATTGGTATTGCACCGAACAAGCTGTTGGCAAAAATCTGCTCGGATCTAGAAAAGCCAGATGGTTTGACAATTATGGGGGTATCCGATATTCCTCATCGTATTTGGCCATTATCAGTCAAAAAAATCAATGGAATTGGTCCTAAAGCCACTGAAAAACTTGCAGTTTTGGGCATTAATACCATTGGAGAATTAGCGCAAGCAAAATTAAGTTTTCTTAAGTCTTATTTTGGATATAACTATGCCATATGGTTAATGGAAGCGGCACAAGGGATTGATAATCGTCCGATCATTACCAACCCCAAAGCTAAATCGATAAGCCGAGAAACAACGTTTGAGCGTAATCTTGATTTATATCATGATCGTACTGTATTGACGGAATCACTCAGTAATTTATGTGAGAAAGTGGCGCAGGATTTAAAATGTAAGAACTATGTTGGTAGAACGATCGGTATCAAACTGCGTTTTGCAGATTTTCAGACGCTGACGCGGAATATCACGCTTTCGACTTATACCGATGACGGGATAAAAATCCTTGCAGCGACAAGAGAATGCCTGCGGCGTATTGTCTTTCAAAAGAAAATTCGCTTGCTAGGTGTCAGAGTAAGCTCGTTATCTCCCTTTTATTACGAAAATAATGCTTCCGTAATACCATTACAGGCAGAATTACCGTTTGATGTTATCTGATGATTCTGGAGGTACGCCCAAGAATAATAGGTTTATTTGAGAGCTCATTTTTTTTACTGATACCATGACAAGGAAAATGTTCGTTTAGGTGCATGCTAATGCAATGAATTCCTTCAATCACACCCGCTTCAAATTGCCGCTGTGCAAACGCCCATTCCATTTTTTGGCAAATTGCTTGCCATTGGGCATCGGTTATTCTGGTATTGAAGCCACGGTCTGCAACAATTTCCACATCGCGATCGGCTAATAACAAATAGATTAGTACGCCATTGTTGCACTCGGTATCCCAGATACGTAGTAAAGAAAACACTTCAATCGCTCGTTCGCGCGCGGTTTGATTATTGAGTAATGCGGTTGTACTTAGTGATGCTTCGACAGCAAAACGAATTTCTCCATCATGATTCGATTCTGCACGTTGTATCGATTGCTCAATTGCTGCCAGAGCGGTATCCGTGAAAATTCGCCGCAATGAGAGCTGGCCTGTTTTAAAATGCCGTAAAATACGCAAAAAGTTCATTTACCATCTCCCAGATGCACCACCCCCGCCGAATCCGCCGCCACCCCCGCTAAATCCCCCACCGCCAAAACCGCCTCCGCCCCCTCTGTACGAATCATTTGACCAATGACTACGCCCACCGCGGTAAATACCTGTGCCAGGGCTGTGAAAAAGATTCATGATTAACGCAAAAATGGCCACAGTAATCGCAATAGCAATAGAGGCCATCAATAACCAACTGATAAATCCTGCGCCAATACTCGTAACGACCGCACCTCCCAGGCGTCCTAGTAGCGGTTCCAATATTTTTCCCAGGATAAAAAATCCGATCAATATGGGAACGATAACGTCCAGAGCACTTGTTGAATCCGTGAAAAATCCCCTTCTTTTAGCAATGGGGGAGGGAAGCGATTCCCCTTGTAACAATCGCAGCATGGCATCAACACCGGCTTCCATTCCTTGTGCAAAATTGCCGCTTTTAAATCGAGGAATAATGATCTGTTCAATGATCTGTTTAGCCTTGGCATCGGGTAACGCACCTTCCAAGCCATAACCTACTTCAATTCGAAGTGTACGGTCATTTTTCGCGATGATAAGCAGTGCGCCATCGTCGATGTTTTTTCGTCCTAATTTCCAACTTTCCGCGACGCGGAGTGCGTATTGCTCAATACTTTCCGGGCGCGTGGTTGGCACGATGAGTACAGCTATTTGACTACCTTTTTTTTCTTCAAAGTTGCTGAGTTTTTGTTCTAAAAGCGCTATCTCATGAGGAGATAGCGTTGCGGTCAAATCGGTAACACGTGATTTGAGCTCAGGGATAGCTATTTGCGCCCAGGCACCCATCACCATAACCATGACTAAGCCGATTGCTAGTAAATGCCCATACCACGTTCGTATGATCAGAGCCAATCTGTTTCGCATATACATATAAACCCCTTAAAGGGCTATTGATACACTATTAGACAACGCATTATTTCTCAGGTGCATCTTTTGAACTGAAATCGACTTTCGGTGGTGTGACGATTTCTTGCTCATTTTCAACTGTAAAGGTTGGTTTTACCGCATATCCAAACATCATAGCTGTCAGATTGCTGGGAAAAGAACGTACAGTAACGTTATAATCTTTTACTGCCTGAATATAGCGGTTGCGAGCAACAGTAATACGATTCTCGGTGCCTTCAAGTTGCGCTTGTAAATCACGGAAATTTGCATCCGACTTGAGTTCCGGATATTTTTCCACAATTACCATCAGGCGTGACAGGGCGCTGGATAGTTCTCCTTGCGCATGCTGAAACTTGGAGAATGCATCGGGATTGTTGATTAATTCTGGAGTTGCTTGAATGTTGCTTACTTTAGAGCGCGCTTCCGTAACGCCGATCAAAACGTCTTTCTCATGTTCGGCAAATCCTTTTACCGTGTTCACCACATTGGGAATCAAATCGGCGCGCCGCTTGTATTGATTCAATACTTCTCCCCAACTTGCTTTGATCTGCTCATCGGTTGATTGCAATGTGTTGTAACCACAACCACTCAAAATAATTGAGCTGATAAGTACTAAGCCCAGCATCCATTTATACATAATCATCCCCTTATCATTGTCATGCAAAATAGCCCATAAGATTAATTGCAAAACGATCGATTGCGTAATAGCAATATAGCATTGTGTAATGGAATCTTATTTTAACGCGCTATGTTTCCTGAGATTCTATCTTTTGTAATATTGTACTTTTTTGTTTCAATTTTTAAAAAAATCTTTCCGTTTTCAGAAAAAGTTCGTATACTGATCAACACAATTTATGTGATCTTAATTATGTCAAGACACTATATATTGTATGTTTGTGTATATATTGGGAAAATAAAATTTCATCAATTTGTTTCAGTGAATTCCTGAGATTTGTTTTCTTCTTCAAGCATTATTCGGATAAATCACGATTCATCAGGGGAGATCGCTTATGCAATGCGTAACGGAAGATACTAGTCTCAAACCTGTTTCTGCAAGTCAAACATATCGCGGCAACAGTACTCAAAAAGCGCATTTTTTACAACATAAAGTGATTCGTCGTAATGGTGCGGTCGTATCATTTGAGCCGAGCAAAATATCCATTGCCATGACTAAAGCGTTTATTGCTGTGGACGGCGGTCAAGGCGCAGCATCGGCTAGGGTACGCGAGGTAGTCACTTATTTGACTAACGATGTAGTGAATGCATTGCTGAGGCGCCAACCGGATAGTGGTACGTTTCATATTGAAGATATCCAAGATCAGGTCGAGTTGGCATTGATGCGCTCTGGTGAACATGATGTGGCGCGTGCATACGTGTTATATCGTGAAGCGCGTACACGAGAAAGAGCACAATTAAAGCAGAGTGGAGCAACCCAAGCGGAAACCTGCTATGTCATGGATAATGCGCAGCGCATTCCTTTGGATATAGCAAAACTGTCCACGCTCATCGAGTCTTCATGTAATGGATTGGAAGGTGTCGATGCTTCATTGATACTAAAAGCGACTTTAAAAGATTTATATGATGGCGTGTCGCTAGATGAAGTTAGAAAATCGACTATTCTGTCGGCACGTATCTTGATTGAAAAGGATCCTGCTTATAGTTATGTAACCGCGCGACTTTTATTGAATAACATTCGCTATGAAGTGTTGGGTGAAGAAGTTTCCCAAGAAACGATGGCTTCACGTTATCAAGAGTACTTCCCACTCTTTATCAAACGAGGTATCGAGGCAGACCTTTTGGATGAACGTTTGAGCCAGTTTGATTTGGAACGCTTGGCCGCAGCTTTGGATGCGAATCGTGATTTGCAATTCGATTATTTGGGTTTGCAAACGCTTTATGATCGTTATTTCTTGCACATCAAAGAACAACGCATTGAATTGCCACAAGCCTTTTTTATGCGAGTTGCCATGGGACTGGCCTTGAATGAAATCGATCGGGAAGCCAGCGCAATTGAGTTTTATCAAGTTTTATCCAACTTCGATTTTATGAGCTCAACACCTACATTGTTTAATTCTGGTACGTGTCGTTCGCAGTTGTCTTCTTGTTATCTCACTACGGTTCCTGACGACCTTGATGGTATTTATGAAGCCATTAAGGAAAATGCTCTACTAGCTAAATATGCAGGCGGGTTGGGTAATGATTGGACAGCGGTACGCGCTTTGGGTGCGAGGATCAAGGGTACTAATGGTAAATCGCAAGGGGTAGTGCCGTTCCTCAAAGTGGTTTCCGACACCGCCGTGGCTGTTAATCAAGGGGGTAAACGTAAAGGGGCGGTATGTGCTTACCTGGAGTGTTGGCACCTGGACATTGAAGAATTTCTCGAGTTACGCAAGAATACGGGTGACGATCGCCGCCGCACGCATGATATGAATACTGCCGTGTGGATCCCGGATTTATTTATGAAGCGCGTGATGGATGGTAGTGACTGGATGCTGTTTTCTCCTTCAGACGTACCGGATTTACACGAAAAGTTTGGTCAACAGTTTGAACAAGCTTATTTGGCGTATGAAGCCAAAACGGAACGTGGCGAATTGACGTTATACAAAAAAATTCCTGCAGTACAGTTGTGGCGCAAGATGCTCAGCATGTTATTTGAAACCGGTCATCCGTGGATTACCTTTAAAGATCCATGCAATGTTCGTTCGCCACAAAACCATATGGGTGTTGTACATAGCTCCAACCTATGTACAGAAATTACCTTAAATACCAATGATAAAGAAATTGCTGTATGCAACCTGGGTTCGGTTAATCTGGCGGCGCATTTGAAAGAGGGCGCGCTGGATATGGATAAACTGAAGCGCACCGTCAGTATTGCAATGCGTATGCTGGATAATGTGATCGATATCAATTTTTATGCAGTTGCCAAAGCACGCAATGCAAATTTAAAGCACCGACCCGTTGGGCTAGGCATTATGGGGTTTCAAGATTGCTTGCATCAATTGGGCATTCCCTATGGTTCTGAAGCTGCTGTAGTATTTGCGGATCGTTCGATGGAAGCCGTAGCGTATCAAGCTTATTGGGCTTCTACCGAACTGGCGCAAGCACGTGGAAGCTATAGTAGCTATAAAGGAAGTCTTTGGGATCGTGGCATTCTGCCACATGATACCTTAGAGGTTTTGCGTACCGAACGTGGCGGCTTTGTTGAAACGGATTTATCGACAACGCTTGATTGGGACGCTTTGCGTCAACGTATTCAACAATACGGTATGCGTAATTCAAACTGCCTAGCCATCGCGCCGACGGCAACCATTTCTAATATCGTGGGTGTTTCGGCCAGTATAGAGCCGAGTTATCAGAACCTTTATGTCAAGTCTAATTTGTCCGGTGAATTTACTGTCACCAACAAATATTTTGTCAAGGATCTGAAAAAGCTTAATCTCTGGGATGAAGTGATGATTGCCGACCTGAAATATTTTGATGGCGCTGTCAGTAAAATCGATCGTATTCCACAAGAAGTTCGTGCACTGTATGCGACTGCTTTTGAAATTGATCCGCGCTGGTTGATCGAAGCGGGTGCCAGAAGGCAGAAATGGATTGATCAATCGCAATCGTTGAATATTTACATGGGCGGCGTATCCGGCAAGAAACTCGATGAAACCTACAAACTGGCTTGGCTGCGCGGTCTCAAAACTACCTATTACTTGCGTTCTATGGGAGCCACTGCTGCCGAAAAATCAACAGTGCGGGCGGGTTCATTAAATGCGGTACCCGCTGATGGTGGCATCAAGGGCGGGATGAATGGCGCTACAGTTAATACCTCGGTGGAAGTAACCGCAGTCGAAATTAAATACTGCGCGATCGATGACGAGAGCTGCGAATCTTGCCAATAAATGACAAAAAGTAATACTGAATTAATCGATGTTTCTCTGACAACATGAAGGGAAGGAGTAGACCATGCTGACATTCGAAGATGAACCACAACAACCGCAAATACCGCCGGTCAATGCCATGCCGCGCACTGCATTGCACGATTTTGAACTGCCACTAGCAACGCAGGGGCAGGACGGCCGCGATCACAGCAGTGGCAATCAGACCAGCGCGGAAGATGTGTCGGACAGCGCCAACCGCCGCATTTCGGTGGAAGATAAGCAGATTATCAACTGCAAATCCGATGTGAATCAGTTAGTGCCTTTTAAATATAAATGGGCTTGGGATAAATATCTGGGTGCTTGTGCCAATCACTGGATGCCGCAGGAAATCAACATGAGCCGGGATATTTCGTTATGGAAGGATCCCAACGGCTTGACCGAGGATGAGCGCCGCCTAATCAAACGCAACCTGGGCTTCTTTGTGACAGCGGATTCATTGGCGGCGAATAATATCGTGCTAGGCACTTATCGTCACATTACCAATCCGGAATGTCGGCAATATTTACTGCGTCAGGCGTTTGAAGAAGCTATTCATACGCACGCGTATCAATATATTGTCGAATCGCTGGGTTTGGACGAAGGTGAGATTTTTAATGCCTATCATGAAATTCCTTCTATTCGCGACAAAGATGAATTTTTAATTCCGTTCATCGATATCTTGACGGATCCAAGTTTTAAAACTGGCACACTGGAAACCGATCAGCAGTTGCTCAAAAGCCTGATCGTGTTTGCTTGCATCATGGAAGGATTGTTTTTCTATGTGGGCTTTACACAGATTCTTGCATTGGGCAGGCAAAATAAAATGACCGGAGCGGCAGAACAGTATCAGTATATTTTGCGTGATGAATCGATGCACTGCAACTTCGGCATCGACGTGATCAACCAGATTAAAATGGAAAATCCGCATCTGTGGACCAAAGCATTCCGCGAGGAAATCACTCAATTGATGCAAAAAGCCGTGGCCCTGGAATACCGCTACGCCGAAGACACCATGCCGCGCGGCGTGCTCGGCATGAACGCGCCGATGTTCAAGGAATACCTGCGCTACATCGCCAACCGCCGCTGCCAGCAGATCGGCCTCGACACGCTGTACCCGAACGCCAACAATCCGTTTCCATGGATGTCTGAAATGATTGATCTGAAGAAAGAGAAAAATTTCTTCGAAACACGCGTGACCGAATATCAAACGGGGGGAGCACTGAGTTGGGATTGAGGATTGAAGCGAAGCAGTAGATCCAAGTGTTCTCTAAGTTGCACAAAAAACATGCAGTTTGATTATTTTTAGGTTAATAGTTCAGTCGCAGGTTTCAGTATGAGTATTCTTAAAAATGCAATCGACTCGATAGCTATTGGACTTGAGGATTATTCCTCACCCGATCAGCGTCGAATGATTTCATGTACGAGAAATGTGTTCGCTGGGATTCTGCTGTTGTTTAAATACAAGTTGAGTCTCTTAAGTTCTCCTGATTCTGACGAAGCTCTAATCAAACAGCAGGTGCTGCCAGTTCTTGATGAAAGCGCCCACTTAGAATGGAAGGGAAAAGGCAAAAAGACTGTTGACGTTCAGGGCATTAAGGAGCGATTTGAGTCACTCAATATTAATGTCGATTGGAAACGAATCGATAAAATCAATAGTTTTCGGAACGATATCGAACATTACTTCAGCAATCTAAAACATGAGGCAATTCAATCGCTGATATCAAATTCCTTCGTAATTATCAACGACTTCATCAGAAAGTACCTCAATGAAGACCCGAAGAAATTGTTGGGAGGCGAAGCGTGGGCGGTGCTGATCGAAGTAAATGAAGTTTACGAAAAAGAGAAAGCGGCGTGTTCTATAGCTCTTCAGGCGCTGGAGTTCTTCGATGATGAAATTCTTAATGCCTTCGAAAGCTACTTCTGTGGCGAATGTGGTTCTGGATTAATCATGCCTTCGACTCGCGAAGGTGAAGCGGTGCGCGCCAACTACACATGTAAATCGTGCGGGAAGACGCTTCCATATGAAGAAATGGTGAGAGAAGTTGTGACGGGCTATTTCAGTCACGAGATCTATTTATCGTACACTGACGGAGAAGATTCTCCGTTGGCAGATTGTCCGGAATGTAGTGGCATTTACATGTATGCTCAAGGCATCTGTGCATCTTGTGGGCATACCGCGGAACGTGAATGCCAAAGGTGTTTTTCGGCAATATTACCTGAAGAGTTATTTGCAGAACCATTTTGCGGATATTGTGAACATGTAATGTTTAAAGATAATTAGCACTATTAACTCGGTGCTCGAAGCGCTCCATGTAAAAAGCCTCGTAGATCGATGAATTTAGGTGTTATATATGTAATGAATGAAACATCAAGCTGGAATCCTAGTAAGTCAGTATTCAAAGTTATCCCATTTAGTGAGGTAAATACGAATGAAAACCCGTGAAGAACACGACACAATGGGGCCGATGCAGGTGCCCGCCAAAGCATTATGGGGCGCGCAAACGCAGCGTTCATTGCAGAATTTCAAGATTTCCAATGAGCATATGCCCGTGGCGCTAATTCATGCGCTGGCTAAGGTCAAACGTGCGTCGGCCAAGGTCAATCACGATTTGGGATTACTTAATGCAGCCAGCGCCGCGGCGATCATTGAAGCCGCCGATGAGGTGATCGTCGGTCATTTTGACGATCAATTTCCGTTGGTGGTGTGGCAAACCGGTTCCGGTACGCAGACTAATATGAATATGAATGAAGTGCTGGCAAATCGGGCTTCTGAGTTATTGGGAGGAGAGCGCGGCGCTGATCGTAAGATCCACCCTAATGACGATGTTAACAAAGGCCAATCATCCAATGATGTATTTCCCACGGCAATGCATGTGGCTGCCGTTGAGGAATTGTATCATCGGCTGCTACCGGCGATACGATTGTTGCGTGAAACCCTTGCGGCAAAAATGGCAGCATTTTCCGATATCGTGAAAATAGGGCGCACGCATTTACAAGATGCCACACCGCTGACACTGGGGCAAGAATTCTCGGGTTATGTGGCACAACTTGATCATGGACTGAAACATATCCAAGCTTCGATGACCCACTTGTTTGAATTGGCTTTGGGAGGTACCGCTGTTGGCACTGGATTAAATGCACACCCAGAGTTTGCGCAGCAAGTCGCGAAAGAAATCTCACGTTTAACTGAGTTGCCATTCATCAGTGCACCTAATAAATTTGAGGCTTTAGCCAGTAACGATGCATTAGTGCATGCGCATGGCGCGCTAAAAACGCTCGCTGCCTCACTGATGAAGATCGCTAACGATATCCGCTGGTTGGCATCTGGGCCGCGCTGCGGCATCGGCGAATTGCGCATTCCCGAGAACGAGCCGGGCAGTTCCATCATGCCGGGCAAGGTCAATCCGACGCAATCGGAAGCGATGACCATGGTATGTTGTCAAGTCATGGGGAATGATGTTGCGATCAACATCGGTGGAGCTATGGGAAACTTTGAATTAAATGTCATGAAACCTATGATCATTCATAATTTTCTACAAAGCGTACGCTTGCTATCGGATGCTATTGTCAGCTTTAATGGTAATTGTGTAATCGGCATAGCCGCTAATGTGGAGCGTATTGATGCTTTGTTGCATCATTCTTTAATGCTCGTTACAGCACTCAATCCCCATATTGGCTATGATAAATCCGCTGAAATTGCCAAAAAAGCTTATCGTGAAGGTATATCGTTGAGAGATGCAGCGATTGCAACGGGATATACGACTGCCGAACAATTTGATGCTTGGGTTGTACCAGCAAAAATGATTGGAAAATAAAAATCACAATGTATCTTGATGATTAACCGGGCATAACCATGCTGTCTTATCATGATCGCAATCCAGCTACGAAACGCGAGCGCTTTGCCTGGTGTATGTATGATTTTGCCAATTCAGGATATACCACAGTCATTTTAACCGCTGTTTTCAATGCTTATTTTGTCGGGGTGGTCGCTGCAGAAGAGGGTAATGATCAAGCGACATTGCTATGGACACTCGCAATGGCTGTCGCCAATGCATTGGTATTGATCAGTGCGCCTGTGATTGGCGCCATTGCGGATTATTCCGGTACTAAAAAGCGTTTTCTGTCTATTTCAACTGTAGGTTGCGTATTGTTTACAGCCTTGCTAAGCACAATCGGGCCTGGCGACACTTACTGGGCTATTGTACTGGTCGTTTTAGCTACTTTTATGTTCGCTAGCGGTGAAAATCTAATTGCTGCTTTTTTACCGGAAATAAGCGATGCCGAAACAATGGGGCGCTTGTCTGGCTATGGTTGGGCGTTAGGTTATATAGGCGGTCTGCTTACATTGGCGCTATGCCTTGGCTATGTGACTTATGCAGAACAGCAGGGATACGATGCTACGCATTACGTTCAGGTTTCTACCTTGATTGTTGCTGCTTTATTTGGCTTAGCGGCATTACCGACACTCCTGTGGTTGCGAGAGAGGAGTTCTACTCAAAAAACACCTATCACTACACAGACCATTATTGCAGGTTTTACGCGCATAAGGACAACATTGCGGGATACTAGCGCATACACTGATTTATTCCGATTCTTACTAGCGTTAACGACGTATTATGCCGGGATTCATATCGTAATTGTGCTGGCTGCCGTGTATGCCCAAGAAGTCATGGGATTCAAGACACAGGATACGATTGTCCTGATCATGGTAGTGAATATAACGGCTGCAATCGGCGCTTTCTTTTTTGGCTACTTGCAAGATAAATTTGGTTCAGTTCGTTGCATTATGATTACCTTGTTGATCTGGTCGGTAGCTATTATCTGTGCTTATTATGCCATGAACAGCATGCTGTTTTGGGTTGCGGCGAATTTAATCGGCATTGCATTGGGTGGTGCGCAATCTGCAGGGCGTGCATTGGTCGGGAAATTAACTCCTTTGGGGCGCCAGGGAGAGTTCTTTGGATTATGGGGATTAGCAACGAAATTATCCGCAATTATCGGCCCAATCACCTATGGTGGAATGGTCTATTGGTTTGAAGGCGACCACCGCATAGCGTTGCTGAGTACTCTAGGTTTTTTTATAAGTGGTTTTGTGCTAATGGCTACGGTTAACGAAGAACGTGGACGAAAAAAAGCTGAAATTATTTTTTGAAGGCTTATTTACAACAAGGAATAAGGATCTTAGCGCCTGTAGGAATTGAAATAGCATCCCTACAGGTTATTGCCTGGAAGTTTCTCAATGAAAACTCCGATTGATAATTTCAATCATCATTTGAAGAGAACTTCTAATACTGACTTAATAATATTAAAACGTATACTTACTTAGTAGAAGCCAAGGAAGTTACGTAAGCAGTCTATTGATTGCTTATTTGTCGCCTGGAAGCTCATTACGACCCTCAGCTGGCTTACCTTCGTGCGTTGTTCCATAGTTATCAGAACTTGCGCTTTCAGGCGCGGTAGGTTTGCCACAAGCAACTAGCGAAAGTGCAAAAAATAATGCGACAAAATATATTGAATACTTCATTAACGTTTTTCCTTAATAATTATAAAAAAAATAGCAATTTAATGTACATTGTGTACTCGGCTACTATAGCATGTTTATATTCGCCATTCATCTAGGAGTAACTTAAGAAACGATTATGTAGCAGGTTTTTGGTTACCCGATGGTTGGTTCTTGGTATTCGACCGAAAATCGATAACCTGCGCCTCGTACTGTTTGTACCAAGCTTTCTTTACAGACGGCTTCTAAAACTTTGCGTAATCGGCGGATGTGTACGTCGACAGTACGGTCTTCTATAAACACATGATCTCCCCACACCCGGTCCAATAGCTGCGCGCGTGAATGAACGCGATCCTTGTAAGCCATCAAAAAATGCAGTAAGCGGAATTCAGTGGGGCCTAAATTAATTTCAGTCAGTTGTGATGTTCCATTGTTATTTCTAACATGCACCCGATGTGTGGCTGGATCAAGCCTTAATCCGCCGAGCTCAATGATTTCCTCGGACATTTCCGGTAAGCGCCTGCGCAGCACCGCTTTAATTCGGGCCTGTAGTTCCCGGGGTGAGAAAGGTTTCGTAATGTAATCATCAGCACCTGCTTCCAATCCAGAAATTTTGTCGTTTTCCTGGGTGCGAGCGGTTAGCATAATAATGGGAATCGATTGGGTGCGTGCTTCTTGTCTGAGCTTGCGCGCAAATTCCAGGCCGCTTACATCGGGTAACATCCAGTCTAATAGCACCAAATCAGGTAAAACATTGTTGATCAGTAACTTGGCTTGATCAGCTCTTTCCGCGCAGAGTACCGAGTATCCAGCGCGTTTCAAATTGAGTGCGATAAGCTCCTGAATTGCGACTTCATCTTCAACAAGCAGAATTGTTACAACCATGACTTACTCCATGAATACCAAGAAATAATAATTCAAATTATTACCATCTTATAAATAAGTCATTGCAGTTTTATGACATTACTGTGTCAGGCATTTTGCAGGGATTTATCTTAATTCTTCTTCATAGGCTGATTGATTTTAGTAGCGATATCAATTAAGCGAGCATGTACAGAGATAGTTAATTTACTGACATAAATTTGTCATTAAAGTGACATATTCAATCGATAGTATTCGCAATATCGGCTATCGCGAATATTCGAGATTTTTTTGATTTGGCATTCTGTAATTTTAATTTCATCAAATAGTATATGGATATACCTATTGTTAGAAGTGTTCTAAGCAGTACTTTATTGATGGTATTGCTATTTCTGTCTGCGTCATTAATGGCTAATAACTTGGAGAATCTTGCAAGATCATTGGCCAAGATTCGTGGGGAAGTCGAAACACTGCAGACGCAGCTGGATATGGAAAAAGAGAAGCATAGCAGTCGGATGACCGCATTGAATTCGCAACTGGCGGATTTGAGTGTGGAAGAAAGAAGGCAAAAGCTGAGCATCGAGAAATTACAAAATTCTCTTGAGAAATTAACAGAAAGTACCCAAAAAGCAGAGCAATCGGGCGATAAACTGAAACCGGTGTTGCTAACTATTCTGAGTGATTACAAACATTACATTCAAGTCGGATTTCCATTCAAAAAAAACGACCGACTTAAAGCGGTAACCAGTCTTGAAAATAGTATCAATAATCAGTTAATCGATCCCAATAAAGCGATCAACCAGGCCTGGGCACTGATTGAGGACGAGATTCGTTTGAGTAAGGAGAATGGTATTTATCAGCAAACCATCGAACTGAATGGGGAGGATTTACTGGTGGATATTGCCAAGCTGGGTACGGTATTTCTTTTCTTTCAGACACGTGATAACCGTAGTGGCATGGCTAAACGTTTAGTGGATGGTGGCTGGAAATTTGAAATGACTGATAGTGCCAGTGAGGTCGAGCGCATCAAAATATTGTTCGATTCCCTGAAGAAGCAAATTCGTCAGGGTTATTTTGAAATTCCTAATCCATTAAGAAAATGAAAAAAATCATCATTATTGGATTATTACTTTGTAATGTCCTTGTTTCAGTGCATGCTAAAGAACAAAAAAATCCCCAGCTGGCTGAACAAACTTCTACATCTACTAGTGAAGAAACTAACGAAATCACTGCACCGAAAAAAAAGAATGACGCACCCAAACAACGCAGCATTGATCTGGAAACTGCGTATAAGCGTGAATATGCTTTTCTGGAAGCACAGAGACGCGAATTAATCGATCGATTGAAAAACTATCAAGCCAGTGTGAGTCGTGAGGAACAAGCGTTGGGGAGCAAAATTGGTGTGCTGGAACGTGTGTCCGTGGAGCGTTCTACCAAGATCGATCAATTGACTAGCCAACTAACCGAGGGTGAGCGTAAAGAAGCGGCAGTTACTGAACGCAACGATGCATTGGAAACAATGTTTCTACAAGCCGAATCCACATTGAAAAATCATGCGATCGAAATGCCAATTGAGCTTAAAGATAGCAAAAATAGAGATACAGATAAAGTCGGTTACTTTTTTACACAAGCGCTCACACTGTTGAATGAATTGGGCGCAATCCAGACTAAGGCTGGTCATTTTTATCTGGAAAACGGTAAGAAAACGCAAGGCAATATTATTCATTTGGGTAATATCGCAGCTTTTGGTGTCAGTCCGGAAGGTAAGGGGAGCCTAGTACCAGCGGGTGGGGGAGATTTTAAAGTATGGAAAGCTTCGAGTGCTGAGACGGCTGCTGCGTTAGGTAACAACCAACAACCGGATGTGCTGCAATTGTATCTGTTCGAATCACGAACTAGTGCTGTGGAAGAAACACCGGAAAAAACCATTAAGAGCATTATCGATTCGGGTGGACCGATCGGTTGGGTCATTGTGATCTTAGGACTCATTGCTTTACTGTTGATCATGGTTAGGAGCTATTTGCTGCGCAGCAATAGCGCAGATACAGAGCATATGACGCAGCAAATTCTCCAGCAATTGGATGCCGATAATTTGGTAGCTGCAAAACAACATTGCGAAGATGATTCGTCAGCAATTGGTCGAGTATTGCACTATACGCTGCGACATCTAAAGGATGATCGTGACCATATGGAAAGCATCGTATATGAAGCGATTCTGCAGGAATCCGGTCCGTTAGATCGTTTTGGATCAGCCATTCTCGTCATCGCTTCGATAGCGCCATTACTGGGATTGCTGGGGACTGTAACCGGCATGATCGAAACATTCGACATGATTACCGAATTTGGTACGGGTGATCCTAAGCTGTTGTCTGAAGGCATTGCAATTGCTCTCGTTACCACAGAATTGGGCTTGATCGTCGCCATTCCGACCTTATTGTTAGGCTCGTTGTTGACTTCGTGGTCACGTAGTATCAAACGCGACATGGAGCATTCGGCATTGCGAATAATCAACGTATTTCTGGGTGGAAGTAGCGCTGAGCAGGGAATGCAGAAACAGCCTGAAAATTTTAGCGCTTTAATTCCTTACCCAGCTTGATATGACGATCGCCGAGTTCATCGTACTGATCAAAGAACTGTTTGCAGCGGGTGGCGTCGTGATGCCACCGCTGATGATTTGCATTTTGCTGCTGTGGTATGGATTGGGATATCGTTTTTGGCTGATGAAACAACCTAAACCCAAGCGCATGGGTACCCGAGATCTGTTGCAATATTATCAGCAGCAACATGATATGCCTTTGTCGAATAATATCGTTGCGCAAGCTATACAACGGGGTCTGCAGCTCAAGCAGCAAGGTGTTAGAAACCTACGGCGCCATTTGGATGCGGCTTTCTATGGTTATGAAAAGGAGCTTGGGAAGTTTTCGGTGTTGGTGCGGGTGGTGATTCTGATTGCGCCACTGCTGGGATTACTGGGTACTGTGATAGGCATGATCGAGACATTCGATTCATTGGCGACCCTGACACTGTACTCCCAATCGGGTGGTATTGCCGGCGGTATTTCACAGGCGCTGTTTACCACACAAATGGGGTTGACCGTGGCCATTCCAGGTTTACTGGTACATAGCATACTGAACCGCAAACAACAGCAGATTGAACAAGATCTCGCGCAAGTGAAAGATCTGTTATGCCACCAAACATCGTCATCACAATCACACGGAACATAATCCTTTATGAGAAATCAAGAATCCGTTGAAGCCGAAGCCACCATTGATATGGCGCCATTGATCGACATTGTCTTCATTTTATTGATTTTCTTTATGGTGACAACGACTTTTGTCAAAGATATGAAATTGGAATTGGAGCGCCCCAAAGCCAGTAGCTCGGTTGCCGCCTCAAGCAAGGCGATACGCCTGTTTATTGATCGTAATGGCGATACCTATATGGATGGCGAGCCAGTTCGTTTGTGGTTAATACAAAGCAAGTTACGTGATTTATTGAGTGTGTCGACCAGCAAAGTGGTTTTGGTGGTGACAGACGAAGGTGTGCCTGCAGGAAAACTGGTGGAAGTGGTCGACCAGGCGCGATTGTCTGGTGCTGAGAGTGTAGGTGTTGCAACGAAAAAAGAAGCGGGGTAAAAAAATGATGACAGGAACGATGAAAATGAACCAACACATTGCGGGAGGTGTAGCAATGTTGTTTGGTTTAGTGTTGGTATTTGGATTGGTGGTGTTAATGAACCATTTTATGGGGAAAATTGAAAAATCACCTCCCCAGGAAGTGACTGAAATCAGCGTCACTAAAGAAATTAAGCAAGAACCTAAAAAAGAAATCAAAAAAATAGAACCCAAGAAACAAGTGACTCGTCCGCAGGCACCAACACCCTTTAAAGGTTTGGACACTGCTCTCTCTGGCATTGACCTGGGATTACTAGGACTCGATAGCGGGCAAGGGGGGGATTTGGATGATCGCTTGCTAGGTAAAACCGGCAATGCAGTCATGACGGCCGATTTAGTAGACATTCCACCGAAACCGATTACACGCGGTTCGTTTAAATATCCACCAACCGCTAAAAAGAACGGTATCAAAGGCTACGTTGTGTTGTCAGTGCTGGTAGAGACTGATGGATCCGTCAATCAGGTACAAGTGTTGGAATCGAATCCATCTGGTATTTTTGACACAGCCGCATTGCAAGGTATTCGTTCATGGCATTTCGAGCCGGCCAAATATAAAGGGGATACCGTTAGGGTCTGGGCCAAACAAAAAATCCGTTTCGATCTGTCCTAGTGAACTAATTTATTTGATGAATATAATGATTTGAATGATTATGAGATACCGGATTTTTTTCATCATCGTTACCCTGTTTCTGAGTTGCTTCAGTAATTCTAGTTGGGCAATAGAAACAAAAGATGGGGTCAATCATATTGAGCTGGCTGCGGTGATGCTCAAAGATGGGCATCATGACAGAGCATTATTGGCTTTGCAAAGCGTTGATCTGGGGGACAAGAAGGTCGATTTAGCCCGGTTTTATACGTTGCAGGGTTTAGCGTATATGGGGCTGAATGATCCGGAAGCGGCTAAAGACAGTTTGCAGCTTGCAATCAAAAATGGACAAAAAGACCCGGCGATTTATGTCTATTTGGCTCAGAGCTATTTTGCATTGAAAGATTATCAGAAAACCATTGATGCTATTCAGAAAGCTGGCAATCAAGTGAACAAAAATCCTTCGTTACTGAGTATGAAAGCAGAATCCTACTGGCATTTACAAGATGTCGGTGCGGCCATTAACGCTTTGAATGAAGGACAGCGATTGTTTTCGGCAGATTTTCGTTTCCAGAAACGGCAAGTGTTTTATTTCGTGGAATTAGGTCTTTATCAGGAGGCTGTACGATTAGGACGAGATTTTTTGAAGCGCTCCAAAGCTTCGGTCGCAGATTATATTGCGCTTGGAAATGCGCTTAGGCTTAGCAAGGAATATACGGAAGCGCTCAATATATTGGAAGTGGCCAGATTGCAATTCCCGAACGATGAAATGGTCGCAAAACTTCTAGCGCATACCTATCTGGATCAAGGCAAGCTTAACTCAGCGGCTTTTATTCTTGAGCAAGCAGCTTTGCTTAATCCCAATTTACAAGCGGAAGCTGCAGAGCTTTACCGGCGTGCAGGACGTTTTTATATGGCACTGACGCTGAATGAAAGCATTAGCGATCAAAAAGTAAAGCTTAAACAACGATTATCCATCTTATTGGCGCTCAAGCGATTTGAAAATGCTGCCAATATGGAAACTAGCCTCTATCGCACTGGGTTGCTAGAAGACCAAGATGTGCGTTATGCCTTAGCTTATGCCTATTTTTCTAGCCGACGTTTTCCACAAGCCGCTAAGCATCTGGATCATTTGACCAACGCAGAATTATTCCGGAAAGGTACCGAGTTACGTCGCTTGATGGAGGTTTGTAAAAATGAACCTTGGCAATGTACTTAATCCGGAGGCCATGATAGATGATCATTTTTGGCCAGAAACTATCATCGATGGTATTCCTACCTTCTTTACCGCGCTAGTGCTTACCTAGAAAACCCTTATCCATTAATCATAAAAACACCTTCACGAACACGTAGTGTTTGCCGTGAAGAAGGGACTTAATTTGTCAAATGAATGCTGAATTGAAGAATTTTTTTGGGTGGTATGATTGTAAGAAAATCGTATTTTATTTCTCCTGGATTGCGATGATACTGTCTACTGGATTGGCAGTGATTTCGTCTGCTTATGCACAAGCTCATCAAGAAAAAGCGGAATTTGCCATCCATCTATTCCAAGATGGTTTGCCGATCAAAGATGCGGAATTGATTATCAGTAGCGAGTCGGTTGAGGAATCTACCGCGAAGCTTATCTTTGAAGCAACACCTTCGACCTATAGCTGGAAAACAGCAGGCGATGCGCCGCTAAAAACAGATTCCAATGGTAGCTTGGCAGCAAAATTACCACCTGGTGCTTATCAGATTCATATCAAAACCAAAGAGCAAAGTTTTTCTTTTGATTTGCCGCTGCGTACAGCCGAGAATGCGCAAATATTAGTCACTTTTTTTTCAGGCAATAAAAAACCGTTGCTGAATATTGAAAGTTCTGTCGCCGGTACAATTGCTGGCACGGATGGCAATGTCGTAATCAAGCGTGATTTGGGCGAGGGGCTTTTGCGAGTGCAAGTGGTTTCGGTCGAAACCGGAAAGCCGGTTAAAGGTGCGCAGGTATTTTTGAGTGGCCTGAAAGAAAAATTCCGCACTGACGAACAGGGTATGTTGTCGGCTAAGGTGCCTGTTGGAAGTTATAGCGTGTCTTTGCTGCATAGTGCTTATAGCAGTCAAACGCAAGACGAAGTAAAAATTGAAAAAGACCACAAAACGAATCTGAATTTTAAACTCACGCCCGCAGGTGTCGAGCTTGCCGAGTATGTGGTATTGGAACCCCATTTGGCGGGTACCGTTGCTTCGGTCATCGAAGAACAAAAATCGGCAACATCGGTTGCAACGGTTATAGGCGCCGAGCAATTCAGCCGGGCGGGAGACAGTGATGCCGCTGTTGCGCTGCGACGAGCCTCGGGCCTTACTTTGGTCGGTGGTCAATTTATCTTTATTCGTGGTTTAGGAGAACGATTTTCTACTACCTTGATCAATGGTGCTGCGATACCAAGCCCAGATCCTACCCGTCGAGTTGTTCCACTCGATTTATTTCCGACGAATATTCTCGAGAGTGTGATGGTACAAAAGACATATTCCCCTGATAGACAAGCAGAGTTTGCGGGTGGGACGATAGAAATGCGTACCCGTGGTATACCTGATCAGTTTTTCTTCAATATCAATCTACAAACGGGTGTCAATGATCGAACGACTTTTCAAGATGGCTTGACTTATAAAGGTGGAGGTGTGGATTTTACCAGTTATGATGATGGCGCACGTGCATTGCCGGACTCGATTGCTGATGCAACTCGGAATGGAAATTTACAACCGGCATCTGTATTTAATCCCAATGGTGTTACTTCGGCGCAACTTGAGAAAATGGGTGAGAATATTTCTGGCGTTTGGGATGTGAATAAGAAGAAACAAGGGCCAGATACGGGCTTCCAAGCGTCTATGGGAGATAGTTTTTCATTGGGTGATTTCAGATTGGGATATATTGCCGCAGCAGGTTGGAAGCAGGAATTTAGAAAACAGAACGAAATCAATCGTGAATATGTTTCGGGAGCTTTAATAAAAGTTCAGGATCTCGATGTGCAACGTTCCTTGCGTGAAGTTCACATGACAGGGTATGTGGCAACGGAATTGGAATACAAAGATACGCATAAGTTATTTGCTAGAACGATGTTCTTGCGTCAATCCATTGATGAAGCAAGAATTTCGCAAGGATTTACCGATGCTGAGACTAACGATGTTCGAAAAACACGATTAAGATTTTTTTCTAATCAATTGTTAATGAATCAATTTGGTGGTGAACATCGATTTGATCGATTGAAGGATTTTACGATTAATTGGTTATATACCGATGCCACAGCCAATCGAGATGAACCCAAAACTCGCGATTATCGTTACGATGAGAGCCAACAATCAGGACAGTTTATTTTTGCTCAGCGCGTCGATAGTAACACCCTTGCGTATTCAAACTTGACCGATAAGGATCAAAGCTGGCGCGTTGATGGCAAATTACCTTTACAGTTGTCGCATCAGCATAAAGTCACTTTTAGCGGTGGTCTCATTGATCAATCTAAAAGTAGAGAAGCTGGTTCTCAGCGGTTTAGTTTTTTTCGGGCAGGGCGAGACGCTAATAATCCTCTGGTGTTCTCACAGCCTTCTTTGGAAAATATTTTGACCCCCAAATATATTGGTTCCAATGGCTACCAGCTCAGAGATGTGACGCGTAAGAGTGATCAATATCATGCTACCCAAAATCTTCTCGCTTATTATGGCAAGGTGGATTTGTTGTCGTATGATCGTCTTAATATTACTGGTGGATTACGTTGGGAAGACAACGATCAGAAAGTTCATACCGTGTTGAGTAATGGTCAACCAACGACTGCAACACTGAATCGAGTGGATATGTTGCCATCCGTTGTGGCGACTCTTTTCCTGAGTGATAAGCAACAATTGCGCGCAGGATTTAGCCAAACATTGTCGAGGCCTGATTTTAGAGAATTAGCGGCGGCGCCATTTTTTGATATGAACACTAATCAAGAAACAATTGGTAATCCAAAACTAAAGCAGACAGCCATTACCAATTGGGATGCGCGTTGGGAATATTATTTGTCCCCTACAGAAAATATGTTTGCTGGCTTCTTCTGGAAAGATTTGACGAACCCAATTGAACTGATTGCGGTTCAAGGTACGGCCGGGCTCAATACATATCAGAATATCGATAAAGGCAAGGTTTATGGAATAGAGTTGGAATTGCTCAAAAAACTCGATTTTGTTCATCCGGCGCTACACAATTTTTACATGGGAGGAAACTACACTTGGTCTTTATCGAATGCGCAGCTCAATGCTGAAAATCTGCAAGCGCAAACAACCAACGATAGGCCCTTGCAGGGACACTCTCAACATATTGTGAATTTTCAACTAGGCTATGACAATCCAGCTTGGAAAACACAAGCAACTCTACTCTATAACGTTGCCAGTGAGCGAATCATGGCGGCAGGGATACGAGGTGCACCGGATAAGTACGAGCGACCTTTTCATCAGCTTGATTTTGTTGTGAGTCAGAATTTATATAAAGGATTATCTAGCCAATTATCAATACAGAATCTTTTAGATGATGATGTGCTCATTATGCAAAGTGATGAGATTGCACGCCAGTTCCGTCGCGGTCGAGTATTTAATGTGAGTGTACGATTAACTTATTAACTGTACTAGCACACATCATCTTTTTTAGAGGCGACTAATTAGAATCCCAAGCTGGCTAATAAATCATCGACTTGGTCTTGATTACATACCACATTATCTCTATTTTTAGTATTAGTTACAGGTCCATTCATAAGCCCTTCGTCTACACTAGGTTTTTTGGTAGGAGCGTATGCAAGCAATAATTCTATTAGATCTTTTTCTAAGCTTTGTACCATACGTGTAATATTTTTCATCACTTGACCGGTAAGATCTTGAAAGTCTTGTGCCATCATGATTTCTAACAATTGCTCATTAGTAGCTCTGGTTTGCTCAGGAATTCTGTCTAGGTAGCTTAAGGTATCAATTAGCAATACCTTGAAAACCTCAGCGTTTAGGTTTGTTTGTTGTGACTCCAAGGCCTTTTCCCAACGATCAGATAATTCTATTGCATTTGTCGATAACTTATCTTGGATAGGGATTGCGGTTTCTGTCGCGGTTAAAGTACGATCAGCAGCTTGCTGCGTTTTACTGGCTACATAAGCTAATTTATCTTGTGCTTCAGGTACCTCACCTGCAATTCTCTCCAAGCGTTTATCGTATCCCAATTCCCGTAAACTATCGTGCAAATTACGAGTTAATTGACCAACTTGATCAATGACATCTTTATCAGATTTAATCCCATTATCTTCAATGGAATTAATTTCTGATATTGACGTTATTATTTTAGACAATTTGATAGGTTTCTTGGTCTTTCTGGATTTAATCAGATCAGTATCGTCTGATTTTATTTTAGCAAGATTTTTGGTATTCATACTGAGCTCACTTTGTACCAATAATTTAGTTAATATTTATGCTTTTACTGCAATTTTAGCCTGCATGTTCTGGAAGATCTTATTCAATTTTTCTTCAAGAACAGCTGCTGTGAAAGGCTTTACAATGTAACCACTTGCACCAGCTTGGGCTGCAGCAACAATATTTTCTTTTTTGGCTTCAGCAGTGATCATGAGTACAGGGATATTTTTGAGTGCTTCATTAGCGCGTATATTCTGGAGCATAGTAAGGCCATCCATATTTGGCATATTCCAATCAGACACGATAAAATCAAAGGCCCCATCTTGCAGCTTACGCAATGCTGCTGTACCGTCTTCAGCTTCATCAACATTGACAAATCCTAGTTCTTTTAAAAGATTACGAACAATTCTACGCATTGTAGAAAAATCATCTACAACTAAGAATTTCAAATTTTTGTCGGGCATTTCTCTCTCCGTAAATATAAGGGCTAATCTTATAAGCTACCAATGATAATTAGTCTTTGACTGAATTAATTTTCTTATGCTGAGTTTCTTTTATGGTTTTTCTATCGACAATAAACTTCGAAAGTTTAGGGTAGCTCTCCGGTTTGACCGAGGGGAACGATCAACTTGATTCTTTTAGCTTGATCAAAGTCATGAGTATTTATTCCGAAGTATATGTTATCAAAGCAATTTGGACTAATGCCTGCGTAGATTAAGATCCGCTTTAGCTTATCAAGTTTGAGAATTTTTCTTGGTTATCGTAATACAATGATCTGGTTTAATAAATCCGGGCAGTCCAGCTAAGAGAAAATTTGTACATGGGTGAGCAGATATCATTCCCGCGGTGTAGCTGGCTTACGTCCGGAGCACTGGAGTTGGAGTTGGAGTTGGAGTTGGAGTTGTCCCAATTTGACGGACATTTTTTTCATGGAGTCGAGAGAGTCTCG
>JAMWZY010000006.1 GCA_024281825.1 Nitrosomonas sp. | reverse complement strand
CCAGATTGCGTCTTAAAAACAAGAAATGAATGGAATAAGGCAAGTAATAGCGCAATTCAAGCCAGAATATGGCAAATTTTAACCCAATATCCCAAAACCGCTCGCTTTGCCCTTGGGATGCAGTGAATTAATCAGCGTTTCCCTAAATATTGGTGTCACCTTATCAACGTAGCCACAGTTGTGGTGATTGACGATGATGATCATATGGTAGTAACTGCGCGAACAGTGAATGCTATAAAGACGGAATGATCGAAATACCGTTGCAACGAATGGTGATGTTAACTTATTTGAGTGATTTTTCTGTCGGCAGCGCTTATGGTAAGCTACCACACAGAGAGGTGGCGCGGATGGCAGCTATAAGCCGATCAAGGAGAAACTGATGAAATTATTCACTTCACTTACGCAGCGTTTCGCTGTTTGGTTTACATTGGTTTCCTTACTGCCAATATTATTCATTGGCAATAGTTTGTTGCATACCTTTGAGAATGAAATTAAAAATGCTGCCATTCAAAATGTTTCTGCGATCGCTGATAAAAAGATTGAGCAGATTGACAGCTACTTAAAGGAACGTTTTCTTGATTCCAGCTTGGTACGTGATTCCAGCACAACGCATGAAGCCCTCATAGAATTTTCCAGAATCTATGAACAAAGCGGCGTGGAATCGGATGAGTATCGGCGGCTGGACGCCAGTTATCGCGAAAATTTTAAGCGCTTTGTTGAGGAAGCGAAATATTACGATATTTTTCTGATTTCCACTAAAGGCGATATCGTCTACACGCAAGCACATGAATCTGATTTTGCAACTAATTTGCTTACCGGTCCCTATCGTGATACCGGACTCGGCAAAGTTACTCGTTATGCGCTGGACAATTTAAAAAGTAGCATCTCCGATTTTGAACGATACGGACCTTCCCATAATGCAATCGCCGCATTTGTTGCAACGCCGGTAATAATCAATGGAGAGATTAAAGGCGTATTAGCGCTGCAAATCTACAGTGAACGTGTATTCGCAGTAATCGCGAATAATGTAGGACTTAGCGATAGTGGAGAAACTGTTGTGGCACGCCGTGAGGATGATCACTCTGCATTGGTCATGGCGCCGCTAAAATATGACCCTGATGCGGCTTTAAAACGCAGAATTCCTCTAAATACGCTTTCCGCTCAAGCTGTGCAGAATGCTCTGAATGGTGATTCTGGCGATGCGCTGACGCTAGATTACCGTGGCAAGGAAGTAGTTGCCGCATGGCGCTACTTGCCGCTTATGAAATGGGGCATCGTAGTCCATATCGATGCCGATGAAGCATTCGCCTCGGTATACAAATTGCATTTTATTGGCTTGGTAATCTTAGTTTTGACATTAATGGCTGCGCTATTCGGCGCTGTATTATTTAATCGCCGTGTTGTAGATCCTTTAAAGCATTTGAATCAGAGCGCCTTGGAAATCTCGATGGGTAATTTACATCAGCGTGCTGCGATTGAAGGTTGGGATGAGATGAGGCAGCTTGCAAATACTTTCAATAATATGGTGGAGCGACTGGATGCCAGTAATCAGCAGCGCAACGCAGCCGAAGAGAATCTGCTGCAACTCAATCAGGAATTGGAGTGTAGAGTTGCCACGCGTACCGATGATTTGCAGCGCGCGAATACGGCTTTAGCTATTAAAGAGGAAGAAATGCGTTCTGTTGTCGAGCATATGGTGGACTGTGTGGTCACTACCGACGAAATAGGCACGGTTCTTTCCGCAAACTTAGTAATGGGGAAATTATTTGGTTATAGTCATGATGAAATGATTGGACAAAACATCGCCATCATCGTGCCAGAACCGGATCGTAGTAAGCATGTCGGTTATATGGAAAATTATTGCCGCACCGGGCATGGTCAAGAGTATGTCGGCCGCCCTTATTTGTCTGGCTCACATGGTATTGGTCTGGGCCGAGAAGTGGAAGGTGTGCGCAAGGATGGGAAGCGTATTGAATTGTATCTGGCGGTTAGTGAATATTTTGTTGGTGGAAAGCGGCATTTTACCGGTGTGATGCGTGATATTCGCGAGCATGTGCGTATCATGAAGGATTTAAAACAAGCTCGAGTTGAAGCGGAGCAGGCAAACAGAGCCAAATCTTCTTTTTTGGCCGCCATGAGTCATGAGATCCGTACGCCGATGAATGGGGTGATCGGCATGATTGACGTGCTCAGGCAAACCAGTTTAAGCGGGTATCAGATGGAAATGGCCAATCTGATACGTGACTCCGCGTATGCCTTACTTGCAATTATTGAAGATATCCTGGATTTTTCTAAAATTGAGGCAGGTAAACTGGAAATCGAGAAAATTCCGATGTCGCTTGCCAGCATAGTCGAGAATGCGTGCGGTATGTTGGCGCATCTGGCATTGAACAAGAAAGTGGAACTGACCCTGTTTATTGATCCCGAAATTCCGGAAAATGTATTGGGTGATCCGCTACGTCTTCGCCAAGTACTGGTGAATATCATCAACAATGCCATAAAATTTTCCAGTAAGCAGGAGAAACAGGGCAAGGTATCGGTACGGGTATTATTGACGGAATCCAATCCAGATCAGGTAGTGGTGAGCTTCCATATAACCGATAATGGCATCGGTATGAATAAAGAGATGCAGGAGAAGCTGTTCAAGTCCTTTTCACAAGGCGATCCATCCACAACACGGCGCTTTGGCGGAACTGGGCTCGGCTTGGCGATTTCTCATCATCTAGCGGAGTTGATGGATGCTGAAATAACTGTGCAAAGTGAACCGCAGCAAGGCTCCACTTTTATTATACAAATGCCCTTCAAGCCGTTACCGTCAGCAGCCGGTGCAGACCACAGGATGGCCGAGGGTCTTGACGGTATGAACTGTTTGATATTGGGTGACAACGACAGATTGAGTAATGATCTAGCTGTTTACTTAAGAAGTGCTGGTGCAAAGGTTGAACAAGTACCTGATCTCGATAGGGTCGATCAATTTATTCAGGATCTTGTTCCAGGCTTATGGCTCGTTGTTGTTGACGCAGGGCAGCATGTGTCCTTAATTAAGGAATTACGTGCTGCATTTAGTGCTCGTTCTAAAAAAACACAGGATACATTACAACTCAGCACCGAGCCCCGTTTTGTCGTGATTAAGCGTGGTCGCCGCCGGCAAGCGCGCATTGAGGATATCGATATCATTACGTTGGATGGCGATGTCATGTATCGCCAATCTTTACTACGGGCGATGGCGATTGCGGCTGGTAAGGTGGAAGTAAGTACGGAAACTACGCCGCTTATCAATTCACATAAGCCGGCGCCGGTGCCGATGTCGCGTGATGAGGCTTTGCGACAGGGTAAGCTTATTTTGGTGGCGGAAGACAATGACATCAATCAGAAAGTAATTCGCCAGCAACTTAATCTGCTCGGTTATGCTGCAGATATTGCAAACGATGGGCGCGAAGCGCTGAAGCGATTACAGAACTGTAATTATGCCCTGCTACTAACCGATCTACACATGCCGGAAATGGATGGTTTTGAGCTTACCAAAGAGATTCGCTTCGCGGAATCCGGTCAGAAGCACATTCCAATTGTCGCATTGACTGCAAATGCGTTGAAAGGCGAAAGGGAGCATTGCCTTAACGCTGGCATGGACCATTACCTGAGTAAACCGGTACAGCTTGAGGACTTGCGTCTGGTGCTAGAACAATATTTATCGGTTAGCAAATCAGCAACAGAGGCGGAATCGGTTGTTTCCACAGCCACGAACGAAGCGGAAACGAATATGGTGACGGTCAACGTGCATGTGCTGGAAGAATTGGTCGGCAACGATCCGGCGATGATTCAAGAAATGCTGCTGGATTTTCGCGTTAGTGCTGAAAAAATAGCGATGGAACTACATACAGCCTATCAATTAGGCCAATTTACCACAGTCGGTGCGCTGGCGCATAAACTGAAATCATCCTCACGTTCAGTGGGTGCCCTGGCATTAGGTGAGTTATGTGCAGCAATGGAACAGGCCGGGAAGAATAACGATGTGGCAGAATTAGGGACTCTGATGCTGAAATTTGACGCACAAATGACGGAAGTTAAGGCTTACTTGGATAGATTGTATGCAAAAGACGGGAAAAATTCCTAAGAGAACACTGAAAACTATTTGCGCAAGTGATCTGCAGTATTAAGTGTTACTCAGAAATTCGCCTAACGATAATTTCATTTCACTTGCCGAATTATTCAGCGTTTTTCATCCGGATTTTAAGAGGCAGGGGAATCGTCCAGCAACCCGGCGCGCACTCTGTTTTGCCATTCTTCCATCCAGCGCGGCAAGTCGTCAGGCAGGAGCGGTTTGGATATGAAATTCCCTTGCGCCATATCGCACTCTGTTTGGCGTAAAAGCTCCCAGTCATTGCGATCTTCAACGCCTTCCGCCACGATGTCCATGCCTAGCTGTTTTCCCATCGCCAAACTGGCGTCATAGATGGCACGCAGCGTATCGTCGGTCCAGGCACGATGCACAAAGCCTTGATCTATTTTGAGCTCATTAAATGGAATATCACGTAGTTGCGCCAAGGATGAATGCCCGGTGCCGAAATCATCGATGGACAAATGAAACCGTTTAAGGCGTAGACGAGTTAGAATTTCCAGTGGAATGCGGGCATCGGGCCCCATGACCTGGCTTTCGGTAATTTCGATGACGATTTTTTGTGGTGGTAGATTGTTCTCATGGACGAGATTAACCACCATCTCCTGAAACGTCAGTGAGGCCAAATTATCCATGGTGACATTAATCGACACACGTAATGTTTGTCCATTCCGGTGCCAGTCTCCGGCCTGGGCAATTGCTTGTGTCAACACCAAGCGTGTCAAATCGTCGATCAAATTGTTTTTTTCCGCAATGTGGATAAACTGATCCGGCATGATCAAGCCATCTTGCGGATGATGCCAACGCACTAAGGTTTCAACGCCAATCACGTCGCCGGTTGCTACCGATACTTTGGGCTGGTAATAATTTACCAATTCTTGATGGGTAATGGCCGATTTAATATCGCCTGCGCTATACGTTTTATTGCTGGCTGACAATGGATGGGCCAATGCATCAACTTCCCATCCCAGTAAGATTTCTGATAACTTATTAGGGTCCACTGGTTTGTGCAAATAGCCGAGCATCGGTATTTTGTGCGCATGAACCAGTTTTTCAGCGGTTTTTAACATACGTTCATCTTCACCGCTCACCAAAACCAGCTTACCGTGATACTCCCGATCTACCAAATAGCGAACAAACTCTATACCGTCCATATCCGGCATATTCAGGTCGAGCAGGATCAAATCCGGGCAGGTATCAGCATGGTCGATTTTCTGGAGGGCATCCGAACCGTTATCACAAGTAGTGATAGCAGTATAGCCCAACTTGGCCAGCATTCTTGACAGAAGCTTGAGCATAAAAGTATCGTCGTCAAGGATCAGTATTTTAATGTTAGATGCGCTATTCACGGCTTTTTTTATTTTAGGAATAGATTGAATGCCTAATCACGGTGATTTTTTATGAATATCAGCACACGATCATACACTGTGTAGAGAGAAAGGTGATAATAATCGTTTTCCCCTGAGTGAGAGCGGTCAAAGGGGAGCAATTGATCATTGTTTTTGATTGACACGTGATCTATAAAAAGTTGATTCTTCCGATCAACCATTTCAAATTCCTAGTAAATAATGTAACTCACGACATTGATCGTATGGTAGTTGACAACTACTTGTTCATAAACGAGTCGCATCAGATGATTCAATCGATTGATTTCGTGTCGCCGCTTGAGATTAGATCCGGTTCTGGTACAAAGCAAATCCTTTCAATGGAGTCATGTTCAGAGCATTATCGGCAAATTACCTCACCCGATAAAAATTCTACTTCTACTGGCGGCATATTCGCACCTACTTCATGGGAGCAGGGGGATGAGACTTGGAAGACAGATAATTCCTTCTTACTTAATCGGGGGGATCAGGCATGCGTTATGATAGTTTCAGAGTTAGCTGATGCATCTAATTCGGGTGTGTATAACCCACCGTCCTGGTCAGCCAGGATCAAAAACTACCAGCTGAAACCGTATGACTCGTATCAAACTTACTTTGAAAATAATAACCAGTTGATTGATCACTTTTTAGTGGGGGTGTCTCTTACGTGGCTAGGCGTGTATTGTTTTTTAATTCTCTTCGCGATACTGTTATTTTGGAACCTCTGGATTGCCAGAACCAGCAGTTGGTTAAATTTGAACACGAAGACTGGCGTACTGAGGTGTATCGGAATTGCGCTTCTTTGCATTAGCACATCGGAAATCCTTACTGACTTCTTCGTCAATCGACGTGGCGACATATTTAATCCTTCATTCCTTCCAATTCCTCATATCGCTTGGATCCTATTAATAATACACTTTTTATTCGTCATTTATTTGATGTGGTCAAGAAGAAAAATAGACCAACTCATTTAACTTTATCAAAAACAAGAAAGCAATAGCTCAATCTCCAAAACCATTGCTTTTTTCAAACTACCCATTTAAGATGCTAGCCATTACTTGCTTTCTAAAATGCCCATTAAACGATTGACGGCATAGCAACTCAGAAAGCAGTAATTCAATGGAAACTAGGGTTCCGGTCGGTACAGTCAAGGCGTCAGGTCCAAGAGTTTCCGGTCTCGTGATAACGAGGCTCCACGGAGGGAAAAAAGCCCGGGAGATTAAGGTGTAATGTATCGGAGTACATTACAATCTCGGTAAATCCTTTTTGTATGGAGACTTGTTATGTCAGGTTCTACAAAACCAATCGCTTCACCGCAAGAATCCCATGTAACCGGCGATATGCTCAATCGAAGCATGAGCGTGTGGCATAGCTTTACGCTGGGTTTTGCGGTTGTCTCGCCGGTTGCTGGACTGTATGCAATCATTGGTGTGCAGACTACTGTTGCCGGTGGCGGCTGGTTTGCTGCATTGGCCGTCTGTTTGATGATGCAATTATTGGTGGCTACTGTGTATGCAGAGCTGTCGTCGCAATTTCCGATTGCTGGCGGTGCTTATAAGTGGGCGCGGCAACTCGGGGGTACTATCGCCGGAAACTACGCGGGCGTGATTTATATCTGCTCTACCATTGCCATGGTCACGACAACGGCTTATACCGGTGGTTTTTGGCTTGCGACTTTCAGTGGGTTACCCAGTGAGGGGGGGGGAGTGATGGTGTTTTGGGGTGCGTTATTCCTGCTGCTCTGCACAGCGCTCAATTTGGCGCCTGTCAGTATTTTTAATTGGGTGATCAAACTCGGTGTCTATGCAGAAGTTGTCGGTTCATTCGGCGTAGCGCTCTTGTTATTTTTTTTCTTCCGCCAGCATCCATTCGTAGAATTATTCCAACACATGGGTACTGGAACCGCTCCCAGTGAAATGGCTGCTTTTTTTGCAGCACTGGCGATTTCTGGTTGGGCCTTCATCGGCTTTGACGCGTGTTCCACGACCGCGGAAGAAACTCATCAACCTAAGCGCATGGTGCCACGTGCAATTTTTATGTCTTTAATGGTGGTTGGTACGGTGGTTCTGTTTAATTCGGCAGCACTGATTTTGGCCTTTGAGCATGACACATTAAGGCACTCCAGTCATACATCCGATCCGGTTACACCTTTGATTGCTAGCAGCATTGGAGAGTGGTTTGAAATGCCCTTTCTAGCGATTGTGATGACGGCTTTTCTGGCTTGTGGCGCATCGATGGTTAAATATACTTCGAGAATAGTGTATTCAATGGCGCGAGAAGGCAATATGCCAGCGATATTAAGCGAAGTTACTGCCAGCAAAACACCGCGCAACGCGGTTCTGTTTACGGTTCTACTAGCAGGCTGCGGATTGATTTTCGGACTTAACGATGATGCCGTTGCCACCATTATTGCTTTTGGTACTGGCGGTTTATATGCCATGTTTGCGTTTACGACAGGATTTGCATTGTTTGCTCGCCTTACTGGCCGATGGGATCCTCAACTGGGTGAGTTAAGGCTTGGCGCATGGGGATTGATCATCAATATCCTTGCATTCACTTGGTCGTTGTTTGAGGTCATCAATATCGCCTGGCCACGTCCATATGCTATTTCAGCAGATGCACCGTGGTGGCAATTGTGGGCTACACCGCTGGTTTTGGGTAGCATTCTTACAATCACAACGCTGTATATTCTTTACAAAAAATGGATCAGTGATCAGCGACTATCATAAAAGAGGAATTTATTATGGATCAGAAAAGTACATTGATTTGGAAGCAATTTCTACCTGGGGGGTGTCATTGGTCAGGCATTATCCGTCGCGGCACAACATTGCGGTTAACGGATGCGAATGGTGAGGCCAATGCCGCAGTACTTTTTTTCAATCAAGAAGAAAAACTCGAACGCTACAATATGGCGGATACGCTCAA
Organism: Nitrosomonas sp.; assembly: GCA_024281825.1. GTDB lineage: Bacteria > Pseudomonadota > Gammaproteobacteria > Burkholderiales > Nitrosomonadaceae > Nitrosomonas. Next base: position 187,087 of record JAMWZY010000006.1, on the reverse strand, counting down.
ATCGCAGCACACGTTTCGCTTGACCCAAGGACATGCTTGCCATTCCGATATGGGGCGTATTTTTTGTTGTATTACGGCCGATACGGCTGGTTGGAACGACACGGTATGCGGACTGAGCGATAGTGACTTAATCCAGCAAAAATACGGTACCGCCCGTTATCAAGAACATCGCAATCAAATGTTTCGCAGTGGCCTGGATGGTATGCTGATCGAACTGGGAAAATGGGGCTTGGGGATGCGCGATGTCGTCTCGAACATCAATTTCTTTAGCAAAGTTACTGCCAACGAAACGGGCGAATTGACATTCCATCTTAATCATAGCAAAGCAGGAGATTATGTCGAATTGAGTTTTGTGATGAATACCTTATTGGTATTGTCTGCGGCTCCCCACCCTTTGGATCCAAAGCAGCCCTATCAACCAGGGGCCATTGATTTGGCATTGTTCAATACACCAGCCGAAGTTGCCAATCAATGCTCACAAATCGCCGAGAATATCCGTGCATTACAAAACGCTAAACATTTTTATTGTGAGGGTACGCTATGAACACCACTGATCTTCATACTAACCAATTGGATCCAAATCATGCTGTTGTCAATGAAATCTGCGCAGCTGGGGAACCTTGGAGCAAAATCGTTAAACGTGGCCAAATTTTCCGTATCGTTGATTTGGAAGGCAATCAAGCGGTCGATACGCTATTTTTCAATGCTCATCATGCAGTTGAACGCTATAGTGCTACGCATACCATCCGCGCGCAGAATAATCTATACCTGACGACGGGTAGTAAGCTTTGCTCCAATCTAGGGAACGTGATGCTGACGATCATTGCAGATACTTGCGGACGGCACGATACATTGGGTGGGGCGTGTGCGGCAGAGAGTAATACGGTACGCTATGCATTGGAAAAATTTCCGATGCATAGTTGCCGCGATAATTTTCTGCATGCGTTAGCACATGATTCGGCGTGTGAGCATTTAGGTATGAGCAAGCGGGATATTCCCAGTAACATCAATTTCTTTATGAATGTGCCTGTCACTGAAGAGGGTAGGCTGGAGTTTATTGATGGCATTTCTGCGCCAGGCAAGTATGTTGAAATGCAGGCTGAAATGGATGTGCTGGTATTGATTTCAAATTGTCCGCAACTCAACAATCCCTGTAACGCTTACAATCCGACGCCGATTCGCTTATTAATCTGGGACTCTCTTCGATAAACAGTGATTGAGGCATTGGGCCTCGCTTTGCAGAGAATCATTTTTCAGAAAAGGATGCCATCATGTTCAATAAAATCCTGATTGCCAATCGCGGCGCTATTGCTTGTCGCATTATACGTACTTTACGTCGCATGCAGATTAAGAGCGTTGCGATCTATACGGAAGCGGATGCTTTATCCCAACATGTCCATGCTGCCGATGAAGCCTATTGCATTGGTAAGGATGTTGCATCGCAAAGCTATTTAAATGTCGATAAAGTTTTGGCCATCGCAAAACAAAGCGGTGCCCAAGCGATCCATCCTGGCTATGGTTTTCTCAGTGAGAATGCCGATTTCGCGGAAGCATGCGCCAAGCAAGGTGTTTGTTTTATTGGACCCACACCACAACAAATGCGGGCGTTTGGCTTGAAGCATACGGCACGTGCCATAGCATTGGAGAACCAAGTGCCATTGTTGCCTGGATCGGATTTACTGGATAGTGTCGAGATTGCTTGCCAGCAAGCGAACTACGTCGGTTATCCCGTGATGTTGAAAAGTACCGCCGGCGGTGGCGGTATTGGCATGCGCCTGTGCTGGAGCGAGGATGAATTGATCGGTGCCTATGAGTCGGTCAAGACATTGGCGCAAAACAACTTCAAGGATGCTGGTCTATTTTTGGAAAAATATGTTGAGCGGGCACGCCACATCGAAGTGCAGATTTTTGGTGATGGCAAGGGCCAAGTCGTTGCACTGGGAGAGCGTGATTGTTCGATTCAGCGACGTAATCAAAAAGTGATTGAGGAAACACCTGCACCGAATTTAACGCAGACCATGCGTCAAGCGTTACAAGATACTGCGGTACGTTTGGGTAAAGCCGTTCATTATCAATCTGCAGGCACGGTCGAGTATGTTTTTGATGATGTGCATCAGCAATTTTATTTTCTTGAAGTCAATACACGCTTGCAGGTTGAGCATGGCATCACAGAAGAAGTGACCGGCGTTGATCTGGTTGAATGGATGGTACGGCAAGCCGCAAGTGATTTGCCTGCGCTCGATTCGTTCGCCATTCAGTCCAGTGGTTGTGCGATTCAGGCCCGTGTCTATGCGGAAAATCCTGCCAAAGCATTTCAGCCGTCAACAGGCATTCTCACGGAATCTATTTTTCCCAATAGCGCACGGGTAGAAACTTGGATAGAACGCGGCATCGAAGTTTCTGCATTTTATGATCCGATGCTGGCGAAAGTGATTGTGCATGCCGCCAATCGCTCGGCAGCGATTGATCGATTGCTCGCGGCTTTGGAGGACACCTCGTTACAGGGTATCGAAACCAACTTGGATTATTTACAGCAAATTTTGCAGAGCAGTGTTTTCCGGGACGGGCAGTTTTCTACGCAATTTTTGAACGGATTTCATTATCAACCTACTACTGTTGAAGTGATGCAGCCTGGCGTGCAAACAACGATTCAGGATTATCCAGGGCGTATCGGGTATTGGAATGTTGGTGTGCCACCTTCCGGGCCAATGGATCAATTGGCTTTCCGGCTTGCCAATCGGTTGGTCAATAACGAAAAGAATTGCGCCGGACTTGAAATGATTGTGGCTGGGCCGACGCTGCATTTTAATTGCGATAGTATTATTGCTGTTTGTGGTGCTTCGATGGAAGTATTGCTCGATAATAGGCCGCTACAGCTATGGCAATCGCATGCCATCAAAGCTGGATCGGAATTACAGCTTGGTAAAATTATGCGAACAGGCAGTCGCACTTACCTTGCTGTTCAAGGTGGTTTTCAAGTGCCCGACTATCTCGGTAGCAAATCCACATTTGCCCTAGGCCAATTTGGGGGACATGCGGGACGGGCATTACGGCTTGGCGATGTGTTGCATGTTTGTGCACTCGAATCTTTGCAGGCATTTATTCCACAACGCATGGCGCAACAGTTTATTCCATGTTATAGCCACTATTGGAATATCCACGTATTGTATGGTCCACATGGTGCACCTGATTTTTTTACCGCAGGCGATATCACGCAATTCTTTTCAACTGATTGGAAAGTGCATCACAACTCTAGTCGTACTGGGGTGCGATTAATTGGCCCAAAACCGCAGTGGGCCAGAGCCGATGGTGGTGAGGCTGGCCTACATCCCTCTAATATCCATGATAATGCTTATGCCATTGGTGCGGTAGATTTTACCGGTGATATGCCTATCATCCTGGGGCCTGACGGCCCGAGTTTGGGCGGTTTTGTATGTCCGGTTACAATCGTTCATGCGGAGTTATGGAAGATAGGGCAACTCAGACCCGGTGACCAGGTTCGTTTTCATCCTATCACATTGGAGCAAGCGCTTGCACTGCAGAATCGGCAAGATCAATCTATTGAATTGCTGCAGCCGAATCTGGAGTCAACCATTTCTTCTCCATCTTCGTATCCAGGAAACCCAATTTTGCATTGTATTCCTGGCAAAGATAGGCAAATTCCAATTACTTACCGTCAATCGGGTGACCGTTATGTGTTGATCGAATATGGAGATACCGTTCTTGATCTGAGCTTGCGTTTTCGTGTTCATGTATTGATGGCTGCCCTGCAGCAGGCAATCGAGCAAAAAGAGTTACCTGGTATCGTCGACATGACACCGGGTATTCGTTCGTTACAAGTTCATTTTGATCCACATATGCTTCCACGTAAGCGATTATTGGATTTTTTAACGCTAACCGAGAACCAATTGCCAATGGTTGAAACGATGGAAGTACCATCCCGCATTGTGCATCTGCCATTATCTTGGGACGATCATGCAACGCGGCTGGCTATAGAGAAATACATGCAATCGGTGCGACATGATGCGCCCTGGTGTCCTAGCAATATTGAATTCATCCGCCGCATGAATGGATTGAGTAGTGTCGACGAGGTCAAGCAGATCGTATATCAAGCCAGCTATCTGGTAATGGGGTTGGGGGATGTTTATCTTGGGGCGCCGGTTGCGACTCCGTTGGATCCACGACATCGTTTGGTGACAACAAAATACAATCCGGCGCGTACTTGGACGCCGGAAAATGCGGTTGGGATTGGTGGTGCGTATTTGTGTATCTATGGTATGGAGGGGCCGGGGGGGTATCAATTTGTCGGGCGTACGGTGCCAGTATGGAATCGTTATCATCAGAGCGCGGATTTTAAAGAAGGTAAACCTTGGTTGTTACGTTTCTTTGACCAGATACGTTTCTATCCGGTGAGCGAAAGTGAATTATTGACACTACGCAAAGACCTCTTGACCGGACGTTTTCAATTGCAAGTTGAAGAATCGACATTGAATCTGAAACACTATCATGCTTACTTACAACTACATGCGGCCGATATTGCTGCATTCAAAGCGAAACAGCAAGCTGCGTTTGATGCTGAGCGTCAGAGTTGGAAAATATCTGAGCAATCTATTGCAATTTATGAAGATATGCCTGATTCTGATTCTTCGCAAACGGAATTAAGTTTACCCGAAGGCGTGCAAGAGATCTGTGCGCACATCACCGGCGTGATGTGGAAATTGCTCATACAAGAAGGTGGCTCGATTAAACAAGGAGAGGTTGTTGCTATTATTGAGTCAATGAAAATGGAGTTTTCAATAGAATCTCCGGTGAATGGAAGTGTCATCAGGATTTTTGCAGAGCAAGGTAACACTGTGTCAACGGGACAGGCTTTAGTGTGGGTTTCTAAGGAATGAAGTGCAGCGATATAATCCACAGCCTTTTAAAGGAGGGCTTCAGTAAACTGCAAACCTATCACTTGATGAGGCAGAGTTTGTCATTAAGCAACTTTTTTGCAAATGGCTATCGTAATAATTACGATCAATAATGTTTTGAAATCGGGATATTTTGTCTTTTAGAATCCTGAGGATTCCTGGTTTTGTGGGATAAATATCGTCTTTTGCTTACAAGGTAAACTTGGTAAAATTATCCCGGACTGAACTAATGGGAACGCAGTGATAGGTTTATGCTGCTTTTTTGTTTATCTGGCTTCGAGTCTTGCCGATACGCCAAGATGCTATTTCTCCAGATGATTCAGAGAATTTCTAGATTTTGTACCTGTTTTATTAATTGATACTAAGGGTATGACTGAACAATTTCGTAGTGAAATTTGCATACTGGTTGCAGAGAGTTTTGAACTGGTGCGATTGGGTTTGCGCGCATTATTTAAAAATCATACTTCAGTACGGCTGGTTGCGGAAACGGATTGTATAGAAGATATACTGGGTTTGGCCGTGCAATATAGACCCGATGTGGTTTTGATTGACTTACAATTAAACAACGGCGATTGCGCCGGTTATATCGCTAAATTATTGAGTGTATGCCCACAAAGCAAAGTGTTGGCTTTATCGTATAACAATTGCGAGCAAACCTTTTTAAAAACATTCCGTTCAGGAGCGGCGGGTATTATCGGTAAGCATCATTCTTGTGAGCTGCTAGTGAAAGCCATTAATGTTGTTCATGCGGGACAAGTATGGTTTGATCGGCACGTTACAAAGCTGCTGTGGCAAGCGCAGTTTGATGACAATCAAGTTCAGGAAATGTCTGGTGGTGCTGATTCTAAAGAATTGGATCAATTGAAGCTGAGTGAAAGTGAGCGGCATGTTGCTTATCTTGCCTGCAAGGGCCTATCCGCTAAAGAGATCAGCGTGCAATTGTTTATTGCTGAGAAAACTGTGCGTAATCAATTGTCCATAATTTATAAGAAAATCGGTGTCAAAAAGCAAGTTGAATTATGTTTAAAAGCTCCGTTTTATAATTACTTCAATGATTCCTACATTCTCGGGATAAATTTCCGAGGAATTCCCAATAAATAACCTCACCTTCGGGATAAATTCCTGAAAAATAACCACCCCATTTTCGGGATGATTGACATCTATTTTCCCGAAAATGGCTTTGATAAGATCCTTTCCTTGTTTTATTAAATAAATAGTGGCATGCATTGCTGCGGTTTATTTATTCCAGAGTGGGTTTCCGAAAAGCTTAAGTCATAGAAATAAATGCTTGTATCAAAAAACTAAAAAATTTCTAGCTTAAGCTGACTCGATACACTTTTTACATTGATAGGAGGGATGTTAAAAATGTTGTACGAATTTAATCAACGGCATAGAGGCGTGGATTTCTCTGAAAATTCAAGTGCTATGCAGTGTACGCCATACCAGAGTTTATTAAAGCAACTGTTTATTGCGTTGTTCGTGAGCTTGGTTTTGTCATTTCTGGTTTCTGGAAAAGGCACCGCTGCGGAGCATGTGATTCAATTAACAGCGGAAGAAACGCGTGATGATGGGTTTGGTAATAAGTTGCTAGCTTACAAGATGATAAATCATAAGCGAGATGGCGTGGACATTACCAGTCGGTACAGTCCTAATGCTACCATTCCGGGGCCTACCATTGAGTTGACTGAAGGGGATACAGTTAAGATATCCATTTTAAATGCTATTCCTGATAGTGATGTTCCCATTCATGGAATTAGCAGGCAAGTCAGTATACATGTGCATGGCGTTCACTACGATATTCTCAGCGATGGCACGCTTAAAGTCATCAATAAGCTTTTTGACGAAGGGGCCGGAGCTGGGCTGGAAGAAACTTATGCCGTGTATGAATATAAGTGGAATGTTGCAGCGGGAACGGCCGGTACATGGGCTTACCATGATCATAACTTCGAAACCCATAATGGCGCAGAACACCGGGGATTATTCGGAGCAATTATTGTGAATCCGATTGGTGCTCCGAGCTATGCCAAAGAGTATGTGTTGTATCTTGGGGATGATGCTTTCTGGGGTATGGAGATCAATGGTAGCTCTAAAAAACAATCGCAGCACGGCCCTAATCCTATCTTGTCTGCAAAAGAAGATACTCAGGTTAGATTCCATTTAATTGCCCTGGGCACAGATATTCACAAATTCAAGCTAAATGGTTATCTCTGGTTTGATCCAGGAACTCATGATCTTATCAATCAAGTAGCAATTGGTCCGCTGGAGAAGCATGTGTTTGCCGTAAAAGCGAAGCACAGTGCTTATTATGAGGACCATAATCGTTCGAATAAGCTATTGGGCATGAGAGGAAAATTTAATGTTCAATAAACAAAAAGACAAGCACATCGATGATAAGGATAGTGGTATGAGTCATAAAATAACTTCTAACTATAAACGTCTAGTTACACAGCTAACAACAGGGTTTGTGGTTGCATTGACATTACTGACTTCGTCTGTTGTGTTGGCTGCAGCCCATAATTTTACGTTAACCGCTAAGACCTTGCCAAATGGCCAGCTAGCATATGCTTTAGGTGGTAATGAAGGCGTTATTCCTGGGCCTACCTTATTGGTAAAAAAAGGCGATACACTAAATATTACGTTGAACAATACGACAAGCACTCGGGTTGGATTTAAAGTTCCAGGATTGCCACATCACAGTTCTGCCAAGGTGAAACCGGGCGAGACAAAAAATTATCGCATTCAAGCAAACAAGGCAGGTACTTATGCCTATCATGGTGATATGAATGGGAAAGAATTATTGGGCTTATTTGGAGCGATCGTTGTAGATAATACCGCAGGTCCAGTTGATAAGTATGTTGAAGCTAATGGTAATGTTGTTCCGGTTGCGCAAACGGATATTGATAAACAGTTTGTGCTATTTATGGTGGGTTCAACATTCTGGGGAACCGAGATTGCCAGTGATGGTACGCAAAAACCGCTTTGGGCCAATCCAAATCCAGGGGCAGTTGAAAATGATATCGTTCGTTTTCATGTCTTGTCTGTTGGCCCAGGTCATACCTTTCATTTACATGCGCACCGCTGGTTGAAAACAGGAACTGACGAAGTCATAGACACCAAATTGCTGGCAGAAGGTTTCGACACCCATTCGTTTACCATCAAAGCAGGCTCCGGTGTGGGCGCAGGGGACTGGCAATATCATTGTCACTTGATTGCTCATATGGAAGCAGGTATGCATGGTAACTTCAAAGTGGATCCGGTTGGTGGCGGTGGTGCCAGTGTCGTTGGCGCATCGCCTTATGGCAGGATTTTATTGGGCACTAAGGATGAACCAGGCTTAGTAACATTTGAAATAAGCGATGAAGGTGCAAGCTGGTTTAGGAGCGCAAGAGGAGATGCCATCGTTACGCTGAGTGCACCTGGCGCTGTCAATAGCCCTCTTGCAGGTGCCGAAATTAGAACGAAATCGCTAGAAGTTATGTCGCCTGGTAGTAGTGTGAATTTCATTATGTCGGATACGAATGGTGTGCATACGATCAGCAGTTTGTTATGGCCAACGGGTGCTCACCATATGCCTTTTGATCAGTCCAGCGCATATCGCGGTGGTGGACTGATTAGACTCGATACGCCAGGGTTATATGTGTTTACCTGTAAAGTACACCCGTATATGTTTGGTGCGGTCATCGTGGATGACCCGAATACCGCAGGTCTCGATTTGGGAAATCCTGATAAAAACTTTACCATTGATTTGGTGACTGGTATAACAAATTTGCCTACCAGCAGTGATCTGGCAATTCGGTTATTGAAGACATTCTTCATAGCAACTGCACCTGCCAATTGGCAAGATTATTCTTCGGGTGAGTGGAATCTGAGATTTCCTACGCTTCCTGTGAGAATCTCAGGAGCACCATTCGATCCTAAGTTGACCAATGGCGGCATTGCTGCACCTCTCAGTATTCTCAATATTAAACAATCGTTGGCGGTCGGTGATGTGCCGTCGATACCCGGAGTTGGTGAAGTATGGGTTAATACGCAATTCGAAAAAACGGCTGGCAAGTATAAACCCGGTACTACTACTGTGGTCGATGCAACCAACTGGACGGTTAAACGTAAGGTTGTGTTACCGCAGATCAACAATAATAATCCACACAACATGTGGTCTAGTCGAGATCAGTCGGTTATTTATCAAACGCAGTGGTTTGATAATAAATTTTCGATGATTAATCGTGAAAACGGTGAATTGATCAAAAATATACAAGTGGGATATTCACCTTCTCACGTGGTGACGTTACCGACTACCGATGATATTACGATTGCAATCAATGGTGAAAATGGTATTTCTGTGATTCGGGCTGGTACAACTGAGGTCACCAAAACCATGCCAACGCAAGCTCATGGGCATATTTCTGCAAATCCACATGGTCATTGGGTTAGCGCAGATGGCTCCAAAATTGTGACGCCTAATATCAATACTAATGATATCGGTATTTATGGATCTGAAGGTGGTATACATGCTCGCACACCGACTGGAAAAGATGCGGCTGGAAAAGATATACCGGGTGCTCATCCCATTGCAATTGGTATGATGCCGGATTCCAGCAAAATCTATGCGGCCAATTTGTTGCACCATACATTGACGGTGTTGAATGGCGAGACAGGTGCGTTGATTAAAACCATCAATTTGATTGCCGACTATAACCCAATTACTGGAGCGTTTGCGGATGGCGATGGAAATAACGATCCAGAAGCTTATGGCATACTGCCTATTCAATCGCCTGTTTCTCCAGATGGTAAAGCAGTTGTAATTGCCGCGACGGGTGGGCAGATTGTCATTGTTGACACAGTAACAGACACTATCGTCAAGAAATTTGATTGTGATCCTGGTTGCCACGGTGCTAACTTTGGTGCGAAACAAGGTGGGGGCTATTATGCCTATGTTACAACCAAATTTGGTAACAGGTTGACTGTTGTCGATATCGATCCGGAAGGCAATGGCGATATTAGCAAAGCGAAAATTGCCGGTTATGTCTCATTGGTGGATACTGTCAATACTGCTAAGGATGATAGTATAAGCGGCTTACCAGGATTTGGCGGCCAAGGTGTTTTGGCTGTGCCTAATGTTTACAATGGTTGGGTACAAAAACTTCCAGATGTTTGGAAAGCTGATTTGACACTTGAACAGCAAAATCCGATTGGCCAGTAGTTGATTTAATTTATAGTAGGAATAGTTATTTTCCTAATTGCGGCTACCAGAACTCTACTGGTAGTCGTTTTTGCTGTGATTTAAATGCTATTGTGAAGAATCACTGCTATATTTTGTTATTCGAAGACTATTTTTGCATAACCGATTCCTATTTCTTTAACTTTAATTACTATCTAGTTTACAACGCCACTTCATATCGCTTATTAGATCAGGTATAATCTCGCACTTTGATTTGGGTCGTTAGCTCAGTCGGTAGAGCAGCGGACTTTTAATCCGTTGGTCGGCAGTTCGAATCTGCCACGACCTACCAAATATTCAAGCACTTGCGATAACATCAAAAGTGCTTTTTTCTTTCTGGGCAAAGCCCGAGTAACTTTAGTTTTGAAACTTGCGGGATTCTATGAAATTCTGCAAGTTGTTGAGATCGGAATAAATATTATTTCTGTAACGCGCCGCCGCTTTAGGAATTTTTAACTAAGTCATTTGGGACAATGAATCAGGCGCCTTGATGCCTTATTTTTAAACTCCGCGGCATTAATTCCGATTTCTTAGACGTTCATCAAGTGTTGTGAATTGGCTGTCATTGTCTCTTTTGAATGACGCAAATTTTCCATTCCAGAGTAATTTTGGTCTAATTCAAAATTAGAATTTATAAGTTATCCAAGTTGTAAAATAATCTACTTCTTTAGCTGCATGTTCATTTTTCAAAAATTTACTGGGGAAAAAATGTACATAGCTCGCTAAGAGTGTAATCTGCCTAGTAGGCTCCCAAACTAGCACAAAAGCTGGTGAGCTTCCCGTGAAGCTTCCTTGGCCAGATTGAGATGTGGGAGAAAAAATGGGAATAGTTGCAATAGAATAAATCGCATCATTAACATTTTCTCGCCAGAAGAACCCCCAATCAAAGGAAGCTTTTAGTTTTTCTGTTAGGGATAAGTTGAGTGTCGGATGGATATGGATAAAATTGGAAGGTCCACCTAAATCCGCAAGATTGAAGTAAGCACCCGTAGGAAAAAGTGGACTGTAAGTTCCCAAAGTAGATGATTTACTATCTCCACTTGTAATGTCCGCTCGCATACCGATCTGGGGTTTTAAGGGCAGTGTCGTAAAAAGATAATGCGTATCAGAAGTGAATGCCCAAGCTCGAATATCATTTGAATCAAACCGCCCGAACTGACCAATAAGCTCGAAGTTATATTTCCACGGCAAAGGATTTCCCCATATTCTCGTCCCGATTGTATGCCTGAGCTCATGTCCAGTAGCTTGCTCAAATATGGCATGCCGATTCTCAAATCCTAAATAATACATATCAACATGACCATCCGGTAATAATGGCCATGCCTTCATGGCATAAACACCCCATAGAGATTTATTCGAATTTGAAATATCATCAAATACTCCCATTCGATTGTTGACCGGTTTACCCACAAAACTATCTACCGACCACTTTCCTAGTTTCAGTAATAATTTAATGGCATCGAATGACCGGCGGTTATTGGGTGCCTCTCGGCCAGAAATTAGGCGTCCCGAACCATATTCCATTTCTTGCCGACCCAGGCGTAGAGTTGCCGAACTATTGGCACTCAGTTGTGCGGTTAGATCAATAAAACCTTGATGAAGGTCAAATCTATTCTCATCAACGTCTTGCCTTGGTCCTGTTTTTCGCCAATCTTCTAATGTACTCGTAAACTGCGAGAAAATACGGATATTATCACCCAAGTGCAAATCGCCATGTAGCATATAACGCTGAAGCCAAGCATTACTATTGCCGACAAATTCCTTCCCATATTCTTCATTGTGGGAAAATTCGTAGCGTTGTCGCATTTCCCCGCCAATACTTAAAAACCAATTTTCCTGATTGCCTAACGGAATGTACTTTACCGGGCGCCAGAAATCAGTATTGCGAGGGGAATTTCTCAGATAACGATAGTCTTCTTGATAGCGCAGCGATTTGTAATTGTTGTTAAGCGAATTAGTCTCTTTTTTAGATATCTCATTCCGTTTGTCTTCTTCACAGCAGGAGCTGGAGCGGAATATATTGCTAGGATTTGTAAATAGCTTTTCGAGAGGTGACAGTAGTTTGTCGGCATTTGCGATCTTCACATCTTCTGCATTTGCCGGGCTTATCAAAAAGCACTGATCAACAAAAAGCCATTCACAGTAAATCGTTATGAATAAATGTAAAAAGAAACAGCTAAGAAACCGTGCACTCATAGAACTTCATTTTCTTTACGTACCGTTACATCAATACTCACAAATTATATGGTGCTGAAGGTGTCGGAGTTCCACCAGCAAAATGAGAAACCTTAGGCGCTGCATTACCGACATGAAAGCGATTGATCGCTTCCTGGATGCTCTGATCTTCGCGAGTGACGCGAGCATGTTGACGTAAGTGATCGAGCCAAGAATGGACCTGAAAAATCTCGATATAGTGGCCGGGCACAACGAGGTCTTCAAAAACTCCCCAGGAAAACGCGCCATCCCGGCGCCGGATTATTCCCAATGGCTGTATTGCATGTAGAAAATCCACTCGCCGATCCAATGGAATTTCGTATTCGATAGTAACCAGTACGGGACCTCGATTTTTGTCTGGCTCTTCTGTTATGGGCAGGTACGGCCAGTGGTAAGACGGCGTCAGATCAGGTTCTTCTTGTGAACCTAGGCTGAATTTCTGAACTAAGAATGCTGCTAATACAGCGCCAGCAGCCGAAATCAGTAGCGCAACGGGTGAATTGATTTGTGCTGCAACCCAACCCCACAACAAGCTGCCGAGCGTCATTCCGGCAAAAAATATCATAATATAAAGGGATAATGCACGCCCGCGAACCCAGGCTGGAACAGAAATCTGCGCGGCAACTTGCAGCGATGACAGCACAGTGAGCCATGCCGCACCGCAAGTCGCCATGATAATGCACAATAACATCTCATTCCGGATCATCGCGATAGCCAGAGTAGTCAATGCATAAGCCAAAGTTGCGATAAATACCAAGTGGCCGCGGGTGGTATACCTGCGTATGTATGGCAGCACGATAGCGGCTATGACCGCACCAACACCGACAGAAGTCAGTAGAAGGCCATATGTTCCGGGACTACCGGCAAGTTCGTACCGCGCGATCAACGGGAGCAGTGCCCAGACAGAGCTTGCGAAGATAATGAAAGCGGTCGCACGAACCAGCACTGCACGAAAGGGTGAAGCCATCCAGCTATAGCGTAATCCGGCCCGTACTGCTTGGAAGAATCGCTCGGGCGGTAAAGCGTGTTCATCAGGTGTGTGTTTCCAATACCATAGCATGACTATCATGCCAATGAATGAAATCATATTAAGACAATAGGCAGACCAAGCACCAAGCTGGGCCAGCAACAAGCCGCCGATAGCGGGGCCAATCGATCGTGACAAATTCATCGATAGCGAATTCAATGCAATCGCTGGTGCTAGCAAGTTTCTAGGTACGAGGTCTGCGACGGCAGCACTCAATGCTGGCATCGCCATAGCCGAGCCCAATCCCAAGGCAAAAGTTAGAACTAATAGACTCCAGGGACCCAATTGACCTGTAGCGGTAAGCACGGTCAGTATTGCCGCTGCTAGCGCCATCCAGATCTGAGTGATGATCAGGTAGCGACGGTGATCAATGGTATCAGTAAGTGCCCCAGCTATCAGTGCAAACATCACAATCGGTAGCGAGGATGCCACTTGTACCAGAGATACCATCACGGGAGAGGATGACAGATCGGTCATAACCCAGCCGGATGTGGTTGCATTGATCCAGGTACCAATATTGGAACCTAATGATGCGAGCCAAAATGCTCGAAACACTGGTAGCTGTAAGGGTGCCCATGCACCAGGATGCGAGACATTCGAAACGTTAGGATCGTTAGGCTTCATCAGAGGAATACAGAATCTCGGTTTTTATGCAAGAAATGTTCGCAGCAGAATCATACCCAGCATGAGCAACCGAGTGCACCCCAGAAACTGCTCTGGTCGTCGGCAGCTACGGCATTCTGGAAAGCATGCCCATGCGCATGGCCATGCACAAGACAACTAGTTCCGCAGCCACAGGTCGTTTGCGCGAGTTTATGTAGAGACGCAGTATCTGCTCCAGGTTTGAAATAGCCGCCAAAGTGATTTGTCGGAGACCAATCCGGCATAGCGGGCGGCAAAGACGGGGAAAGCACGTTAAATTCGCCATCGCCATAGACAATGCGTCCGCCGACAATGGTCAGAACTGACACAATGTGACGGATTTCGTTTTCTGGAATTTTAAAGTAATCGGCAGATAGAACGGCCAAATCTGCGTATTGGCCGGGCTTGATCTGGCCTTTGACGCCTTCTTCATTCGAAAACCAGGTGTTTGCATGTGTGTACAAGCGCAATGCAGTCTCGCGGTCGACGAGATTGGCTGCTGGATACAATGGAAGATTTCCTAAAGTCTTTCCAGTAGTCAACCAGTAGAGTGCATTCCAAGGATCGTAGCTGGCTACGCGAGTAGCATCGGTGCCTGCGCCTACGTTTACGCCTAGTTCCAACATCCGTTTATAAGGAGGTGTGCGTTCTACAGCTTTTCGTCCATAGCGTTGCACAAAATATTCGCCTTGATAGGCCATGCGATGTTGAATGGCAATACCACCACCCAGTTTGGCGATGCGCTCGAGATTTGTATCGGTCACGGTTTCGGCGTGATCAAAGAACCAATGGATGCCATTAAAAGGAATATCCCGATTCACTTTTTCGAACACATTCAATGCATGGGAAATCGTTTCATTGTAAGTGGCATGTAAACGAAATGGCCAGCGATGGCTGACAAGAATACGCACGACGGCTTCCAGATCATTTTCCATGTTTGACGCCATATCCGGGCGAGGCATGCGGAAGTCCTCGAAATCCGCTGCAGAAAAGACCAACATTTCACCCGCGCCGTTATGTCGGTAATAGCCATCGCCGTCGCCAGGTTTCAGCATTTGGGTCCATTTGGAAAAATCTGCAGTTTCTTCCCCAGGATTCTGGGTGAACAGGTTATAGGCGATCCTTACAGTCAGTTCGTCTGCTTTATGCAAGTCTTCAATGATTTTGTAATCATCGGGATAATTCTGATAGCCGCCGCCAGCATCGATGACACTGGTGATTCCCAGGCGATTCATTTCCCGCATGAAGTGGCGTGTCGAATTGATTTGATAGTCATAAGGCAATTTGGGGCCTCTGGCGAGCGCAGAATACAGAATCAGCGCATTGGGTTCCGCCAGAAGCAAGCCTATCGGTTCTCCACTGGAATCCTTGGCAATCAGTCCACCAGGTGGATTGGGCGTGTCTCGATCGTAACCGCAGGCGCGTAACGCTGCGCGATTCAGCAGGGCGCGATCGTAAAGATGCAGGATGAAAACCTGGGTATCCGGTGCAACGGCATTGATTTCGTCGAGCGTCGGCAATCGCTTCTCGGCAAACTGCATCTCAGTAAAACCACCTACTACGCGCACCCACTGCGGAGCAGGTGTGCGCGCGACTTGTTCTTGCAAGCGACGCATCGCATCGGCCAATGAAGGGATACCGTCCCAGCGTAATTCTAAGTTGTAATTGAGTCCGCCACGGATGAGGTGCAGATGGGAGTCAATCAAGCCCGGAATAACACGGTGGTGGTTAAGGTCGATCACTTGAGTATGGTGATCGACAAGACGCATCACTTCGTCGTCGTTTCCCACCGCAATAAAACGACCTTCAGCAATGGCAACGGCCGTGGCTTGCGGGTTCTGGCGATCTAGCGTCATGAACTGACCATTGCGTAATATCAATTGAGCTTTTGGGTTTTGCATTGATGTTCCTCCGGAAGTTCCAGCAAGCAAGCCGGTTTTCGAGAGTAATAAAGACGCTCCGGCTGCTTGCAGGATACGACGACGGTGTTGGTTTACCGCGGTATTACTCATGTTTCATCGCCTTTGGAACTTGGTCATTTATTTCTTGGTGATGGTAAAGTAACTGGTCATCAGATTCCGATAGTTAGGAAGGTAATTGGAGAATAAGGCTCCCAGACCTTCGATATCGTTGCGCCAGTCACGGTGCAGTTCACAAGCCACGCCAAACCAGCTCATCATCTGTACACCGGCAGATTGCATACGTAACCAAGCAGCATCACGGGTCACTTCATTGAAAGTGCCGGAAGCGTCGGTGACCACGAATACTTCATAACCTTCCTCAATAGCGGATAGCGCTGGAAAAGCGACGCAGACTTCAGTGACCACACCAGCAATGATCAGTTGTTTGCGACCGGTTTTTTTGATCGCATTAACGAAATCTTCGTTATCCCAGGCATTGATGTTACCGGGGCGAGCGATATACGGTGCAGTAGGATGCATCTCCTTGATTTCCGGAACCAGCGGTCCATTCGGGCCATCCTCAAAACTGGTGGTCAGGATGGTCGGCAACTTGAAATACTTGCCACAAGCTGTCAGCGCCAACACGTTATTCTTGAACTCATTCGGTGAGAAATCCTGCACGAGTGAGATTAATCCCGCCTGATGGTCAACCAGTAGTAAAGCAGCATCATCTTTAGAGAGTCGGTTGTATTTAAAAGTCTTGCTCATGGTAATGTCCTTTTTTGGGTTATTGATTGTGAATTGTTACTTTAATATAGCGCATAGAATCGGTCACTGATGATCTTGTCATCTTTCCAGTGTTGCACCGCTACTTGATCGAATTTTTTGTGGCCCAAATCTTTATGTTTGTATTCATAGTGCCATTCGGTCATCGTTACGTTTTCTCCTACGGCGGTCGATACAACTTCCGATTTGAGCCATGCTTCAACGCCTTCGAATAATTCGGACTCTCGGTTTTTAGCCTGTTTTAAGCCTTTTGCCACCACATCATTTTTTTCGATCACGATACAATCAGGATGGTAGTACTTATCCATTGATTCCAATATCTCGCCTTTTAAAATCATTTGGTTTAAGTCGTTAAGTTTTTCTTCTAGGGTCATTTTTATTCCTAATTTTTTGCTTTCTGGACTGCTTGGGCCTTGTCATAGCTCTCAATCAGCAGTCGATAATGCAGCATCGGATAATCCGCATAGAGATCAGCAAATTCCGTTGCTTCCGGACGATTCCATGTGACTTGCAGTTCAGAAATAACTGCCAGCGTATCAATGGGAATCACTCCTGCTTGTGTAATACGGGCAATGGTTAATTCCGTGGCCATTTTGCTCCAGTTACCTGAAGCATCTACGACAGCGTAGACTTTGTAACCGTCAGCCACGGCGCTGATGGAGGGAAAGGCCATGCATACGCTAGTTAGTGTGCCGGCAAGAATCAGTGTTTTTCGGCCTGTGGCTTCAACAGCCTTAACAAAATCGGCGCTATCCCAAACATTGATTTCACCACGCCGCCCCACGTATTGCGCGTGCGGAGCCGCTTGGTGGATTTCCGGAATCAGTGGTCCGTTCGGACCATCCGGAACGGATGCTGAAGTAATGACCGGCATTTTGAGTATGGTCGCAACCTTGGCAAGTGCGATTGCATTGCGGCGCAGATCTGATATGGGAACATCCTTGACCAATTGAAACAATCCACTCTGATGGTCGATCAGAAGCATAAGGGTTTCGTCGGGATTGATGTGACTCATAGTATCTATCTCCTATGGTTAAATAAAATAAAAGGACTGCAACTTAGAAACAAAACTGATTTGTGATAACAACCTATGCGGTAGGGATTGGTGCTATTTTGCCCATTTTGCCGCTCTGGTAGTCTATCTTGGCTTGGCGGATTTCCTCCGCGGTATTCATGACAAACGGACCGCTACCGACGATGGGCTCATCAATCGGTTCACCGCACAATAACAACACAACGGTGTTGGGTTCGCTGCTGATACGGATGTGGTCGCCTGCCCGATCAAACAGGCCGACTTCTGCAGTACCTATGGTTTCGGATTCATTGATACGCACTGAACCTTTAAGCACTGCTAGCATTGTGTTGTAGCCATCAGGTACGGCGAGATCGGTGAGCTGCTTGCCAGTTAGGTGAATGTCCCACACGCTAATGGGAGTAAATGTGCGAGCTGGCCCTGAAACTCCATCGAATTCACCCGCAATGACGCGCACTCTTCCTTGATCCTCTGGAAGATTGGCTGTAGGAATTTGGCTATCCAGAATGCTTTGATAACGGGGTGGTGACATCTTATCTTTGGCAGGTAAATTCACCCAAAGTTGCACCATCTCAAGTACACCGCCATGCTGCGCAAAATCCTGACCATGAAACTCTTCGTGAACCAAACCGGAAGCTGCGGTCATCCATTGCACATCCCCTGGCCCAATTTTGCCGCCACTACCCGAACTATCACGATGTTCTACTTCGCCGCTATACACAATGGTAACCGTTTCAAAGCCGCGATGCGGATGTTCACCTACACCATGACGCTGTTTGGTCGGGGGAAATTCCATGGGTCCCGCATAATCAAACAATAAAAAAGGACTGATTACAGGACCTAGTGTTGAATAGGAAAATAGCGTACGTACAGGAAAACCATCTCCAACCCAGTGTTGATTCGTATTTCGCTCAATGCGTAACAGTTTCTTAACAGATGCATCAGATTTTCTTAGCTGCATATTTTATTATCCTCCGATTTGGTATTTATATGATAGGTTAGTACCATCAGGATAAATTACAAGTACGCACAAATTGGATACCGTGAAGCGAGAGGGGTCAAATAATGTCAATAAAAGAAGTTTGTTGTCCCGTAGAAGTGACGTTGAAAGTGATTGGAGGACGCTGGAAGGTTTTGATTATCCACTGTCTATTAAATGGTGCGATGCGGTTCAACGAACTCCAAAGGCATTTAACAGGAATTACTCACCGTACTCTCATCCGGCAATTGCGAGAAATGGAAACAGATCAATTAATTGTTAGAGATGATTTCAATGAAATTCCTCCGCGAGTTGAATACTCTTTATCTCCGTTAGGACATTCACTAAAAACTATTTTGTATGCGATGGATGAATGGGGGAAAAATTATGATGCTGGAAGACAAATCAAAGTGAATATCTCAGTGTAGCGAAACATACCGGCCATACCCAGCACACTTGTATTTACAGCACCGTTATCAATAGCTTGGTTCTAGATTAACAAATTGTTTCTCAAGCTTAGAGCCTTAAGATCGGTAGCTCGAATCCGCCACGACCTATCATGCAGAAATACCTAGATCGCACTTTTGATCACCCCATAAACTTCAAAAAATAAAATGCTTTCAAGCATTTCGAATTTTGATCGTTATAGTAATTAATTTCCCCGGTTATCCACGTTTTGTAAGAGGTTATGAACAAATTGAAGGCGAATTTTCATCTTCAGCGGGCTTTTACGTTGATTGAATTGCTAGTTGTTGTGGCAATCATAGGTGTTCTTGCCGTTGTCGCAGTGCCTGTTTATAGCGATTATATAGATCGTGCTAGGGCCGTACAGGCAGTTACAGACATCGGTGCTATTGCAAAAAGCTTGATTGTTTATCAAATAAGTACTGGGAAGTTTCCTCCCTCATTAGTCGAAGTCGGTGCGCAAAATTATTTAGATCCTTGGGAAAATCCCTATCAATACCTCAATTTATCAGATCCAAGCGACAAAAGTTCAAAAGGTAAAGCACGTAAAGACCACAATTTGGTTCCAATCAATTCGGATTTTGATCTATATAGCATGGGAAAAGACGGTAAGAGCGTTTCCCCGTTAACCGCTAAAGCAAGCCGAGACGATATTGTGCGTGCTAATAATGGGCGCTATATCGGATTGGCATCTCAGTATTAATCCTTTCTGTACCATGAAATTCGACAAGAGCTTCTTACGTAGTAAAGTTGCCCGAAGGATGTTAGGTTTTTTTCTACTGGCTGCTTTTATCCCGATCTTATTATTAGCTTATTTGTCTTATTCGGAATCAACCCAATTTCTAGTTAAACAGACCAATGTCCGGCTAGATGCAGCCAGTGATGTTTATAAGAAATCCATTTATGAAAAACTCTTATTGGCGGATCAACTGCTTTTCGACGTAATACAACATTCTTTTGAACATGAATGGCCAAGCGATATAGAACAACAACTGAATAAAAGATTTAGTAGTTTAGGAATATTGCAACGAGATGGGAGCATGATTTCTATATTCGGAAATATAGCAAAATCACCGCAACTGAGTGCTAGTGCCGAGAAGCATTTGTACAGTAATCAACCGCTACTGTTGACTCAATTCGATGGTGATGAGACCCGTGTATTGATACTTTATGCGAGAAACTACTTATCATCTGATAAGGGAATTGTGATTGCTCAGCTCAATGCAGAATACCTTTGGGGACAAGCGGATGTTTTTGCTATGGATGTAAATTTGTGTGTATACAACGAAGATTATCTCAAAATGTTTTGTACGCAGTCGGAAATTTATCCATCTAAAAAGAAAATCCAAGATGAAGTGCGCTCTATCAAAGGTGATTTTTTATGGAATGAGAATCGAGAAAAATATTTTGCTAATTATCATGAGGTTTTTCTACAGGCCAAATTCCTAACATCCCGTTGGTTGGTGATTGCAACACAACCTGAAGCAGATGCTTTGGGTTCGATGAAGAAGTTCAATACAATTTTCTGGGGTAGTGTAATTTTCACGGTACTTTTGATTCTGCTGATTAGTATGGTTCAAATTCGCCGTGTTCTGATTCCACTCGAGAAATTGGTTGATGGTATACGTCGACTAGAAGGTCGTGATTTCAATACAGAAATACCTATAACCAGTAGCGATGAATTTGGGGAATTATCAAAATCTTTCAATGTGATGAGTAAAAGATTGGGAGATCAATTTCAGACACTCTCAGCGCTTTCAAAAATTGACCGTGAGATTTTATCATCCCTAAGTATTGATAAAATTGTTCATGCTGTACTGACTCACTTGCAAAAGGTAACGCAGGCATGTGCTGTCAATATTTCAATTTTTAATGACGGTTCGACGGATAGCATGGATGTTTATGGCCTTGATAACAAGGGGAAACTATTAACACTGCAACAGCAAAGCTTATCAAATAACATCAAGCGCCAGCTTATACAGAGCCCTAAAGGAAGTTGGGTAATGAAAGAAGTGATTCCGTCACTCGGTGATGTTGAGAAAATAAATGTGACTGCGGCGAAACAATTTATATTGCTACTCATTTGGAAAGATCAGATGTTAGGATACCTGATGTTATTGGTTCCACTAGAAAGTATGCAGGATCTGGCTAGCAAAGAATTTGTGCAAGATTACGCAGACCGAATTGCTGTTGCTTTGTTCACAAAAAACCGTGAACAAATGCTGATACGGCAAGCACGCATTGATGTTTTGACGGGATTACCTAATCGATTGCTTTTTGTTGAGCAATTACAAAAAGAAATAGCACAGGCTGAACTTGCACATCAAAAATTGGCAGTACTTTATATCGATCTTGATCACTTTAAAAAAGTGAACGATAGCTTTGGTCATTCTACCGGAGACCAATTATTATGTGATGCTGCAAAACGATTGCAAAACAGCATCCGGGAAACTGATACGGTTGCAAGGTTGGGTGGAGACGAATTCGCAATTATTATTCCTCAGTTGAATTCTACGCATCAAGCTAGCGATATCGCTACCCAGGCCATTAATGCTTTATCAGCACCTTTCATAATTCATGGCGAAGAAAATATCGTTGCAGCAAGCATCGGTATCGCGATTTATCCACACGATGGTGAAGGCGTTGCTGATTTAATGCGTAATTCGGATATTGCTATGTATCGAGCTAAGGAAAAGAGTGGAAGGCAATATGTTTTCTTTGAGGAAAGTATGAATGCTGAAGTTGTAAGTAGGGCTACGATCGAAAGAGAACTTAGGCGCGCCATTTCAGAACACCAATTTGTCTTACATTATCAACCACAAGTTGATCCTGAAACCAATGTCATTCATGGAGCTGAGGCATTAGTGCGATGGCAACATCCTGAAAAAGGGCTTCTTTCGCCGGGGCATTTTATTGGAATTGCTGAAGATTCCGGATTAATTGCAGAGATAGGCCAAATCGTATTGACTGATGCTTGTGCACAGTATCGTATCTGGCGGAACGAAGGAATTCTCTTGGATTACGTAGCTGTAAATGTGTCGGTCAAGCAATTCTGCCATGAAAATTTTTTGCAGAAAGTAAAGACTGCGTTGAGAAATAATGCAATCCCTGCGCATTGTTTGGAGTTGGAAATCACCGAAAGTGTTTTAATGAATGATGCCCAGGCAGTACCTGAGATACTGGAGAAATTGAAAGCGTTGGGGGTTCAGCTTTCTATTGACGATTTTGGTACTGGATATTCCTCAATGTCTTATTTGGAACGCTTGCCTTTTGATACGTTAAAGATCGATCAATCATTTGTCAGTAAAATTGATAAACATGCCAAAGGGGGCGTTATAGCCGGGACGATTGCAGCAATGGCGCATGCACTCGGGAAAAAAATTGTGGCAGAAGGCGTTGAAACGCAGGCACAATTGGATTTCTTAAGAGCGCATCGTTGTGAGCTCATTCAAGGTTATTTCTTTAGCCGGCCTTTGCCAGCCTGTGAGTTTTCTCAATTGTTTAAGCAGCAAAAAAGTTTGCCGAAGATTCAGTCCGTTCGATAATTTGACTAAGCAGAGAGGGGAGTTGCTTAAGGTGGCAATGAATGTCATTGGTTGAGTGTGAACCATCCGAGCAATGCAGTGAGCAGAATCGCAATAATAATCAGTAAACGATTTTTTTGTTTTTCTTCAGTTATCAAATCATCCATTTTCTTTTCCAAAGTATGATTGCGATTTTCGGTTAGAATTTGATGTATCAGGCGTGGAAATTCTGGCAAGATAACTGCCCAATTGGGTGCTTCTTTTTGTATGCGGCTAGTCAATCCGCTAAATCCGATTTGTTCCGCCATCCAACGTTCCAAGAACGGTTTGGCCGTTTTCCAGAGATCAAGGTTGGGGTCGAGATCGCGCCCAAGGCCTTCAATATTCAATAATGTTTTTTGCAGTAATACTAATTGCGGTTGAATCTCAACATTAAATTGTCTCGAAGCCTGAAATAATTGGAATAACACACGGCCAAATGAAATTTCTTTTAGTGGCTTATCAAAGATAGGTTCGCATACAGCGCGAATTGCCGCTTCAAAATCATCTACGCGGGTGTTTTTAGGTGCCCATCCAGCTTCAATATGGGCTTGTGCAACTCGACCGTAATCACGGCGGAAGAAAGCCAAGAAATTTTGCGCCAGATAATTTTTGTCCTGATCGCTCAAGGTGCCCATAATGCCAAAATCTACTGCGATATACCGCCCATCAGGGCCGACAAAAATATTTCCGGGGTGCATGTCTGCATGGAAATAGCCATCTCGGAATACTTGTGTGAAAAAGATTTCTACTCCCATGCGCGCGAGCTGAGGAATGTCAACGCCTTGTTCTTGCAATTGATCAACATGACTGATTGGAATGCCTTTCATTCGCTCCATTACCATCACGCTATTGCGGCAGTAATCCCAGTGAACTTCGGGTACCATCAATAGCGGGGAATTCATGAAGTTGCGCCGTAATTGACTGCAATTGGACGCTTCACGCATCAAATCCAATTCTACATCCAAATGTCTTGCGAATTCCGAGACTACTTGACGCAGTTTCAGTCTTTTTCCATCAGCCCAAAGCGCCTCAGCTAACCAGGCACCTGTATCCATAAGGGCAATATCATGATTAATGATAGGCGCCAAATTAGGGCGTAATATCTTGACAGCTACTTCAGTGCCGTTATGTAATTCTGCAAAATGCACTTGAGCAACAGATGCACTGGCGACTGGTGTGAGGTTAAACTGGGAAAAAACTTCATGAACCTTTTTTCCATATTCATGTTCAAGTATTTTGAGTACTAAGTTTGAGGAAAAAGGCGGAACTTGATCCTGTAACTTTGCCAATTCATCCGCGATATCTTGCGGTAGCAAATCACGTCTGGTTGAAAGCATTTGGCCGAATTTAACGAAAATAGGTCCCAATGCTTCCAAAGAAAGTCGTAATCGTTCTCCGCGTGGTCGATGCAGTTTTCTCCAAGGAGTAATCTTTTTAATAAACTGCTGCAAATGTTTAAGCTTGTTGTGACCGAATACAAACTCATCCAATCCCTGTTGGAAAGCGATATTGAGTATTTTTAGAAGTCGAAATAAGCGCATGAAATTAGATAAATGAGCTGCTAAGAATCTTTTTGTAATAACTGATTGATACGTGATTCCACTTGATCAATACTATTCTTAAGCTCACTGGTTTCTTGAGTAAATCCATTGAAATCTGCTGATTTTATGAATAAATTCTTTTCTTCAGTACAAAATTCAAAGAATGATTGTGTGATTCGTTTGCAGTTTTTTTGATGCCATTGATGTAATAAATGATTGGATTGCATAACGCGATGTGTAGGGATATCACCAATTATTTTACTGAGTTCATTTGCTAAAACATATTCAATGTTAGCTTGCTGGATGAGACTAATGATTTCATTGCCAAGAACCTGATTTCCAGAAACTTTTATAACCTCTGGAGCATTATTGTTTGATATCAACAATTGAGGTAGCTTCCATGATGGGATAGAGAGTGTGGCATCGATTCTGTGATGGCTGTCTGTGGAATGAAATCTACCTTCAGCAGTGATACGCAGCGTAAATTCAATAATGGGAAGTATTTGTACATGAATTGTCTGACCCGAATAAAGCTTCAATTGTTCACGTATTCGGATTTTATGATCGAGAATATCATTGATTGGATCTGTTGCAAGTGACATTAGCATTTTGTGGTCAGTATTTTTATACCATGCGCTTAAAATGGATCATTATGTTTAAGTTTACTAATGTAAGTAGAATTTATGGTGACTTAAAGAATAATGGAATTGTATCTAAAATTTCGTATGATTTTGATCGGTTGAGCTGTTTAGTCACTATAGCTCCCTCTTTGTCAGGCGAGTATAACACTTTAGCTCAAGGCAACGACACAAGTCTCTGTCGTTCAGTTTACGTCAATTTTTTATGCTAAAGCAGATAGGTTGATCATATTCATGATTCTGGGAAAACTCATAGTGATTAGTTGAATAAAGGGCATATTTCGATTCTGTTTATATCTTCAAGATCTCAGGTAAGTATTATAGTAGAGTCAGTTGTCGCAGTAGTTCTGAGGTGAAAACTATAGAACGAGAATCGAAGAAAGGTAATTTGCATGATTCGATGAGCAGCGATGAATGATTTTATGACGAGGCCCTTTAATCCCTATTGTGAGCAATAGGGATTTTTTTTACCAACTAGTCATAAACCAAAATGGTTTTTATCGCAAGTTCCTGTCGAATTGAAGATGCAATATGTTCTGCAGAGATTGAATCGGAATAAGGTCCGGCGTGTATTTTATGTAAACCATCGTGTTCGATCACCCGAATGGGGTCTTGAAGCCAAGAAAGCTTGTCTTTTACATGTGCCATGAAATAGTGCGCATTTCCCTGTGAGCCAAATGCACCGAGTTGCACGTATACTTTGTTTAAAGTCGATGAGGTGATTACATTATTTTGTGCAATAGCAGGAGTATCTAGCTCTTTTTGCTGACTTGAGATACTTGAAGATTTGGGTGTGGTTGCCCGGGTGGATAAATGATATTGTGTTGGCAAAATGGTTTCAACTTCAACTCGACCACTACCATGGCCGAGTGTTCCTAGTTTGTAAGCAGCCGTATAGGAGAGATCGACAAGGCGGTTTCCCAAAAAAGGTCCGCGGTCGTTGATACGTACAATCACTGAGCGGCCATTTTCAATGTTGGTGATGCGCGCATAGCTAGGTATCGGTAAAGTTGGATGGGCGGCTGTCATAGCATACATATCGTAAATTTCACCCGATGCGGTGCGATTGCCGTGATAGCGACGCCCATACCACGATGCTACCCCGCGTTCCTTATAGTGCTGCAATTCGGTCATGGGCCGGAAATGCTTGCCTAATGCAAAATAGGGTCGCATATTTGCGGTACGCAAGGGTTCAGCTTTAGGGATCGCGTCTGGAACTAAATGCAGATTTGGAGGTGGATTGTCATCTGGACCGTCGTCTAAGTAATATCCCCCCCCTTTTTTTGTAATAGTGGTACTCGAATTTATTATTGAATTATCTGGTTTTTGATTAGCTAAATGATTATTTGGAGTGCTGCTACATGCTGTTAACAACGCTACCATGAAGGCTATCCAGTAATATAGGGAGTGATGAAAATTCATTAATGTTTTATCAAACACCAAAGAATCGCTGATCATGTTCTAATGAATTTAGGATGAGTGTGAATGCTCATTAAAATACCAAATCCAATTAGCATCGTTACCATAGATGTGCCTCCATAGCTGATTAATGGCAATGGTACGCCGACAACGGGAAGAATGCCGCTGACCATACCCATATTGACAAAAATATAAGTAAAAAAAGTTAAAGTGATTGAACCGGCAATCAGACGACTAAACTGGGAGGAAGCATTAGCAGTAATTACTATGCAGCGCCCGATGATGATTAGATACAACAATAGCAGGAGCGTATTACCTATTAATCCGAATTCCTCGGAAAAAACGGCAAAAATAAAATCTGTACTCTGTTCTGGCAGAAAATCTAATTGCGTTTGTGTACCATTTTGCCATCCTTTTCCTGCAATGCCGCCAGAGCCGATAGCGATGGAGGATTGAATGATATGATAGCCAGCTCCAAGCGGATCTTGTGTTGGGTCGAGTAGTGTCATCACACGCTGACGTTGATAGTCATGCATCATTCCCCAGAGTATCGGCAAAGAGGCTGCTCCCAATACGATTAAACCAATAATAATGCGCCAGGATAGTCCCGCGAAGAATAACACGTAGAATCCACTTGCAGCAATCAATAAAGCTGTCCCTAAGTCAGGTTGTTTTAAAATAAGCAGCACAGGAATAGTCAGTAGAAGCGTTGCTCCGATATAATCCCTGAAGCGTAAAGTAATTTCATACTTATCAAAATACCAAGCCATCATTAAGGGAATCGCGATTTTCATCAATTCTGAAGGTTGAATTCTGGTAATGCCAATGTTTAACCAACGTCGCGCACCATTATAGATTTCACCAAATAGTGCAACGCCAATGAGTAATGCAAGTCCGACCAAATAAATCGGTAAAGCAATGCGTTTTATTTGCTGCATGGAAGTATTTGCAATGACCCACATGAGTATGAGTGCAACCACAATATTGATTGCTTGATTATTGACTTTGCCAATATTCCCGCCACTTGCACTATATAAAACCATCAAACCTACACTCATTAACACCAAGATGAAGGTTAATAGGAAACCATCAATATGCCGCGTAAAATAATACCAAATTTTTCTGATATCAATCTTATTCTGGGTAAGCTTCCTACTATTCATGGTTAAATAACACAGTGTATAAGTTAAGAAGACGCCTTGTTAATGTGAATGATCATGTTCTTCAGTATTATCATTTAAAGAATCATCTTCTGCTTTCGGGGTATTCCCTAACAAGTAATAATCAAATACTTGTCTAGCGATCGGCGCTGCTGTTGAGCCTCCTGTCCCAGTATTTTCAACTAATACAGCTAAAGCGATTTTGGGTGATTCGGCAGGCGCGTAGGCGATAAACATGGCATGGTCGCGATGCCGTTCATCAATGAGTTTTTCATTATAGCGTTCGCCTTGCTTAATTCTGACAACCTGTGATGTTCCTGTTTTTCCGGCAAAAGTATATAAAGCATTGGCACCGGCTTTTGCCGCGGTTCCACCCGGCCGAGTGACGTCAATCAAGGCGTTTCTAATGACCTCTAAATTTTTGGGTTTGAAGTTGGCGGTGTATAGTAAATTTTCTGGGATATTTGTGGTTTCACCAGTTTTGCTATTTTGTATTTGTTTAACAAAACGAGGCGCATAAGCTTTACCACCATTTGCGATCATCATGGTGGCAAAAGCCAATTGTAGCGGTGTTGTGAGATTGTAACCTTGTCCAATCGCGGCGGATATGGTGTCACCGGCATACCATTTCTGTTTGTGTTGCGCCATTTTCCAGGCAGATGAAGGGAGTAGCCCAGATACTTCATTTTCAACATCAATGCCGGTTTTTTTACCTAATCCGAATTGACCGATGAAGTTGTGCATATTATCGATCCCTAGGTCGTTGCCTAGACTATAGTAAAAAGTATCACAGGAAACTACAAGTGATTTATGTAGGTTGACTCTTCCATGCCCGCCTGGTTTCCAATCACGAAAACGGTGTTTTACTCCTGGTAAAGAAAAGAACCCAGGGTCAGCCATACTGTATTCGGGGGTGCGTTTTCCTAATTCGAGCGCGGCAAGCGCCATAAATGGTTTGAAAGTTGAACCGGGTGGATAGACGCCGCGTAGTGCACGGTTGTTGAGAGGACGGTCAATCGAGTTGTTGAGCATATTCCAGTTTTCATGATCAATACCCCCAATGAAAAGATTGTTGTCATAACCAGGCTTGCTGACAAATGCCAAAATTTCTCCATTATTTGGATCAAGTGCAACCAACGCACCACGACGATCACCAAAAGCTTTTTCCACGGCTTCCTGCAAACCAAAATCCAGAGAAAGGATGAGATTGTTACCAGATATTGGCAAGGTACGCGATAGCACACGAATGGATCGACCGGCTGCGTCTGTTTCGACTTCTTCAAATCCGGTAATTCCATGCAATTGTTTCTCATAACTTTGTTCGATACCGATTTTACCGATATGTTGTGAACCGCGATAATTATTCAGTTCGTTGTTTAACTCTAAAAAATCGAGATCTTTATCATTGATGCGGCTGATATATCCAACTACATGCGAAACCAGTTCTTTTTCTGGATACTGGCGGAAAACTCTTGATTTGATTTCTACTCCTGGAAAGCGGTAGCGGTTGGTCGCAAAAGTCGCTATTTCGATTTCATTGAGTCGGTTTCGTATGGGTAAGCTTTTAAAACGACGGCTTTCCTTCATTAGCTTCATGAATCGTTGTCGGTCGGTAGGAGTTATTTCAATGAAAGCAGCTAACTCATCTAGTGTGGATTCAATATCTGGAACTTTGCTGGGAGTGATTTCTAGTGCATACGCTGAATAATTTTGTGCCAATACTTTACCGTGGCGATCAAAAATTAAACCGCGATTAGGCACCAAAGGTAGGATGGATATACGATTGACTTCTGCTAAAGTGGAATAATGATCTTGCTGCGTGATTTGTAAATAATAGAATCGTACGTATAGTATGGAAAATAGTGCCAAAATAAAGATGACGCTAATCCCTAGGCGGATGCGAAATTTTTGTAATTCTATGGGCTGATCGCGTAATTCCACTTTTGTATGTTAGAGTGCATTAGGATCGGGTTTTTGCTTCAGAGGCACACTTAATAATAGCGAAATAGGAATCCATGCTAAAGAGCCAGATACGGTAGCAAAATAATATTCCCATCCCGGGAATCTGAAGCCTCCTAAAACAGCAATTAGAATCATGGTTGTTTGCATTACGAACAAAATAAAACCGATTTGCGGTGCTTGCCGCCATGTATTGAATAAGCGCAAGCGCCTACACAGGATCAATGTGAGGTATACTGCAATGCAATATGCTAGCGCATGTTGACCGAGTATGTTGACATTAGCAACATCCATCATCAATCCCATGATGAAAGCTACACTCATACCCATTTTGTGTGGATACTGAACACACCAATAAAGGATCGTCAATACGACAAAATCAGGACGAAATAACAAAATATAGTTGGGTAGCGGTAAAAAATTCAAGATCAATGCAAGCGCCAGTGTTAGTACGATGTATCCGTTACTGGCTGTGTCATATACATCCTGTTTCAAGTAATCGTCGGCGCTTAGCCTTTTATCGCGATTCAATTTTTTGCCTCAGGAGGGATTTCTACAGAAGACTGTATCATTGACAAGATTAGCACTTGACGATTGCGGTCGACCCCTGCAATCGGATTGCTGACAATCCTTGAAAAATCATCCGATGGACTATGTTCAATTTTTTCTACAACTGCAACAGGGATACCTGGCGGATAAACTCCGCCAATTCCTGAAGTGACTAATAAATCTCCAGGTTGAATGTCAATATTAATTGATAAGTAGCGTAATTCCAATTCGTTGTTTTTTCCCGTACCTGAAATCACTGATCGTAATGAATTACGCAATACTTGTACAGGAACAGAATGGTTTTTGTCAGTGAGTAATGTTACTTCTGAGGAAAAAGGGTAAATACGCGTTATCTGCCCAATAACACCTTTATCATCAATGACTGCTTGCCCCAGTTGAACTTGATGATAAATACCTTTATTTAGTGTTATTTTATGACTGAAAGGATCACGCGGTGTATATAAGATTTCCGCTAAAATAGTTTTTGTTTCAGTACTTTTCTCGATTCTTTCGATAGCGCCAAGCAGTTCACGCAATTTAGTATTTTCAGCTTCTAGCGTATGGAATCGTAGCAAATATTCTTGATTTTCTAAGAATTGTTGCCTTAATTTTGTATTCTCTTCTAGCAAGTTAAAATGTACGATAAAGTTTCTTACTTCATCGTAAATGAAAGTGGGTGCATAAGCGATTCTTTGCAAGGGAAAAATAACAGTACCGATGATTTGCCTTACTTCATGAAATCGCTTGAATCGCAGATCTTCGACAATTAGCAAGCAGGATAAACATGTGAACACGATCAGTTTCGCAAAAGGCCCCGGGCCATGTCTAAAAAAAGGGGGGGCTGTCTTCATGATCTCCAGTTCTCGGTTTTCTGAGACTTTACAGGCTGTTGAATAGCTATTTGTGCTGCTGCCGCGATGTTGGAGTCAAACTCAAAATGCGCATTGATTAAGCATCTACCGTGCTTACTTGCTTCTCTTTGCCTCGTATCGGCTGTTTTGAATACGTTTTTCAACGGCCCGTAAAGTTTTCGTTACCGGTTACAGTGTCTAATCGCGCGCAAAAATACCGATTGAACGATCCATATTCGCCAAAGCGATACCAGCCCCACGCACTACGCATCTTAAGGGATCCTCGGCAATAATAACGGACAGGCCGGTTTCTTCCATTAACAAACGATCAATATCGCGCAGCAGTGCACCACCACCTGTCATTACCATCCCTTTTTCAGCGATATCGGCACCTAATTCCGGAGGCGTGTGTTCCAGAGCGGTTTTAACTGCACTGGTAATGCTATTGATTGGTTCAGTCAGCGCTTCCAGAATTTCATTACTGGAAATGGTAAAGCTGCGCGGAATGCCTTCAGCGAGATTGCGACCCTTAACTTCGATTTCTCGTACTTCGGAGCCAGGAAACGCTGAACCTATTTCCTTTTTAATCATTTCAGCAGTGACTTCTCCGATTAACATACCGTAGTTGCGTCGAATGTAATTGATGATCGATTCATCGAATTTATCACCCCCGACTCGCACCGAATTCGAGTAGACAATACCACCTAGCGAAATAACACCTACTTCTGTAGTGCCCCCGCCAATATCCACAACCATAGAACCAGTGGGTGATTCGACTGGTAGGTCAGCGCCTAAAGCAGCTGCCATTGGTTCTTCAATTAATTCAACCTTGCGTGCACCTGCTCCATAAGCAGCTTCACGTATGGCACGGCGTTCTACTTGCGTGGAACCGTAAGGGACGCAAATAACAATACGGGGATTGGCAGAAAATAATCGCGGCGGATTTACTTTGCGAATGAACATCTTTAGCATTTGTTCCGTTACGGTAAAATCCGCAATTACGCCATCCTTCATGGGGCGGATCGCAGTGATATTACCCGGGGTGCGACCAAGCATCTGTTTTGCTGCAAGGCCTACCTGTTGGATCATTCTTTTTCCATTTGCGCCGCTTTCTTCGCGAATGGCTACTACGGAAGGTTCATCAAGTACAATACCTTGGCCAGTAACATAAATGAGCGTGTTGGCTGTGCCCAAGTCAATCGCCATATCGGTTGAGAAATAGTTTCCAAGAATATTGTTGTTTAAGAAATTAAACATAGTGGCAAAATCCGTTATTAGTCATTATGATTTACGAGGAGTACAGATAATAAATTAAAATCATCAAAAAATATCACGGCTAAGCCGGGCATGATACCCTAATACGCACTTAAAGATAACAAAATAAGGCTACCATTTCTAATGAATCTATCGTTAAATGATGTTAAACGCATCGCAGATTTAGCTTATATCGAGATCGATGAAAATCAGGCGGAAGCTACATTGGCTCAGTTGTCCAGTATATTCAATATGATAGAGACGATGCAGTCAGTGGATGCGTCTGCTATCGAGCCAATGTCGCATTCTCAAAGTGTTTCACAGCGTTTACGCGAAGACATTGTTACTGAGAGTGATCAGCGTGCATTATTTCAATCGATTGCACCGCAAGTACAAGAAGGGTTGTATTTGGTTCCTCAGGTTATCGAATAAAAGAAGAGTTGTGTCACGAGATGATTTCTATTTTTTACACTGCACTTATTTTTTTGAAGATTTATTTTATTGCAATTTAATTGCATTATTTTTACAACATGCTCAACGCCAGCCTCAAAGAACTTTCCAAACAACTCGCCGAGAAAAAACTATCCAGCGTCGAATTGACCTCATTTTTTTTGCAGCGAATTAAAACACTTAATCCAGATTACAATGCGTTTATTACAATTAATGAGGAAATGAGCTTAGCCCAAGCTATTAATGCCGACAAAATGTTGGCGGTAGGGGAGGGTGGTCCACTGACTGGAATTCCAATCGCGCAAAAGGATATTTTTTGTGCAAAAGGTTGGTTGACGACGTGTGGGTCAAAAATGCTATCGAATTTTATTTCACCCTATGATGCGGGTGTGATTGAGCGATTTAACCTCGCAGGTGCGGTGAATATCGGTAAAACCAATATGGATGAGTTTGCAATGGGGTCTAGCAATGAAACATCCTATTATGGCATCGTGAAAAATCCTTGGGATACCAAGGCTGTGCCAGGCGGTAGCTCGGGAGGAGCAGCATGTGCAGTTGCGGCGCGGCTTGCGCCAGCCGCAACCGGAACGGATACCGGAGGTTCTATCCGTCAGCCAGCAGCGTTATGCGGTATTTCCGGCATCAAACCTACCTATGGATTGGTGTCGCGTTATGGAATGATTGCTTTTGCTTCTAGTCTTGATCAAGCAGGTCCCATGGCTAAATCAGCAGAAGACTTAGCGTTATTGCTCAATGTCATGGTGGGTTTTGATGCGCGTGACTCGACTAGTTTGCAGCGGGCACAGGAAGATTATACATCGAGTTTGGAAAGGCCTTTGTCAGGATTGCGAATAGGATTGCCGAAGGAGTATTTCGCCAAAGGCATGAGCCAAGATGTCGAAAATGCAATTGATAAAGCGTTGGCAGAATATCGTAAATTGGGCGCAGAAACAGTGGAGGTGGTGCTTCCCAATGCACCGCTGTCAATCCCTGTTTATTATGTGCTTGCACCGGCCGAAGCTTCGAGTAATCTATCTCGTTTTGATGGCGTGCGATATGGGTATCGCGCTGAGTCATATAGCGGTTTGGCAGATATGTACCGTAAGTCACGCGCAGAGGGCTTTGGTCCTGAAGTAAAGCGCAGGATACTGATTGGTACCTATGTGCTATCGCATGGTTACTATGATGCATATTACATTAAAGCACAGAAATTACGTCGCTTGATCGCTCAGGATTTCGCAGAAGCATATCGACAATGTGATGTCATTATGGGACCAACGACACCGACGGTTGCTTTTAATTTAGGTGAAAAGAGCGCAGATCCGATTCAGATGTATTTGTCGGATATTTATACTAGTGCTGCTAATCTAACTGGTATGCCAGCAATGTCTATTCCAATTGGCTTCGGCGAAAAGAATCGCCCTGTTGGATTGCATATCATCGGTAATTATTTTAAGGAAACACAATTGTTGAATATTGCGAATCAATATCAGCGAGTTACAGATTGGCATTTAAAGTCGGCTGTCTAATCAATTCTTTTAGCAAAAAGGTTTTCGGAATATTTATATGCAGTGGGAAATAGTGATCGGTTTGGAAGTACATACGCAACTTTCAACACAATCTAAAATCTTTTCTGGCGCATCGACTGCTTATGGCGCTACACCCAATACACAAGCCTGTGAAGTCGATTTGGCTTTGCCCGGCGTTTTGCCCGTATTGAATAAGGGTGCTGTTGAACGAGCTATTAAATTTGGATTGTCTGTTAATGCGAAGATTAATTCACCCTCTGTATTTGCGCGGAAGAATTATTTTTATCCTGATTTGCCGAAAGGCTACCAGATTAGCCAGTTTGAGTTGCCAATCGTGCAAGGTGGCAGCATTTGTATGCAAGTCAATGGAGTGGAGAAAATCGTTCGCTTGACTCGTGCGCATTTGGAGGAGGATGCCGGTAAATCGCTGCATGAAGATTTTCATGACATGACAGGAATTGATTTGAACCGTGCCGGGACACCATTGTTAGAGATCGTTTCCGAGCCCGATATGCGCAGTAGTGCTGAAGCCGTTGCGTACGCTAAAACATTGCATACACTGGTGCGTTGGATCGGTATTTGTGATGGCAATATGCAAGAAGGCTCGTTTCGTTGCGATGCAAACGTATCTGTGCGACCTGTAGGTACTGAAAAACTAGGCATACGCTGTGAAATCAAGAACTTGAATTCATTTCGTTTTTTAGAAAAAGCAATTGATTTTGAGGCGTATCGACAAATTGAAATATTGGAAGAGGGTGGCACAATCCGACAGGAAACTCGTTTATACGATGCCAACAAAGACGAAACCCGCACTATGCGTACTAAAGAAGACGCCAATGACTATCGCTATTTTCCTGATCCTGATTTATTGCCATTAGAAATTACTGTCGAATGGATCGAACAAGTTAAACAAACATTACCGGAATTGCCCCAAGCACGTCGAGACCGCTATATGGTCGAGTTTGGATTGTCGGCTTATGATGTTTCGGTATTAACTGCTTCGCGAGAAATGGCGGATTATTTTGACGCTTCGGTCAAATTGCTACCAACACAGGCTAAGTTGTGCGCTAACTGGATTATGGGCGAAATCAGCGGACGGTTGAACAAAGAAAATATGGAAATTTCTAACTGCCCGGTTAAGCCTGATGATCTTGCAGCATTGCTAATCCGTATCAGCGATGGCACTACTTCAGGAAAGGTGGCCAAAACTATTTTTGAAAGCTTATGGCTAGGTGAGTGCGGAAAAAATGTCGATGCGATCATTGAAGCCAAAGGCTTAAAGCAAATTTCCGATGATTGCGCGATTGAGAAATTGGTTGATGACGTATTAGCAGCGAATGTGCAGCAAGTCGCAGACTATCGTAATGGCAAAGAAAAAGCTTTTAATTCGCTTATCGGTCAAATCATGAAAGCCGCGCAAGGAAAAGCTAATCCGATGCAAGTCAACACAATACTAAAGAAAAAATTAATGGAAAAATAGGATTGGAGGCTTGGTGTTTTTTGAGCACTAATGCTTTTGATTGCTTGTGATATATCGCGTTAAATTTTCCAGGTTATTGGCAAGTTTATATAAATTGCTTCTCATGATTCTTGCAAGCGGTTTTTCAATTAAGATGTGAATTGCATGTGAAAGCACTAATATTCCAATGACCAATCCCCAAAATAAAACATGAGGATTGAACACGGTATATGTGGCGTTATAAATCATAAAACCTATATTCTGATGAATTAGATAAAGTGGATAAGTGAGTGCGCCGGCCCATATCCAATTTGAGTGCCCTGGTATACTGGTATGTTTGAACGAAACTAACAGCATTATTACGAAAAATGAACTAACGATTGCAGCAATAACGTAGGGATTTAAATCATTTTTGATAAGAATCTCAACCTGATGTATTTCATCTGTCATAAGATAGATTGCATAGCACCATGTTACAGTAATTACGATACCTCTTATCCAAGTTACCCCTTTAGCCCAAATTAGGAAGCATGTCATTCCGGCAATAAAGAATGTGGCGTAATCAACGATAAAGAAATATCGCAACCAATAATTTGGAAATATTTCCAGCATAATTGCGGCAATCAACCAAAAAACAATAAAAAACTCTGCTTGTTGAATTCTGCCGAAGATTAGTAAGATAGTAACCAAGCCATAAAACCTAAGTTCGATAAATAGTGACCAATAAACTCCATCCACCGGCGGTACATCGAAGAATTCACTGAGCATCGTCATATTAATGAGATATTGCCGAAGGGTTGCAGAGTATTCAGGCGCGCCGATTGCGAGAGTAATTGCGAATGTGATGGTGCAGCATACCCAAAAAGCTGGGTAAAGTCGTACTAATCTGGAAATTGTAAATTTCTTTAAACTTCCGCTGGAGGCAGTCATTAGTATCACAAATCCGCTAATCATAAAGAAAAGCTCAACACCAAGATAACCATATTTAGATACAGAAGCGAGTGAAAGATAAGGCATGATTGTCATTGAATCGATAGCAAATCCATCCAGTGAAAAATGATGGAAAACTACAGCAAGCGCGGCAAAAAACCTTAGCAAATCAAGTTCGTTGATTCTGATGAGTTTTTTGTCGGATTGTTTTTCGTTGTATGCAGTCATGATGAAACATTACGTGAATTGCTTGTTTGGAATGGCATACCGGCAAATGCTTCTGATAATTGTGGATTACAGGTACTATAGTTTTGAGTATATTATCGAAAGAAAGAAGATAGATAGAATGTGCATACCTCCTACTTACGATTAGACAGTTTTGGAGGTATGCGAATATGTTTTTTAATAATTTTCTAAATACTAAGAGGGTTGTGGGGGTACTCTTATCCAACCCATTGGACATTCTTTAACCGTAGGGTAATAGCCTTCCGGGTTGCGACAAAAATACCAGTAACTATTATTTTGTGCGGGAGCTGGTCGTGGTGACGCAACTTGTGCTGGGTTTTGTTGGATATAAATTGGTGGCGAAGATAGCAATGGTGCCGAAACCACTCCAACTGGGTATCCTCCTAATGGATAACTTCTGCTAAAGCGTGGTGATGGACCAAAAGCATAATTATTGTAGAAGCCACCTCCCCAACCCCAGCTGCTATACATCCCCCAACCGGGACCCCAACCCCAACCGGGGCCCCAACCCCAACCGGGGCCCCAAACCCAGCCACCCCAACCTAGGCCTAAGCCCAACCCAAATCCTAAGCCAAATCCACCATGATGATGATTAGTATCTGTCGTGTTATTGACAACATTATTGTTCTCAACATTAACGTTCTGTGCGGATGTTCCATCTTGCGTAACGTTATTTGTGTCTTGCGTAGTTGCGTCGGTAGTTGTGCCACCCGCATTCTGCGCTGTAGTATTGTCCTGGTTATTTTCAGTTCCAGTTGTAGTATTTTGTGTGTCTTCAGGATTGGTTGCATCTACAGCAGTTTCGCCAGTCGGAGTTACTGAGTTAGAATCAATCGGCTCAGGGGCAATTTCTTTACTTTGTGCCGATTCAGAGCCAGGATCGGTTACATTATCTACAGTTGGAGTATCGGTAGAGTTGAAGTCAGTGGGTTGACCGATATTATCCATTTGCCCTGGGTCACTGGTCGAATCAAATTCACCGGGTTGACCTACCGTATCGTTGGAATAGAACGCATCACCTTGATCATAACCATCTTGGTTGTTACCTTGGTAATAATCACCACTTTGATCATATCCACCATTGTCGTAATAACCGCCGTCATAGCCACTATCGTAGCCATAACCGCCGTCAAAGCCGCCGCCGTCAAAGCCGCCGCCGTCAAAGCCGCCGCCGTCAAAGCCGCCGCCGTCTCCACCTCCGCCATCACCTTCAGCAATTGCTAGATTAGTTGAAAAGATTCCACACAGGGCGATAGCCAAGCACGTTTTTTTAAAATTATTCATATATCCCCCGCTCTCTTTGTTCGTTTCATGATGATTGCCATCATATCTAAAAGAATCTGAACAAATACTGAATAAAAAATATGATTTTCAATATGACAAGTTTGTGTGCAAAAGTTTAGCGTGATATGTGATAAAGGCAACTGTTTTATTAAGTTGTTATATTTTTCAATCTTTCAAGATGGATGCTGAGAAATAATCAGTGAGTGGGGTTTCGGTTATACTATGCTAGATGATACAGATCATATCCATAATTTTATAGATGGAGAGGTATTGATGAAAATTCATGAGTATCAAGCCAAAGAAATTCTGCGGGAATATGGTATTGCAACACCGAAAGGTATCGCTTGTTTCAGCGTTGATGAAGCGATGAATGCTGCTCGTCAATTGGGTGGTCAACTATGGGTGGTAAAAGCGCAAATCTATGCCGGGGGACGAGGTAAGGGTGGTGGTGTAAAGGTGGCTTATTCATTGGAAGAGGTGAGTCAACATGCCAGTGCAATTCTGAATATGCGATTGGTGACGCACCAAACTGGCCCGGAAGGACAGATCGTGCATCGGTTACTGATTGAGCAGGGTTTGCAAATTGAAAAAGAATATTATGTGGGTCTGGTGGTAGATCGACGCCAACAACGTGTATGTTTAATGGCGAGTTCGGAAGGCGGCATGGATATCGAAAAAGTTGCTGCCGAAACACCAGAGAAAATTCATAAAGTGTTGATTGATCCAGTGTTAGGATTACGCGAGCATGATGCATACGATGTGGCGCAAAAGATTGGTATTCCGAATTGTGCCGTGCAACAAACCTATGAGTTATTGCGCGCGTTATATCAGGTCTTTGACGAAAAGGATGCATCTTTGGTAGAAATCAACCCCTTGGTATTGACTACGGATAAACAGTTGGTTGCATTGGATGCAAAAATGAATTTTGACGACAATGCTCTGTTTCGCCATCTTGAGATTGCTGAATTACGTGATCTGGATGAAGAAGATCCAGCTGAAATCGAGGCTTCTAAGCATGAATTATCGTATATTCCACTCGATGGAAATATTGGTTGCTTAGTGAACGGTGCGGGTTTAGCGATGGCAACCATGGATATCATCAAGTTGTATGGAGGAAACCCAGCTAATTTTCTGGACGTTGGTGGAGGTGCTACGGCGGAAAAAGTGACTGAAGCCTTTAAGTTGATGTTGAGGAACCCTAGATTACAGGCAATTCTAGTTAATATCTTTGGGGGCATCATGAGGTGTGATGTCATCGCTCAAGGTGTGGTGGATGCCGCGCGGGATGTGAAGCTATCAGTACCTTTAGTAGTTCGATTGGAAGGTACTAATGTGGAATTAGGCAAAAAAATTCTGGAAGAATCTCATTTAACTATTATTTCCGCAGATGGCATGGCGGATGCTGCAGAGAAAGTAGTGGCGGCTGCTAACGCCTAGGCAGATGAAACACAAACGAGTTTTAAAAGGAGTTGTTTACAATGTCTATTTTAATCAATCAAAATACGTGTGTGATGACACAAGGTATAACCGGGAAAACTGGACAATTCCATACGCATACCTGTCGTGAATACGCCAATGGTAAATTTTGTTTTGTGGCGGGCGTCAATCCACGAAAGCCTGGCGAAGATGTTGAAGGTATTCCTGTTTTTGCTACCGTTAAAGAAGCCAAACAGCAAACTGGTGCTACGGTATCGGTTATCTATGTGCCGTCCCCTTTTGCTGCAGCGGCGATTGATGAAGCTGTGGAAGCTGAACTTGATCTGGTCATTTGCATCACAGAAGGAATTCCTGTTCGAGATATGATTCGTACGCGATATAAAATGCAGGATAAGAAAACTCGGTTAGTTGGTCCCAATTGTCCTGGCATTATTACGCCGGATGAAATCAAAATTGGCATTATGCCGGGCTATATTCACAAGAAAGGGCGTATTGGCGTGGTTTCACGTTCGGGTACATTGACCTATGAAGCGGTTGCACAACTGATGGCGTTCGGTTTGGGACAATCCACATGCATTGGTATTGGTGGCGATCCGGTTAATGGGTTGAAGCATTTAGATGTATTGAAATTATTCAATGATGATGATGAAACTGATGCTGTGCTGATGGTAGGAGAAATAGGCGGTAGCGACGAAGAAGACTGCGCGCTTTGGGTAAAAGACCATATGCGCAAACCTGTAGTCGGTTTTATTGCGGGAGTAACAGCACCGCCAGGGAAGCGAATGGGGCATGCAGGGGCGATTATTTCCGGCGGTAAGGGGACAGCGCAAGAAAAGCTTGAAGTACTGGAATCATGCGGTATTCAAGTGACACGTAACCCTGCGGAAATGGGTAAGCTACTTAAATCTGTTTTATAATTCTATTATTGCTAACTATTTATTTCGTTCAAAATATTCGCTATGACTGATCGATCGTTTGTAGCTTCTATGATTTTACTGTTCACAATATCGGCATGCAGCAGTGTGCCGCAGCAAGGGGAGCCTTTACAACCAACCCCATCACCTTCATTACAAATTGAACGGCCTATTGGTCCATTGCCTCCTAGCGCAAGACCTAAGTATAACTTGAGCGGATATCCGCTCAATACACAGCAAGGTTATATCGATGGATGTGAGACTGCCAAAAATAGTAGTTGGGCATTTAAAGATTTGAACCGTTATGACAGGGATGACCAGTATCGTATGGGATGGGACGATGGATTTGCGCTATGCAAAGGAAAAAAATAACTTTTGTAGGATGGTAGAGCATTGGTATTACGAAGATTGGTGGCGTAGTCTTCTAGTTCTATTTTTCTTTGCTATTTCCCTTCCAGTTCTAGCGGCAACTAATGAATTGCCGTCAAGTGTCAAGCAGAAGTTGCTGCAATCCGGTATACCGCAACATGCTATTGGTGTGTATGTACAAGAAATTGGAGCGGCTAGGCCAACTTTAGCCATCAATGTAGATCAAGCAATGAATCCAGCTTCGGTGATGAAATTACTGACTACTTATGCTGGATTGGAATTGCTAGGTCCTGCGTATACCTGGCCTACGCGGATTTTTGCATATGGCAAAATGAATCAAGGTATTTTGCAGGGTGATTTGGTGATCAAAGGTTATGGTGATCCTAGACTGGATCTCGGGCATTTTTGGTCATTGATTTACCAGTTACGGCAGACCGGGTTACAAAATATACAGGGAAATTTGATCCTGGATCGCACGCATTATGAGATTCCTTATCATGATCCAGGAGATTTTGATGGCAAGCCTTACCGCAGTTACAATGTACTTCCTGAGGCTCTTATGGTGAATTACCGAGCGACAACATTACATTTCTTTCCACAATCTGAAAATAATACCGTGCGCGTGGTGCTTGATCCTGATTCAAATTCTTTGCGCATTCAAAATCACCTACAACTGACTCAGAATGCTTGTGGTGATTGGCGCAATACAATGACGACAGAGGTGTTGCCTAATGAAGTTAGCAAAAATTATTTTACGATCATTGTTGGCGGTAAGTTTTCTATTCAATGCGGAAAACAGTCCATCATGTTGAGTTTACAGGATAGTGTCACGTATATTCAGGATGTGTTCAAACGATTATGGACAGAGCAAGGCGGTAAGTTTAGCGGTCATGTGATTGAGGCGAAGGTACCGCAAGATGCTATATTGTTGGATACGTACTCGTCTTTACCGTTGGCAGAAATCGTCCGGGGTATCAATAAGTATAGTAACAATATTGCGGCTCGGCAGTTGTACTTGGCATTAGGTACAGGTAGTGATACGTTGAATAATTCACCAGCAACCCTAGAAAAGTCTCATTTAGCTGTACAGAACTGGTTACGCAGCAAGCGGCTCAATTTTCCTGAATTGGTGGTAGAAAACGGCTCCGGATTGTCACGTAAGGAACGTATCAGTACACGGCACATGGGGAAAATATTGATGATGGCGTATCAAAGTCCAGTTATGCCAGAGTTCATGTCATCTTTTCCGATAGCTGCTACTGATGGAACGCTGAAAAATCGTTTTTCAGATACCTCAGCGAGAGGTCGTGCACATCTGAAAACAGGCGCCTTGGATAATGTGCGAGCATTGGCTGGTTATGTTTTGGACCATATGGGGCGTCGTCATGTGATGGTTTTCTTTGTTAATCACGATCATGCAGAAAAATCACGTGGCGCTATGGATGCCTTGGTGCAATGGATTGTAGGGCGATCGTAGTAGTTAATTTAGGATAAACCAATCAGTATCTTCTTCCGAAAAAAATACATAAATTCTTATCGCGCAGCAGTGAATCGCATATCTTTCCAATGGTTTCTAGCAGAAACTAAAACTTATCCGCATCAATGGTTTTTTACCGTAGCTTGTGCATATGCAGCATTGATGGTGCCGATGGCAATGCTGGCGCGATATGATTATGGGCCAGTGACACTTGCCGTGCCGTCTGGGCATGCATTTGAAATGTTGTTCGGATTTATCCTCGCACTCATTGCTGGTTACTTGTTGGGACCGATGTTCAGATGGCGCGTCGTGCTATTGATATTCTTTTGGTTATTGGCGCGAATAGCGGGTCTTTTTCCAGAAACAACTGAATTAGCGTTGGTTGGCAATGCTGTATTTGCTTTTCTTCTGGCGCAGAATCTATTGCCGAAGTTATGGGTTGCCAAAAAGTGGCGTAATAGAATGCTGGTTCCGTTACTTGGATTAATATGCGCAATGGCGATAGCGATTGCAGTGGTTGATCGGTTTGATCTATATGTGTTACAACGTTATCTGTTGCGAGAAAGTGTGCAATTATTTGCTTTACTCATGCTTTTCATGGGAGGGCGTATGCTGGCCCCTGCAGTTGCGGGTGAATTCTATCGTCAAGGTAAGGTACTTGAAGCTAGAGTGCAGCCTAATATAGAAGCGGCTTTGATTGTCACCATTGCAGGCGCATTTTTATGTGCACCCTTCGCGCTCTTGGTATCGGGTGCTTTACTGGTCTTGAGCGGCCTACTGGCTGGTATTCGTTTGTTTCGTTGGCAGTTATGGTATTGCATTGCGCGCCCAGATCTGATTTGCCTTGGAGTTGGATATAGCTGGTTGGTATTTGGGTTGATACTGCTGGGTTGGGTTAAGCTCAATGGTGGTGAATATTATTTTGTGACAGCGATTCATGCTCTAACTGTAGGCGCGCTTGGTACGCTTGCCGCCAATGTAATGATAAGGGTATCGCTTTTGCACGTGAAGCAATATCCTTCACACATGCGGCAAATTGTAACGATTACTACATTCATGACGATTGCAGCTATCTTGCGTATAACGGCTGATATCAGTATTTACCGGGAGTTATGGTTGGCAATCGCGGCAGCAGCTTGGAGTGTCAGCTTTTCTATGACACTGTTGATTATATTGAAATGCCTATCAAAAAAACGAAGCGCAGTATCTGATGGTAAGCAAAGCCTGTTGATTATCGACTAAGAATCGACTCCATCGTAGGAGTACTCTTTCGAAAAATGAATCACTTTTAGTGTATCGGAGGCGAAAAATATTATAGGGAAATGTGTTGTTGCCATGATTGAACCGCAACTTTAAATAAAGGTAGTGGAATTCTTTCTGGTGGATCTATTTCGTCAGAAAATTCTTCTTCAATTTCGGCATATTCCGGAAATAGGCGCAAGTAATAAGCATTACCGATACGCTCCCAGTTTGGTATCTCTCGCTTACTGACCGCATCAATTTTTTGTAAAAGATGATTCGTTTCCTCAATGCTTCTTTGGATATCGATGGCTAAATATGCAGCGATGAGGCGATGCGATGTTTCCTCAGGTTGATAGTCTTGCCAACTGAAAGTATTGTCATTATTCATTCAAAAATAGGGAATGCCGTATTGATTTTT
Organism: Nitrosomonas sp.; assembly: GCA_024281825.1. Classification (GTDB taxonomy): domain Bacteria; phylum Pseudomonadota; class Gammaproteobacteria; order Burkholderiales; family Nitrosomonadaceae; genus Nitrosomonas. The sequence continues at coordinate 143,217 of JAMWZY010000006.1, read as the reverse complement.
CTATTGTGATCGAATGCAAGTCCAATTGTAAAGAGGATGTTGTTGTAACTGCAAAATTGTGGGTTTTCTTTTTCAGAGGTGATAGATGGTTTATTCTGACCACATTGGAGCCAATTGGGAGAATTGGAAGGGCATGGGATAATGTGTTTGGCCGCATAGTGAATCGAATTTAAAACTTGTTGCTTTGTGCACTGATCTGGAAACATCGAGGAGAATTTTTCTTTTTTTATATCTCTAATATGCGACCATCGAATGGTATAAACCCCAGCTTTGTTAGGCTTACTTTGAATGGATAGTTGTGCGATCGAAGCGGGGTTTTTACCATCAGGCCGTGAATGGAAGCCCTTTGGTCGATCACGATGCCATTCACCGCAAAAGATGTGCTGTTGATTAATGGCTGGAGTATTTTCTGACGAGGTCGAATGTGGTAATGCATCGCAAGCAATTTGAGCAAATAGCGATGGAGGGGTGAGTATGAGTAGGTGTAAAATGATGCGTAATGCATATTTGATTCGATGTTTACTCATATTTTATTTTTATTCCACTTTCTTACATGTCATCTACAAAATCAACGTCACAAAGAATTGGCTTCGTTTCACTGGGTTGTCCTAAAGCATTGGTTGATTCAGAGCAAATCTTAACGCAATTACGTGCAGAAGGGTATGCAATATCGCCATCTTATCAAGATGCCGATTTAGTCGTTGTCAATACCTGCGGTTTTATTGATAGTGCTGTGGAAGAATCATTAGATGCGATCGGCGAAGCTCTGGCTGAAAATGGTAAAGTGATTGTTACTGGATGCTTAGGTGCTAAGGAAAATGGTGCTGTCGTTAAGAAAGCGCATCCCCAAGTATTGGCTGTGACAGGACCGCAGGCATTGCCGGAAGTTATGTCAGCCATTCACATGCACTTGCCGCAGCCACATGATCCTTATACCAGTCTGATTCCTCCTCAAGGAATTCGATTAACGCCCCAACATTACGCCTATATCAAGATATCTGAGGGATGTAATCATCGTTGTACCTTTTGTATTATTCCTGCGATGCGGGGTGATTTAATAAGTCGCCCTATTCATGAGGTGATGCAAGAGGCTGAGCACTTGGTAAATGCTGGTGTGAAGGAATTATTGATCATTTCTCAAGATACCAGTGCCTATGGAGTCGACATCAAATACCGCACCGGCTTCTGGCAAGGCAGGCCAATCAAAACCCGCTTGACCGAATTGGCACAAGCGTTGGGTTCACTGGGTGTATGGGTACGTCTACACTATGTCTATCCCTATCCGCACGTTGATGATGTTATTCCTTTAATGGCGCAAGGAAATATATTGCCTTATTTGGATGTTCCTTTTCAGCACGCCAATTCACGCATACTGAAGAGTATGAGACGTCCTGCGAATGCGGAAAATAATTTGTTGCGAATTCAGCGTTGGCGAGAGATATGTCCTGATATCACATTGCGTAGTACGTTTATCGTAGGATTTCCAGGTGAAACTGAAGCGGATTTCGAAGAATTACTTGAATTCTTACAAGAAGCCCAATTGGATCGCGTCGGCTGTTTTGCCTATTCTCCAGTGAAAGGTGCGGCAGCGAATGCACTGCCAGATGCGGTGCCAGATGAGGTTAAAGAGGAGCGTCGTAAAAGGTTTATGCAAGTGCAAGAAATAATCAGTCGTAAACGGTTAATTGATAAAATAGGTACGACGATGACGGTGATGATTGATGATGTGATAGATGAACAAATCATTGCTAGAAGCAGCGCAGATGCACCAGAGATTGATGGCGTGGTATATGTTCAGCAAAAAAACCTTGGTCGGTTAGGAGATTTGATTACTGTTAAGATTACGGATTCTGACGCACACGATCTTTTTGCAACGCCCGTTGAGAAGTAATTTTTTAAGCGTGCGTTAAATACTCTTATTCATTTCATGCATGCGTCGTCATTGGGATATATTTTGCACCGTCATCGATAATTTTGGCGATATTGGTGTGTGTTGGCGCTTGAGTCGACAGCTTACGCATGAATATGGGCAATTGGTTCGATTATGGGTAGATAATTTACATAGGTTTTCTTGCTTGGAACCAGCCGTCAATGATGAGTTGCAGTATCAAGTGATTCAGGATATCGAGATTTGGCATTGGCAAAAGAACTCTGAAGTGTTCGAGCAAATTGAGCCGGCAGAAGTTGTTATCGAGGCTTTTGCTTGTGAGTTACCCGGAAGCTATTTGCGTAAAATACTTCAGCGAAATATTCAGACCATTTGGATTAATTTAGAGTATCTAAGCGCTGAGCCTTGGGTAAAAAATTACCATGCGATACCTTCTCCACATCCCCGTTTAGGATTGATTAAAACCTGTTTTTTCCCGGGTTTCGAGCCAGATACGGGTGGCTTGATTCGCGAGAAAGATTATGAGTTACAGCAAGCCAACTGTAATAAGCAAGCTATTTTACGACAATTGGAAATTCCGTTTGATCGACGCAATGCAGTTCGAATTTCATTGTTTTGTTATGATAGCGCGCCTGTCGAAAGTTTAATAGAATTGCTGTCCGATCTGAAAGTGCCTATTTTACTCATTGTTCCTCAAGGTAAAGTTGCACAACGTATTATTGCTTTGTTCGGGTATTCTCGATATGGGGCCGAAATGCACATGCAGTTTCAGCAATTGACGGTGTTGGTTATCCCGTTTCTTGAACAAACGGATTACGATCGATTGCTTTGGAGTTGTGATATCAATTTTGTCCGCGGTGAAGATTCTTTTGTACGCGCTCAGTATGCAGGCAAACCTTTTATCTGGAATATTTATCAGCAGGTGGAGCAGGCGCATTGGCAAAAACTGGATGCTTTTCTTGATCTCTATACAATGAGCATGCCATCACAAATGAAGGATACTGTGCAAGAGCTATGGCACAGTTGGAACGGGCAAGGCTCAATGAGTAGGAATATTTTATTAAAATTTTTCTCTCTTGCTAAACCCTTAAGGCAACATAATCAAGCATGGTCTGAGCAATTGGCAAAGCAAAATGATTTGGTCTCTAATCTGGTGCAATTTGTTGAGAATCGGCTATAATCTAGCGCTTTTTGGCATGATGTTAAATCTTTAAACTACAAAGTTATAGAAGTGGCATCAATAGATCATTTTACTTTGGAATTGAAACTATGAAGACTGCAATGGAACTGCGCTCAGGTAATGTGGTAATGGTTGGTAATGACCCTATGGTGGTACTAAGGGCGGAATTTACCAAGTCTGGCCGTAATGCATCAGTAGTCAAAATGAAATTGAAAAACTTGTTTTCCAGTTCTACCGTTGAAACGGTTTATAAAGCTGACGAAAAATTCGATTTGGTTGTATTGGATAAAAAAGAATGTACCTATAGTTATTTTGCTGATCCTCTTTATGTTTTTATGGATTCAGATTACAACCCGATTGAAGTTGAGGCGGAAAATATGGCGGATGTGATTAACTATCTTATTGATGGTATGGAAGATGTTTGCCAAGTTACTTTTTATGGCGACAAAGCCATTTCCGTTGAGTTACCCAATACTATTGTTCGTGAGGTGGAATATACTGAGCCGGCGGTAAGGGGGGATACAACAGGAAAAATCATGAAGCCGGCACGACTTCTTGGTACAAATTTTGAAATTCAAGTGCCAGCATTTGTGGAAATCGGTGATAAGATTGAGATTGATCCACACAACAATGAATTTAGAAAACGTATTTAGTATTACAGGATTATTGAGCTCAAACGGCAACTACTTGTATATCGGGTTCGAGAGTTTTTAGCATATTTTCAATACCCCTGAGTGTGCCTGAAATTGAGCTTGGACAGGTTCCGCAGGCGCCTTGGTAGTGAATGCGAAGGATGTTTCCTTCAAGTGCCAGAATATGAAGATCTCCGCCATCGTGTTGCAAATAAGGACGTACCTCTTCGTTTAATAAGACATTTATTTTTTCTAAGCGTAACTGATCTTCTGGGCTTAAATTAGCCAAGGTTCCACTGGCTGCGGCAACGGTTTCTGCGGATTGTGCCGAAGCAGCAGGCGCCGCCCGGATAGGATCAGCAATTTCTCTTGCTAAATCCTGCCAATTGGCGTCACCATCCTGAGTCACGGTAATCCATTGATCAATATAAAATACATTGGTAACATGATCAATATCAAATAGAGCAGAGGCGAGTGGATCATCTTTTGCTGACTCAGCATTGTCGTAGGATCGCGCAATACCCCATGTGAGTGGTTCTTTAAGAATGAATTTCAGCGCATTCTTGTTGGGTGTTCCTTCAATGTCGGCAATTTTAGGCATTTGAATAATTTATTTTGCTGTGTTCCCAATTTAATGAAAAATTCAGTACCGGGAATTTATACGGAATCGCTATTTGCAGAAGTAGTAAAATTTTTATTTGCTTCAGTAGATACGGTCGCAATAGAGTTTAATGCAGCATGTAGGGTGTGCCAAGGTAAAATGGCACACTTCACGCGAGTAGGTAAATCTCGAATACCAGAAAAAACAGTCAATCGACCCAGTTGATGTGGATTATTGATATCCAATTTGCCGGTAGTCAGCTCGCGAAATTCATGAATAAGTGTTTCGGCATATGAAGGAGACTTACCTTTAACGGCTGTTGTCATCAATGAAGCAGAGGCTTTACAAATTGCACAAGATTCACCTTGGAATGCAATAGCGTTGATTTGATCATCATGAATATGCAAAGTGATATCTAAGCGGTCTCCACATAATGGATTATGTCCCGTTGCTTGATGACTAGGTTGCTCAAGCTTGCCGTAGTTACGAGGTTTTTTGTTGTGATCCAGTATGACTTCCTGGTATAGAGAGTTTGTATGCGTCATTGAAAAACCTTTTGTACGGTTCTAATACCAGCAGCTAAAGCGTCAATTTCAATTTTTTTATTATAAAATGCAAATGAAGCACGAGATGTAGCCGGTACGCTAAAATGCTGCATTACTGGTTGAGCACAGTGATGACCGGTTCGAACGGCGATACCTTCTTGATTCAAAATCGTACCGATATCATGTGGATGGATTCCGTTAACGGTAAAAGACAATACTGCTGTTTTATGTTTTGCCGTACCAATGATTTTTACGCCGGGAATTGCATGGAGTGATTCGGTAGCATAATTGAGTAATTCAGACTCATAGCTACCAATACGATCAATCCCAATTGATGTCAAATACTCAACAGCGGCACCAAAACCAATAGCAGCAGCAATAGGCGGTGTTCCGGCTTCAAATTTGTGCGGAATTTCATTGTAAATTGTCTCTTCAAAAGTAACGGATGTGATCATATCGCCGCCGCCCTTGAATGGTTGCATAGCTTCCAGTAGGTTGGCTTTTCCATACAAGATACCGATTCCAGTAGGCCCACACATTTTATGGCCAGAGAAGGTATAAAAATCACAATCCAGTTCTTGAACATTAATAACCATATGAGGCGCAGCTTGCGCTCCATCAATCAAGACAGGAACATTATGTTGATGAGAAAAATCAATCATTTCCTTAATCGGATTGATCGTACCAAGTGCATTGGAAACATGTATGAGACCGACAAATTTAGTGTGACTGTTAAATAGCTTTTTGTAAACAGCAAGTTCCAATTCGCCTCGATCGTTGATTGGTACCACACGGATTTTTATGCCTTTTTCTGCGGCGAGCATTTGCCAAGGTACGATATTGGAGTGGTGTTCCAATGTAGTTAAGATAATCTCATCACCTGCTTGCAAGAATTTCCGGCCATATCCGTGCATGACTAAGTTGATGGCATCCGTCGTACCGCTGGTAAATATTACTTCTCGTTCTTCCCGTGCATGAATGAATTGCTGAAGTATACAGCGGGCTCGATGATATTCTCGGGTAGCTACTTCAGATAAATAATGAACGGCGCGGTGAATATTTGCGTGCTGTTCAGTTTGGTATTTTATTAGGCGATTAATGACGGTTTGGGGCATTTGACTGGATGCGGCATTATCCAGATAGATCAGAGGCTTGTCACCTACTTTGACATTCAAGATAGGAAAATCAGCGCGAATCTTATCCACATCCAGAGTGGATGAAATTGAGGATTGTAATGAAACAGTGGTTGGACGCATCATTAAACACCTTGTGTTTGATTTAGAACGATGTGTTCCAATTGTTGCTTAAGTGAAGTAACCGGAATGCGATTAATAACATCAGCAGCAAATGCATAGGTTAGTAAATTGCGTGCGGTGGTTTTTGATAAGCCACGGCTTTCCAAGTAAAAGATTTCTTCGGAATCCAATTGTCCTACTGTTGCACCATGTGCGCATTTAACATCATCCGCAAAAATTTCTAGCTGTGGCTTTGTATCTACTTTAGCAGTATTGCTCAGTAATAAATTGCGGCTAGATTGCGATGAATTCGTTTGCTGGGCCTGTGGCCGTACTTTAATTTTGCCATTAAACACTGCATGCGCTGTATCATCAACAATACATTTGTGTTGTTGATGGCTAGTACAATTGGGCTTTACATGATCAATGCTGGTATGCGTATCAGATAATTGCTGACCGGAAATCAAAGTTAATCCATCGATCGTGCAATTACTATTTTCACCGGTTAACTGCACTTCCAAGTTATAACGTGAGATTCGCGCTCCTAACGAAACACAGATCGACTGATATTGACTGGAGCCTGCTAGCGAAACCGCACAGCTTGCCAAATGATGTGCTTGTTTACTATCACGCTGAACACGAATGTGTTTAACTTGCGCATGAGCAGCTAAGCGAATTTCTGTTACCGTGTTGGTAATATAAGGTGATTGATCAATTGATACATAGTCTTCGATAAGTGTCACTTTACTATTAGGGCCACTGACCACTAAGGAACGTGGGTAGCTACTGACCTCTTGTTGAGACGCAATGAACAACAAATGTATCGGTTCTGCAATGCATGTTTCTGCAGGTACAATAATCAACGCACCGTCATGAAGAAAAGCCGTATTCAGAGCAGTAAAGATATCATGATCAAATTTTGCGTAATGACCGAGATGAGACTCGATCGTCGATGCATGGGATGACATCAGCGAATGTAAATTGCCGAGGATTTGTATTTGAGAGTCGGCAACGTTCGATAGATCTGGCGAATAATGATTATCTACAAAGACCAATCGGTTGGTATTTTGTAAACAAAATTTATCGATATCGTTAAACTGTAATCTCAATTGCTGCTGTGAGGGTGGGTAAGTTAAGCGTGCCAATGGTGAGATATCGGTAAAACGCCATTCTTCATCGTACTTGTTGGGTAATCTTTGTGTGCTAACAGAATCAATCGCATGTGCGCGCAATTGATTTAATCCAGTTAGTTTGCTAGCTGATTTTGCTGACCAAGATTTAAGTAAGTATTGAAGATAATCGTTGCTATTTGTTACGCTGTTACTCATGCATTGACTCCTGTAGCTAAATGTTGATCGGCATTGATCCAATCGTAGCCACGGGTTTCTAATTCTATCGCTAATTTCTTATCGCCAGTCATTACGATGCGACCGGCTTGCATAACATGCACAAAATCAGGAACAATATAATCTAATAAGCGCTGATAATGTGTTACCAATATGATGGCGTTATCTTTGCAAGCAATTTGATTTACACCATTGGCAACGATTCTCAGTGCATCAATATCAAGACCCGAATCTGTTTCATCCAGAATACTAAGCTTGGGTTCAAGCAATGCCATCTGCAGGATCTCATTACGCTTTTTTTCTCCACCTGAGAAACCTTCGTTAACGCTGCGGTCAAGGAAATCCGGTTTCATATCGAGTAATTTCATTTTTTCACGTACAAAATCATCAAATTCAAGTGGATCGAGTTCATCTTTTCCACGTTGTGCTTGTATTGTATTGTAGGCCAGTCGGAGAAATTGTGTATTCGCGACACCCGGTATTTCTATGGGATACTGAAACCCCAAAAACAAACCTGCCCGGGCACGTTCTTCCGGGGGTAATGCCAAAAGATCTTTGCCCTCAAATTCTATGCTTCCTGCTGTAACTTCATAGGCTGAATGGCCTGCGAGTACTTTTGCTAGAGTACTTTTTCCAGATCCATTTAAGCCCATGATGGCATGGATTTCACCACTTTTAACGGTTAAATTGATGCCGCTGAGAATCTCGGTAGTGTTAATGCTGGCATGTAAATTTTTGATCGAAAGTAATGTTGTGCTATTTTTGTCGATCATCCGACACTCCCTTCTAATTTAAAACTCAAGAGCTTAGTAGCTTCTACCGCAAATTCCATCGGCAATTGTTGAAATACGTCCTTGCAAAAACCATTAATGATCATCGAAACGGCTTCTTCTGCGCCAATACCACGTTGTGATAAGTAGAATAGTTGATCTTCACCAATCTTTGATGTAGAGGCTTCATGCTCTACTTTTGCAGTATTATTCTGTACTTGAATATAGGGGAAGGTATGCGCGCCACATTGATCGCCAATGAGCATCGAATCACACTGTGAATAATTTCGGGCACCATCGGCTGTTGGTGTAATACGCACTAAGCCACGGTAGCTGCTATTTGAGTGACCTGCTGATATGCCTTTGCTAATGATGGTACTTCGAGTATTTTTACCAATATGAATCATTTTGGTACCCGTGTCTGCTTGCTGAAAATTGTTCGTTACAGCAACGGAATAGAATTCACCCACAGAGTTATCACCCCGTAAAATACAGGAAGGATATTTCCAGGTGATTGCGGCGCCAGTTTCTACTTGAGTCCAGGAGATGCGAGAGTTAACACCTTTCGCTAAGCCACGTTTTGTTACGAAATTGTAAATGCCGCCAATACCATTTTCATCACCGGCATACCAATTTTGTACGGTTGAATATTTGATATTTGCATTATCCAATGCAATTAATTCAACCACAGCAGCATGTAATTGGTTGGTGTCAAATTGGGGTGCTGTGCATCCTTCCAGATAAGAAACTGATGCGCCTTCTTCAGCAATCACCAGTGTGCGTTCAAATTGACCCGATCCTTCCGTATTGATACGGAAGTAAGTGGACAAATCCATGGGGCATTTCACACCTTTAGGAATAAAGCAAAAAGAACCATCGGTAAATACTGCTGAATTTAAGGCAGCAAAAAAGTTATCGCCAACTGGAACCACTGACCCAAGGTATTTTTTAACTAATTCAGGGTGATTGTGCACTGCTTCAGAAATGGAACAGAAAATAATGCCGACCTCGGCGAGTTTTTGTTTGTAAGTTGTGGCTACAGACACGCTATCAAAAATAACATCAACCGCTACACCAGCTAGTGCGGCGCGTTCATGCAGCGGTACACCGAGTTTCTCAAAAGTGCGCAATAATTCAGGATCAACTTCATCCATGCTTGCTAACTTATTCTTTGGCTTGGGCGCTGAATAATAGCTGATATCCTGATAATCAATTTTAGAATAATGAACATTTTGCCAATCGGGTTCGGACATGGTTACCCATTTCCGATATGCGTCTAGACGGAATGATAGAAGCCATTCGGGTTCATTCTTTTTTGCCGAGATTAATCGAATAGTGTCTTCATTGAGCCCTTTGGGAGCAACATCCGATTCAATATCTGTTACGAAGCCATGTTTGTATGGCTGATTAACCAAGCTTTGCAGTACCGCGCTCATTTGGTTTCTTCCCTTTTCTTAATGTACGATGCAAAGCAAGAAAATTTGTTTTTATATTTTATTATCTTGCTTCTTTAAGTTATTTAATTATAAGTATCTGAATAAGATTGCACATAAGATCTAATCATGCTCAATTACTTTTTCTTTGACGCTAAAGCTATCACCACAGCCACACGTGTTATCAGCATTTGGATTACTAATTTTAAGTGTGTTATTGAGCCCATCTTTTATGAGATCTAACTCAGATCCAACCAGAAAAGATAAAACATCTGAAGCAATCGCAATTTTAACATTCTGAGATTCAAATACTCGATCATTATGCTGGATATTTTCAGTATAATCAATGATATATGAATTTCCGGAGCACCCGGATTTTTTAATCCCTATACGCAATACAGTACCTTGATTCATTTTTGCGAGCTGCTGTTGGATGTGTTTCCCAGCATTTTCCGTTAATGTAATAGACATTGTATGCAATCGAGTGAATTATTTGTTTTCAGGCTACGGTTGTTTGACGCATATCAATCAAAGGAGCGATATTTCCAGGTTTTTGATTTTTCTGATTATCAACAAGTTCCTTTAGAGTGACTGCACCAAGATAATCAAAAATAATTTCATTGAGTTTTGCCCATAAATCATGGGTCATGCATTTGCTGTCATTATGGCAATTTTCTTTACCGCCGCACTGCGTAGCGTCGATCGGCTCATCAACTGCAAGAATGATATCTGCAATAGAAACTTCACCGAGATCTTTGGCTAAACAATAGCCACCCCCAGGCCCTCTTACACTATCGACTAATTCAGATTGACGAAGTTTTGCAAATAACTGCTCTAAGTAAGAGAGTGAAATTTTTTGACGTTGACTAATGTCGGCTAAAGTTACTGGATTGCTGCTTTGCTGTAACGCAAGATCAAGTAATGCTGTTACTGCGAACCTGCCTTTCGTTGTGAGTCTCATAGAATAAATACTCCTGTTTAAATGAATAAAAGTAGTGCTTGATTGAAACTTTCGCCAAGTTAATTTTAATAACCTATCATTTTAGTCGACTATACAATACCTGATTGATTCAGTCAACTATAGAGTAAATTTGTACAGTGAAAGATTTCTGTGAAGATGCTTAAATTCGAATTATGTGCTCCGGCTCTGGCAAATTCTTTTCATCGAATAACTTATGCAACACTATACTGTTGTAGTTATCAATGAATTAAAATGGCACACAAAACATATCATTTTTGAAGATAAATTTTATTTTCTGTGGCGATAAAATAAGATAAATTATCAGGATTATGTCGAATCATTGTTAACAAATATAAACGCTTGAAGGGGAAATATGTGCAACCAATCACTGTAATGGTTGTTGAGACTGGTCAGAGTCAAGCTATATCGACACGGGATCTTGAAGGAAACAGTAATATTAGGATCTTGCATGAAAGTAAACTGAATGACTACAACACAGTTGAGTCATTGTTACAAGAACAAGAAGGTACTGTTGACTTTATCGAGAGCACATTAGAAAAAATAGGTCGTTTAAATCCTAAAACAGTTCTAATCAATGCCAATCAAACTATCCAAGAGTATTGTGATTTACTAGTTGCTATGCACTATCAGCAACCGGATATTCAGGTCATTTTGGTTATTAATGATTCAACCTCAGAAGATTATGTTCTTAAAGCCTTATCCTGTGGGGCTCAAGGTTTTATAACGAATGAACTAAGTGCGCTTGATTTTATAAAAGTTGTCAATGCGATTGATCAGGGTGAAATTTGGGTGTCACGTAAGATTCTTACGAAAGCGATGGATCAAGTGCTTTTTTCTTAACAATTTGACTTCTTAGGGGTCGATTTTGATCATCCTCGCTAGTATCAATAAGGAAACGCTACTGTGTTGGAAATCTTCGTTGTCGAAAACAGCCTTTTTGAACTCATGTAATACTTTCGCAGTACTTAAGAAAAATCTACAACAACTCAATCCTCAATTGATTTTGATTGATTACGAATTACCTGGGTTTATAGGTTATCAATCCATCCAAGAATTATTGGCTATTAATAAGCAAATCAAAATTGTGCTTTCCGGACCAAATTTATCGGATGAGATTGAGTGGGGGTTTTTTAAAGCGGGTATCAAAGGGTATTGCCCAGGTAAAATCTCTGCTGAGCAACTTAATAAAGTTGTTAATACTACTTTGCAAGGAGAGCTGTGGATACGGCGTACATTAACGCATCGTATTTTGGATGAATTAATTAAAACAACACATGAAAAAAAACGTATAAAGCAGTCTATTCAAGACGCAATTGCAAGCCTAACTCATCGCGAAAATGAGATAGCGCAATTAGTAGCTCAAGGAGAAAGTAATAAAAATATCGCATATCAGCTAGCGATTACTGAGCGTACCGTAAAAGCACATTTGACAGAAATCTTCAAAAAAATGCAGGTTACAGATCGCGTTAAAGTCGCGCTTATAATTAAAGATGTCATTCAGTCACGATAATTTCTTAGAAATACTGATAACAATAAGGAGATAACATGATTAAACAAATTATTAAAACTACAAATGCACCTCAAGCCATCGGTACTTATTCACAAGCTATACGAGTTCGAACTGGCGGTGATACTATTTATTTGTCGGGACAAATTGGACTAGATCCAGACACGATGCAAATGATCGATGGTATCGATGCACAAATTCATCAGGTTTTTAATAATTTACGAGCGGTAGCAACAGCCAGCGGTGGTGATCTTGGCGATATAGTCAAGTTAAATATTTTTTTAACCGATTTGGATAATTTTGCACTGGTGAATGAAGTTATGGCGAGTTATTTTGTGCAACCTTATCCAGCGCGCGCAGCAGTAGGGGTTAAAGCGCTTCCACGTGGTGCATTAATAGAAATGGATGCAATTATGATTGTTCAAGGTTAAACGACAGCTCTTATATTCTGTTCCATGTTGCCTATCTGGAATGTATTAACTATCCAGAATCAATAGTGGCTATGAATAATGGTATTCGAGAGAAATTATCTCGGCTAGGCATCAGAGATACATTAGATTTGATTTTGCACTTACCCATTCGTTATGAAGATGAAACGCGCTTACTGTCAATAGGGGATTTGTTGCCCGGACAAATTGCTCAGATTGAAGGGACCATTACTCATAACGAAGTGATTATGCGTCCTAGAAAGCAATTGTTGTGTCAAGTTGAAGATAGCAGTGGTTCATTGGTAATGCGTTTTTTGCATTTCTACGCTAGTCAAATCAAGGCCTATGCGGTGGGTAAACGAGTCAGGTTATTAGGTGAGGTACGCAATGGATTTTTAGGTGTCGAAATGGTGCATCCCAAGTGCCGGATAGTTCAACAACAGGGAGAGGTACTTGCAAGCGCGTTGACTCCTATATATGCCACGACAATGGGTTTAAGTCAAAAAGTATTAGGTAAATTAATTGCGCAGGCTTTGTGCGATGCCAAGCAATCACGGATTTTGATCGAAACTTTGCCTGAATTTATTATTAAGAAACATGGCCTAATAGGTTTATGGGAAAGCATTTTAATTTTGCATTATCCACCACCTGATGTTTCACTTGAAGCGTTACATTCGCATTCACATCCGGCTTGGCATCGCATTAAATTTGATGAATTGTTGGCCCATCAATTATCGATGCGCTTGCACTATCGTAAGCGGCGATCTGATTCTGCTCCTGTATTGTCAGAGAAAAATTGCCTACTACCGCAATTTATCGAGGGATTGCCATTTGCACTAACGTCAGCACAGCGAAAAGTCATTGCAGAAATCAGCCATGATTTATCGATGGCATCTCCTATGCACCGTATTTTGCAAGGTGATGTTGGCAGTGGTAAGACCATTGTCGCGGCAGTGGCGGCATTGCAAGCCATTGAGAATAATTACCAAGTGGCGATTATGGCACCCACTGAGATTCTTGCTGAGCAGCACTTTGAAAAATTATCAGCTTGGTTAATTCCTCTTGGAATTCATGTGGCTCGGCTGTCTGGTAATCAAAACAAAAAGCAAAAACAAAAAGTGCTTGATGAAATGGCACAAAAAACTGGGTTGCTTGTGGTTGGTACGCATGCATTATTTCAAGACCGCATCATGTTTTGTCAACTTGGTTTGGTTATTATTGATGAGCAACATCGTTTTGGCGTACAACAGCGTTTGGCGCTGCAATTTAAAGGTACACAATCCAATGCAGTGCCTCACCAATTGATGATGACAGCAACTCCTATTCCGCGCACACTTTCAATGAGCTATTACGCCGATCTCGATGTATCAATTATTGATCAATTGCCACCTGGTCGCGCACTGTTAGTTACTAAATTAATTGAGGAAAATCGCCGCGATGAAGTTATTGAGCGGATACAATATGTCTGCCAGCAAGGTAAGCAAGCTTATTGGGTATGTCCTTTGATTGAAGAATCGGAGGCATTGCAGTTGCAAACGGCGCTGAAAACATATAACAATTTAAGTAAATTATTGCCTGAGTTTGTAATAGGCTTGGTGCATGGGCGCTTATCGTTTCAAGAAAAGAACGAAGTAATGAGCGCTTTTAAACAAGGTTGCATTCAATTATTGGTAGCAACCACAGTGATTGAAGTTGGTGTAGATGTTCCCAATGCTTCTTTGATGGTGATTGAAAATGCTGAACGTATGGGATTATCACAATTGCATCAATTACGTGGCAGAGTAGGGCGCGGATCAGAAACGAGTGTTTGCATTCTAATGTATCGTCAACCGCTATCGAAAATTGCTCGGGAGCGACTCAAAATCATTTTTGAAACTACAGATGGTTTTGAAATTGCGCGCCAAGATTTGCATCTTAGAGGACCAGGGGAATACCTCGGTGCACGCCAAAGCGGTATGCCAATGTTGCGATTTGCTGATTTAGAGCAAGATTACGATCTGTTGACGTCAGCTCAATCGGTGGCTGACGAGTTGTTGAATCACTATCCTGATCTTGCAGAAAAGCATATTGATCGCTGGTTGAGAGGTAGAATGGCATTTTTACGGGTATAATTTTTTTAGGGGGGTTATTTTTATTGAGATTTTGTCAATAGGTTTGTCATTATCATTTTATTAATTGCCTATGAACTATTCTCAGTGTTTTTCATCTTATTCAGCAAGATCAATAGGATAATGAGGTAGGCGATGAAAGGCAAAGGAATGACTTTGATGGATTGGCAGAAGCAGTATGGAACAGAAGAAGGCTGTATCGAAGCGCTGATAAAGCAACGCTGGCCGGAAGGCTTTCGCTGCCCATGCTGTGGCTACGATAATGGTTATGCTATTAAGACACGTGGTTATTGGGAATGCAGCCAATGTCATAAACAAACCTCGATAACGGCTGGTACCTTATTTCATTCAACCAATCTGCCATTAACCAAGTGGTTCTGGGCGATTTACTTAGTTGCATCTGATAAAGGCGGTGTTTCTGCCTTACGATTATCCAAACAAATTAACGTGTCTTGGATTACTGCCAGCAGAATGCTACGCAAGATTCGTATTGCTATGGGACACCGAGATAGCCTATATCGGTTACAAGATTTGATTGAAATAGACGACGCATTGATTGGAGGGCGTCATACTGGGGGAAAGCGCGGTCGGGGCGCTGAAAGAAAAACATCAGTGCTCGTTGCTGAGAGTCGAGAAAAACGTTATGGTTTTATTGCCATGCAGCAAGTCTCGAGCGTTAACCGAGTAAACGGTGTCACAGTTTGTAAAGCGGCATCTGTCACCTGATCAATATGTACGAAGTGATGCACTGCCAGCCTTAGCTGAAATCAGTAAACGCAGAACCATACTCCTCGTGTGACTCCACCAAACAAAGCTGGCGAATGGCTTCCATGGGTTCATGTCGCAATTGGCAATCTCAAGACATTTTTATTGGGAACATATCATGGTGTGTCATCAGGTTACTTGCAAGAATACCTCAATGAATTTTGCTATCGCTTTAATCGACGAGTGCGGGAAGCAGAACTGCCTTCTCGACTCCTCAATGCATGTTTGAGTCACACCCAGATTAAACTGAGAATAGTTTAGAGGCATATTTTATTATGAAGGTTTGATATGATTTTTATTGATTGTATATAAAAAGGAATTTAATAAAGTTGGCAAATTAAATTAAGCTTGTAGGACTTTCTTATGACAAATAGTTCTTGACGAGTTGGGGGTATGTCGACTAGCCTGGGGGGTGTAGCTGGGTTAGGGGATAATATATTCTGATTTAGCTGCTAAAAATTTAAGTATAAGAGCAGTAGAGAAGAGAATAATTCGTGAAGAATTAGGTAGTAAGTAATAAAGAGAGAGCAGTATATTTAATTAACGAAGAGCAGTAAGGAGGTAAGGATATGGCAACGACGTATGGCACGAGTAGTGCGAGCAAGAGTGCTGATTATGACATGTCGCTGTGGTATGACTCTAAATACTACAAGTTAGGCATGATAACGATGTTATTGGTAGCGATATTTTGGATATGGTTCCAAAGGACCTTTGCGTATTCGCATGGTATGGACTCGATGGAACCTGAGTTTGACAAGGTATGGATGGGGCTGTGGCGAGTGCACATGACGCTGATGCCGTTGTTTGCGTTGGTGACTTGGGGTTGGATCCTGAAGACACGTGATACCAAAGAGCAACTGGACAATTTGGACACGAAGCTTGAGATCAAACGTTATTTTTACTGGATGATGTGGCTGGGTGTTTATTTGTTTGGTGTTTACTGGGGCGGCAGCTTCTTTACCGAACAAGACGCATCTTGGCACCAAGTGATCATTCGTGACACCAGCTTTACGCCAAGTCACGTAGTAGTGTTTTATGGTTCATTCCCGATGTACATCGTATGTGGCGTAGCGTCATACTTGTACGCGATGACCCGTCTGCCACTGTATAGCCGTGGCACATCATTCCCGTTGGTAATGGCGATTGCTGGTCCATTGATGATTCTGCCGAACGTTGGTTTGAATGAATGGGGCCATGCATTCTGGTTCATGGAAGAATTGTTTAGTGCGCCATTGCACTGGGGCTTTGTGATTCTGGGTTGGGCTGGTTTATTTTCAGGTGGTATAGCGGCACAAATTATCACCCGTTACTCAAACCTGACCGATGTAACCTGGAACAATGCTAGCAGAGAAATTCTGAATAACCGCATCGTTCCTTAATTAGGAACACATCAGAGTTTCTCGTTAGGTGACGAGTGGCTCTGGTGATTAGCGGATGTATACGTTTAGTCTCGTAGGCTAGGGGAAATAAATCTACGAGGCTAACATTGAAAAAGAATAAATAGGCACGGGAATAATCGGGTCTATGATTTAATAAAATGAATAAAGGGTCTAGCGAGAACAAGCCGAAGAGTTATAGCGGCGGCCAAGATGCCACCGGAAGCGGTAAGGATGTCGACATACATTGATGCGGTGTATTTTCCGATTCTTTGTATCCTGCTGGTAGGAACATTCCACATGCACTTTATGCTGTTGGCAGGTGACTGGGATTTTTGGCTTGATTGGAAAGACCGTCAATGGTGGCGGAGTAACCCCGATTGTAGGTGTTATGTATTGCGCGGCATTGATGTACTATTTGTGGGTAAATTACCGTCTGCCTTTTGGTGCGACACTGTGTATCGTATGCCTGTTGGTAGGTGAATGGTTAACCCGTTACTGGGGATTCTACTGGTGGTCACACTATCCGATCAACTTTGTACCTGCATCAACCCACTTATCTGGTGCATTGATGTTAGATACGATTATGTTGTTGACAGGTAACTGGTTGGTAACTGCGTTATTAGGCGGTGGATTCTGGGGATTGTTCTTCTATCCGGGCAACTGGCCGATATTTGGACCGACCCACTTACCAGTGGTTGTAGAAGGCGTATTGTTATCAGTTGCTGACTACACGGGCTTCTTATATGTACGTACTGGTACACCAAATACGTACGTTTAATTGAGCAAGGTTCGCTGCGTACGTTTGGTGGTCATACCACGGTGATTGCTGCGTTCTTCTCGGCATTCGTATCGATGTGATGTTCTGCGTATGGTGGTATTTCGTAAAAAATCCACTGTACCGCTTTCTACTATGTTAAAGGCGAAAGAGGACGTATTTCTATGAAGAATGACGTAACTGCTTTTGGTGAAAAAGGCTTTGCACAGGGATCAAATAATGAATATGAAAAGCATTTTTAAACTAGGCGTGTTAGGTCTTTACGGAGCTGCGATAGGTGCGGCATCATTAGCACTGACGTTAGGAGCAGATGTAAAAACGGCATCAGCTCATGGTGAGCGTTCGCAAGAGCCGTTTCTTCGGATGCGTAGTATTCAATGGTATGACATGAAATGGCAACCGAAAGTCACCGAAAGTGAACGACATTGCGACGATGACAGGGGAAATTTCGCTTGGCAGAAGATTGGCCACGCTGCTGGTAGGTAAACCTGGACGTGCGTTTTTTAACGTGGGGAGTCCGAGTCCGGTGTTTGTACGTTTGAGCACCACGCTGAATGGTCATCCGACATTCATATCAGGTCCGTTAGAAATTGGACGTGACTATGAGTTTGAAGTGAAACTGAAAGCACGTATACCTGGACGCCAATCACATGCATGCGATGGTAAACGTGAAAGACGCAGGTCCGATTGCTGGTCCGGCATCTTGGATGAACATTTCAGGCAGCTGGGATGATTTTACCAACCCTATTACCACGTTAACGGGTAAAAACATTGATCTGGAAACATTCAATTTCAGCAATGGTATATTCTGGCACTTGGATGGCTGGGTCTTGGCTGTTTCTGGATTGGTTACTTTGTAGCGAAACCGATTTTCTGCCGCGTAGTCGTGTATTGTTGGCCTATGGACGAATTGCTGACATCACCGACGGATAGGAAAGTTGGTCTTGCAGTTGCCATTCTGACCTGTGCGATTGATGGGGTGGATACCGCTATACAGAAACAGTTCATCCTAAGTACCGATTCAAGCGGGTGAATCTGAAGTAGAACCATTACCGATTGCACCGAATCCAGTAGCGATTAAAGTTACGCATGCGAACTATGACGTACCTGGACGTGCATTGCGTGTTACGATGGGAAAACCAAGACAATCGTGACTCACCGGTTAGTATTGGAGAGTCACTACAGCGGGTGTGCGTTTTGTTAACAAACTGGGTCAAACACATTTAGATCCGGACTATCCGAGAGAACTGGTTGCGACTGGCTTATCGATGGATGATGACAGAGCGATTCAACCTGGTGAAACACGCGAAGTTAAGATGGAAGCCAAAGATGCGTTATGGGAAGTACAACGTCTGATGGCATTGTTGGGATATCCAGAAAGCCGCTTTGGTGGTTTATTGATGACTTGGGGATGAAAGTGGCACACGTTATATTAGTATTGCGGAGCCGTTATTCCCAGTGTTTACCAAGCTATAACCGAACGATCGGTTCAGTTTAAACACAAACGCCGGTACACCGCTGTCGAAAGACAGATAGGGTACCGGCGTTTTTATCGATGCAAGAGAGATATAAGAAAATATAAATGAGAGTACTAGATGCAAATAAGCAAAATAAAGTACTTAAGCACAGGAGGGTCTGTTGTGGCTAGGCAGAAAATATGGACAGGGATTTCTGTACTTATTCTTGCCATGGTATTTTATACAAGTACAGTAAAGGCACATGGTAAAGTAGCGATAGAAGACGACAATTGTATGCGCCAAATTGGTGAGAATATGATTCATTTAAGCGCTTATCAACCGCAAATTGACGAGGAAGGACACTACTGTACTGACATACCGAAGGTAGGTAATACCATACTGGTAATAGACTTAGTTGATCCATCGTTACGGGATATGCCGATTGGAATCAAAGTAATCAAAGGCAGTAAAATTGATGAAGGCGAGACAGTAAAACATATTCAACCTACGCTATACGAAGATGGTGTAATTAGTACAAAAGCAGCTTCGATCAAGGCAAGTATCTTGAGTATTGATCACTGCTAGGGAGTGCCACCGCTCAATTATGTATATCACCTGCGGGTAAAATGATTAACTATGCCAATGTATTTAGGGCATCGATTGGGCCGATTGTAGCGCTATTGCTCACTACGCTGTTGGGGGATAAACTTTTCAAATCGAAGCGATTTCAAGCTGGTTAGCCAGCCGTAGATAGAAGAAAGAAAGATTAGAGAGTCTTAGTTCAGGTAAGAGGCAACTGAAATTAACAAAGCAAATAACACATTAACGACAGGAAAATTAATAATGTCAGGAAGAATCGAACAGGCAAGCATTATTAGCAGTATTACTTACAGCGGGAATGGCAATGACAGCGCAAATACAAGCACATGGTGGCTTGGGGCACTTGCAGAGGACATGTGTGTCTTGACGGTAGGGCCATACCGGATGCACTTTACGGATACCAACCGCTATCACAGGGAAGAAGAATTCAAGACATACCGGAAGTAGGCAAGACCGTAATTGCATTGGATTATATACAGAAGAACTGCGACCGCTTTTCCACAGAGGTTCGCATCATACGACACCGGGATTTTGGAAGAAAACATAGATGAGATCACAGTGTTTCATTTGCCGCCGAAAGTATATCCATCTGCATCGATTGCGGTGGAACACACTTTCCCAGAGAAGGGTAAGTTTGTAGGGTTAGTGAAGGTAACAGGGGGTGCGCAAGATTATATATCACGCTTTCCATTTTCTGTTGGAGAGGGGCGTCCTACACCGAAGGCAGCCATTATTGCTCCCATTGTGCTAGTTATTGCAGTGGTCGCGTTCTTCTTTATGCGTAAAAAGAAAAATAATACCAACGCCGCTTAAAAAAATAATGAGTTGAGCAATAAATCAATAAATATGTAATTTAAAGACGAGTCCAATATTAGGTTGAACTCGTCTTTAAATACTTCGTCTATCTTAGAAGAATTCTAAATAATCATTAAACAAAATAAATAGAGGTTATTGTGAGGAATATTCAATCGAAGCCATTTTCTGTTAATCAGGTAATATTTTTATTAATGATCATATTATCGTTATTGTGGCATTCGAATCCGGTAATGGCTCATGCAGCACTCGTGAAATCTGATCCACCTCGTCGAGCTACACTTTCAAACCCACCCAAGCAAATACAATTGTGGTTCAATGAGAAAATTGAAGGAGCTTATGCATCAGTTGTGTTACTTGATTCTAACAAAAAATCTATAACGGAAAATAATCCTGAGGTTGTTGCTAACGATCCAAAATCAGTTGTACTAAACATTCCGGAAATCGGTACTGGGAAATATACGATACAATATCGCGTGATGTCTGTTGACGGTCATGTGATTGAATCCAGTTTTGATTTTAATATCAAAAACAAAATGCAGTAAGTATGGTGGAGGTTGTTGCTGCATTTGCACGTTGGTTACAAATTGCCGCAAATTTCGTACTTTTAGGTAGCTGTATTTTCCTAATCGTTGCTGAAACTAGTGTAGGAAGAAATGCATTAAACGAAAAACCATGGATTGAGAAATTACAGCGTCTGTTTCCTTGGTTGGCTGCATGTGTTCCTTTAGGGTTAGTCATAGTAATGACGTGTACTCTTGTACAGATAACTGGAAATACCGATGGTATATGGCAGTTCGATAAGTGGTTGTCAATAGTAACTGATACACGTGCAGGTCAAATTTGGATTTTACGAATAGCTTTTTCCACTCTGCTGTTAATTCTAATTCTTTATTTACATAAAACCTCCAAGAGTATTTGGTTATACAGTATCTGCGCAATAACCGCAGTATTGCCACTCATTGCCGGTACTTTTGCAAGTCATACGGCACTGGAAGCACTGACATTTACGGCAGTGCTTCCTTATATAATCCATATTGTGCTAGCTGGTGTATGGCTTGGCGCATTGCCTGGTTTTTTGCTGTTAGTGTATGAAAAAAAAGAATCTATTTCACTTAAAGTATCAGAAAATTCTGAATTATCTTTAATATTGGGTAGTTTCTCCTCGGTAATTTTTCCGACGATGTTATTGATTATTCTAACTGGCGTTGTGGTGAGCGATCATATTTTTAATGGGTATTATGCTGCATTGATAGCGACACCTTATGGTTGGCTGCTAAGTAGTAAAATTTTTTTACTAAGTATTATTCTTTTAATTGCTGCGCGGGTCCGTTCTGAATGGTTACCGGCATTAAATCACAATAAACAAATGTCTGATAACTTAACAAGTAAAGAAAATTTAAGGAAGTGGGTTGGTATTGAGTTTCTGTTAGCGTTAATACTTTTATTGCTAGCAACCCTTCTAACGAATTCAGTACCTGTAAAAGATCTGAATATAGAGGAATGGCCATTACCTTTCCGGATTTCAATCGCGGCAACATGGAATCTACCCAATGTGGCACTACAGGTATGGATAGGTTTGATCATTGTATTTGTTGCCGTCGTGTTGTTTTTATGGGGGCGCTTTCATCGATGGAAAATAAAGCAATTAATCACTCCAATATTATTAATACCAGTAGGTGCATTGCTTGTTTTACAAGCGATTGCTATCCGTGCTTATCCAGAAACTTATCGTAAGCCAATAGAATCTTTTAATGTGGTTTCTATTGCAAATGGCGCTAAGCTGTTTTCTGAGAATTGCGCAGAATGTCATGGTGTACAAGGAAAAGGCAATGGAATTAAGTCTCGCACGTTATCGACTAAATTACCGGATTTATTGATGGAACCACATACTTTAGAACATACACCGGGGGATTTCTACCATTGGATTACTCATGGCATGATAAACACGGATATGCCAGGATATAGAGAGAAGTTGTCTAACGAAGATCGCTGGGATTTAGTTAACTTTATTCATGCTTTATCACGGGGGTATCAATCCAGAATTCTGTCGCCCACGGTGATTCCAGACAAAGCATTTATTCAACCACCTGTGTTTTTTTATGGAACACAAGATGGGAATAATGGAGCATTGCAGGATTTTCGTGATAATAAAACTGTGCTATTGGTGGTATTTTCATGGCCACTGTCTCAAACTAGAATGGATCAATTAAAAGTAATCTACAGTCAGCTTGCTGAACAAAATATAACCGTCATAGCGATACCATCAAATGAATTGGATGATGCTACAAAGAAATTTTTGTCGAATGAGTTTCCATTTACAATTGTGGCACAGGGGGCATCTGAAATAGTCACCAGTTATGGACTGTCGCGGCGTACTATTTATTACCCTGATATCATCGGTCGCGGTACGGACTACGATCATATGGAGTTTTTGGTTGATCGTTATGGATATTTGCGCGCACGTTGGATTCCATCAATAGATGAAAAAGGTTGGAATGATATTAATCTATTAAATCAACAAGTAGATTTGTTGAATCGCGAGACACTGAAAGTTTCACCAGCAAAAGAGTATGTGCAGTAATGTAATGAGCGCTTAAATAGCGAAGGTGCTCAAAGAAAGATCTACCTTCGCCATAGTTTTTCGTTTTTTGATTACTAAAAACGGAAGTTATATTGTACGTATAAAAGATCAGCGGAAACTCCCGGTGCTTGATTCTTCAGGAAATCGCCACTAAATAATTTAGAGTAGCCAAATAATACATCTTGATGACGGTCGACATGTATATTAAAGCGAAAATCAATTTCATCTCCGATATGACCGCCGGATTGTCCGGTAACATCCCTAAAAGTTGCAAGACCAGCGGCATTGTATAAATAATCGCGTTGATTTGCTAAATAGAATCGATGATATTGCGTGATAAAAGTAATCCATGGTACTGGGTGCATACTAAACTGAACGTTGAAATCATGGACATTTTGACGACCGACGCGATCAAGATATCCCATATAATAATGTCCAAATGGAAATAATTGATTAAAAGTATTGCTTCTGCCATCAGTAGAATTACTGTCACCAGAAGCGAAATCATAACGTATCCAACCTTGAGCATTCATCAGAGTAGGTATTCGGTAGCCTGCACCTGCAGCGACTGCAAATGCAGAAACATCCATGTTGGATCGCCGGCCAAATTGATACATGCCTTCTAATTCATATAAATAATTATCAAAATTACCAACCAAACGACCACCTAGCGTGTGAACATGTGAATCTCCTTGCAAAATATTACCCCGCAATACATTTGCAGCAGTAAGATTGCGATCATTTTCTAGGCTCAAGAAATAGAGATCAAGTGCGTGTGTTGGTGCAATCCTATTTGTTCCCCAAAGGCCAAAAAAGTTTTGCTTGGTATCCCAATTGTCTACATTACCTTTTTCAGTAATCATAGGTCGAACCCAGAACGCATCAATATCCCAACTTGGGGTGCGCCAGAATGCTTTTACACCCTGGAAAGTTCTACGGGTATTGACCCAGTCTAAGGTAGAGATCAAGCGTTGTGAGCCATACAATAACTCTTGTCGGCCAACGCGAATATATACAGGACCATCTTTGACATTGGCTAGCTTGATATCAGTGAACAAATTCAGCATATCTGCGTGATTTCGATCGGTAACCAAGGGCGGTAACTCGGAACCAAAAGCGCGGGCATCCAATAATTCTGCAAATAATCTTACTTTGTCGCGATACCATAAGTCTGCATGGACGCGTGTGCGTAACAAATGAAAGTCGTTATTGGTATCCGCCGTATTCAATCGACTATCGGTTTCATGCGTATAGCGATACCAAAAATTACCACCAAAAGATAATAACCAGTCATCGCCTAGATGCATGCGTTTTACTGGATCAAAAAAATCCTTTTCAGCACCCGTTTTATCCAAATAGCGGAAATCAATTTCATAAGCAGGTGTTGTTAACAGAGCGAACGGTGCATAAGGTGCTACCGGTGGTTTCTCGCGTTTGTTTCCGGTTACCATATCCCACAATGAATAATGACCTGCGCCACCTGGAGGGAGAATAAATAGCCCCGGTCGTGACATCGTTGTAACTGGAGGTACTTTTGATTTGTCAAAACCATCTGAAGTAATAGCTCTGGGCAGTGCTGTTGGCGCTGGCGGAGCTGCAGGTAATGTTGCCGCTGCTGGTGCACTAGTCGGAGGATTATTTGCACTGGTTGAAGACTGTGCCTGAACTTGGTAGGTCCAGGACATTATTGTGATGCAGCCGACTATAAGGTATTGCTGCATGTTTTTTAATAAGCGCACTTTTGGTCTGGTAGAGAGTTTCGCCAGAGATGGAAAAATGCCCAATGAATTCATTGTGAAGCTCCTGTTTAGATAAGTTTGATAACGTTTATCATGCATTGCATTCAGTAATTTTCTATATGCAAGGCACGAAAAATAACATGGCGGTTTTTTATGGCCGCTATTATATGTGATAACAATTGATTTTAAAGCATATATTAAAAAATTATTCTGCGTATTAAATCAGAGTCTTTAAACTGACTGCGATCTAAATATATTCAATATCAGCAATTTGAGAAAGGAATATTGATGAAGATCAATCACATTATATTGTTGTAAATCAGTCACAAAAATAGAAGATTGATTAAGGGGTTATTTTTACGTTAAAACCAAGCGTTTTAATTTTTTCGGCAAAGTTAATCAACCATGCTTGAGTGACTGCGGATAATTGCGAAGCTTCGAATTGTAGTGATGGACGCGCTAAACCATATAATAATATCCCTTGTAAAGGAATTTCTTCATCATTGAGTTGTTTGATGAATTTTAAATAGGCATCTACTTCACAATCTGTTGGAGCTTCACCACTGATTTGGAACATACAAGTCTGTAGCCAAGTAGGGCAGATTGCCGAGGCAATACGCAAATGCGTGCGAATCTTTTTCAAACTGATATCGCTATTATTGACACGTTTTCTTGCTTCGGTGCTAGCGCGGTCAAATTTAAACCAAATTTCTCCATTCATTTGTGCCATACGTTTTAATCCGACTTGCACATATTTGCGGTGGATTAAGCTGCCATTAGTGATCAATACCAATTTAAGGTTCTTAAGTATGGGAAAATCTTTTAATGCCGCTCCGATCAATTCGATAACTTGATCGAATTCCTTGGCGCTGGTTGGTTCACCATTCCCTGATAAAGCGATATCGCGAATTACTCTGACTTCTTCGGGTACGTATTTCAGCATAAACTCGCCATTAATCAGTTCATTTAGAAAAAAATGCAACTCGCTTCTAAGCTTGCTTAAATCAATGCGAGGTGCAGTGCCACGCGTCAAATTAGGAACCTGACAATAAATGCATCGCCAATTGCAAGCATTGTTCGGATTGAGATTGATTCCAATCGATACACCTCCCGCACGACGTGATACCACTGGGTAAACATAAGTTAGTCCAGCGCTATCTCGACTATGGTCGATGGCATTCAGTCGTTGAGGAGGGATTGGCAATGTTACAATTCCATCTTTAATTATTTGCTCATTTACTAATGTTGTTATGTTGATTACGCGCAAATTAGAATTTGATGCGGGGCACCGTATTTCTACTCATAATAGCCAATGCCGTCACCTGCATGGTCATCGCTATGTGATTGAAGTTTCGCTGTCAGGCAGCATTATTACTGACGAAGGTGTGCCTGAGCAAGGTATGGTGATGGATTTTTCAGAAGTAAAGCGGATAGCTAAGTCGGTGCTGATTGATCATTGGGATCATGCATTTTTGGTTTATGAAAGGGATACCATAGTGCTTGAGTTTTTGAAAACCATACCAGATCACAAAACCGTCGTGTTAAATGCACAGCCTACCGCAGAAAATCTGGCGAAAATTGCGTTTGAGGTACTCGATCAAGCCTATCAGGATACTTACGGTAATCATCTTTGTTTGGAACAGATTCGTTTGTATGAAACACCGAATTGCTGGGCTGAAGTATTACGTGAAATGGTACAGCGTTAATGGTTACTACAGAATGGTTCTCACAATGAATCGCTTGACGGGGTCGGTTAGCTTGACTACTATTAAAGCGAAGCAGTGTGTGCTATTGCTTTTTCTTTACGTTTCTTTGACTATTTTAAAGGAAGAATTATGTTTCAGATTAAAAAAACATTATTAGTGAGTATGCTCCCGGCATTGTTATCTGTTGCATTGGTTACGTCAGTAAAAGCTTCTAGCGAGCATCATCAACATGCAAAAGACCTAAATTTTGGTAGCTTCACTAAAGAAAATGTGTTGTTAACGCCAAAAGATTATCGTGAATGGATTTTTGTGGGCGCGCCCGTTACTCCCAATGATATGAATGATGGTAAACCCGCATTTCCAGAGTTTCACAATGTTTATATCGATCCAACCAGTTGGAGTCACTGGAAGAAAACAGGTGAATTCCGAGATGGTACTGTAATCGTAAAAGAATTAACTAGCGTGGGGACTAAAGAATCAGCAAGCGGAAATGGCTATTTCCCCGGAGAATTTAATGGTATTGCTGCGATGGTAAAAGATTCTAAGCGTTATCCCGATAAACCAGGTAACTGGGCATTTTTTGGATTTGAATCTTATGAAGCTAGACAAGGCATTATGCAAGCCGATGACGCTTGTGCCGCTTGCCATAAAAGTCATGCTGCACAAGATATGGTATTTATCCAGCATTATCCAGTTCTTCGTGCCGCCAAACCTGTTAAAAAATAAACGAGGGTAGTTTTTAATTTTTTTAGAACACATCTATATTTGAATATAGGCGTCCTTAAAGCAATCTGACTTGGAAGCGGGCTAGTTTAGGCTTGGTTCGGAGCAGGTTGCTTTTTCATTTTTTGTGCTTTATTTCTTAGCAGAAACTGTCTTTCCACTGCCGTAAGATAGAAAAAACTTCGTTAGAATTGATTGTCAGTAGCTTTGAGCGACTTTGAGCGCAATTGATGATTGCGGGTTGATCGCACCGTAGGAAAGGGTTAATCGCTTTTTCAAGTTCAATGGTGGTAGGTAGGGTTGGATGTTGTTCGATAACTAATTGATTACATAGAATTTCAAAATTTAAGAGCGCCTGGTTTCCGGGGTCTACGCATTTTGCAAAGCGGATATTGTTGAGTGTGTATTCGTGTGTACAATAAACCAGAGTGCTGTTAGGTAACTGGGATAGTTTATTGAGTGATGCATGCATTTGCGTGTGAGTTCCTTCGAACACTCTGCCGCATCCACATGCGAATAGCGTGTCACCGCAAAATACGCCCTGGAAGGGATGATCGGCATAATAAGCAATATGCTCGCGTGTATGGCCGGGAATATTCAGCACTGTTAGTTTAAGGCCAAGGGTTTTGATCAGTATTTCTTCACTTTCAGATACCACATTTGTAACATCTGGAATGCTATCAGATTGAGGGCCGTAAACCGGAATATCAAATAGTTTGGTCAGATCACTAATTCCTCCAGTATGATCATGATGATGATGCGTAACGAGGATTGCGATGAGTTTTAATTTATTGGCTTGTAAGTAATGAATCACTGGATCCGATATTCCCGGATCCACTGCAATCGCATGGACATCATTATGCAGAACCCAGATATAATTGTCTTTGAATGCGCGGACTGGATATACATTAATCATATCGTTTGATTTTTGTGAGGTAATTGAATATTTGACGGATACTGAGTTGTTATTAATCTCGTTAACAGTGATGGGTTATTAATAAGATATGGTCGGAAATCATGACGGATCGCATAACATGCAGTGGTTCGAGTCACCATTAGGTCGTTATTTGCTCGAGCATGAGTATCGTTATTTTGATAAAGTTGTCGCCAATATCTTCGGTTATAACGCTATCCAAATAGGTTTGCCGCAATTTTGTTTTTTACGCTTAAACAGAATGCCTTTGCAGTTTTCGGTGGGGTTAGAAAAAACGCAACCCGCTTTGATTGCAGCTGCCGATTTCTTACCCATTCAAAGTAATTCAATTGATCTGGCCATTATGCCACATACCCTTGAATTCAGTAATAATCCGCACCAAATTCTGCGCGAGGTTTACCGTGTCCTGATTCCAGAAGGACACATTGTCATATCTGGTTTTAATCCGCTGAGCTTATGGGGTATATCTCGCTATTTAAAAGCGAATCGAGTGGAATATCCATGGAATGGTAATTTTATCGCCTTATTACGTCTCAAGGATTGGCTGAAGTTACTCGACTTTGAAACAATGGGTGGGCAATTGTGTTGTTATGCGCCTCCATTTGAGCAGGAAAAATGGCGTCAGCGATTTCGTTTCATGGAAGCAGCAGGTGATCGGTGGTGGCCTATTGGCGGAGGCGTATATTTTCTTCATGCAATTAAACATATGCATGGAATGCGAGTAATTAAACCTGGATGGAAGAAAAATATCGATAGCAAAAAACGCATTGTTTCCGTTACACAAAAACTCAATTAAAAAATTGATCAAACTACTAAAATCCCTCGACTTATTGTTTGCATCATGAATGGAATGATCTATGGCTGATAGGAATAGGGTAGAGATATTTACTGATGGCGCGTGCAAGGGAAACCCTGGAATAGGCGGGTGGGGCGCATTACTGAGGTATGATGGGTACGAAAAAGAAATTTATGGCGGTGAGATGCTCACTACTAATAATCGTATGGAATTGTTGGCCGCAGTGCGTGCCTTAGAGGCTTTGAAACGCTCTTGCCAGGTTAATTTACATACGGACTCGCAGTATCTTAAAAAAGGTATTAGTGAATGGATCAATGACTGGAAAATACGTAATTGGAAAACTTCCGCAAAGAAACCAGTGAAGAACGACGATCTGTGGAAGATGCTCGATCGCTTAGTGCAGCTTCATGAAATCGAATGGTACTGGGTGCGCGGACACGCTGGGCATGAAGGTAATGAACATGCTGATCGGCTGGCAAATTTGGGTGTGGCAATGATCTTAGATCAGGAAAATAATCCTGATAATAAAGCTTAGGTAGTTTTCATGCGGCAAATTGTAATTGATACTGAAACAACGGGCTTAGATCCAAAGCAGGGGCATCGCATTGTAGAGCTGGCTGCGATTGAGTTAATAAATCGACATTTGACCGGTAATCGGATTCATTACTACTTGAATCCCGAACGAGATAGCGATGAAGCTGCTTTGCAAGTCCATGGGTTAACCAGGGGATTTCTTCTGGATAAACCCAAATTCGCTGAGGTTGCGAAGGACTTCTTGGGTTTTATTGATCATGCTGAATTGATCATTCATAACGCACCCTTTGATGTTGGTTTCTTAAATCATGAGTTGGCATTGTTGGAAATGTTACAGCTTGATCAGTATTGTGTCTCAATTATTGATACGCTAAGGCTTGCAAAGGAATTTCATCCAGGGAAACGCAATAATTTAGATGCTTTATGCGAGCGCTATAGTATTGATCATTCCAAACGAACACTGCATGGAGCATTGTTAGATTCCGAGTTGCTAGCTGAAGTCTATCTGGCTATGACACGGGGGCAAGAAAGCTTGCTCATGGATTTGGAACACAAAGATTCCATCCAGAATCTCACCGTTTTTTCGGAAAAACACCTACTGAGAATTATTAAAGCAACGGAAAGTGAATGCGCTGAGCATGCATCGATACTGAAAATGATTACTTCTCAGAGTGGTAACACTTGCATCTGGCAAAAGCTCGGAGAAGATGATCAAGTTATCAATGAATAAAGTGTACGGTGCATTTCAACTTACGTTTCCGAGTTTTTAATTGTAAGATCCCAGCAACACTCCCATAGCTTTTGTCACTGAATTTTATCTTAGGAAATCTACTACTAGGGAAACGCTGATTAATTCACTGCATCCCAAGGGCAAAGCGAGCGGTTTTGGGATATTGGGTTAAGATTTGCCATATTCTGGCTTGAATTGCGCTATTACTTGCCTTATTCCATTCATTTCTTGTTTTTAAGACGCAATCTGGCTGTCAGAGTTACCTAACCACCGGCGAGCCAGCAGCAAGTTGGCAAGGCCAAACAGTGAAAACATCTGAGCATTATTTTTGGCCATTCCTTTGTAGCGTGTCTTACGATGCATGAACAGATTCTTTACGACATGAAAGGGATGCTCAACCTTGGCGCGAATGCTGGCTTTTGCATGTTCAAGCTTCTCCATCAGTTCGCCAGCTGCTGTTTTGGGCAATGCCTTGCGCTTGGAAGGGCGCATCGCAATATGCCAGGTTAAGGGCAATGCAAGATTCTCTTCTCGTTTTTCAACACCCAGATAGCCCGCATCACCAAACACATCGGTTTCATCACCATGCAACAGCGCCTGTGCCTGAGTAACATCATGGACATTAGCTGCCGTTCCGATCAGGGTATGAACGAGCCCTGATTGCGCATCGGCACCGATGTGCACCTTCATGCCGAAGTGCCACTGCTTGCCTTTCTTGGTTTGATGCATTTCGCTATCGCGTTTTCCTCCTCTATTCTTGGTCGAAGGCGGTGCTGAAATCAGCGTGGCATCAACAATCGTACCTTCGCGAAGAAATAGCCCGCGTTCAGCCAGGTGCGCGTTGATTGCAGCGAAGATCGATTCCGTCAGATGATGCGCTTCCAGCAAATGGCGGAATTTCAGCAGAGTCGTTGCATCCGGTACCCCTTCCCGATTCAAATCAATACCAACAAAGCGGCGAATTGCTTGACTATCGTATACAGCATCTTCCGTGCCTTCATCCGAAAAACCAAAGCACTGTTGCACAATATACATCCGCAGTATCCGCTCCAGACCAATCGGTGGATGACCTCGCCTACCGCTAACCGGATAATACGGAGCAATAACATTCAGCAGGGATGTCCACGGTGTTGCAGCTTCAATCTCAACCAAAAAACGATCACGACGGGTTTGTTTCTTCTTCGCCGCATATTCCAGGTCAGAAAAGCTTGATTGCATCGCTCTATTCCATGTTTATCAATAGCGAGGTATTTTATCTTACTTCTGTAAGTCGATTCGATGTGATCGAATAGATCAGTGTTTCCCTAGCTTTCTATGGGAAGCCTAGGCCAAATGCTGTGATCGACAGCGTATTTCTTTGGAATGTGACTTTTCTCACAAAATTTATATGTAAACTGCGTTACGATGATGGTTATTACTTAAGTCAATTTCTGATGGCTTGGTTGATGTAGCTATCAATATCAATAAATATCAAAATAATTTTTAAAATGCTATCGAACCGAGCTATTTTGTGCGTAAAAAACATCATGCCAATATATGGGTTCTTTAGGTTTTATGGGATCGCACGAAAGTTAGCTATCATCGTTTTATGTGTAAGCGTTTTGATCATCTGCATGGTTGCATTCATCGGAAAAGTGCATGCATCGAGCGTATGTAAAGTTGAAGTGGCTCGGATTGTATCGACTCAAGGCACCATCGAAGTGCGTCGCGCTCAGCAAAGGCAGCAAATCTGGCAACCGGTAACCCTGGATACGGTGCTGTGTTTGGGCGATATGATTCGTTCCCGCACACACAGTCGTGCGACGCTGCGCCTGGCTAATGAAAGTTTTTTGAACTTAAATCAGAAAAGTAGCATGACTTTCTTGCCGGCGAATGAAGAAAAGAAATCTTTTCTGATGCAGCTACTTGAAGGTGTCATCCACATTATTACCCGCACTCCGAAACCCTTTGATGTGACTACTCCATTTGTGAACGCAAGCGTGCACGGCACCGAGTTTCTTGTCGAAGCGGCTGAAAAAAATAACCGAGTGGTAGTATACGAAGGCAAGGTTGCGGTAACGAATGATTATGGCAGCGTTGTTTTAAATGATCGTGAGGCAGCTACCGCCAGTCAGTATCAAGCGCCACAAAAAACCATCCACATTCATCCTGTCGATGCCGTGCAATGGGCGCTTTATTATCCAACCCTGGCGATGTATTGGCTGCGAGAAGACGCGGATGCGTCCGGTGCTATTGCCTCGATTCAACGAGCCAGCGATGCATTGATTGTTGGACAAGCCGATGAGGCCAAATCTGTCATTGCACAAGTATTGCGACGAGAACCCAATAACAGTGATGCGCATGCGCTACTGGCTATTATTGCGGTGACGCAGAATGACAAAGAGGCTGCGTATGATTCTGCCAACCAAGCGGTGATTTTCAATCCGCAATCAGCGGTGGCTTATATTGCACTTTCGTATACACAACAAGCCCGCTTTGAAATTGAAGAAGCATTAGCCAGCATTCGTAAAAGTCTCGTAATCGATCCGCACAATGCGTTGGCTGTGGCGCGTTTGGCTGAATTGCAAGCTTCATTGGGTGAACTGGAACAAGCGTTGGTTTCCGCGCAGCAAGCCGTGCAACTCAACCCTAATTTAGCCAGAACGCAAACGGTATTGGGTTTTGCCCATTTGTTGCAAATGGATACGCAAATGGCTAAACATACTTTTAACCGATCGATTGCTTTGGATTCAGCCGATCCCATGCCACGGCTTGGGTTGGGGTTAGCACTGATTCGAGAAGGCCAGCTCGAGGCAGGTCGTGCGCAGCTTGAAGTCGCTGTCAGTCTCGATCCGGCCAATTCACTGATTCGCAGTTACTTGGGTAAGGCGTATTTTGAAGAAAGACGTTATCCACATGCCAGCACGCAATTTGATCTGGCTAAAGAACGCGACCCGAAAGATCCAACGCCTTGGCTGTATGATGCGATCCAAAAGCAAACCCAGAACCGCCCGATTGAAGCGTTACAAGACATTCAAAAGTCGATCGCATTAAATGATAATCGTGCAGTGTACCGTTCCAAATTTTTGCTCGACCGTGACGAAGCCGCACGGGGTTCCAGTCTCGCCCGCATTTTTGAAACCTTGGGATTCGAACGCCGTGCTGTGATGGAAACGGCCAAGTCTTTGAGCTCTGACCCAGCCAATCATTCCGCGCACCGTTTTCTGGCAGATACTTATGTGAATACACCTCGGCATGAAATCGCCCGTGTCAGTGAATTACTGCAAGCGCAGTTATTACAACCGATCAACGTCAATCCGGTGCAACCGCATATGGCGGTGGCTGATTTGAATATCATTACCGGCACGACACCCTCAGCGGTTTCATTTAACGAGTTTGCGCCACTGATGGAGCGCAACAAGCCCCAAGTGGTTGCATCGGGGGTCGTGGGCAGCAATAGTACGCTAGGCAATGAAGTGGTGGCTTCGATGCAACGCGACAGGGCTTCGGTGAGTTTGGGGCAGTTTCATTACGAGACCAATGGCTTTAGAGAAAATAATGATCAAAAACATAATATTTACAATGGGTTCTTCCAGTATGCGCTAACACCTAAATTGAATGTCCAAACGGAAGTACGAAGACGAGAGACTGAACATGGAGACTTAAAGCTTAATTTCAAAGAGAAAGCCGATGAAGGCTATTATAGAAAACTGAATGAAAGTACTGCCAGGATTGGCGCTAGATATGCACTATCGCCCAATCAAGATATTATTCTATCGGGAAAATATGTTGATCGTGATGTAAACGTCACCACAGAAGGACTTTTCCACAATAAAAGTAAACTGAGTGGTTTTCATGGGGAAATGCAGCATTTATATCGAAATGATCGATATAATACCACTACGGGTGGAGGGGGATATGATTTTGATGGAACTCTTCAAGAAAAAAAAGAAACTCATACAAGAAAAAATATTTATAACTATACCAATATCAATTTATTGTCGAACTTGACCACAACCTTGGGTCTGAGCTACGACAGTTTCAAAAAAACTGAGGATAAAGAGACTGAAGATAAGGATGTCGATAAAATTAACCCGAAATTCGGCTTGCAATGGGATATGACAAGCTTTCTGCGGCTCAGAGCGGCCTGGTTCGAAACAACCAAGTCACATCTTGTCGCTCAACAAACCATTGAACCTACACAAGTGGCTGGGTTTAATCAATTCTACGATGATCCCAATGGGACTAGATCGCGGAGAATGGGGATTGGGTTGGATTCAAAAGCTTATGAAAAGATATTTAGTGGTTTCGAGATTTCTAGGAGGCATATTAAAGTTCCTTTAAAGAATAAGTTCTCGAAATATGAAGAAGAACTCTATCGCGCTTATGTATATTGGGCGCTTCATACAAATTGGGTAGCTAAAGGTGAATTTCAATATGAAGATTTTACAGATAAAAGTGGTGCACGCGACAGCAATCCCATCAAATTGCAAACATTGAGCGCACCAGCAAGTATTGAATATTTTCATCCTTCAGGCATATTTTCTAGGTTTATGACTACTTTCGTTCAGCAAGATTTAGTGAGGGGAAATAGCGATAAATCTGGCACTAGTCATTTTGTGCTGCTTGATTTCTCGGTCGGCTTTCGTTTTCCTAACCGCAGAGGCATCCTTAGCCTGGAAGGAAGGAATTTACTAGATGATAATTTTTATTATAGAGATGATACTTTTAGGAACTCAGAACCTGGTATCACAAGATTCATTCCTCAACGCACTATATTTTTGGGGGTAACGTTAAATTTATAGGGGGGCGAATACCATAGCCATAAGGTCGTTAACTTAAACCATTTATTTTTAAATAATCATTTTACTTACTAAAGAAAGGGATATATATTATGGATGTGCTTGCATCTACTATGCTGATTAATTCAAAATCTGGTCGAGTATTTTGGTGGGATTTAGATCAAAATGGAAATCCAGTCGGTTCACAACATAGTAGTGATTTCAATGATCAAGATAATGCTACGACCTCTCCTGGATATACTTTTATTTTCAGGGCTAGTGGTAGCGGATTTTATATATATCGAGCGACAAGAGGTACGCTTCCCAATGGCGATCAAGGGTGGGTCATAGACACCACTTTCAATCCTAGACCTGTTTGTTCTGGCCCACAATCCAGAATAAAAATATCTGACTGAAAATGTGTTATCGCAATTGTAAGAAATTAGTGTTATTGAATACTCGCTAGGTTTCCAATTACTGTTTCTAGAGGTTAATTTTACATTAGTGAGATCGCTGCGTAACTGTGTTTTTGAGCTTTCCTGATTACTTACAGTACTGAGAATTGAACACTTAAGAATCTTGTGGGGTGGAAATAATTCAGTTACGTGGCGGTCTTTTAACTATCAGATTGTCGATAAGTATTTTCTGGAAAAACCATCATGCCTTTCGATCTTGTGCTGCTCTGGACAGACGCGTTGATTTATTTGTTTGTCTTGATGATTTTGATAGGCATGGGGTATGTGCGCCGCCATCCGCATTTGCTAGCTTCCTGGAAGCGTGTCGGGCATAGTGCGAGTGGCATGTCGTCACTCACTATCTTGTTGTTTTTCTTATTGATTGGTTTTCTCGATACGATTCATTTTCGCCCTGCCTTAGAGTCAAACAACTCGCAATCTGAGCCTATTTATAGTGTGGATGTATTGAGTGCGTTGGATATTCTGGTGACGCCATTACGCACCCAAGTGGAAAAAACCTATTCCGCTCCCTTGGCAACGCATCTGTATGCGAAAGAGACTATCGAATTGCCAGATGGTCAGCAGATGCGTACTTTTGCGCGTTTGCAATATGGCGGTGCGCATTTGCAGCACCCTGAAACAGAGCATGCTACGGATGTTTGGGTACGTTCCCTACAAGGTGCTGGTTACGGTTTTGCGGTATGGTGCTTGCTGTTGATTGCTTTAACTGCTGCGCTATCCAAACAGTATGAATGCTCATTCAAACAAAGTTTCGGATTGGTTTGGCAGCGAACGTCAGAAACTCCGTGGTATGCGATACTCATCACGCTGCTTATTTTGTTGCTGTTGGTTGGTTGTGTTTCTGCTCTAATTGGCTACTACCATGTATTGGGAACCGATAAAGTCGGTCAAGATGTCTTGTATCAATCATTGAAAAGCATTCGCGTCGCCTTGGTCATTGGTACGTTGACGACGCTCATCATGTTGCCGTTTGCCTTATTGCTGGGGATTATGGCGGGATATTTTCGCGGTTGGATCGATGATGTCATTCAATATGTTTATACCACGTTGAATTCGATTCCCGGCGTGCTGTTGATTGCGGCCGCAGTGTTGATGATGCAGGTGTATATCGAAACGCACCCGGATATTTTTGATACTACGGCGGCGCGTGCAGATTTGCGTTTGCTCTTTTTGTGCATCATTCTGGGAATTACCAGTTGGACAGGGCTGTGTCGCTTGTTGCGTGGTGAAGCGATGAAGTTGCGTGAACTGGAATATATTCAAGCGGCCCATGCATTTGGTGTTTCACATTGGCGTATTATCACCCGGCATATCTTGCCGAACGTGATGCATTTGGTGTTGATTGCGATTGTCATGGATTTCAGCAGCCTGGTTCTGGCGGAAGCGGTGTTATCGTATGTCGGTGTGGGGGTTGATCCTTCGATGATTAGTTTTGGTACGATGATCAATGCCGCGCGGTTGGAAATGGCGCGTGAACCGATGGTTTGGTGGGCGTTGTTGGCTGCATTCATTTTTATGCTAGCGCTAGTTTTAAGTGCCAATTTATTCGCTGATGCGGTGCAGCACGCGCTTGATCCACGTACCCGTACGCTACGGCATAGCAATCGTTTAAAGCATCGTCCGCATCAATCCGGAAAGAATGCTGTACCGGTAACCATAGAAACCAATACCGTAGCCAAAACAAACCACCGCAT
Source organism: Nitrosomonas sp. (assembly GCA_024281825.1). GTDB lineage: Bacteria > Pseudomonadota > Gammaproteobacteria > Burkholderiales > Nitrosomonadaceae > Nitrosomonas. Next base: position 106,097 of record JAMWZY010000006.1, on the reverse strand, counting down.
ATGAATACGTTAGTTGAGATTGACCAGTTAAAAACCGTATTGCATGCAAGTGATGAACCGATTCGTGCTGTCGATGGGTTATCTTTAAAAATCGCATCCGGTGAAACTTTTGCTTTGCTGGGTGAATCTGGTTGCGGTAAATCAATGACCGCACTTTCTATCATGCGTTTGCTCCCCGATGTCGGCGAAATAATATCCGGGCAGATTCGTATCAAAGGCATTGATTTATTACAATTGCCCGAGTTTGCCATGCGCCGCATTCGTGGCAAGCGTATTAGCATGATTTTTCAGGAACCGATGCTGAGCCTAAATCCGGTCATGACGATTGCTGAACAAATTCATGAAGTGCTGTCGCAACATAGCCAATTATCGCATTCATCGGCACAACAGCGTATTGTCGAGTTACTCGAGCAAGTTGGTATCTCCGATGCGGAACACCGCATGCATGAGTATCCCTTTCAATTTTCGGGCGGTATGAAGCAACGCGCTATGATTGCCATTGCGTTAGCGGGTGAACCCGAGTTGTTAATCGCGGATGAACCTACCACTGCTTTGGATGTGACGATTCAGGCACAAGTGTTGGATTTGTTGCGTCAGATACAGCAGCGCAATCACATGGCTATTCTATTGATTACGCATGATTTGGGCGTGGTTGCTGAAATGGCCCAGCAAGTGGGGGTTATGTATGCAGGTGAAATCGTTGAAATGGCCAGTCGCGAAGATTTCTTTAATCACCCTGCACATCCTTATACCCAGCAATTATTTGCATCCTTACCGGAAAAGCACAAACGCAACCATGCATTAGCGGTTATTCAGGGCACTGTCCCGTCGTTGGCGCAGATTTTTGTGGGCTGCCGTTTTGCAGATCGTTGTCAACAAGCGATGGCGGTTTGCCATGAACATATACCGCGGTGGTCCTTGATCACGGACGGTCATCAAGTCCGTTGCCACTTGTACGATAGCAAGAATCAACATGCTGAGCGTAGTGCTGTTATCAATGATTCCATTATTTTCGGTGCGCCGGATAAAAATACTGATATCGAGCCTATTACAGCAGTTTCCCCATTGCTTCGGGTGACGGATCTCAAAGTGCATTTCCCAATTCGAAAGGGCTTTTTCAAACGTATTGTTGGGCATGTACGAGCTGTCGATGGGGTATCGTTACAAATTTCCGCCGGTAAAACTTTGGCATTGGTTGGGGAGTCTGGTTGCGGTAAAACAACCATTGGTAAAAGCATTTTGCAGTTGATTCAGCCCACTGCTGGAAGTATCCTGTTTAAAAATCGGGAATTGATATCATTGAGTCGCAGCCAGTTACAAAAAATCCGCTCGCAATTCCAAATCATTTTTCAAGATCCTTTTTCTTCTCTGAATCCACGTATGCGTGTACGAGAAACCCTTCTGGAGGGTATGAATGCATTGTGCGTTAATCAATTATCCGATACACACAATGAGCAAGAAATCGATCTGTTATTGCAACGCGTCGGTTTACCAATTGAGGTAAAATGGCGCTTTCCACACGAATTTTCCGGTGGTCAGCGACAACGTATCGCAATTGCTCGCGCTCTGGCTGTTAATCCCGAGTTGCTCATCTGTGATGAGCCAACCAGCGCGTTGGATGTATCGGTTCAGGCGCAAATACTGAATTTATTGAAGTCATTACAAAGTAGCTTAGGAATTACCTTTTTGTTTATAACGCATAATATTGCTGTGGTTGAATATTTAGCCGATGAAGTTGCCGTGATGTATCTCGGGCGCATAGTCGAGCAAGGTCAGGTTGATGAAATCATGGATACGCCAAAACATCCCTACACACAAGCTTTATTGTCGTCTGTGCCAAAAATCAAGCAAGATCGAAATCATCCATTGATTCGCCTAAAAGGTGATTTACCCTCACCAGCCGCACCGCCATCGGGTTGCCATTTTCATCCGCGTTGCCCTAAGGCTATGCCGATTTGCCGCGAACAATACCCCGCTGTCAGTACCTTTAGTAACACCCATACTAGCCATTGTTTTCTCTATTCACAGGAATCGTAGTCTTAACCCATGAGCATTCACCAAGAAGTTGCGAGGCGTCGCACGTTTGCCATTATTTCTCATCCCGATGCAGGCAAAACAACATTGACGGAAAAGTTGCTGATGTATGCGGGTGCGATACATATTGCTGGTAGTGTTAAAGCGCGTAAAGCTAGCCGTCATGCCACTTCTGATTGGATGGAAATTGAGAAGCAACGGGGCATCTCGGTTGCCAGCTCGGTGATGCAAATGGAGTACCGTGACTGCGTCATTAATTTGCTCGATACACCGGGACATCAGGATTTTTCTGAAGATACTTACCGCGTCCTCACCGCTGTGGATGCTGCCTTGATGGTCATTGATGCGGCCAATGGCGTGGAAGCGCAAACGCTGCGTTTGTTGGAAGTTTGCCGTGCACGTAATACGCCCATTGTAACATTTGTCAATAAAATGGATCGCGAAGTGCGGCAACCGCTTGATTTGCTCGATGAAATTGAGCGCACACTTGGCATGTCGACCATACCTTTCACTTGGCCCGTCGGCATGGGTAAAAGCTTTCAGGGAGTATGTGACCTGAGAAATGACTGCATGCGGGTATTTCAGGCAGGCGCTGATCGCGTTACTAAAGACGAAGAAGTCATTGCGCATTTCGATGATCCCAATTTACAACAACGTTTTGGCGCAGAATTGCCAATTGCGTTACAAGAAATTGATTTAATCAAAGGCGCTTCACCTGCTTTCGATCACGGAGATTTTCTGGCAGGCGAGCAAACACCAGTATTCTTCGGTTCCGCCATTAACAATTTTGGTGTACGCGAAATTCTCGATGCGCTGGTTGAGCTTGCGCCGCCACCCAAATCGCGCCATGCAATTCAACGTGAAGTATTACCGGATGAAAAGAAATTTTCCGGAATGGTGTTTAAGATTCAAGCTAATATGAACTTAGCGCATCGTGATCGCATTGCATTTGTGCGTGTATGCTCCGGGCATTTTAAACGCGGCATGAATCTAAGAGTGGCACGAAGCGGCAAAGACATTCGTACTAGCACCGTGGTATCTTTTTTATCGCAACGGCGTGATATTCTCGAAGAAGCGTATCCAGGCGATATCATTGGTATTCCTAATCACGGTACGTTGCAGCTTGGCGATACTTTAACTGAGGGGGAGGTGCTGCAATTTACCGGCTTACCGTTCTTTGCGCCAGAAATCTTTCGAACAGTGGAAATTGCTGATCCACTCCGGAGCAAACAATTGAAACTCGGTCTCGCGCAGCTCGGTGAAGAAGGCGCCATACAAGTTTTCCGGCCACATTTGGGCAATATGCTGTTGCTCGGAGCGGTTGGAGTCTTGCAATTTGAAGTGGTTACACACCGCTTGCAGCATGAGTATCAAGTGGCGGCCCGTATTGCACCAGCAAAGTATCAATTAGCGCGTTGGATTACTGCAGATAATCCCAAAGAATTGCAACGATTTATCGATGCCAACGCACACCGGATTGCCTACGATGCGGTGGACGCACCGACATTTCTCGCGTCTTTTGGTGCGGAATTAAGTGTTGCGCAAGACAATTGGCCTGCAATTCATTTTCACAAACTACGCGAACATGCGGGTTTGGTTTTTCAAACCCATGCGGACGTATGAGCGGGAGCTATGCTCAATAGACTTGTTAAGCGAATCGTTTTTTTAGTTTTTCTGATTTTAGGTTCATCACTGATATTGGCAAGTAATAGCGCTGTTCCTTCCACGGCCACAAAAGCTCCCACGCATTTTGCGGTGATTAGTGACATTCCCTATAGTGATGCTGAATACGCTGCTTTGGAGCACCCAGATGGCGTTATTGCAAAAGCGATCAAAACACTCGATCCTCCGGTACTCATACACTTAGGTGATTTTAAGTTGGCTAGGGCAGGTTGTACCGACGAACTATTTAAAGACCGCTACCGACAAATCGCACAATTGCACCCACACAAGACTATTTACACGCCAGGAGACAATGACTGGACCGATTGCGATCGATTGACATTTAATTTTTCAACACGTTATGATGAACTCGAGCGACTTGAATTTTTGCGGCAGATTTTTTTTAATCAAGACGAATTACAGTTGAGTAAGGATATTGTAGGACTTATCCGACAGCAAGGTTTTGTTGAAAATGCGAGATGGCAGCTTGAGGATATTTTGTTTGCAACATTGCACTTGCCGGGTACTAATAACGGACGCAATCAGATTGAGCGTAGCAATATAGAAGATGCGTTGCATGCAGCAGATCTTCGTGATCAATATAATGAAGCGTGGTTGGTTGAGTTGTTTGAAACAGCGCAATCGAATCCATCGATTGAAGCCATCGTGATTGCATTCCATGCTGATATTTATGAATATGAAAATGAAAATGACAACAAACCTGCGTGTTCCAAAGCAGTACGTACAAATTGCAGTGGTTACCAGAAAATTCTCGAGCACATCAAAAGCTTGGCGACACAATTTAAAAAACCCTTTTTGACGATGCATGGTGATAGCTTACCGTACTGCTTTAATCAGCCCTATGAAGATATTCCTAATTTGTGGCGATTAAATGCAGCAGGAGATAGGGTGTATATGGAGGTCAGTCAAGTTGTATTCGATTCTACCAATAAGACCAAACCATTTACCGTATCGGGTCTGCTTGATCAGAAACCTGCGCCTTCATCGTGTGGTTTGGGTTTTTTACTAAATGATCTGTTTTCTTTATCTTCTTCAATACCCGAAAAACCATGAAACCAATTCTCAGTATGACAGGTTATGCCACGACCTCTCGAGACGCTCTCTACGGTTCCCTCAGCATAGAAATACGATCTGTTAATAACCGTTTTCTTGATGTGCAATTTCGTTTGTCAGATGATTTGCGTAAACAGGAACCAGCTATGCGTGAAATGGTTACCACACAATTGCGGCGAGGTAAGGTTGAGTGCCGCATGAATTTTTTACCTTTAGTTAAAGCGGAGTATCAGCAACAACTGGATACACAGGTTTTGCAAAATTTACTGCAGCTTAATCAATTGGTATTGGAATTATATCCGACGGCTCAATCCTTATCCGTGGCAGAAATACTCAAGTGGCCTGGAATTCTGGGTAATAACGATGTATCTATAGATGACTTGAATGACCTTAGCATAGAGTTAATGCAAATTGCTTTGGAAGATCTAAAAATTGCCAGAATGCGCGAAGGTGAAAAACTTAAGGTAATGCTATTGGAGCGTATTCAGCAAATTCGTCAACACTTGATTATCGTGCAGCCTCGTATCCCGGCATTGATTGCAAATTTTGAAGAAAAGCTGCGTACTCGCTTAAAAGAGATTATTGAGAATCTCGAAGATGAACGTATTCGTCAGGAAATTGCTGTATTTGTCGGGAAAATCGATATTGATGAAGAATTATCGCGTTTGCAAGCGCATTTGGATGAGGTCGAGCATATTTTAGAGCAGGGTGGTGCTGTTGGAAAGCGCTTAGATTTTATGATGCAAGAATTGAATCGTGAGGCTAATACGTTGGGTGCTAAATCGATTGATCTAGAAATCTCTAAAATTGCTATGGAACTTAAAGTCATCATCGAACAAATGCGAGAACAGGTGCAAAATATTGAATAACGAGCACTTGAGAAACAATGCAAAATTTCCAGACTATCGTGTTATAAGTCTGTTGTAACCATAGTTAACTTGAGTAAGTATCCGAAAATGCTATAATCCCGGGATAATTTGATTTCTGATCGATTGATACGGTAGTGGCGTTGTTTTTTGATACCTAAAACATCTGAATTGAATTAAATACACACACTCGTTTGCTAATACTTCAGCGATGATGATCGTGCAATGAGTGGAGGCTCAATCCATTAGGAGAATTTATGTCTGTAACAATGCGGCAAATGTTAGAAGCGGGTGTTCATTTTGGACATCAAACGCGCTTTTGGAATCCCAAAATGGCCCCTTATATTTTTGGCCATCGTAACAAAATTCATATCATTAATTTAGAAAATACCCTCGTGATGTATCAGGAAGCGATGAAATATGTGCGTCAGCTTTCGGCAAATAAGGGTACTATTTTATTTGTGGGTACTAAGAAGCAGGCTCGCGATATTATTCGTGAGGAAGCATTCCGCTGTGGATCTCCTTATGTAGACCAACGCTGGCTTGGTGGTATGTTGACCAATTTCAAAACTATTAAGCAATCCGTCAAGCGCCTTCAGGATATGGAAGTCATGTTTCAAGACGGTACCTTTGATAAACTCGTCAAGAAAGAAGCTTTAGATCTTCAAAGGGAATTGGATAAGCTGAACAGTAGCTTGGGTGGTATCAAGGAGATGAGATCTTTGCCAGATGCTTTGTTTGTTATTGATGTTGGTTATCAGAAGGGTGCGATAACGGAAGCTAGGAAATTGAATATTCCTGTGATTGGCGTGGTGGATACTAATCATAATCCAGAGGGACTGGAGTATATTATTCCTGGTAATGACGATTCGAGCCGTGCGATCCGCTTATATGCACGTGGTGTAGCTGATGCCATTTTAGAAGGTCGTAATCAATCCATTCAAGAAATTGTAGAAATGATTTCTGAAGATGTTGGTGAATCAAATTAAGTCATTTATTTTCAGAAAATTACCTTAACATGTATTTGGAGTAGATATGGTAGAAGTAACCGCAAGCATGGTGAAAGAACTGCGGGAGATGACCGGGCTTGGTATGATGGAGTGTAAAAAAGCTTTGGCAGAAACCAATGGCGATATAAAGGCTGCCGAAGATTTGCTGCGAATAAAAAGTGGTTCTAAGGCAAGTAAAGCTGCTGGACGTATTGCGGCTGAGGGAGTTATTGGTGCTTATGTTGCGGTAGATGGTAAATGCGGCGCATTGGTTGAAGTGAATTGTGAAACAGATTTTGTTGCTCGGAATGAAGACTTCATTCACTTTGCTAAAAGCTTAGCTGAGTTGGTGGCTACAAAAAATATTACCGATGTTACAACATTGACGGAAGTGGTACTGACAAACTCGAATGAGAACGTTGAGACTGCGCGAAAAGCATTGGTGATGAAACTCGGCGAGAATATCAGTATTCGTCGATTGGCTCGCCATGAAACGCAGGGGCGCATTGCTTTTTATCTTCATGGAACCAGAATCGGTGTTTTAGTAGATCATACGGGTGGCGATGAAGCATTAGGTAAAGATTTAGCCATGCATATTGCTGCAAGCAAGCCGATGTGTGTTTCGAAAGAACAGGTGTCTGCTGAAATTTTGGCACACGAGCGTCAGATATTTACTGCTCAAGCTGCTGAAAGCGGTAAGCCTAGTAATATTATCGAGAAAATGGTCGAGGGGAGAATTACAAAATATCTAGCGGAGATTACTTTGCTAGGACAACCTTTTGTAAAAGATCCTGAACAGACCGTTGAAAAATTACTGGCAAAAAAAGCAACCAAAGTGAATGGTTTCACTATGTTTGTAGTAGGTGAGGGAATCGAGAAAAAAACCGAAAACTTCGCTGAAGAAGTCAAGGCACAAATGGGTCAAGCAAAATAATACTTTTATTTACTACTACTTATATCATTGATGACAGCTGCTATTTATAAACGGGTATTGTTGAAGTTGTCTGGTGAAGCCCTAATGGGTGAAGATAAGTATGGTATTAATCAAGCCGTAATGCGGCGGATTGTTTTAGAAATAGAAGAAATTAGTAAATTGGGTGTTGAGGTTGCAATTGTGGTAGGTGGCGGTAATATATTTCGTGGAATGAAATCAGCGAATGATGCCTTGGAACGTGTTACCGCGGATTATATGGGTATGTTAGCTACCGTGATGAATGCTTTAGCGTTACAAGACGCGATGAAAGTGATTGGATTGGTGCCACGTATACAGTCGGCGTTACGTATCGATCAGGTGGTTGAGCCGTATGTACGTGCGCGTGCGCTACAATATTTGACTGATAAGAAGATTGTTATTTTTGCTGCAGGTACCGGCAATCCGTTTTTCACTACTGATACAGCCGCGGCTTTACGCAGCATGGAAATGAATGTGGATATCATGCTGAAGGCAACCAAAGTTGAAGGTATCTATACCAGTGACCCAAAAGTGAATCCTGATGCTACACGTTTCCATAAATTATCTTTTGATGAAGCCATCGCCAAAAACTTGCAAGTAATGGACGCAACTGCGTTGACACTGTGCCGTGATCAAAAAATGCTACTCAATGTATTTAGTATTTTTAAAGCTGGTGCGCTAAAACGCATCATCGTTGGTGAAGATGAAGGAACGCTAGTAACTGCTTGATATATACTTTTTAGGGATATAGGTTTTGATCTCTTTAACCTTGGTTAGAAAGGGATAGGAATAGTATGATTGGTGATGTTAAGAAATCTGCAGAACAGAAAATGCAGAAGAGTTTGGAAGCTCTCAAAGTTGATTTGGGAAAAATCAGAAGTGGACGGGCGCATACTGGATTTTTAGATCATGTTACAGTTGATTACTATGGTTCTCCAACGCCGATTAATCAGGTGGCTAACATTAATCTTATTGATGCGCGCACGATAGGTGTGATGCCTTGGGAGAAGAAAATGGCCAGTGTGATTGAAAAAGCAATTCGTGAATCTGATCTTGGACTTAATCCCATGCTGCTTGGAGAGACAATTCGCGTTCCAATGCCAGCACTGACTGAGGAGCGCCGCCGTGATCTGATCAAAGTTGTAAGACACGAAGCGGAGACAGTACGCGTTGCCGCACGTAATATTCGCCGCGATGCAAATGCTCACCTTAAAGAATTATTAAAAACTAAACAAATATCGGAAGATGATGAACGTCGTGGGCAAGATGACATTCAAAAATTGACCGACCGATACATCACTGAAATAGATAAAGTATTGCAAGTTAAAGAAGCCGAATTAATGGCTGTTTAATATGCAACAGCGTCCTAGCTCAACTCGAGAAATTCCTAATACGGATTCGGTTCCTCAGCACATCGCAATTATTATGGATGGAAATGGACGGTGGGCGCGCAATCGCTTTATGCCGCGTGTTGCTGGTCATAGACAAGGTGTTGAAACAGTGCGCGGTGTTATTAAAGCTTGCATCGAACGTAATGTTTCATATTTAACGGTTTTTGCTTTTAGTAGCGAAAATTGGCGTCGTCCTTCAGATGAGATTTCTTTCCTGATACAGCTTTTCGCAAATGCGCTTGAGCAAGAAGTGACAAAGCTCCATGAAAACGGTATCTGTTTTAAAGTGATTGGTGATTTGTCAAAATTTGATTCTGGAATTGTACAAGCGATTCAGAAGGGGGAGCAGCTAACGGCACAAAATACACGTTTGGTTTTTACCGTTGCGGCCAATTATGGTGGACGTTGGGATATTATGCAGGCTTTCCGAAAAATGATGATTCAATCGAATGAATTATCGCTTAAGTCACTTAATTTTGAGGAAGAAAAGTTGTCACAATATCTTGCGCTCAGTTATGCGCCTGAGCCTGATCTATTTATTCGTACCGGAGGGGAATGCCGTATTAGTAATTTCCTGCTGTGGCAGTTGGCATATACGGAGCTATATTTTACCGATACACTATGGCCAGATTTTGACGAGCACGAGCTAGATCGGGCCATTCAATCTTACCAAAAACGTGAACGCCGTTTTGGGCGTACCAGTGAACAATTGCAAGTGGCAATACCTTCAGAAAGATAATTGATAAATCTTCATGCTGAAAGCACGTGTACTGACTGTCGTTGTTATATTGCCCCTGTTTTTACTTGCAGTATTTTATTTTCAAGATATTTTTTGGGCTATTTTAATATTGGCATTAACAGTTGTAGGGGCGCGTGAATGGAGTAAATTAGCGCAATTCTCTGTTAGAAATACCATTATTTTTATGCTGTTAACCGCATTATTGGGCAGTGAATTGCTTATCTATTTGCGCGAATCTTTAAAAATAAATGCTTATTCGCTAGATTTTGTAATTCTATATGGTATTTCAGTCGTATTTTGGGTGTTCGTGGTACCATTTTATCTCCGGAAAAATTTTTCTCTCGAATCTCCTGTTACTTGGATGTTAATTGGCTGGATCGTATTGCTTCCAACTTGCCTGGCACTTTATCAATTGCGAATCATAAGCCCAGTACTTTTGTTGGGAACGATGGGAGTGATATGGATTTCAGATACCGCAGCTTATTTTACCGGACGTTCTTTAGGTAAGCACAAGTTGGCTCCCGAAATCAGTCCTAATAAAACTTGGGAAGGCGTTGCTGGCGCGGTCGTGGCTGTACTATTATATGGTTTAACATGGGTTATTATGGGTGTGGGAAAAGAGAATCTTATTTTTATCCTACTGCCATTGTTGGTTGCTATGACTGCATTAGGCATTATTGGTGATTTATATGAATCATTATTGAAACGTCAGGCAGGCGTTAAAGATAGTGGCAATATTTTACCGGGACATGGCGGCATATTGGATCGTATTGATGCATTAACTTCCACGCTACCTTTTGCTACTTTGGCAATTCTTTTCTATCTATCCGAATTATGGACACTATGATCCGCCAAATCACTATTCTGGGCTCTACAGGAAGTATTGGAGAAAGTACACTGGACGTCATAGCGCGTCATCCTAATCGTTTTCAGGCTATTGCGTTAACCGCACATAACAATGTTGAGAAAATGCTGGCGCAGTGCCGGCGCTTTAGGCCGCGTTATGCAGTCATGCTGGATACTGCAAGTGCAGAACAACTGGCGTTAAAAGTATCTGCGTACGGAATCAATACTGAAGTATTATCCGGTGTGGAATCCTTGGAAAAGGTTGCCGCTCTTCCGGAAGTGGATGCTGTGATGGCCGCCATCGTCGGAGCCGCAGGAATTCGTCCGACTTTTGCGGCTGCACAGGCTGGAAAACTGGTGCTACTGGCTAATAAAGAAACCCTGGTAATGGCAGGGCGTATATTCATGGATTTGGTGAAACAGCATCATGCGACGCTATTGCCGATTGATAGTGAGCATAATGCAATTTACCAATCGTTACCCGCTAGTTTTAATGGTGATTTGCAGTGCTCAGGTATCAGTAAAATACTGTTGACCGCTTCCGGTGGGCCTTTCCGTTGCACACCTTTATCAGCTTTAGAAAATGTTACGCCTGAACAAGCGTGTGCGCACCCAAACTGGGATATGGGAAAGAAAATTTCCGTTGATTCGGCGACTATGATGAATAAAGGATTGGAAGTCATTGAAGCACATTGGTTATTTAATGCGCCTGCAGAAAAAATCCAAGTGGTGATTCACCCCCAAAGCGTTATTCATTCGATGGTTGCTTATATTGATGGATCGGTTATTGCGCAGCTAGGTAACCCTGATATGCGTACGCCTATAGCACATGCAATGGGTTACCCAGAACGGATTGATAGTGGTGTGGCTGCTTTGGATATGTTCAAGGTGGGGCATCTTGACTTTGAAAAGCCTGATTTCGACCGATTTGTATGCTTAAGGCTTGCTTATGATGCGCTCAAAGCGGGTAAAAATATGCCTACTGTACTGAACGCGGCCAATGAAGTAGCGGTTGAATCGTTTCTGAGTAATCAAATGAAATTTACAGATATTCCAGCAATGATCGAGTATGCATTGCAAAATGCATCCCACAAATCAATTGCAACACTTGATGATGTACTAGAAACAGACCGAGAAACGCGTGAATTGGCAAAGGTGTGGTTACAGAGCCATAGTCGGTCTCAAGGAAAGCTCAGTTATTCTTCGCTTTGATTTATTGATACCATTTAGTGATAGTATTTCGAATCTATTCATTTCTAAGGCCAAAATAATGAATTCTTCTTTCTCAATCTGCCGGGTAGTTATCTAATCTGATATGTCGATAGGTTACACGATTCTTTCTTTTATCGTGGCACTAGGATTGCTGATTACTTTTCATGAGCTTGGTCATTATCTGATTGCGCGCTTGAATGGTGTCAAGGTGCTACGGTTTAGCATCGGCTTTGGTCAGCCAATTTTCCGTAAACGATTAGGAAAAGATCAAACGGAATGGATTATTGCGGCTATTCCATTGGGTGGCTATGTCAAGATGTTAGATGAGAACGAAGGAAGCGTGGCGCCTCACGAATTATCGCGTTCATTTAATCGTCAGCCTGTTGCACGCCGGTTTGCAATTGTTGCTGCAGGCCCAATTGCTAATTTTCTGCTGGCAATTGTTCTCTACTGGTTGTTGTTTGTATTAGGCGTTAGCGATATGAAACCCATCTTGGGGCCGGTTGAACCTAATACACCCGCCGCGCATGCACAGTTTGAAGCGGGTGAAATGATTGTGCGTATTAATAATGAGCCGATTGAAAGCTGGCAAGACGCTCGTTGGGCGCTATTGCGCTACGCAATTGATCAGTCGGCCAAAGTGAATGTTGAAACCATTAATAAAAATGGTGAAATCAATTCTCGTCAAATGGATTTTAGTAAGATTGATCCTGACAAACTGAGTGAAAATTTTTCAGGTATTATTGGTTTTACTAGCTTTCAGCCAATCGTGGCACCGATTATTGATCAGGTGGTCCCTGATAGTGTCGGATATTACGCAGGTTTATCTGTTGGCGATGAAATTTTGGCCATTAACGATGTTGAGATTTATAGTTGGGCCGAGTTGGTGCAACAAATTCGCAATAATCCAGGGCAATTACTCGAGCTCGATATTTTACGTAATGAGCAAATTATTACGCTTTCAATTACCCCCGAGGCCGCACAAGAAAAAGGAAAGCAGATTGGCAAAATAGGGATTGCACCACGTATCGATCGAGCTGAATTCGATAAAATCCTAGTAAAGGTGAGTTATCCTCCTATTCAAGCATTGCTTAAAGCATTCGAAAAAACTTGGGAAACTACACAGCTTACTTTTCGTATGTTGGGAAAAATGGTAACAGGCGATGTATCTTGGAAAAATATTAGTGGTCCAATATCGATAGCCGATTACGCGGGTCAGTCGGCGCAAATGGGGCTTGTCTCGTACTTGGCGTTTTTAGCGTTAATCAGCATTAGTATTGCGGTACTGAATCTACTACCCATTCCTGTTTTGGATGGCGGGCATTTAATGTATTATCTCATCGAAATAATTAGAGGAGCGCCCTTGTCAGATAAGGTGATGTTATTAGGCCAGAAAATAGGCCTAACTTTACTGCTGACTCTAATGATTTTTGCTATATACAATGATATTAATCGGCTTATCACTGGTTAAATAATGAGACTCCGGTTTTTCCTCGCATTCATAGCTTCTTTCTATGTTATTTCGAGTTGGGCTAGCGACTCCTTTGTTGTGAAAGATATCCGTGTTGAGGGTTTGCAGCGTACTGAGGCAGGCACAGTCTTTGGTTACCTGCCCATCAAGGTTGGCGATGTCTTAACTGAGGAGAAGACCAACGAGGCAATTAAATCCCTGTATGGTACTGGTTTTTTCACGGATGTGCGTTTGAAAGCCGAAAATGGGATTTTGGTGGTTGAAGTCAATGAGCGGCCTGCGATCGCAGAAATTGCCATTAACGGTGCCAAAGAATTTGAAAAAGATAAATTGCTCGAAGGACTGAAACAGGCGGGTATTTCGGAATCACGGATCTTCAGCCGTTCATTACTGGAAAGGGCTGAGCAGGAACTGAAACGGCAGTATATTAGCCGTGGTAAATATGCGGTTAAGATTACTACGACAACCACACCTTTAGAGCGTAATCGCGTAGGCATCAATTTTGATATCAACGAAGGACGTACAGCGCGCATCAAAAAAATCAGTTTTGTCGGTAATGAAAAATTCAGTGATAAAGAATTACGTGGTGTGTTGGTATTGCGTAAACCTGATTTGTTAAGTTGGTTTACCAAGAATGATCAATATTCTAAACAGAAATTAGCAACGGATTTAGAGACATTGCGCTCCCATTACTTGGATCGCGGTTATTTGGAATTCAATGTTGAATCCACACAAGTGTCGATTACGCCGGATATGCGTGATATCTACATTACCATCAATGTTACCGAAGGGGCGCAATACAAAGTTTCCGATATTAAAGTTGCCGGTGAATTACTGATTCCAGAAGAAGAGATTCGTAAACTGATTCAGATTAAAGCTGGCGATGTATTTGCACGCAATAAATTGACGGATTCAATTAAGTCATTGACCGATCGCTACGGCGATGACGGCTATGCTTTCGCCAACATTAACGCTAATCCCGAGTTGGATTATGAGAAGCGTGAAGCGGCTTTTACTTTCTTTATCGATCCGGGTAAGCGCGTATATGTTCGCCGCGTCAATATCACAGGTAATGATCGTACGCGCGACGAGGTCATTCGTCGTGAATTCCGCCAAATGGAAGGTGCTTGGCATTCGACGCAAAACATCAATTTATCGAAGCAGCGTGTCGATCGCTTGTTTTTCTTTAACAGCGTCAATGTGGAAACACCTGCGGTTGCCAATAAAACGGATCAAGTTGATATCAATATGAAAGTGGAAGAACGTCCGACTGGTTCGATTATGTTCGGTGCGGGTTATTCCGATCGGCAAGGCATACTTTTGAATGCGAGTGTTTCGCAAAACAACATTTTTGGTACCGGTAATTTCTTCAACTTGGAGGTACAAAGGGCCGCGATTAATCAAACCTATTCGGCTTCTTTTACCAATCCTTATTTCACAGTCAATGGTGTAAGTTTGGGTTTTGATCTTTATAAGCGCGATATCGACACTCGCCCGCTAAAATCATTTGCGGAATTTAAAACCCAAACGGTCGGCGCGGGTGTTCGTTTAGGGATACCCATTGCGGAAAACGATATTGTGTCGTTTGGCCTGGCGGCAGAAAATACGCATATTGATATTACTGAGAAGAGTCCACGACGTTACGTAGATTTTACTAAGGAGTTCGGTTTCTCGACAAATAATTTTCCGTTTACTGTCAGTTGGGCGCGTGATCGCCGTGATAGCGCGATTTGGACGACTTCCGGAACGACCCACCGCTTATTCGCTGAAGTCAGCGTACCGGGTGGAGATTTGAATTATTACAAAATCAGCTATCATCAAAAATGGTTTTATCCTATTAACGATTTCTTTACTTTGATGCTAAATGGCGAAGCGGGTTATGGGGATGGGTATACTGGAAATCCAATGCCCTTTTTCAAGAATTTCTTCGCGGGTGGCAATACTTCTGTACGGGGCTATGATTTGAATACATTAGGGCCTCGCGACGATGTGAGTAACTTGAATGCTGGAGGAGCCACGGGTACTCTTACTAATTCTCGTTTTTTTGCAATTGGTGCGAGTAAACGGGTGGTGGGTAACGTGGAGTTAATGTTTCCAGTACCTTTTATGAAAGATGATCGGTCATTGCGTTTAAGCTTATTTCTAGATGGTGGAACGGTGTTCAATCAGTTTAATGAACTGAATAACCTGATGCGCTATTCGGCCGGTATTGCGGTGACTTGGGTTTCTCCGATGGGACCATTGAAAGTCAGTATTGCGGAACCCTTAAATGATGTGCCAGCGGATAATCTGCAACGGTTTCAGTTTATGTTCGGTCAGCAATTTTGAAGCTGATGAGCTATCAGGTTAAACAAAGGTGGAATTGAATGAAGCTGTTGAATCATTTGCGATATAATCGATTTTCTTTCTTGTTCATTACACTCAGTTTTGCGGTAATGGTCGTTGATGTCTTTGCTGTTTCTACTGATGAAATCAAGATTGGTGTTGTCAATACTGAAAAAATTCTTCGGGAATCGTTATTTGCGTTGCAAACACAAAAAAGAATAGAACAAGAATTTATTCCACGTGATGACGAAATTAAAAAAATGATGGCGGAAGCAAGGATATTACAAGATAAATTAGAAAAAAACGGTGTCACGATTGAGCTTGATGAGCGCCAAAATATGGAAAGAAACTTAGCCAATCTAAGTCGAAAATATCAACGTGCACAAAAACAATTACGAGAAGATTTCAGTGCACGCCAAAACGAGGAATACAGTATCATTTTAGATCGTATCAACAATGTGATTAGTAAGCTCGCGGAAGCGGAAAAATTTGATTTGATATTACAACTCCAGGATTCGGTTTATAGAAGTCATCGTATTGATATAACAGATAAAATTATTAAATTGCTTGATGGTGAGACAACACAATAAAAGGTTGTTTTATTACCGGTAGGGCCTCGATAACCATTAGGGGATAATAGAAAATCAAATGGACAGCATGGATATTCATGAAATTTTAAAGTACTTACCGCACCGCTATCCAATTTTGCTCATTGATCGAGTACTTTCTTACGAGGTCGGAAAAGATATTGTGGCGTTAAAAAATGTTTCGATTAATGAACCGTTTTTCTCAGGGCATTTTCCTCACTATCCTGTCATGCCAGGTGTTTTGATCGTTGAAGCGCTCGCGCAAGCTGCGGCTGTATTAACCCTAAAGACTGAGAATACAGCCAACAGAGAAGACACCGTTTATTATTTTGTCGGTATCGATGGTGTGCGTTTTAAGAAACCGGTAACTGCTGGCGATCAATTAATCTTGAAAGTTGCAATAGAACGCCAAATCAAAGGATTGTGGAAATATTCTGCACGTGCTGAAGTAGATGGACAATTAGTTACGGAAGCGACATTGATGTGTACAGCTAAGAATGTGTAATACTGATTTTTTAATATCTGTTTAGATAGCATTCTTGTTAGGATGGTTAATTTGAATATTCAACATATTGGCTCCTATAAAATAATTTGCGGTGTCGATGAAGCAGGAAGAGGACCATTAGCCGGTCCGGTATATGCGGCTTGTGTGATTTTAGATAAAAATTATCACATTGCTGAATTGAATGATTCAAAAAAACTAAGTGCATCGAAACGCTCGATGCTTGCGATGGCAATTAAACAATATGCGAAAGCGTGGGCAGTCGCTTCAGCGTCGGTCGAGGAAATCGACCAGATGAATATATTACAAGCCAGTTTATTAGCTATGAAACGTGCTGTAGAAGGTTTATCCTGTATTCCCGATCAGGTGCTGGTCGACGGAAAGCAATGCCCTAATGTATCTTATCCGGTGCAAGCTATAGTCCGTGGAGATTCTTTGATACCTGAAATTTCTGCTGCTTCTATCTTGGCAAAAACAGAGCGTGATACTGAAATGCTACGATTGCATACTGATTTTCCACACTATGGTTTTGATCTACACAAAGGCTACCCGACCTCGAAGCATTTAGCTGCATTGCAGCAATATGGTCCAAGCGAGATACATCGCAAAAGCTTTGCACCAGTAAGTTCGTTAATATTTAATCATTAAAAAGGGATTTTCAGCATGCGTATTGAAAAAAATACCGTTGTTTCTTTGAATTATGAGTTATCGGATGCCGATGGGAATGTTCTGGAGAAAACAGATACCCCAATCAGTTACTTACATGGTGGTTATGGCGGTATTTTTCCCTTGGTTGAAGAAGCATTGCATGGGAAAGAAATAGGCTACCATTGTTCCATTGCGATGGAACCCGATGATACTTTTGGTGAATACGATAGCGAACTTATTCGGGTTGAGCAGCGTAGCGCTTTTCCCGCAAATGTTTCCGTGGGGATGCATTTTGAAGGGGGGGCAGAGAATTCAGATGATATGCTCGTTTACAAAGTGACGGATGTAACCGACGACACCGTTATCGTCGATGCTAATCATCCTTTTGCCGGCATGTCATTGAATTTCTCATGTACCATCACGGATATCCGTTCTGCTACTGCAGAAGAGATTTCCCATCAACATGCGCATGATGATCATGGCCATCATCATCACGACCATGGTCATACACATTAAGCCAGCAAGCCATTAGAAAGCATCTGTGTTGCTGTTGCGGGTGCTTCTGTTAGAAACATTAAAGGCTCAAAACAATTATTTGTTAAACCAAGAGTCATTCGAATAATTATGCGAGTAGTTTACGTTCGATGCTAATGCCTAATTCTTGTACGCCTGGAATAATGCTTAGTTTTGCAACACTGACTTTAACCCAGGGTGAGTGAAAGTCTTGCAAAATAGTAAGGGCGATATTTTCTGCAAGTGCCTCTAATAAAGAAAAATGTTTTTCTTTGATAAGAACGTTGATTCTTTCGACAATACGGGCATAATCCAGCGCATCTTCAATCTGGTCAGATTGACAAGCACGGCTGCTGGGTAGCGCGATTTCCAGATCCAGTCGAATGGTTTGCTGCACTTTGCGCTCCCACGGGTAAATTCCAATGAGGGCCTTAACTTTAAAATCGCGTAAAAAAATGATATCCATTGTGAGTAAGGGTTTGTGTGAGTGATTCGATTTTATTCTATTTTTCTCAAAGACTACTAATGACATGATGCTGCTGATATTCGGTTTGCTTGCTTATCTAATGGGATCCATTTCCTTTGCGGTAATATCCAGTTGGTTGTTTAAGCTACCCGATCCTCGTACTTATGGTTCTAAAAATCCTGGTGCGACCAATGTTCTGCGTAGTGGTAAAAAATCTGCGGCAATTGTGACTTTGCTAGGGGATGCAGGGAAGGGTTGGTTGGCGATCGCCCTAGCAGAATATTATGCGCCTATATGGGGAGTAGATCAGAAAGCTATTGCAGTAGTCGCGATTATGGTTTTTTTTGGGCATATTTTTCCAGTATTTTTGCGTTTTCAAGGTGGTAAAGGTGTAGCGACAGCAGTCGGTGTGCTGTTAGGTTTGAATGTATGGGTTGGTATCATGGCGATGGTCACTTGGTTGCTAACAGCTGCAATTTGGCGCTTTTCTTCATTATCTGCATTGGTGGCTGCTGTCCTTGCGCCCATTTATATTTTTAGTTTCTCAGAATTCCGAGAATATTCCATTGCGGTTTTAGTGATGTCGTTGATGTTGATATGGAGGCATCAATCCAACATTATGAATTTACTTGCAGGCAAAGAACAGCGCATCGGCGAGCAGAAATCGCTCAAGTGATAAATAATCAATAGAAGTGAAGAACATGGTGGCATCAATAACCGAAAGCACAAGAGATTCGTCGATATGATGCCACGTGCCATAGCTTTATATGGCAGGATGCATTTAAAAGTGATAGCTGGCATGAGTAAAATATTGTTGGATTCAATCGACATGGCCTATGTTAGAGTAGGGCCTTACTATCATCAATTCATTAAAACGGGATTCCTTTAGTGACTCTTTCATTAGATATTATTATTTATTTACTCGTATTTGTGGTCGGGTTTATTCTTGCGCAGAAATTTAAGAAATAAAGATAAACATACAAAAAAATGAGGTAATTTTTTATCTGGAGTCATGCTTACATGGGTGTAACAACGGCTTAGTTCCTGGTTTCCTATCATTGCCAGATTTCTTAGCGGTTCAGCGGTATCGGGCGCATTCTTTTGTGTATGCTCATATTTACATCCTCATAGAATGATGTAATAACGCTAATAAAATTCACATACTAGTTGATAAGGAATTCTAAACTTGATAGACCGTTTAAATTTTCTCCACTTGCCTGTATGGACTCTGATTATTATGGTGTTATCCGGTTGCATATCGCCGATCGCGCTGAATCGCGCTGTGTTAGCGTATGACGATGCGGTGACCGATACTATTTCGCAGCAGCTGTTGATCAATATTGTTCGAGCGCATCATAGTCAGCCTATTCATTTTACCGGTGTATCCAATATTGCGGCTACATTTACTTTTCATGCTAATGCTGGAGCTACGCCAGCTCTGGGAGGCTTGGCTGGCGCGTCAATGATGCCGATTTTCGGTGGTGGCTTATCCGAAAGTCCAACGATTAGTATCGTTCCGATTGAAGGGGAAGATTTCACCAAACGATTGTTGACACCATTTGCACAAAATAAATTGACTTTGTTGTTGCGTCAACGCTATGACGTCGATTTGTTATTGCGTATGATGGCTCAGGAAGTGCGGCTACTACAGCAGCATTCACAGTATGCCATTTATCGCAACAAACCTTCGGATACCGATAATTATAAGATGTTTCGACGTGTAGTGTTACATCTCTCGGCTATTCAAGATGCTAATGCATTGCATGCCGAACCCTTGCCACTGATACACAACTGGACTATTCCGGCAAATGCAGTGGTGGCAGAGGGGTTTCATGCCTTACAAAAGGAGTATGACGTACAATATAACGCTAAAGAAAGTACCTACACTTTGAGCAAGCATACCCCAGGTCCTATTTTGATTACCAATTATGACCCCAGCACACTATCTGAACGAGAGCGAGAAGAGCTGCATCAAATTGTTGAGGATTGGGATGTCAACGACATCGCCTTTGACATTCGTGTTGGATACTATGGCGGGGGATGGCCTATGAGGGGAATTTTCAGACTCAGAAGCTTTCACTCGATTTTGGGTTTCCTCGGTAAGGCATTGGGTCAGGCGCCTGGTTATTATGTTGACAAAGATCTTAGAACGCCGCCAATATTGAATGATGAGAATCCTGATTTAACGATGGCGTTGAGGGTTTCCAATACGTTGCCTGCCGATGCTGATATTTCCGTTCTTTGGAATAACCGTTACTATATGGTGGATACGCAAGGTCAATATGCGCGATGGAACCGCGAAGCCTTTCAACTACTGTTTTTGTTGTTTCAAATGACGGTAACGGATATTCCGCGTGTAGGTGTTCCTTCCATTACTATTGCAAAATAATATGCGTGCGGTTTTTCTTGATTTCGGTTCGGTGAGTCGTGATGATTTGGATTGCACGGCATTAGGTCAAGCAATCTCGCCCTGGTGTTACTATCATGATTCTTCTGATCAGGAGATTTTACAAAGAATTCGCGATGCAGAAGTTATTGTTAGCAATAAGGTCTTTCTCAATCGATCAGCAATTGAAGCAGCAGTTCATTTGAAGCTAATTTGTGTGGCAGCGACTGGTTATAATAATGTGGATTTAGAAGCTGCGGCTGAACGCGAAATAGCAGTTTGCAATGTACGTAACTATGCCACACCTTCTGTAGTACAACATGTTTTTCTATTGATGTTGAGTTTGATTCGTCATTTTGTCGATTACCAGGAATTAGTAAAGCGAGGTGATTGGCAATCCAGCCAATTCTTTTGTCCGATGGATTTTACTATTCAAGAGCTAACCGGAAAAACACTCGGTATTATTGGTTACGGTGTCTTGGGGAAAGCAGTGGCGCAAGTAGCGCAAGTATTTGGGATGGATGTATTGATTGCGGAGCACAAAAATAAAATACCGCGCTCTGGCAGAATTGCATTTGATGAGGTGATTGGCCGGTCAGATTTTATTACATTGCATTGTCCGTTGTCGCCAGAGACGCATCACCTGATTTGTCAGCCTGAGTTTGCATTGATGAAGGCTTCTGCATACTTGATTAATACAGCACGGGGTGAGTTGATTAATGAGATCGATTTATTGCAGTGTTTATCTTCCAGACGCATTGCGGGTGCGGCCATTGATGTTATACAGGGAGAACCGCCGAATCAGGATAATTTAATTTTGCGGTATCAATCCAATAATTTGATTGTCACGCCACATATCGCTTGGGCTAGCCAGGAATCCAGACAACGACTGATCGATCAATTGGCGGATAATATTCGAAATTACTATCAGAATAAGCCTTTTAATCAAATTACCGATGCTCTTGGTGAATTGCATCAGTAAACCATTAGCGGAGTCAAGTAATGCAACCATGGGTTTTCTTGTCAATTGCGATTATCAGTGAAGTCATCGCCACTTCGTGCTTGAAAGCTTCAGAAGGCTTCACTCGCTTCTGGCCTTCAGTCGTTGTCGTGATCGGCTATTTATTAGCTTTTTATTTGTTGTCGTTAACGCTTAAAACCATTCCGGTTGGTATTGCGTACGCGGTTTGGTCAGGTGTCGGTATGGTACTGATTGCAATGGTGGGTTGGTTATTTCTTGGACAGAAATTGGATATGCCCGCCATTCTAGGTTTAGTATTTATTATAACGGGTGTTATGGTTATTAATATTTTTTCCCAGGCAACAGCGCATTAATAGAAAAATTTCTTTCTTCGAAAAAAATCGAATGTAATAAAGAAAATGATTGTTTTGTTGAAAAAATATCGAGGGATTGCTTGTCATGAATAAAGCTTTTACTAAAGAAAGTAATGACGATGAAGAAATCGATAACACACCGAAATTACCACAAGGTGTAAAGAATTATATTACCCCATCGGGTCACCAACGGTTGTTGGATGAATTTAACCAGTTATGGAAATTAGAGCGGCCTGATTTGGTTAAAACCATTGCCTGGGCGGCTTCAAATGGTGATCGTTCAGAAAATGGCGACTATATTTATGGTAAAAAACGTTTACGCGAAATCGATCGTCGCCTACGGTTTTTATCCAAACGATTAGATAATGCAGAAATAATAGATCCTGCGCAACGTGGTGATTGCGACCAAGTGTTCTTTGGTGCCACGGTGACTGTTAGTAATGCGGTTGGCGATCAGTACACGTATAGTATTGTTGGTCTGGATGAGGCTGATCCTGGAGGCGGTCGCATCAGTTGGGTCTCTCCCTTAGCTAAAGCGTTGCTGAAAGCACGGGAAGGTGATGTCGTGAAACTACATACGCCAGTGGGTGTTGAAGAACTGGAAGTGATAGAAATTTGCTACAAGGCGCTATAGCGGATGAATTCTTACGCGATATCCTGTGGTATTTCATTAGTTTTTTCAATTATTGAAAGTAACCATTATGGTGATGTCCGAGCAGCATAGCTGGTATCGAGTTGCGCCATTTGGTGCCTATGTGCTTTTTATGTTGCTGGAAGATGTATTGCTAGTCCTATTAGGTTGGGATGCCAATGAAGTACGTTTATTGTATGCCGCAAAAATAACTGTTGTTGCGGCATTGTTGTGGTGGTTTCGAAGTACCTATCGTGAGTTGCGATGGCCTGATGGAAGTACTACACGTACATGGATTATCGCTATTGCTACTGGCATCGCGGTGTTTATCGCTTGGATAAATCTTACGGCAAATTGGATGATGATGGGAGAATCAACCGGCTTTGATCCACGTGAGAACGATGAAATTGATTGGTCATTTGTTGCGATCCGATTAATAGGTGCAGTATTGGTGGTGCCTGTGATGGAAGAATTGTTTTGGCGATCATTTTTAATGCGCTGGCTACATCATCCGAATTTTCTTGTGGTGAATCCGAGGCAAGTAGGCATCAAGGCTTTCCTGATGACGGCTTTTCTTTTTGCGGTTGCGCATAATCTTTGGTTTGCCGGATTATTGGCTGGGGCTATTTATAATCTGCTGTATATGCGTAGTGGCACTTTGTGGTCACCCATTTTAGCGCATGCAATTACTAATGGTATTTTGGGCGTTTGGATTATTACAACAGGTAATTGGGGGTTTTGGTAATTGAATCAGGAGTGCATATTCTGCTAATTTGCCAGCGTAATTGGTCTTTTTTGAGCGATTTTAATTTTTGGAATTAATTTAATAGTTTTCCTTATTGTGTTTTTATTCGTTTTGGGCTAGCAATTTACGTTGACCCAAAAAGATATTCGATGTTAGAGTTCTGCCGGTGTAGATATCACAAGAGCGGAGCGATAGATTGGCGGTATCTACAATAAAATAGGGGAGAAAATAATGAAATATAAATCGATGTACAGACGCGCGCTTGTTCAAACTGTAGTTGGAGGATCACTACTCGTTGGCATGAGTGCTGCCATACAAGCCAATACAACCATGAGTACTGGCAGTAATCCGGTAACTAACACCGGGAAAAATTTCATGCAGTTTGTGCGGGATAGTGGTATCAACTTTGGTGGATGGGTGAATGGTGGTGCCACTTTTAATCCCAGTCAAACTGATGGTTTTAATGGTCCTGTAACTTTTGGCGATCAGGCAAATAGGGCTCAGATGAACCAATTCAATATCTTTATTGAACGTGCGGTAAAGACCGAAGGAAAAAGTTGGGATATTGGTTTTCGTGCTGATTTTATGTTTGGTACCGACGCCATTTTTACCCAAGCATATGGCAATCCCGCATTTGATGTCCATAATGGTAGGGCCTTAGATGATCGCGGCAATTGGGATCTTGATATTTGTTGTAAATCACTTCGTACCTATGGCATTGCCATTCCACAAGCATATGCAGAAATTTATGCGCCAGTGGGGAATGGTTTGAATGTTAAAGTGGGTCATTTTTATACACCTATTGGTTATGAATCAGTTCCAGCACCGAATAACTTCTTTTATACCCATGCCTATACCATGCAATATGGTGAGCCCTTCACACATACAGGGGTATTAGCCAATTATAAAATTAACGGTAATTTTACGACTTTTGCGGGTGCAATAGGGGGTAGTGGAACTGGTGGATGGGACGGTAATTTTGATCGTCAAATGGGGAATTGGGGAGGAATTGGTGGTGTAACTTGGACCAGTAATGATGCAAAAACCTCGCTCAATATCAGTGGTACCGGTAGCACCGCATCGACACGTAACAGCAGCTTCTGGGGCATGTATAGCGTGGTATTTAAGCACATGGTGACTGATAAAACACATTTAATTGTGCAACATGATCATGGTTTCGCAGATAATGTATTGCTAGCTAATTTGCATCAATCAGGCGTAAATAGTGATGCTGCTTGGTATGGTGTGAATACCCATCTGTATTATGATTTAACTAAAGATTTTTCCATCGGTGCTCGTGCTGAATGGTTCAGAGATCGTGATGGTTTCCGTGTATTTTCACCTGGTCGTGTGGCGGCTGCTACCAATCATTTAGGTAGTAGCTATGCATTAGGTGGGGCTACTCAATTGGCTACAAGCACGCCTGCTGATTATTATGCAGTGACCCTTGGCGCGAACTGGAAAGCAGCTAAAACTTTAAATATGAAATGGAAGGGTTTAAAACAGTTGAATATTCGCCCGAACATTCGTTGGGATAGGGCGGATGGATTGCATGCTGCATACCGGCCTTTTGGTGGAAATAAAGATCAAATTATATTTTCTTTGGATGCCATGCTTCCATTTTGATGTGACGAAATACTTATCACTACTGGTGTAATAAAAAATGCGCTTTACGGCGCATTTTTTATTGTTATTCCTAAGAATGTTCCCGAAGTGCTTGCAATAAAACACTTAAATCGTTGGGTAAAGGTGCTTCCCAATCCATTGTTTCTTGGCTTTCTGGGTGAGAGAGCGTTAATTTTTGCGCATGTAATGCCTGCCTGAAAAAGTTAGCATTTAATTGTTGTATGCTCGAATCTTTTTTGATTAGCTTTCCGCCGTACACAGCATCACCTACGAGAGGATGTCCGATCGACTGCATGTGAACACGAATTTGATGTGTCCGTCCAGTATCGAGACTGCATTCCAATGCCGTACAACCATTATATTTTTCGTGAATACGATAAAAAGTTCGTGCAGGTTTACCTTTTGAAGTTATCGCCATTTTAGTGCGTTGCGTAGGGTGTCGTCCAATCGGAGCGTCTACAATACCGTCTTGCGATACATTTCCAAGAACAATTGCCAGATAATCACGTTTTATCGTGCGTAGCTGTAATTGCCGTACTAAATGGATTTGTGCCTCAATGGTTTTAGCAACAACCAAAAGTCCAGTGGTATCTTTATCCAGACGGTGAACAATACCTGCTCGTGGTACTTGTGATAGTTGTGGCGTATGGTGTAGCAAAGCGTTTAATAATGTTCCTTGCCAATTGCCGTTACCGGGATGACAGACAAGACCGGCAGGTTTATTGACGATGATGATGGTGTGGTCTTCGTAAACAATGTTTAGCCGAATATCTTCGGGCATGTGACTGGATTCAGTATCCAGTTTGTCTTTGGGGAAAATTTGAATCGACTCATTTCCCCATACTTTCTGCTTTGCATGAGCTGCTTGTTCGTTCAAAATAACACGGTTCTCAGCGATCCAGCTTTGTAGTCGGCTGCGGGAGTAATTTGGCAGCAATTTTGCAAGTGCCCGGTCTAGTCGTATGCCGATGTAGTCAGAAGGTATGGTTAATTGAATTGCACGTTGAGTTGAGTGCTTTACGTTATAATCAGCGATTGAGTCTTTGTTTTTTACGGAATTTGTCATGTTACGTAGTGTAGCTTTAATTTTAATGTTATGGTGGTTGGCTGCATGTAACTTATTAACAGGCCGCACAACAACTGAAAGCCAAGAAGATTGGTCAGCCAATAAATTCTATAGTGAAGCAAATCAGAAGCTCACCGAAGGAAATTTTTCCGGAGCAGTCAAGTTATATGAAACCCTGGAGTCGCGCTACCCTTACGGGCGTATTGCCCAGCAAGCCCAGTTGGAAACTGCCTATGCACACTATAAGAATGAGGAACAGGCTTCAGCAATCTCAGCAGCAGATCGGTTTATTAAACTTCATCCTCATCATCCTAATGTTGACTATGCTTATTATATTAAAGGGTTAGCGAGCTTTAACGATAATTGGGGGTTAATGGGTTTCTTGATGAAGGGGCCTTTACGGCAAGATATGAGTGAGCGTGACTCAAAAATGTCGATGGAGTCATTTGAAAATTTCAAAGAGCTGATAACCCGTTATCCAGACAGTAAATATGCCGCTGATTCCCGTTTGCGCATGGCTTATCTGATCAATTCCATTGCCATGAACGATATTCATGCTGCGCGTTATTATATGAAGCGAAAGGCCTACATTGCCGCGGCGAATCGGGCACAAGATGTGGTCAAGGAATATCCCCCTACCCCAGCCACCGAAGAAGCGCTGTATATCATGATTAAAGCTTACGAAGTGCTGGAAATGCAAGATCTGCGTGATGATGCAGAGCGCGTGATGCGTATTAATTTTCCAGAAAGCCAATTTTTGAAAGAGCTGCCGAAAGTTGGTGCGTTGCCTTGGTGGGTATTCTGGAGGTAGCGATAAACGCAAAGGTTTGCTAAGTGTTTTTTAAATGTATTGCCAGCACATCGCATTGCGCATGATACAGAACATCTTTGGCAGTAGAGCCCATTAATACGGCTAATCCATGTCGGCCATGCGATCCAACAACGATCAAATCAATCTGTAGTTTTATTGCGAGTTGTATGATTTCTTCTTGGGGGTTTCCCCAAACCATCCAACACTGAGATAGTGTAATGCCCAGTTGATTCGCGATACGGCGCAGTTTATCCTTTTCAGCTTCCAGCAATTCATCATGGGTATTTTCATTCAATGGAATAACCGTGCCATACGGCTTGCCCGGCATTGGAATGTTGTCTAGTACATGAATAATGTGCAATTGCGCTTTTAATTGCCCTGCTAAATTCTGGGCTTTTTCAGCTACAGCCTCATCGTGCTCGGAAAATTCGATAGTTAATAGTATATTTTTGTAGTTATTCATAGGTGTTAAATGACTTTGGGTAGAACATTAGTGCACGATATAGTGCTTTTAATACTGCAGTATACTTGATCAATAATCAAGTTTTGTCAGAAACCCTCTAAGGAAATTGTATGTGTTTCATATTGATGCGTTTAGTGGTTTTGCAAATAATACTCGAAAAAATCGGTAATCCGTTCTTCATAAATTTTTCCGGCATAGGTATGCATATTGAAATGCTTGGCTCCAGGAACAATCCATAATTCTTTCGGGTTTATCGCTGCTGCATACATACGTTCGACCTCAGAGGGTGTTGTGTGCACGTCGTCTGTGCCAGAAATAAAAAATACTGGGGCATTTAAATTACCTATCCGTGAAATGGGGTCCAGTTCGGTAATTGGCGTATCAACGAAGAAGGAAAACTGGAAAAGCACAATAGGCAACAGTAGGGCTCCGTAATCTCCAAGGTATAATTTTAAGCGATTACTGATAGCTTCTTCGAGAGTGGCATGCAAAGATTCAAGAACGACGGCATCGAATGGCTTATCGGTTTGAGCAAGGACAATGGCTGCGCCACCTAAAGAGGTGCCGAGAGCACCAATTCGTTCCTGCGGAAATTTTTTGCGTAAATATTTTACCGCCGCTGATACATTTTCGGATTCTCGTGAGCCGAAGGTGATTTTTTCTCCGTGTGTTTCACCATGTGCATGAAGATCAATCATTAGGATAGTATAGCCATGATCTCGCAAGAATTTGGTTCGACTCAGCATTTCAACA
The DNA here is from genome assembly GCA_024281825.1 of Nitrosomonas sp. Classification (GTDB taxonomy): domain Bacteria; phylum Pseudomonadota; class Gammaproteobacteria; order Burkholderiales; family Nitrosomonadaceae; genus Nitrosomonas. Next base: position 78,004 of record JAMWZY010000006.1, on the reverse strand, counting down.
CGATTGCTGCGCATGGAATGAACGAGTAATACAACACCTTTGCCAGGTTTGCCATAACTAAGCCAACCATGTACAAGAGAATCTTCCTTCATCGGAATTTGGATTGACTCCACAGGGAGATCAATGGATAAAGCACTGACTAAGGTGGGTGCGGGGCTGGTCAATAATGCAATCAGTAAAAACAATGATATCGCGATAACGATAATGAGTGCTAGAATTCCGAGCAAAAATTTGTGCAGTATGGTTCTGTTCATTTAGTCTCCATGAAAAATATTTAGGAATTAGATGGATAAGGTAATAATTGCCTTGTTGAAAAGCTTCTTTAAAAGTACAAGTTTCTCTATTCTTGTATATAGTTGAATTTATGAAATTTTATGTTCATACTATCCAGCTTTATCAGTAATGTTTTTTAATTAGGTGTTCATAAGGATTTCTATGGTTTTATCAAGCAGAAAATAAACTCGTTGCATTCTCTATCATCTGATCGGTCTTAAGGGTAACTTGCAAAAATACTTCGGTATCTTCAGCTTCGTGTGGTTTATATGGAAAGATCTTACATTTCAACAATTGGATAGCTATCATGAATATTATCAATACCACAGAATTTCAGGAAAAAATACATACTTTGGCAACGTCATTTGCCCAACAGTTACCCGAAAAAGTAGGCGAGATTGAAGTGCTGTGGAATACCTTGGAAAAGGATTGGAATTTAGAGAATGTACAGAATCTACATCGATTGCTGCATAATTTAGTCAGTGAAAGTAAAGTGTTTGGTCATTCGGAAATCAGTGCTCATAGTAGTGCGGTTGAGCAACTTATCAAGAATACACTGCAAAACGAGTTTCGCCCCGATTCGCCTCATTCCAAAGTAATTCAGCAACAGCTTGCCGAATTAAAGCGGCTCATGCATCAATCAACAAAAACTATAGATATCGGAGAATTGGGTAATCAAACAGTTAAGGTAAACTCTCAAGATTCTTGTGTGATTTTTGTTGTCGAGGATGATGTGGAAGCATCCCAAGAGTTGGCACTACAATTACGCTATTATGGTTATGAAGTAGAGGTATTCAATCATTTGGATAAATTTCGCTCTGCAATTCAAGATTGCGCCGGAGCAATTGTGCTGATGGATGTCGAGTTTCCGGAAGATGACATAGGTGGCATCCACTTTATGGAGCAAATCCAGCGGGAATTGAAACAACTGGCTAAGGTTATATTTATTTCTGTGCATGATACTTTGCAGTATCGGTTGGGGGCTGTACGGGCTGGTGGTATAGCGTATTTCACCAAGCCGATTAATTCTACTGAATTGATCGATCAGTTGGATTTAATAACGGCTTCTCAGGTTCAAGAGCCTTTTAGAATTATGATCGTGGAAGACAGTTCTATTTCGTTGACTTATTATTCAGTAGTGTTGGAACAGGCTGAAATGCATATCAAAGCATTGTTGGATCCGATGAAATTACTCGAAGCCTTAAATAATTTCAATCCGGATCTCATTTTGATGGATTTGTATTTGCCTGGTTGTAATGGTATCGAGTTGGCTAAAGTTGTGCGACAAATGGATGGTTTTCAGAATATTCCGATTGTGCATCTTGTGAACGAAAATGACCTCAACACACAATCTAATGTCATCAATTTCCGTGGCGGCGATTTCTTAATCAAACCGATTAGCCCAATGCAGTTGGTCGCAGCTATTACATCGCGTGTTTCTAGGATGCGTTCATTGCATGCTTTAATGATTCTCGATGGACCGACGGGCTTACTAAACCATACGGCTATTAAAGAAGAATTGGCACGCGAAGTAATACGATCCAATCGATTAAAAACACCCTTGTCGCTTGCAATGATTGATGTTGATTCTTTTAAGAAAATTAATGACTCATATGGTCATGCTGCTGGGGATCGTGTGGTTAAAAGCTTGGCGAGGTTATTGAAGCAGCGTTTGCGTGAAACCGATATCGTCGGGCGATATGGTGGTGATGAGTTTTATGTCATTCTCAATGACACCGATGCAGTATCAGCAGCAAAAGTCATTGATGAAATCCGTAGTGTTTTCAATCGTTCGATGCATTTAAGTCAAGATAGTGAATTTTTTGTCAGTTTTAGCTGTGGTATTTCTGACCTAACACATTTTTCTGATGTTGCTGGTTTATGTGAAGCTGCTGAGAAAGCAATGTTTCAAGCGAAACAAAGAGGGCGCAATAAGGTGGTTGTTAATACAGGAGACTGACGCTATGAGTATCTACAGATATAAGTGCTTTATTAATTAGAGAAATGAAAGAATTGGATAGCTCTTATCAAATACAGTTGGCAATTGATGATTCAAGTTTAACAGACTTCATTGCAATATACTGGATCAATATTTTCCGTAATCTCCGGTAGCGGGCGCATATCTGAATCCGTAAAACATTTATCCTCAGTGATCTCTAAGAAAATAATCCACTTGGCACTATAGTAGATACTCTGTTGATTTGGATGCTGTCGAATAGAGGCATTTTTAACGGGCTTGCTACGCATCACATATATCCAATTCAATCTAGAGCTTTGGTTTCGGCGTGAGTCAAAGAACGAAGAAATGAAGCCACTCATTTTCGTTCGGATCGTGTAAAGGCCTTATGGTTATGAAGAAATACAGTTTATGGTTGCTAGTGGGATTGGTAAGCGGATCTATTATGACTGCAACGACAGCGGCGGAGATCAAGTCTATTGGGCCTCAACCCATAATCAGCACGGACATCGCCAAAGGGACATTATTTGTGAAGCCGAATGGAACGGGAACCACCTGTTCACTGGCACTTCCTTGTGACATTTGGAATGCTGCGCTTAAGGCGAAAGCTGGGAATGTAGTATTTTTACGGGGCGGCACCTACAGTCTTTACAAAAACCTAAGATTCCCGAATATCGGCACGGCTACGGCACCCGTTGTCTATGAAAGTTACCCAGGGGAGTTGGCAATATTTGACGGAAGTCAGCATGCAAAAGGTACCAATATCTACATAGGTGTTAGTGGTCGATTTGTACATGTACGTGGGATTGAGATCAAGAACATGCCTGTTCAAGGGATTTGGATTAATGGGGGATCAGACAATCTATTGGACGGTATATTTACGCACCATAATGGTCTAAGCGGTATTCAGATCACGACACGTGAAGATGGTACTGGAGGCGCCAGGAATATCATTCGTAGCTGCACATCGACCTACAATTCTGGGGTAGGTATTTTTGATACTAAGTTTTCGAATGGAGGAAACTCTGATGGTATTGCTATTTCCACAGGAATAGACAACCGTGTTGAGAATTGCTTAGTGCATCACAACTCTGACGATGGCATTGACACTTGGAGGTCGGTCAATACCTATGTGGGATATAATATTGCACATACTAATGGCGACGGGGACGGAGATGGCAATGGCATTAAAGCAGGCGGCATTTACCCGGGCGCGAATGCGATCGTTGATCACAATATTGCTTATTCCAATAGAGCGAGAGGTTTTGCAAGTAATTCCGGTGACAACGTTAAATTCATCCATAACACGTCATGGAATAATGGTTTGTATGCTTTTGCGCTAGATTCTCATACCAAAGCAATTGATAACATTGGCGTGGGGACGATTTATAAATCTTCAACAGCCACAAATATCATTGAAGAGAATAATTCATGGCAGCGTGCTGGAAGCGTTGCTTTTGTCAGCACAGATAGCAGTTCGGTCGATTTTCTAAAACCTGCCAGTGATGGAGGCTTCGAAGATATCGGAGCAATATGATAGGTAGCGGTTTTAGTGCAATTTATATTTGCAGAAATTATGCACTTAAATTACGTACGCATCGAAAAAAACGACTTTGATTGCGATGCGCCAATTATTTTATGGCGTCCCCAAGGGGATTCGAACCCCTGTTACCGCCGTGAAAGGGCGATGTCCTAGGCCTCTAGACGATGGGGACTCTTCAATATCTTGATTTATTGATGTCCGTAACAACTGGTGGAGATAAGCGGGATCGAACCGCTGACCTCTTGCATGCCATGCAAGCGCTCTCCCAGCTGAGCTATACCCCCTTGATCAAAGGAACAGCGATTATACTGACGCACTGAAGGCTTGTAAAGAAACTTCATTTTGGAATTTTGTCCAAACAGGTTGTTATGCGAGTAAGTGTTTCATCGCGACCCAATAATTCAAGAACAACGTCAATCGATGGGGTATGTACTTCTCCCGTTGTCATGACCCTGAGCGGCATAGCGATTTTAGGAAGTTTCACATCATGGTTTTTTGCCATATTCTTGATAGCTTGATGAATCGATTCTCGCGTCCATTCAAGTTGTTTGAATGCTTCGATTAATCCAGTCAGTAATGATAAAGCTTCTGCAGTAAAGTATTGCGTTTTCAATTCATCAGATGGTTCTAAGCGCCGATAAAAATAAATCGCCGCATCGGCCAGTTCTTCCAGCGTATTGACTCTTTCTTTGAGTAATTCGATGACTGTAATGAGATTGGGGCCTGTTGAAACTTGACAGTTACGCTTTTCAAGATACGGCATAACCAGTTCCGCGAGTTGTTGATTATCAGTTTTTTTAAGGTACTGTTGATTAATCCAAAATAATTTCTCGGGGTTAAATTTAGCAGGGGAACGACTGATTGCTGATAAATCGAACCACTCTATTAACTCTTCTCGACTAAATATTTCTTCGTCACCATGTGACCAGCCGAGTCTAGCCAGATAATTGAGAAGTGCTTGTGGAAGGTAGCCATCATCACGGTATTGCATTACGGAGACAGCACCATGTCGTTTGGATAATCGTTCTCCGTTTGAACCTAAAATCATTGGTACGTGTGCGTACTTAGGTAAAGTTGCATCGAGTGCTTTAAGAATATTGATTTGTCGTGGTGTGTTATTGACATGATCATCACCGCGTATAACGTGGGTAATATTCATGTCCAAATCATCTAGCACTACACTGAAATTATAAGTAGGTATGCCATCGCTCCGCATTAGCACCAAATCATCGAGTTCATGATTAGCTACGCTGATGTGCCCTTTGATTTCATCGTTGAATGTGACAAAGCCATTGAGTGGGTTTTTTAGACGCACCACCGGTTTTATTCCCGCAGGAGGCGTTTTATTGGAATCACGCCAACGACCGTCGTATCGTGGTTTTAAGCCTGCAGATAGTTGCTTTTCTCGCATTTCATCCAATTCCTCCTTGGAGGCATAACAGTAGTATGCTTGATTATCTTTGAGTAGCTGCTCAGCCACTGCTTGATAACGTTGTAAGCGCTGCATTTGATAAAAAGGACCTTCGTCATAATCAAGTCCAAGCCATGACATGCCATCGAGGATGGCTTGAGTCGATTCCTTTGTTGAGCGTTCCTGGTCAGTGTCTTCAATGCGCAGGATAAATTTGCCGCCATATTTGCGTGCATAGGCCCATGAAAAAAGTGCTGTACGAGCACCGCCAATGTGTAAATAGCCAGTAGGGCTTGGGGCAAAACGAGTACGAACGGTCATGATTTTGTGTGTGACTGATAATGATTGATAACTGCGAAGTGGTTACACAGTTTACGCGAATCTGTTAGCTTCGTGTCTGCCTTAGAAGAGATTCCATTTACGTATTCTAACCCAGTACCATGAATAATTTTTATGTATAAAGCTGGATATAATGTGTATTACTTATATCCATTTGTTTACTAACAAAATGATTGATTATCGATGACTTACTTGCTTCACGATCTTATTCGTAATTTTGCTGTAGTGCGGCCGGATGCAGATGCACTAATGTATCAGCAGGAAACATTAACTTATGCGAGCTTGCTACAGCATGTCGAACGGGTAGCGCTTGGCTTGAAAGCACTGGGCCTGCGTCGCGGCGATCGTGTCGCTATTTATCTTGAAAAACGTTTCGAAGCAGTAATCGCTATTTTCGCAGCGACTTTAGCGGGTGGTGTTTTTGTCCCTGTGAATCCGGTTTTAAAACCTGAGCAAGTCAATCACATTCTGCAGGATTGCGGTGCGAAAATATTGATAACTTCAACCAAGCGTCTTGAAACACTTCAAGTCGTGCTATCTATTCAACACGATTTACATATAACAACTGTTGTTGTGGATGCTGAGAATGAATGCCAGATTAATCGTAGTCTTCGAGTCGTGCCGTGGCTTGAGATGCCTACTAATAGCACTCAGAAAGTAACTAAAATCATTGATAATGACATGGCTGCAATTATTTATACATCGGGTAGTACTGGAAAACCCAAGGGTGTCATTCTTTCTCATCGGAATTTAGTTGCCGGTGCGGAAAGTGTTTCGACATATCTGCATAATCATTCAGAGGATCGAATTTTGACGGTGCTACCACTTAGCTTTGATTATGGTTTAAGTCAATTGACAACCGCTTTCTATGTTGGTGCAACCAATATCTTGATGAATTATTGGCTTCCTCGTGACATTCTGGAGCATGTGGCAACACATCAGGTTAGCGGCCTTGCGGCGGTGCCATCATTGTGGATTCAGCTCGCAACATTGGATTGGCATGAAATTAATTCATTACGTTATATAACCAATTCCGGTGGAGCTATACCTTTCCCGGTTATTCAGCGATTCCGTAAGATGTTGCCTACGGCACGCATTTTCTCGATGTATGGGTTTACTGAGGCTTTTCGCTCCACCTATTTGGCGCCGGAGGAAATCGATTGTCGGCCAAATTCAATAGGCAAGGCGATACCTAATGCCGAAGTTTTTGTGTTGCGTCAGGATGGCACGCATTGTGAGCCTGGGGAACCGGGTGAATTGGTGCATCGAGGTGCAACTGTTGCATTGGGATATTGGAGGGATCGCGAAAAAACAGACAAGATTTTCAAGACTATTAGTTCGAGCCAAGATGGTATGCCATTAAATGAAGTTGCGGCTTGGTCAGGTGATACAGTAAAAATAGATGCAGACGGTTTTTTGTATTTTATCGAGCGTCGGGATGCAATGATCAAAAGCTCGGGTTACCGTATCAGTCCGACGGAAATTGAAGAAGTTTTGTACAGTATAGAGAATGTACGTGAAGCGATTGTATTTGGTGTCCCTCATTCAATCCTAGGACAAGCAATAGTAGCGTTGATAACAGCGCAATCTGATACAACACTTGATGTGAAAACTGTAATGCTGTTTTGTAAGAATAAATTGCCGAGTTATATGTGCCCACATCACCTTGAAGTTCGTCAAATTGATTTGCCACGCAATCTAAACGATAAAATAGACCGTAATAAGTTGACCAAGGAAATGCAGCAGCTATTTACCCAGGATGAATCATGAAAAAAACATCTCCTGAACATGCACCCATGGAGGGCTTTATGGTTCAGGGCAATTGTTTGCAGGTCGGTGGTATCCCATTGATACGCTTGGTTGAGCGTGTTGGATCCACACCTTTTTATGCCTACGATCGACAAGGCATCACTGAACGAATCGCGTTACTGCGCCGACATTTACCTGAAGGCATATTATTGCACTATGCAATGAAAGCGAATCCTATGCCAGCTGTCGTACAGCATTTAGCCAGCATTGTGGATGGTATAGATGTTGCATCTGTGGGTGAAATGAAGGTTGCATTGGATACGATGCTTACATCTGACAAAATCAGCTTTGCCGGTCCTGGCAAACGATCTTCTGAGCTTCGCTGCGCTGTGGCTGCCGGTGTAACCATTAACGTTGAATCTGAACAGGAGCTGAGGATGATTGTTGAACTTGGCGAATGTTTGGGTATTACGCCTTCTGTGGCAATTCGCGTAAATCCTGATTTTGAACTGAAATCCTCGGGTATGAAAATGGGAGGAGGGGCAAAGCCATTCGGTATAGACGTGGAGCGTGTGCCAAGTTTGCTAAGGTTGTTAGTATCTCTTAAATTGAATTTTGTTGGCTTGCATATTTTTAGTGGTTCGCAAAATCTCAATAGTGCGGCTATTCTGGAAGCACAGCTTAAATCGCTGCAATTGGCAATACGTTTGACAGAACACATGCCTATCTCAATGCGATTGCTTAATATTGGCGGTGGTTTGGGTGTGCCCTATTTTCCTGGTGAGGCGCGGCTGGATTTGGCTGTAATTGGTGAAAATATGCAGCCGATGATTCAAGCTTTTAGAAAGCAATTGCCCGAAACTCTTGTGGCAATTGAATTGGGGCGATATATGGTTGCTGAGGCTGGAGTTTATGTATGTCGTATTTTGGAACGTAAGGAATCGCGTGGAAAAATATTCTTAATAACGGATGGCGGCATGCATCATCATCTTGCGGCTTCGGGTAATTTAGGGCAAGTGATACGAAAGAATTTTCCAGTGATCATAGGTAATAGAGTGCAAGATACAGAAAAAGAAATGGTATCGATAGTCGGGCCATTATGTACACCACTTGATCTGTTGGCTGAGGAAATGATGCTTCCAAGAGCTGTTGTTGGAGATTTGGTGGTGGTATTGCAGTCTGGTGCTTATGGTTTAAGCGTTAGCCCTACGGCTTTTTTAAATCATCCGTTACCTGAGGAAATTTTAGTTTAATCCTGAACTATTATCCATATTTTAAGTTTTTTTAACTCATTGGAATTTATTGACTTAGTTGTAAACTTGTTGTATCTTTTATACAAACTTAGCGTTCTGTTGTAATTATTCAAATAAATATCTAACATTGATTGAATATTTACAGCAAATGATCTTAAATAGCATACGTAACAAACATAGCGAAGAAATAGTCAATTGATACTGAATTTTTAATTGCATTGATTCATGTATTTCAGCGTACAAAGTGCTTTGATAGAAGATTTTGAATAAAAAGAGGTTTGCCTATACTTACTGTTAATGTCGCTACCTAAATATTGAATTAATGAATGACTAGTCAGTTAAAAAAATTTTCATAATTTCGAATTTACAAACATGTAATAAAACTTAGTTTGGCGATCTATGAATGATTCGTATAATGGATTTCAGAGTTTTTTTGAAATTGTAGTAGCCGATACACCCGAGTTGCTTGAGGCTGTTTATAGAATCCGCTATCAAGTTTTGTGTGTACAAAATACTTTTCCAGATATGAATGCAGCTGATTATCCCAATCAGCTAGAAAAGGATGAATATGATGATCATTCCTGTCATGCTTTGCTGCGCTTTAAGTCAACAGGGCAATATATTGGTGCAGTACGTCTTATATTGATCGATCCAAACAATCCCGAGAAATTGTTTCCAGTAGAAGTGAATACACATGTAGATTCACAGCTTTGTGATCTCAAGAAAATAAAGCGTCAAGAAACCGCTGAGATTTCACGGTTTGTAATTGCGAGCCAATTTGATCGACGCAAAGGAGAACGCCGAAAGTCAAGAGAGGATGAATCAAACGGAAGCGCTATTCGCTCGGATAATAATGAATCAAGAAGGAGGGCTGTCTGTTCCGATGATAGTAAATCAAACGGCAATGTCATTCGTGCCGATAAGGATCGCCGGGCTTCTGATCGGCGATCTACGCCACACTTAAGCCTATTATTAATGGCTTGTGTGATGCGTTTGTCAGTAAAACATAATATTAAGCACTGGATTTCTGCAATGGAGCCTGCGCTCAATCGTTTACTTAGGTTTTATGGTTTAAATTTTCATTGTGCTGGACCAGCTGTTAATTATCATGGTATTCGACGCCCTTACTGTATCAAAGTTGAAGAAATATTAGGCAGAATGTACAAGGAAAATTATGAATCATGGGAAGTTCTAACTGAATGTGGCAAGTACAATCTGTCATTCTAGTTCTACAAAAAACGTTTTTTCAGGAATTTGTTTCTTGAATCCGTATTCATTTCGCTCTTTTTTGCAGATTACATTTATTTATTATTGTTTGTCGACATACAGATTTTTTGCTTGTAGAACATTATTGACATTTTTTTTATTGACTGCATCGCAAGCCTTTGCTGTAAATCATTATGAAGTTGTCATAAACAAAAGTGTTGGTGAGAGCAATATATCAGTCAATTCGCTCCGGTCTGTTTTTAGCATGCATTTGAAGACATGGCCAGATGGGACAAAAATAAGAGTTTTTGTTTTAGCTGATGACGATCCATTACACCAAATCTTTTCTAAAGAAAAATTGAATGTTTTTCCATACCAGCTCAGGTCTACATGGGACAGACTGGTATTTTCAGGAACAGGCCAAGCACCCATTAAAGTTGGTTCCGTTGAAGAAATGCTTGAGAAAATAATTAGTACGCCTGGTGCAATCGGTTATCTATGGAGAGCCAATATTAATGAAAATGTTAACGTGCTCACAATTAAGTAACTTTTTGACGGGATTCTCCGACAAAATTGTAAAACAGTTCATGTTATTACTACTGTTTGGGAGCGTATCCTTTTGTGCCAGCGCCGAGAATCAAGGGACACAGAAAGCAATAGCAAATTCACAAGGAACTTCGCTTAAGTGGTTGCCAGCTTCTGCACTGCCTTCATTTATAACGGAAGTAAAAAGACCGACATGGGTCAATAATGCTGCGGATTGGTATCAAAAGAAATCGGTTCAAGGGGATTTTCAGATTCATGGATTTATTGGCCAATCTTATATCGTAACATCACATAATGATGTTTTTGGTAATAGTGATAAAGGTGGCAGTTTTGGTTTAACGGAAGCAGGCCTTAATGCATCGTTTCGGCCTTTGCCAAAATTATTGGTCTCAGCGCAGGTGCTATCTCGCCGTGCCGGTGAAGGGAGTTCGGGTACGCCCCGGCTTGATTTTGCATTCTTGGATTATCGCTTGTATTCGCATGAAGCTAACCAATTTGGTATCAGAGCCGGTAGATTGAAAAATCCCTTCGGTTTTTACAATGATACGCGCGATGTACCGTTTACCCGTCCAAGTATTTTGCTACCGCAATCAATTTACTTTGATCGCACACGGAATCTTGGAATGTCCGGAGATTCGGTACAGGTCTATAGCGATTTATCACATCCTAAATGGGGCAGTTTTTCAACGCAGTTCGGTATATGGTGGCCGATTGTTCATGATAGGGATACGCGTACATCTGTTTTTTTGCCTGGGATGGGCGGTAATTTAACACGAGAACCGTCTTATATCGGCCGAGGCATTTATGAAACCAATGATAAACGGATACGCTTAGCGGTCAGTGGAATATGGCTCAATACCGATTATGTGCGAAGACCCGGTGAAAGTGTGGGGGGGCAAAGTGTTTCAGACGGATCATTAGAATTTTCCCCGGTTTATTTTTCGGCGCAATACAATGCGGAACGCTGGAGCTTGACATCTGAATACGCGATTCGGCATTTTGCCTACTCTAACTTTAATAATAAAACGCTTGATGGCATCCATTTTTATGGTGAGAGTTATTATGTGCAGGGTGAATATCGGTTTACGCCCAAGTGGGAAGGATTTGTGCGTTACGATGCTTTATTTACCGATCGATCCGATAAAAGTGGGAAGCAGTGGGCTTCAGAGAATGGGCTAAGTGGACGTGGGCTTGAGCACTCTCGCTATGCTAAAGATATAACGGTTGGGTTACGCTGGAACGTAACGCCCGAGTTTATGTTACGTGCCGAGTATCACCATGTAATTGGAACAGGTTGGTTATCGCGGTTGGATAATCCTACGTTGGGTGATACACATAAAGAATGGGATCTTTTTGCCATTCAAGGTTCTTACCGTTTCTAACGGTGCTATTGATGTCCAAATACCCAATCACCAAATCACAACTTACGGTAATCAAGGAGCAGAAAAGCTTTTACAGTTTACGATGGAAACTTTTATTTGGTAGTAGTCTGATATTGCTAGCAATTGTTGTGGTGTTCTCTGCAATCAGTTATTGGGGACTGATGCAAAGCTTTGATAATCAGAGGCAGATCGACCATAAGCGTTTCTCGAGAGAGATCGATAATTTGATTGATAACACTACACAAAATTTGGATCGGCTTGCTGAGATTATTCCCTTTCTGAATGGCATGAGGAGCGCCCTGTTAGTGAATGACAGCGAGCATATAAGCAAGGCCTTCGATCAGCATTGGTCATTATTGCAGTTTCATAATGATGTCGAGTTTGTTTATTTTTTTAATGATAAGAATCAGTTTGTTGCAGGTTGGGATAATGCCGGGTACGCTGATATCAAAACGGAGACATTGCTGAATTGGGTTGTTCACGTTAACCAATTCGAGCAACCGATAAATCCATTGTCTTGCCAAGAGAATTGCATACAGTTCACCATTGCGCCTTTATTGGTTGATGGCCGTAAAGTGGGTACTGTGGTACTTGGAATTTCGCTGGTTGATGTGCTGGTATCCTTTAAACGTATTTTTGGCGCTGATATCGGTTTGCTCATTAAGCAACAAAAAGCCTTTACTGCTCAAGAAGATTCTAAAGTCATTAATAATTGGGATGTATACATTTCTGCGTTGACCAATCCGGATGGAAATTCTCAATTCAATTATCAAATTCTTGATAGGGCATCGGAGGTCTATGAAAACATTAAAGTTCTGGAAGAGGGTGTGCAAATTAGCGGTAATAATCTACATCATCAATTGGAGTTGTTCTTATTGAATTCTGTTGAAGCCGATAGTGCATCCTTAGTCGTCATTACCGATGTTACAGCGGCTGTTAGAAATATTCGTAATGCAATTTGGAATATTGGTTTGACTGGATTATTAGGGCTTATCATCTCTCAGCTCCTCTTGTTTCTAATACTGACTCGAATGCTATCGCGCTTAAAAGATGTTGCAATTGCTCTACCTCTACTTGCAAGTGGTCAATTTGAGAGTTTCCGTCAGTCTCTTTTTGTCTCAGAATTGATACGAAATTCCAGAGATGAGGTCGATACTTTGTCAGAAGCTGCGATTACCTTGTCGCACCAATTGGAAAAGCTTGAACTGAGAATATCATCTCGCACAAAGATGTTGATTGAGCAAAGAGATGAACTTAGCCGAGAAAGAGATTTTGTGAAAAATCTATTGGACACAGCGCAGGCGATTGTTTTGACACAGAATTCAGCAGGAAGAATCATTACCCTGAATGGTTATGGAGAAATGCTAACTCGCTATACAGAGGCAGAATTGTTAGGCAAATCATTTTTGGGTACATTGATTCCAGAGTATGACTCGGAAGATGCTGTGAGTCGTTTTGCAGAGATTCATTCTGGACAAAAAATGCAATTACGCCATGAAGCAATAACTTATTGTAAAGATGGATCAAAACGTCATGTGGCGTGGCTTCATTCTCACCTTTCCTGGAATTCCGAGGAAGACCCCTCTATTTTGTCGGTTGGTTTGGATGTTACCGAATATAAACGTGTAGAAGGTCACTTAGCATGGTTAGCAGATCATGATCCCTTAACCAATATGCTTAACCGGCGCCGTTTCAGCGAAGAGTTGGAGCAGGTATTGCATCGTTCAGAGCGGTATCTCCATCCAGGCGCATTATTATTTTTTGATTTAGATCGATTTAAATACATTAATGATGTCAGTGGTCATCAAGCAGGGGATAGCTTATTAAAAATGGTCGCTACCATGTTAGCTAAAACAACACGGACTGGCGATATTACGGGTCGGTTAGGAGGAGATGAGTTTGCTATTATCTTACCGGAAATTAATGCAGAAGGTGCGATTGAGGTCGCGAAGAAAGTTTTAAATCAGCTTAATCAGGCGCAACTCACCATTAATGGCCGTACCCATAAAATTTCAGCCAGTATTGGTATCGCGTTATTTCCTCAACATGGTGGAAATATTCAGGATCTACTTGCAGCGGCTGATCTTGCGATGTACCAGGCAAAGGCTATCGGACGGAACGCATGGTATTTATTTTCAGATGACGATCGTATCCGCGATCGCATTCAATTGTTGGTGGATTGGAAAGAGCGGATTGAATATGCGCAAACTCATGATAATTTCATGTTGTATTTGCAGCCGATTATGCATATCAAAACCAAGCGAATTTCACATTATGAAGTATTAATTCGTATGCAAGATAAGGATGGTACGATACGGTCGCCGGGCGATTTTATTCCTGCTGCAGAAAATACTGGATTGATACATGCCATTGACCATATGGTATTACGCAAAGCGATTGCGCAAGCAGCGATAATTTATGAGGCTGGAATCTTTGCTAGTTTTTCTATCAACTTGTCTGCACATGCTTTTAATGATCCTGAATTGATGCCGATTCTCAAACAACAATTGGCCGAATATCATATCGACCCTGAAAATTTGATGTTTGAAATTACAGAAACTGCTGCATTAGAAGATATTCCTGGTGCGCGTACTTTGATGAAGGAAATTAAGGAGCTAGGGTGCGGTTTTGTATTAGATGATTTTGGTGTTGGTTTCTCTTCTTTCTTTTATTTAAGAGAATTGCCGGTAGATGCTGTCAAGATTGATGGATCGTTTATTAAAAATTTAGCAAATAATAGCGATGATGTTATCTTAGTAAATGCCTTATGCAGTGTAGCTCGAGGGTTTGGTAAGAGAGTGACTGCAGAATTTGTTGAAAGTGAAAAAATCCTAGAGATTATTGAGCAGATGGACATTGATTATGCACAGGGTTATTACATCGGTAGACCGTCTCCCATTGAACAATTTTTAACTGAAAGAATTGGGTTTAATGATTTGTCTTCTAAGTAGCCGGTTAAACAAGTCAATCATATTCCCGGTTTGAACTGAACTTTATTCCGCCCTTAATGCATCAACGGGGTTTAGTTTTGCTGCATATATTGCAGGAGCGATGCCAGCTAAAAGACCGATGAGTATTGATATGCATAATGCTCCGAGTACATAATCCCATGGAATGTTAACGGGTAAGCCATTCACCAGCCATTTTAATAATCCAGCAATTGCAACGCCTAAACCTAAGCCGCTTAACCCCCCCATAGTGGTAAGTGTAATCGATTCTAGTAAGAACAGCATACGGATACGAGCGCGGGTTGCACCGAGCGCAGTTAATAAACCAATTTCTGCGACGCGTTCCGATACAGTAATGTACATTAAGGTAATCATGCCCACAGTACCTACGAGTAATGAGATACCACCCAAAGCTACAATTAAAAACTTGAGAATATTTAAAATGGTTGTCAGGGTAGTGAGCATTTGTTTTTGCGGTGTAATAGTAAAATCTTCGCGGCCATGGCGTGCAATGAGGATACGACGAATGTCATCAATGACTGCTTGCATCGGCGCATCGGGAAAATAAGAAAAATTGATTTCCATCACACCTTGTCGGTTAAATACTTCCAATGCTCGTGCGGTGGGGATGAATACCGTATCATCCAAATCAAAACCTAACACATGGCCTTTTGATGCCATCACACCAATTACACGAAAACGTGCTCCACCAATCTGCAGCATTGCTCCAAGTGGATTAGCATTACCAAATAATTCATGATGGACCTTGGCACCGAGTACCACATAAGGACGAGGATTGCGTGGATCATCATTAGGCAGAAATTGCCCCATTGCAACGTGCATGTTAAAGGCTTCTGCAAAATTCGGTCCTTGGCCATAAGCTGTGACCCGCCTACTACGACCTTGTGCCCGGATTTCGGCATTACCGACGACATTCGCATTGGTATGTTGTGCGTAGTGACTTTGCTTTAATGCAATACTATCTTCGATCGTAAGTAATCGAGCGCTTCCAATGGCGCCTAATGATCCACCATGGGTATTAATTTTCCCCGGATTAATGTTGATAATATTTGTGCCAAATTGGGTAAATTCAGATAACACAAAACGTTGTACACCATCCCCAATAGCTGTAAGCAGAACGATTGCAATGATTCCGACTGCAATGCTAGAGACTGATAAAAAAGTACGTAAACGATGTGCGGTCAATGCACGGTAGGAAAATTGCAAAATATCCAGCCAATTCATTTTCTATTCAATGCCACTACTGCATTTAACTGCGCAGCTTTAATCGCAGGCAGTATAGTAGCTATGATCCCGGTGATTAATGCAATGCCAATAGCAGCTGCGGAGGCCCAAGAGGGTGCCCAAGCGGGAAATTGTGGATACAGAATACGTATCAATAAACTACCCAATTGACCCAATAAAAATCCTAGTAAAGCACCAACCAATGATAGCCAAGCAGCTTCAGTGAAAAATAATCGTCGAATATCGGTCGAAGTAGCGCCAATGGCCTTTAATAAGCCAATTTCTGAGGTACGTTGACTGACGGCTACCAACATCACATTCATGATTAAAATTCCAGCGACAATCAAGCTAATTGCCGCAATGCCAGCTACTGCCAGCGTCAGTGTATGTAAAATACGATCAAATGTCGCTAGTACGGCGTCTTGCGTGATAACGGTGCTATCATCTTCGCCATCATGACTTTGCTTTAATGTGGCTAGTATTACTTGTTTGGCAGCTGCTATTTCCTCATGATTGTTAGCCTCTACCAGAATCCGAAAAAGCGATGTGGTATTAAATAGCGCTTGTGCATAATCGACCGGGATAATCACAATTTCGTCCGTATTAAAACCCATCGATTCGCCTTGTGATGCAAGTACGCCTGAGACGAGGAAACGGCTGTCACCCAAACGAACACGCTGTCCTATCGCTGGAGTATGTGGGAAAAAGTCAGCGGCGATTTTTGCGCCCAACACAATTTGCGCACTTCTTTCAGAACCTTGTGCAATAAAGCTTCCTAGTGCCAGCTTCATATGACGAATAGGTATCAGATTTTCGTTACTGCCCAACACGGTTACTTCTCGTAAACGGTTTGCCGTTGAAAGTTCTGCGGCACCAATGCTCAGCGGTGCATAGCGTTTAACTTGCGGAAGTCTACCTAATAATTGCGCATCGTGTAGCGTCAGATCTCGTGGCGTTTGACCAAGAACAGCTCCAGGAAATGATCCTGCCGTTTCCGCTCGGCCTGGTAAAACCACTAGTAAGTTAGTGCCAATAGAAGAAAATTGTTTGATAACGAAATTTCTAGCGCCATCTCCGAGAGCTGTTAGCATTATGACAGCAGCTACGCCCAAAGACATGGCGAGTACAATTAAAACCGACCGGATGCGGTAGCTGATGACTGCCTTAAGTGCAGTTTGTAATGTATCAAGGAGTGTCATGTGTTTGGTCTGTGAGTATTTTGCCGTCACGCATGGCAATTTGTCGATTTGCACGCGAGCCTAATTCTCGGTCATGCGTTACTATAATCAACGTAGTTCCTTGATGTTGAAGATTTTCCAACAACAGCATGACTTCAGCACCAATTTGATGATCCAAATTGCCGGTTGGTTCATCGGCCAATATAATACTTGGTTGCATAATGGTTGCCCGCGCGATCGCAACGCGCTGGCGTTGCCCACCAGACAGTTCCGCCGGTCGGTGATTGGCGCGTTGTTCGAGTTCAAAATCCTGCAAAGCATTTTGTACACGGACCTTTCTTTCATCGATTGGCACGCCCCCCAGTGTTAAGGGCAGCTCAATATTTTCCGCTGCAGTCAAGCGTGGTATCAAGTGAAACGATTGGAAAACAAAACCAATTTTTTCTCGGCGAATCTGCGCTTGTTCGATTTCGGTTAAATCGGTTACTGCTTTACCGTCTAATTCATATTGGCCTGAATCAGGTTGATCAAGCAATCCAATAATGTTGAGTAAAGTGGATTTACCAGAACCTGAGGGTCCCATGATGGAAAGATATTCACCGGAGGCAATTTGTAAATTAATTTGATTCAATGCCAGTACGGCTTGTTCACCCATTGTAAATGTACGGGTGATATTGATCAGACGAATCATGTTTAAGGAATTTTTGGGAGGGTGGATTGAACGAGTGCGCCGTTCTTAATACCATCTTGATCAGACGATAACAGGATATGATCCCCTTCTTTTAAACCGCTGGTAATTTCAGTAAAACTCCAGTTACTTAAACCTTTTTCAATAGATTGTTCAACTAGGCGATCATTGGCGTCAACTAGCCAAACTTTGTTATTTTGTCGTAGTGCCTGTGTAGGGATTCGTAGCACATTATTCTTTCTTGCCAGTATCACTTCTACATCGGCGCTGTAGCCTACTAAAAGTCCTTGCGTGAGGGAAGGATGAAAATCGACTTCAATATCTACAGTACGCGCTTGTTTTTCTATTTCAGTGATGAAAGGTGCGATGCGTCGAATTTTTCCTGGAAAAACCTGATCCGGCATGGCATCCAACGTAATACGAACTTCCTGATTAATCTGAATCTTAGGAGCATCGACTTCATCCATCGGTGCCGAAACATATAAACATTGATCATCGATAAGATCAATCGTTGGTGGAGTGGGGATTCCTGGGGGAGAAGGAGTAGTAAACTCTCCCAATTCCCCGCTGATGTGGCCTATGATGCCAGAGAATGGTGCGGTAATGATGGTACGATCAATGGTTGCTTGGCTAACGCGAATTTGCGCTTCTGCTCGCTTGATATCCGATATGGCTGCTTCACAGCTTGCACGGCGGGAATTTGCATTTGCACGAGTATCGTCCACTCGTTGAGGACTAACAAAGCTCTTGCTGAGTAGTTGTTGTGTACGAACATATTCACGCTGGGCATTATCAGCCAAAATACAAGCTTCTCGCCTACGTTCTTGTGCGGTCGCAAGTTGCCGTTGCGCTAAATCTCGTTGCGCTTGCAAGTCATGGTTCCACAACTCCAATAAAACTTGTCCTGCTTGCACACGGTCACCTTCCTTTATCCAAATCTTCGCGATCTGCCCGCCTGAAGCTGGTGCAAGGTTAGATCTTTGACAAGATTTGACGGTACCTGCGCGGGTATTCACAATGATTGCTTCTACGTCACCTGCAGAAACAGTGATCCATTCAACCAATATTGGTTTGGGGCGCGTGTAATACCAACCACCCAATAATAAAATACTGATCACAGCGATAATAATTATCCATCGGAGTGAATTCTGAGGGTGAGGTTTCATGTGATATGTCGATTGTTTTGGAAAGAGTAACGCATCAGTTGTGTTTCAATTTAAAACTGCGTATTTTACATCTTTAAGCTGAAATTCCAGCAATAGCTGTGCAGGAAATTATTTAACCAGAAGTGTAATAATCAACTCTATGACTGATCTTTGGCGTAACAAATTCATTCAATCGGACGGAGACCGACCCACGGGTATGGAAGATATCCGTCCTAACGAAAGCGATTTCTCGGTGCTTGATTCGAAAACATTCGGAGCAATTGAAGCCGAAAAACTGTTTAAAGTGATCGATAGGACACAAACTGAAATAGGACAGCTGGTGCTATTTCGCTCGATTGCTCACCCACTTGTTGATGCATCGGTACTGCAGCAAAAACAGGCAGCACTGATGGAAATTGAATCTGACCCAAAATTACGCGATGCTTTGATGAAATATATAGCGGAGTCGGCTAAACATGAAAAATCACTCAAATATCTTTTGTATGGTGAGTTTGTTGGTGGTCTTGCTAGCGAAGAACCCAGTTCACCCGATAAGCTTGAGTTTGGCGGCTATGGTTATCGCCAGTACAGAGATGGTACTGAATTTGTTGTTGATCTGGTAGAAAAGATAACCAAAATCCCACCACCCCAATCGTCTTATTTACGTACTTTGCTCAACGCAATCCGTGAATTTGGCAACTCGGATATGTGTGCTTTGATTAAGGGCCCTGTTTTTTCTTCCAATGGTAAATTTAAAACCAAAAAAGAAAAATCGGGATTTGATCTTTATGCACGTTTTCATCCTAGCTTGTTTAAGGTGATACCTGCCTTGCTTTTTTTTGCTGCATCGTATGGTATTTTGCTGTTTATGGAGATGTTGATGCCGGATTTTCGCGGATCCTATATCAGTTACGCAATTTTGGGACTGACGGTTCCGATTTTTCCTATTATTTTGTTGGCCATGGGGGTGTCCGACCGTGATTCAATTATTTATCCATTACGTAAGCAATTTCGTGAAAGTTTAGAACTAGCGAGAGTGGTTGAAACACTGGGGATGCTGGATGAATTGTTGTCATTTTATCGTTATGGTGAAACCCTAATGGTCGACAAAACTTTGCCAGAAATTCTCGATGAGAAATCGCATCAGTTGATAGTCAATCATGCAAGAAACCCACTATTGATTACTGTTATGGCTGAGTATGTACCGAATGATATTCACTTGGATGCCAAGGATCGAATCTTAATCATCACGGGTCCGAATAGTGGTGGCAAAACAGCTTATTGCAAAACGGTTGTGCAAATTCAATTATTGGGGCAAATTGGGTGTTATATACCGGCAAAACAAGGAAGATTAGTACCCGCTGAACATATGTATTATCAAGTTCCAGATCCAGGACAACTGAGTGCAGGTATGGGGCGTTTTGCGCATGAATTGACGCGTACCCGGGAAATATTTTTCAATTCTACTGCGTTGAGTTTGGTGGTGTTGGATGAGTTATCAGAGGGCACTACATTCGAAGAGAAGATGACCATTTCAGAATATATTTTAAAAGGATTTCATAAACTTGGCGCTAGTACTTTGTTGGTGACACATAATCACGAGCTGTGCGAATTGCTGCGGAAAGATCAAATTGGGCGTTACCTGCAAGTAGAATTTGCAGTGAATGAGCCGACTCACCGTTTGATTCCGGGTGTATCTAGAGTCAGTCATGCAGATCGTGTGGCCAGCGCGATTGGTTTCAGTCAAAAGGATGTCGAAGAGCACTTGGAACGCCACAAAGATAAGCGCTGAATCTTAAGATGGAGGGTTTGGATTGATTTCTTTGATATAGATTAATTGAATAAAATATTCGTGTTCGTTTTAAATATTTTTCTGCTATGCTAAAAAAGCAAAAATAAATTTTTGCATATTGTTGAAACACGAAAGGAGAAAATATGTTTAAAAAAACAATAAATATTGCTTTACTTCTCGTCGCGCTTACTTTTATGACGAGCCAGGCTTTTGCAAAATGTAGTCTTGATACTGAAAAAGATGGCAAATCTGCCTGTGATGCAAACCAAGTTTGCTATTTGGTAGAGGGTGCTTGTATTGATAAGAAAAGCCTCCCTGCTGGGAAAGCGTGTAAAAAATCAGGTGTTTGTGAAAATTCTTGTGTTAAAGAAGATGGTTCAGAAACCAAAGAAGATGGTTCAGAAACAGGAAAATGTAGCTAACCATTTTGCTAATAGGTCTAATTCACATGACTTGCTACTACATTCATTGCAAGTAAATTAAACAAGTAGCTTATGCGAATTTGATAGTAAAAATAGAATCGAGAGCATTTTATAGCCAGCTAAATAATTGTCGTGGAGTATTTGCGAATTTTATTTAGCTGGCTTCTTTAATCAGAAATAATGTTAATTTTCTGTCTTTTTGCTTGGCATGATCTTCTTGATGAGCGGTATGCTGAGTAACCCCACTAAAGCGCCTATTAAGATTATGAGATAGTTTTGTGTATCGGATTTAGTGAATGCGGTTGTTATTTGTCTAACCACCGCACTTTGTTCTGCTTTGTCCGAAACCATCGGCAAGTTCTCTGCTTCATAGATATCATTGATATTGTAAGGCGTTAAACCGGGGATGCTTGGAATGTTTTCTCCCCCTTTCCCAACCACCAATTGTGCTTTCATGCCTTTTTCCATGTGGTGAGAAATATCGCAATGTACCAAGAAAGTATCATCTGAGCCAGGAACGATGATGGTTCCAGATACCGTTTTCGGCCCTGTTACTTCTAAATGGAACATGCCATATTTGTAGAGATATTTGGGCAAACCGTGCATCATGAATTGATGGCGGATTTGGTCTTCATTGATGAAGTGAAATGTCACTTTTGAGCAAGGCTTTACCCGCCATTCTTGCTGATCGAATGCAAACATCGTACCGGGGAATTTTGCCGCATATTTTCTGCCAGCGCGTACGGTAATCTCTTTTTCTTCAGAAATACTTTTGCAACTACTGGGCAGTTTATCAAGGTTTTGTCCCATAATCATAGTACCTTCATGGTCCATGATGTGATCATGATCCATATGATGGTGATGGTGCAGGTCACCATGCTCCGTTGATTGATCAGAGTGTTGACTATGATCGATGGCGTGTTCATGTGTTTTATCTATAGTGCTGTGATCTTTATTATGTTCATGTAGATGATCGCTTGCGGGGCCACTTTCTTGGCTCATGCTATGGCCACTATGATCGTGATGTTCATCAGTGTGTGTCTGATGTTGTTCATGCTGATCATGCTCAGTAGATTTTGCTGATTGTGCTGTTGCATCAGCACAAAGTATTAGTATGCCTGATAGCAAGCAAGCAATTTTTATAGTTTTAATCATGATTGTTTGCTCCCTTTATCGCCTCTAACGCGTGAAATGGCCCCCATAGCAGATTGCTTGAAGTATTCGCGCTTTGTAAAGATGAAATAAATTAAAAGACCTACAGCTAAACCGTACAAGGCATTCAACAGATAATTTTGTGTCGTAATATCCATGCTGATGGCTTGTCCAGCTGGTGAGCCTAAACTAGCTACCTCATCGAGGTCTTGCCATATGGGTACTCTTCTTTGCCAATACTCCTGTGTAAAAAAATTGCTGAGATCAATACCAAAATGACTGGTTTTGGGTAAGCCATCTTCACCAAGGTACGATGTATATACGATGGAGCTCATACTGCCTCCTTCCGCCATACCATCGGTAGTAATACCTTTTTCGCGGTGATCATGAATCAACCAATCTCCTTCACCGTAACTGTGTTTTCCATCGTTAGTGGTGTCTAGGGTCAAATCCAGGCGTTGCGCAGGCGCCATATCAAAAACATCGCGCATGATTTGTGCAACTGGATTATGTTCCACGCCATCATAGTGTGTGATCGTGGCGTGATGTCCGTGCGTATGAATAGCTATTGTTTCTCCGCCGCTGTTGAGTAGGCGCAGTTTGATTTTTTGATCAGGTTTGACAATGATTAATGATTCCCGAAGAGAATAGGGAAACGACAAGCCGTTGATCGTATAGTAATCCTCAGTCGAATCAGTGATGTCATAACGCTGATTCATATCACGTGCTATCAATCGAGGGTCATTATATTTCTTAATAATGTCACCTAATTCTTTATCCATCGCATGGTAATGCAGATCATATTCCTGATCGAATTTTTCCTTGATTGCAACAGATGGGTGGCGTACATGACCACCACCGATATTTAGGGTTTGTAACCAATTATTCGGTCTATTTTCTTCGACGATGATCATGCCAGCCAAACCCATCGATAAATGCGTATGGGTTTGCACGTGGCAGTGATAAAACATGGTGCCGGGTTGACGTGCTTGGAATTCATAAACGCGGCGTTCACCAGGCATTAATTCTATTTCACTGGTTTGTGGTACGCCATCATTACCACCGTGATCTTTATGGGCAAAGGGATGATCTACACCATGCAAATGAATACTGTGAGGGAAATAATGCGTGTTTTCTAAAATAATCTGTACGATGTCACCTTGTTCTACTCGTATGACTGGTGCGGGTAATCTCAGTAGAGGGTTAGCTCTAACACTTTCAAAATTTTCGGTAGACATTCCGCTAGTTTTAGGTGCAAATACCCAAGCGCCAGGTTGTACGCCAGGTGCGATGTCAAAAGTGGGGAGAATGCCAGGAAAATCTGGCGATTTGCCGTTCAATTCCATTACTTCAAGCTTAATGATGATCCGATCAGGGTCACCGTCACCATCCAAATCATCCGTTTTGATGATGGTATCCGGTGACAATCCGGTTTTCATTAAAGTATCCATAGAAACGTTGTTGGTTCCCTTGACAGCTGCTGCGATCCAAGCTGGATTATCAGGATTGCATCCAGGAGAAGCTTCGATCTTTACGCCATCAATAACCTGCGCTTCACGCCATGCAGGGGATATTTTGGGATCGCAGGGCGGCTCAGCTGTTAATGCGGCGCGATCAACTTTAATGGTTTTAGGTAGCAGTAATGACGCTTGCGCGCCGATTGCAGTAAATGCCAAATAGAAAATTAGTATGACAATAAGAATAGGGTTAGGCATATCAACGTACCTTTATTATTTATCGAGTATAAAATTAAAAACATAATCGCTCTGATCGTACCATTTGACACGATCTTGCTCAATTTAGAGTTATCAGTGTAATGTGTATTGACTTGAATGACAGACCTGCTGGAACTATCCTTAATGTTATATTCACAGGCAAGTAGAATTGTGAGAAATATCTTTATTTACCTATGCAATACTTCTACATAATCTATCAATTTGTTATCTTCTATATTATACAGAACCCTTATGTGTTTTTGTGTCTTTTCCATAGCCGAATAAGTGAATTGCGCGGTGTATATTAAATTTCTTTTTAGGTTAAAAATGACTTGTACAGGGCGATCGGATGCCCTAATCAAGCAGCAAGGAATTTGTTTCCTCAACTGTTTGAGCGTATTGCTCAGTTTATTATTGGTTTCGTGTGGAAAAGATACCAATCAACTTGCGCCCATCGTTACAAAAGCTGTTCCAGTTAATTTCATCATTGCGCAACCGGTAGATTTGCCGGTTACTCTCGAAACTGTTGCCCAGACGGAAGGCGCCAAAGAAGTTGAAATTCGCCCCCGAATTGGAGGAGTTTTGCTAAAACGGTTATATGACGAAGGAATGCCGGTAAAAGCCGGTGAACCACTGTATTTGATTGATCCTGAGCCACACAAGAATATACTGGCCGAGGCGAATGCGAATTTGCAGGAGCAACAGGCCCGCGTTAAGCTCGCTCGCGAAGATCTAAAACGCCAACACCAGTTATATGAAAAAGGCTTTATCAGTCGTCGCGCTTATGATTTGGTTAAAACCGAATTGACGGTGGCGGAAACAACGCTACAGTCAGCTAAAGCACGCGCCCGCCAGATGCAATTGAATTATTCTTATACCTCGGTTAATGCTCCTGTGAGTGGTGTAACCGGGCGTTCTCAGTTTTCTGAAGGGACTTTGGTGTTGGCTAACAGCAGTGTGTTGACAACAGTATCGCAGCTTTCTCCGATTTGGGTTCGCTTTAGTTTTTCGGAAAACGAAGTGATGCAGTTTGGGGGCTATCTAAATGAAGGAAATGTCCACAGCATCACCATGATCCTCTCGGATGGATCAGAATATCCATTGCCAGGGCGCATTAATTTTGCTGCAAGTAAAATTGATTCAGTACTGGCAACTCAGCAAATCCGAGCAACTTTTGAGAACCCCGAGCAGCGGGTGCTATCAGGTCAATTTGTTCGCGTTCGCGTTGCTGCGGGAAAATTGCGCACAGTCTATCGCATTCCTCAAGTAGCAGTATTGACATCGGATTTGGGCAAGTATGTATACATCATTAATGATGATCTTACGGTATCCTCAAGGCCGGTCACAGTAGGCAATTGGATCGGAAAAGATTGGCTTATTGAAGGCGGATTAAACCCAGGTGACCGCATTGTGATCGATAATTTAATGCGGTTGGCACCAGGTAAATTGATAGAGCCTCGCACATAAACTTTCTCAATACAAAACTACACTGATAACAAGCGCAATATAAACAATATTTCCGCCATGACTCGTTTTTTTATTGAACGACCGATATTTGCGTCGGTGTTATCTATTTTTATTATTCTGGCCGGATTGGCTGCAGCGATACAATTACCGATCGAACAATATCCCAAAATCACACCACCTACAGTAGTTGTGACAGCGACATACCCGGGAGCAAATGTTGAAACATTGATAAAAACCGTAGCCGCACCCATTGAAGAAAAACTGCATAGCTTAGAAGGCTTATTGTATTTCAGCTCTAGCGCAGATACGAGTGGGCGATTGGCCATCACGATTACATTTGAAATTGGCACTGACATAGACCGCGCAGTCTTTAGTGTCAGTAATGAAGTTAATACAGCACTGGCACGTTTGCCGGATGAAGTGCGACGTACTGGTATAACAGTGCAAAAACGCTCGAATGATCTACTGCTGGTTTTTGCATTCGCATCACAGGATGTCAATCATACCCCATTGTTTCTAAGTAACTTTATGACGGCTAACATTCTGGATGAAATTAAGCGTGTTCCAGGTGTAGGCGAAGCGCGAATTTTTGGTGCGCAAGATTACTCAATGCGCATTTGGCTAAAACCCGATCGAATGGCGCAATTAGGTATTACCGCGCGTGATATTGCCGATGCGATACGTACACAAAATACCCAACAGGCAATAGGGAAAATCGGTCAGGAGCCTGCTTTGGCTGATCAGCAATTGGTGTATACCATGACGGCCCGAGGCCGATTGCTTGAACCTGAACAGTTTGAACGGATCATTTTGCGAGCCAGCGGCCCTAATGGTGTGCTGTACCTGAAAGATGTCGCGCGCATCGAATTGGGTGCACAAGATTATGCAACGCGTACTTATATCAATAGTGAATTAGGTCTTGGGGTCGGTATTTTTCTACGCACGGGTGCGAATGCGCTGGATACTGCAGCCGCCGTAAAAGCTAAAATGCATGCTTTGCAACCAAATTTTCCGGAAGGAATGCAGTATGTCATTTCGCACGACACGAGCGTGTTTGTTAAAGCTTCTATATGGGAAGTGGTCAAAACATTGGGAGAAGCGCTGTTGCTCGTGATTCTGGTGGTCTTTATATTTTTACAGACTTGGCGCGCTGCATTGATTCCGATTATTGCCATACCCATTTCGTTGATTGGCAGTTTTGCGGGCTTGTGGCTATTAGGGTATTCCATTAATACATTGACGTTATTTGCCATGGTGTTATCGATCGGTATCGTGGTCGACGATGCGATCGTCGTGCTTGAAAATATTGAGCGCTTAATATCTGAAGAGAAACTTTCACCCCTTCAAGCTGCGATCAAAGCCATGCAACAAATATCGAGTGCTGTGATAGCGATGACTTTAGTATTGGTTGCAGTATTTATTCCAGTGGCTTTCTTGGGTGGAATCGCGGGTGAATTGTATCGACAGTTTGCGGTGACAATCGCTGTAGCCAGTGTGATTTCCGGTATTGTCGCGTTAACTTTAACGCCGGCATTGTGTGCATTGCTACTTAGGTCAAATGGACGTATGTCGGGTTGTTTTACTGGTTTTAATCGTCAATTTGAGCGCGTTCGTGGTTGGTACGTTCGAATGGTTGGGCTGAGTATTCATTATGCTGCTAGTAGCCTTATGCTCTTTTTATTGGTAGTTTTGATTTTGGCTTATCTGGTACGCAGCATTCCCAGTGGTTTTATTCCACCCGAAGATCAGGGGTACGTGATCGGTGTGGTGATATTGCCTGACGGTGCGACTTTGGCTCGAACAATTAAAGTCTCAGATGAGGTTACGCAAGCATTATCGAAAGAAGCAGCAATTGCGTATCAGTTTTCAGTGAATGGGTTGGATTTCATCGGTGGTGGAAATAGAACCAATGTCTCCACCGTGTTTGTGCGCATGAAAAATTGGTCAGAGCGGACGGTGAGCGCTAACGATGTGGTAGATAAATTATCGGTCATTGGTATGCAACAGCCCGATGGCCTAGTCGTTGCTTTTAACCCTCCGGCGATTCGTGGTTTAGGAAGCACAGGAGGGTTTGAGTTTTATGTACAAAGCCGTATCAATACCGATGTTGCGCAGTTGACTGAGGCGGTGAATGAATTGATGAGATCTTTAAAACAAGAACCGCGCTTGGCTTCGGTAAATACTTTTCTGCGTACATCAGTACCGCAATACTATGTGGAAGTAGATGAAGCCAAGGCGATTGCACAGGGAGTATCTATTACTGATATTTACACCGCTTTACAAAGTACTATGGGCACGTTGTATATCAATGACTTTAATCGCTCAAGTAGAACATACCGAGTGCAATTACAGGCTGAAGCTGAGTATCGCATGAAAGCAGATGATCTAGGTAAAGTGTATGTGCGCTCAGAATCTGGGGGAATGATTCCTTTATCTGCCTTGAGTAAGGTAAAGCATGTTGTAGGTCCTGAGCAATTAGAGCGATACAATGGTTTACTTTCAGCGAAAATTATGGGTACTACGGTGAGCGGTGTCAGTTCGGGAGATGCCATTGTGTTGGTGGAAGAAATTGCTCAGCAAACATTGCCGGAAGGTTATCAAATTGCTTGGACGGGAACTGCTTTTCAAGAAAAAAAACTGGGTTCGGTTGCGATATTAGCAGTTAGCTTGGCAATCGTTATGGTTTTTCTCATTCTGGCCGCGCAATTTGAGACATGGGCATTGCCATTGGCTGTCATTCTTGCGATTCCTTTCGCGATACTCGGAGCACTGCTCGCAATTTTCATTTTGGGAATGAATAACGATATTTATTTCCAGATTGGCATGGTAACTCTCATTGCTTTGACCGCAAAAAATGCAATCTTATTGGTTGAATTTGCTAATCAAAAAATACAGCAAGGTATTACCATGCATGAAGCGGCTATCCAGTCAGCGCGACTGCGTTTTAGACCGATTGTTATGACTTCCATGACATTTATTTTGGGTGTTGTCCCACTTGTTATCGCAACCGGAGCTGGGTCTGCAGCGCGGCAATCGATGGGCACGGGTGTTTTTGGTGGCATGATCATGGCAACCTGTGTGGCGACTATTTTTGTGCCACTATTTTTTCTGATTGTGTCCAAGCGTGCGGTTATTACAAATAAAACTGATGCCAACCGAGAGTAAAGTGTCATGTTGATTAAAACGGTTATGACAGAGCGCATTGGTGTGTTTGCGCTGATAAAGTATTTGTCATAATTGCGCTACAATGATGCTTATGGATCTAAGTAAATCTAATAAAACGGAAACAGCTCAAACCGTACAAAAAAAACTACAGGATGCCAATATTATATTGGTCGGAATGATGGGGGCAGGTAAGACCACTATCGGTAAGGCTCTATCAGTTCTGCTTGATAAAGATTTTGTTGATTCCGATCACGAAATTCAGGATCGCACCGGGGTAAAAATTCCGGTTATATTTGAGATAGAAGGAGAGGCAGGTTTTCGGAAGCGTGAATCTGAAGTGCTTGCTGATTTAGTAAAAAAGCGCAATATGATTTTAGCGACTGGTGGGGGCGCGGTTCTTAGTCAAGAAAATCGGGAAGCTTTGCGGCAAAATGGTGTGGTTATTTATTTGCGAGCTTCGGTGAATGATTTATACCGTCGTACACGGCATGATAAAAATCGACCGCTTTTGCAGACTAAAAATCTTTTGGAGCGTTTGAATGAGCTGCATGCACAACGTGATGTTTACTATCGGGAGACAGCACATATCATCATAGATAGCGGTAAGCAGGGAGTGCGTTTTCTCATACAAAAACTTATTCATAAATTAACATCATTTGATTTTCAGGAATTCAACAGGAACCATCACCAAAATAACATGCAGACCATTACAGTCGATTTTGCTACGGTATCGGAAAAGCGTAGCTATCCTATTTATATTGGATATGGAATTCTTAATCAGATAGATTTAGTGTTATCGCATATTCCTCAAATGCGAGTGGCGATTATATCCAATGAAACAGTAGCGCCTCTATATTTAAACGAATTAGCGGCAGCATTGGCAAAAAAAAATGTCGCTGTCATTCCTATCATTTTGCCGGATGGCGAAGTACATAAAAACTGGCAAACCTTAAATGTAATTTTTGATGCATTACTTAAAAATCATTGTGAGCGTAACACTACCATAATAGCACTTGGTGGTGGTGTTATCGGGGATCTAACCGGCTTTGCGGCATCAACCTATTTACGTGGAGTACCTTTTATTCAGATACCTACTTCTTTGTTGGCGCAAGTGGATTCATCTGTGGGTGGGAAAACCGGAATTAATCATACTTTGGGTAAAAATATGATTGGCGCTTTTTACCAGCCGCGCATGGTGCTGACTGATAGTGCCACTTTAAATACTCTGCCGGACAGAGAATTATATGCAGGACTCGCGGAAGTCATCAAATACGGTTTGATTCGCGATCCAGAGTTTTTTGATTGGCTAGAGCGTAATATGCATCGCTTGATTGCGCGTGATCCTGAAATTCTGAATCAAGCGATTCAGCGCAGTTGTGAAAATAAGGCAGAAATTGTTGCGGCAGATGAAAGGGAAAGGGGGGTTCGGGCTTTGCTGAATTTGGGGCATACCTTTGGTCATGCGATTGAAAATGGCATGGGATATGGAGTTTGGTTGCATGGGGAAGCAGTGGCTGCTGGTATTGTGATGGCTGCTGAACTGTCGTTGCGGATGAAACTGATTAATGATGCGGATGTGGAGCGTATTCGGAATCTTTTTTTACAAGCGAAATTACCAATCATTGCACCTAACATGCCGCCTGAAAAATATCTTGAGCTGATGGCGCTGGATAAAAAAGTAGAATCCGGGAAAACTCGTTTTATTTTGCTGAATCGGATTGGTGAAGCAGTTATGCGTGCTGATATATCACCTATGGTTTTGAAGGAAACTATATCGGTATGTACGATGCATGAATAGCTTAGCTGAATATGCAGTATCTGCGCACAACTCGAAAGGACGTACTATCACTGAACAAGCTCCGGAAGGGCGTAGTGAGTTTCAGAGAGACCGTGATCGTATCATTCATTCCGCAGCATTTCGTCGGTTGGAATATAAAACACAAGTTTTTGTTAATCATGAAGGCGATTTATTTCGTACTCGCTTGACGCATAGCCTTGAGGTAGCACAGATAGGGCGTTCTATTGCGAGAAATCTTAGATTGAATGAAGATTTGGTCGAAGCCATTACGCTTGCACACGATCTTGGTCATACACCTTTCGGGCATGCTGGTCAGGATGCATTAAACGATTGTATGCGAGACTATGGGGGCTTTGAGCATAATCTACAGTCACTACGCGTTGTCGATGTGCTCGAAGAGCGCTATGCAGCTTTCGACGGCTTGAATCTTTGTTATGAAACTCGAGAGGGTATTTTAAAACGTGTTTCCAAGAAGAATGCGCAAAAATTGGGTGCGCTTGGTGAGCGTTTTTTAAAAGGCGAGCGACCGTCTATGGAGGCGCAATTGGCTAATTTCGCGGATGAGATCGCCTATAATAATCATGATGTCGATGATGGGTTGCGTTCTGGTTTAATTACCATGGAACAATTGAAGGAAGTCACGATTTTTTCCCGTCATCTCAATCAAGTCAAGGATTGTTATCCCAGTTTGACAGAACGTCGTATGATCTATGAAACCGTTCGCAGCATGATTAATACGCTAGTCAATGATCTTATTCAACAAAGTCGGTATAACATTCAATCTGCAGGAATCGCTACACTTGAGGATGTGCGCACAGCATCTCCTTTGATTGGTTTTAGCCCTGCTGTGGATAAAGAGCAAAAAGAACTAAAGAAATTTTTATTTAATCAGTTATATCGACACTTTCTGGTCATGCGTATGAATAAACGTGCCCAGCATACAATTGAACAGTTATTCACTGCATTTAGTGATGAAATCAGAATGCTTCCTACGAAATATCAGAAGAAATTCGAGCAGGAAGGGCATCAGGCAATTGCCGATTATATTGCAGGAATGACGGATCGATACGCGATTAAGGAATATCAACGATTGTTTAATATTGCTGAAACTTAGATAGCTACTGGTGCTTAAGAAATGGCAAAGTAACTACTGGAAAATGATTTGGATTGCATTGCGATGTTAAAACAGACTTAAGATGTTTATTAAATACATGATACTTTTTCACCCTTTTCACTTTGTACTATCAACCTTAGATAGGTTCTTCGACTTCTGTTACGTGTAATGGTAAAACACGAAATAGAGGTTCGCTGGTAAAATACAAAATTTAAAGCGTGCCATCTTTTTAGAAAACACACGCTTACAGACTTTTTATAGGTTTTTAATGACAATGTTGATGAATGATACATTTCTGCGCGCATTATTGAAAAAGCCGGTTGAATATACGCCTATTTGGATGATGCGTCAGGCTGGTCGATATTTGCCGGAATACAATGAGACGCGAGCGCGTGCTGGTGATTTCCTTACTTTATGCAAAACCCCCGCTTTTGCTACAGAGGTAACTTTACAACCGTTAGAACGATTTCCACTGGATGCCGCAATATTATTTTCAGACATTTTGACGATTCCCGATGCCATGGGGTTAGGATTATATTTTGCGCAAGGCGAAGGTCCAATGTTTGAGCGCCCTTTACGCAGTGAACAAGAAATCAAAGCATTAAGTCCCCCGGATATAAATAAACAATTGCGTTATGTAATGGATGCCGTGTCGGAAATACGCCGAGCATTGAACAATAGGGTGCCTTTGATTGGTTTTTCTGGGAGTCCGTTTACGCTGGCATGTTATATGGTGGAAGGACGTGGTGGTACCGAATTCCGGGAGATAAAAACCATGCTGTATGAGCGTCCGGAATTGCTGCATCATATTTTAGAAGTAAATACTAAAGCCGTGACTGCATATCTTAATGCGCAAATTGACTCCGGCGCACAAGCTGTGATGATTTTTGATACCTGGGGGGGAGCGCTTTCACATTCAGCCTATCAAGAGTTTTCGTTGCGCTATATGCAGCATATCGTTGCAGGATTGAAGCGTGAGAAGGATGGTGTGCAAATTCCTAGTATTGTATTTACAAAAGGTGGTGGGCTTTGGTTAGAGGCAATTGCCGCTATCGGATGTGATGCGATTGGTTTGGATTGGTCAATCGACATTGGCTCGGCGCGTAAGCGTGTGGGTAATAAAGTAGCATTGCAAGGTAATTTGGATCCATCAGTACTTTTTTCTTCACCGGAAGTGATCAAACGGGAAGTGGAGAAGATTCTCTCTAGCTATGGAAATGGAAGTGGCCATGTATTCAATTTGGGGCACGGAATTTCTCAATTTACTCCGCCAGAGCATGCTGCGGAACTGGTGAATGCAGTTCATTCGTTAAGTCGCAAATTTCATATGGCAGAAAAATAGCGTGGTAGACATGTATTTATGCATATTTTGATTATCGAAGATGATTTAGCTATTGCAGCGAACCTGTATGATTTTCTTGAATCCCGTGGTCATAGTGTTGATGCGGCTGCAAACGGGATGGCGGGGCTTCATCTTGCCGTAACACAGCGGTTTGATGTGATACTGCTAGATTTAGGGTTGCCTGGAATGAATGGAATCACTTTGTGCAGAAAATTACGCCAAGAATCACAAATTGATACGCCAATTTTGATGTTAACAGCACGTGATACCTTGGAAGATAAGCTCATTGGTTTCGAGCAAGGGGCTGACGATTACATGGTTAAACCATTTGCTTTGAAAGAAGTGGAAGCGCGATTACTGGCAATGCACAAGCGACATGCCGGTAAGGTGGCTAACCGGATTCTAGAAGTTGGGGAGTTATTCTTTGACCCCAAGACAGTATCTATTCGTTTTGAGAATAAAAACGTTAAACTTCCACCTAAATGTATTCGCTTACTGGCGCTAATGATGAGTGAACCGGGTAGAGTATTTAGTCGGGATGAGCTTGAACAAGAAGCATGGGAGGAGACACAAGAAACGAGTGATACTTTGCGCAGCCACATGCATATTTTAAGGCGAGCTCTGACCAAAGCGGGTGGTTATGATCCGATTGAAACAGTACATGGTTTGGGTTATTGCTTGACACTACGTGAACAGCTACGGGATTAAACAAAGCTTACGTTACCGTGTTGCGGTAGCGCTGGCCACATTTAGCATTTTTATTGTTGGAACACTGTGTATCATTCTTTATTTTCTATCTGACAATATTGAAGAAGCGCATATCGAACAGGTGATTGAAATGGAAATGGATCACCTGATACGTCGCTATCAAAAGCACTCCGATTTTAATTCTCAGGTAGGTCTGCATGTTAGAAGTTTTGTCATCAGCAATATGGATGACGAATTGCAGATTCCTGCTTACTTACGGGGTTTAAATCCAGGCTTACATCGTATTCTTTATGACACAAAAGAGCTCCATGTTTTTGTGCGTATTATCGGTGAAACTAAATTTTTGGTGGCTTATCGTATTGAATTGCATACGCAACGCTTAAAAAAATTAAGATTATCGATATTACTGTCTTGGATTATCGTCATAGCAATTTCATTTATTGTCGGTTATTTATTGGCTAAGCTGTTGGTTCGACAAGTCGCTGATTTAGCAGAAAGAGTGAATTTGCTAGCACCTGGAGTTGTAGGTGTCGATTTGTTGACGAGACCAGAAATGGATGAAGAAGTAGCACAATTAGCACGTGCACTGGATGATTATCAAGCGCGTATTAAGCGAATGCTTCAGCGTGAACATGAATTTACCGCGAATATTAGTCATGAATTGAGAACTCCTATTACAACTATTTTAACCAGTTGTGAATTATTGTTGGTTGATAATAGCTTGTCGGAGCGACTACATTATCGGATAAAAATGATCGAGTCAGCGGCTACTCGAATGGGTGAACAATTGCAGGCATTGCTATTTCTTGCGCGTGAGCAGTCACTCGGGGGAACAGAAGTCGTTGCTGTTGCTGAGTGTGTACGTGATGCAGTGGAACCCATTTATATGGAAATAGCTAGGAAAAATTTGGAATTTGAAGTGAATATTCCACTTTCTACTACGGTTACTGTAAATCGCCAAGCATTGTATACGGTATTAATGAATCTATTGCGCAACGCAGTTCAATATACAGATAAAGGTTCTATCAGGGTTGATTTCAATGATCGACAACTTTCTGTATCGGATTCTGGTATTGGTATTGAGCCTGCCTATATGCCGATGCTGTATGAGCGGTTTTTTCGCGGCTCATCCGATGGAGAGGGGCTAGGAATTGGATTGGCAATCGTTAAACGTATTTGTGATCACTACCATTGGCGCATTGAGGTTGATAGTATGCCCGGAAAAGGTACAACATTTCATATTCATTTTGCTTGATCAAATCTTGCTGGCAGGCAAATCTGCCTTCACGCTTTCTTCACATTTCTTGTGTTAACGTTTTCAGCCTTAAGGTTTCGTAACCAATAAGTAAGCTCGAAAATTTTTACTTTTAGTAACAGATAACAAGCGTCTTATGTTCTGTATTTACGTTACTTTAAAGGGCGTTTTGAGGATAGAGTGAAGTATCTTTACAAAAAAATGATTTAAATATAATCAAAATAAATAGGAGTTTTGCATGGCAACTTTGCAACCGGTTGTATTATTTTTTGTATTTGGGGTTCTGGCGGGTGTAATCAAGTCTGACCTTAAAATACCAGAGGCTTTGTATAAAAGCTTGAGTTTGTTTTTACTAATTGCCATTGGCTTCAAGGGGGGAGTTTCAATGGCGAAGTACGAAATTATGGAAGTGCTACCCATTGCGCTCTCTATGGTTGTTTTGGCAGCTTTGATTCCTCTGACAGCTTATCCGATTCTGAGATTTATCGGTAAATTTACTCAGGCGGATGCAGGGGCGATTGCGGCTCACTATGGTTCGGTTAGTGCGGTGACTTTTGCTGTGGGGGTGGCATTCTTGCAAGCAAAAGGTGAAACCTCTGAAGGGTACATGGTACTGATTATGGCATTAATGGAAATTCCTGCCTTGGTGACGGGTACGATTTTGGCGCGTGCGGGGGCTGCGGGTGAAAAAACCCAATGGGGCAAGTTGATGCACGAAATCTTAACAGGTACTAGTCTTTATTTGTTAATTGTCGGCGTGATCATTGGTTATTACGCAGGGATGGTCAATTTAGTATCGCCACTTGACAAGATGTTCATGGATCTGTTCATGGGCGTACTGGCTTTCTTCTTGTTAGAAATGGGCTTATTGGCCGCGTCGCGCTTGAAGGCGGTCATGGCAAAAGGGGTATTCATCATTGCGTTCGGCATCTTATTTCCGATTGCAATGGGTATGTTTGGCGCTTATTTGGGTTGGCTATTCGGCTTGTCGCCTGGTGGAACCATGTTGTTAGCGGTATTATATGCAAGTTGTTCTTATATTGCTGCGCCTGCCGCGATGCGTATTGCGGTACCTGATGCTGATCCAGCTGTTTCTATCGGGGCTTCGCTGGGGGTGACCTTTCCATTTAACATTTTCGTTGGTGTGCCCATCTATTGGCAGATGGCAGAATGGTTTCACAGTATTCAATACTGATCAGATTCAAAGGTGTACTAAGAAAATACAATTAATTTGTTGATTTTTTGGTCAATAGAATGATGCCACACACAAGGCGATTCGCAATGCGATGTTGTTATTGTTAATAACTTGAAACTCTGCCGCTACTGAGTTTTAAGAAAAGTTAAGTGTGTTTTGATATACGCGATTAAGAATAATAAAAACGGATCTCGTGATGTGCGGGATCCGAGTGATTTGAATTTTGCCAGAAAAGAAATACAGCTATTATCTTTCTTTATTTAAGGGGTAAAATCCAGATTGTTCTTGGTGTGCTTGTATCTCGTCAAGAAAAAGCTAAGCTGTATCAGTATTATTTCAAATTGTCAGAGAATTCAACAATAAACTATATAAAATTGAAAAGGGAAATAGTATGGATAATACAATTGTTATGAAACGCCTCGAAATTGTGATCGGTATTGAACAACTGGAGGAACTAATGGAGTTGCTAGGAAAAGGTGGTGTCCGTGGCTATACTGTCATTAAAAATGCCGGGGGTTATGGTTCTCGTGGTGCTCGTAATCCTGATGATGTTTTGTTTGAACAAGAAAACGTTGTTGTCGTACTTGCATGCAAGGAAGATCAAGCACAGCTAATAGTCAGCCACTTAAGACCAGTTATGAAGAAATTAGGGGGAATGTGTTTGATTTCCGACTGCTTATGGGTTGAAGGACCAGCTGTTTCTTATTAATCCAATCCGCTTTTAGCGACTATATACGCACATTTTATAGCTTTTAAAGCACTTAAATACGCGTATATAGTTGCATAGAAATTAATGTTTGATGATCATAGGTTCTATGAGAGCTTCTTCAGTTGATGGTAGTGCTGGTTGTTGTGCAATGGAAAGTTTTGTTGCGGCAGTTTCAGGCTTATGTTCCAGAGCAAGATCGAGTACTTGATCTATCCACTTTACAGAATGAATATCTAGCTGTTCCTTGATGTTTGCAGGGATATCCACTAAGTCTTTAACATTTTTCTCTGGAATAATTACTGTTTTAATTCCGCCTCGGTGTGCAGCGAGTAATTTTTCTTTTAAACCACCAATGGGTAATACTTCTCCTCGCAAAGTAATTTCACCCGTCATGGCAACGTCAGCCCTTACTGCAATATTTGTCAGAGTAGATACAATGGCAACACAAATACCAATTCCTGCACTTGGGCCGTCTTTAGGAGTCGCTCCCTCTGGAAGGTGAATATGAATGTCGTTTTTTTGATAGAAATCTTCTGCAATGCCTAACATATGAGAACGATTTCTAACCACCGAGAGGGCCGCTTGGATAGACTCTTGCATCACTTCACCCAATTTTCCAGTGGTGATCGTTTTTCCTTTGCCCGGCATTGCAACAGTCTCAATTGTTAGTAGTTCTCCACCAACCTCGGTCCATGCTAATCCAGTTACTTGCCCTACGTGGTTTTTTTCTTCAGCGACGCCATAACTGTAGCGTCTAACACCCAAGAATTTATCGAGATTACGCGATGTAACCGCTACTTTAATTTTGTTTTTCTTGGTTAAAATAGCTTTTACAGCTTTACGACAAATTTTTGAAATTTCTCGTTCCATTGAGCGAACACCCGCCTCTCTTGTGTAATAGCGAGCGATATCGCGTAGCGCATTATCTGAAACTGATAATTCAGTATCTTTCAGACCATGATTTTGCATTTGTTTGGTTAATAAATATCGTTTTGAAATATTAAGTTTTTCTTCCTCGGTGTATCCAGATAGTTGAATAACTTCCATGCGATCCAATAGTGCAGGGGGTATATTTAAAGAATTTGCTGTGGCGACGAACATGACGTCAGATAAGTCATACTCTACTTCAATATAGTGATCGACAAAGGTACTATTCTGTTCAGGATCAAGAACCTCCAATAAGGCCGAAGCAGGATCGCCACGAAAATCCATACCCATTTTATCGACTTCATCCAATAGAAACAGTGGATTCTTTACTCCTACTTTGCTCATGTTGTGCAAAATCTTACCAGGCATTGAGCCAATATAAGTTTTACGGTGGCCGCGAATTTCAGCCTCATCACGCAAGCCACCTAGTGACATTCGCACAAATTTTCTGTTGGTAGCGCGAGCAATGGATTGGCCGAGTGATGTTTTGCCGACACCAGGGGGGCCTACTAAGCATAGAATAGGAGCTTTGAGTTTATTGACACGTTGTTGTACAGCCAGGTATTCAACAATCCGCTCTTTAATTTTTTCTAATCCATAGTGATCTTTATCAAGCTCGGCCTCTGCTGTTTTTAAATTTGCATTGACTTTATTTTTCTTCTTCCAAGGTAATGCCAACAATGCATCAATGTAGTTACGCACTACCGTTGCTTCAGCAGACATCGGTGACATCAGTCGAAGTTTTTTTAACTCGGATTCTGCTTTCGTGTGTGCTTCTTTAGGCATCTGTGCGAGCTTAATTTTTCTTTCGATTTCTTCTAAGTCGGCGCCATCTTCACCTTCGCCTAATTCTTTCTGAATAGCTTTAACTTGCTCATTGAGATAGTAATCACGTTGGCTTTTTTCCATTTGGCGCTTTACTCGGCCACGGATACGTTTTTCAACTTGAAGGATGTCCAGTTCTGTTTCTAATAACCCGAGCATATGCTCAAGGCGTTTGGAAACATCGAATAATTCTAAGATTTCTTGTTTTTGCTCTAATTTGAGCGGCAAATAAGCAGCAATAGTGTCGGCTAAACGTCCTGCATCCTCAATTTCATTGAGTGAAGCAATAATTTCATGGGGAATTTTTTTGTTAAGTTTCACATATTGATCGAACTGAGTAACAATAGCGCGCCGCATAGCCTCTGCTTCTGCATTATTGTTATCTTCAGATGTTATCTTTGTAACATTCGCAGAAAAATGATTTCCAGTATCAATAAGCTCTAATACTCTGGCGCGATAGTTACCTTCTACCAATACTTTAACCGTTCCATCCGGAAGCTTTAACATTTGTAATAAGCTCGCTACACTGCATACGTGATAGAGATCTTCAGGTTCAGGATCATCAGTAGAGGCTACTTTCTGTGCCACTAATAAAATATTTTTATTAGATTCCATTGCATATTCAAGCGCCTTTATGGATTTCTGTCTGCCCACAAATAGAGGAATCACCATGTGCGGAAAAACTACTACATCGCGTAATGGCAGTAGCGGCAGAATTAGCTGTTCAGAGTTATCGTTTGAAGGAGTCATAATATTACTTAATGATGAGTTATTGGTTGATTGTATTTGCTAGTTAGATATGCATACTCCCAATAAATTCAAGGGTAGGAAAATTCTTAAACTACTAAAGCTTCCCTAATTTACCAACTCATGAATCTTAATTAGGTTATATACCAAATAGTCAATTTCAGATCATTGAATAAGAGGGTTATTTTGATCGTTTAGCAACTTTAGGTTGATCAGAATAAATAAGTATCGGTTTTATATCGCTATTAGAGGCGTTGTAGTCAATGACAACTTTTGAAACGTTTTCCAATG
Organism: Nitrosomonas sp.; assembly: GCA_024281825.1. Taxonomy (GTDB): domain Bacteria; phylum Pseudomonadota; class Gammaproteobacteria; order Burkholderiales; family Nitrosomonadaceae; genus Nitrosomonas. The sequence continues at coordinate 38,517 of JAMWZY010000006.1, read as the reverse complement.
AAGGAAGATCGTACATAATATCCAATAATATTTCTTCGAGGATTGATCGCAATCCTCTCGCACCGGTTTTTCGTGTCAATGCTTTTTTTGCGATGGATTTTAAAGCGGCATCGCGGAATTCAAGATCAACACCACCTTCCATGTTGAACATTTTTCGATATTGCTTAATAAGTGCATTTTTCGGTTCAGTGAGAATCTGGATCAGCGCTTCTTCGTTTAATTCTTCTAATGTCGCAACAACAGGTAATCGTCCGACGAATTCTGGAATTAATCCAAATTTAACTAAATCCTCGGGTTCAACTTGTGCTAACGCTTTGTTAATACTTTCACCTTTCTGGCTTTTAACATTTACGCTAAACCCAATACCACTTTTTTCAGTCCGGGCTCTAATGACTTTATCTAATCCATCAAAGGCACCGCCACAAATAAACAGAATGTTAGTGGTATCTACTTGAATAAATTCTTGATTAGGATGTTTTCGCCCACCTTGCGGAGGAACCATTGCAATGGTTCCTTCAATTAATTTTAACAGTGCTTGTTGTACACCTTCACCTGAAACATCTCTTGTAATAGAAGGATTATCTGATTTACGTGAAATCTTATCGATTTCATCAATATACACGATCCCTGTCTGCGCTTTTTCTGCATCATAATTACATTTTTGTAGTAATTTTTGGATAATATTTTCTACATCTTCACCGACATAGCCTGCTTCGGTTAATGCGGTAGCATCAGCCATGATAAAAGGCACATCCAGAAGTCGCGCTAAAGTTTGTGCTAATAAAGTTTTACCTGATCCTGTTGGGCCAACAAGCAAAATATTGCTTTTTGATAATTCTACTTCATCATTTTTGCTAAGATCGCTAGTATTTCTGAGGCGCTTATAGTGATTATAAACAGCCACAGATAAGATTTTCTTTGCCGATTCTTGACCAATTACGTATTGATCAAGAATTTGAGAAATCTCTCGTGGTACAGGCAAATCAGATTTAACTAGCTTGGAAGCTTCATCATTTTGTATTTCTTCTCGAATAATATCGTTGCATAGATCAATGCATTCATCACAAATAAATACTGAAGGACCCGCGATAAGTTTTCTTACTTCATGTTGACTTTTGCCACAAAAAGAACAATATAGAAGTTTTTCACTGCTAGCTTTGTCTGGCATATTCTTTATCCTACAGTAATCGAATTGAAATACAAAAAATCTTGTTAAGTTTTAGTATGCAACATTAACTCATTTGGTTTTTATTTTCATCCCTATGTGTCAATACCGCATCAACAAGACCATAATTAACTGATTCGGAAGCACTTAAAAAGTTATCTCGATCAGTATCTTTTTCGATATCTGATATTGATCGACCTGTATGCAGTGCCATAATTTCATTGAGTTTGGCTTTAAGATACAGTATTTCGCGTGCATGAATTTCAATATCTGAAGCTTGTCCTTGGAATCCTCCCAAGGGTTGATGAATCATCACGCGTGAATTGGGTAGACAATAACGTTTTCCTTTTTGTCCCGCTGTAAGCAACAATGCACCCATACTCGCAGCTTGGCCAATACATAAGGTACTGATATCAGGTTTGATATATTGCATTGTGTCATAAATGGCTAAACCTGCAGATACCATTCCTCCGGGTGAATTAATATAAAAGTAGATATCTTTTTCTGAATTCTCAGATTCGAGAAATAGAAATTGTGCAACAATTAGATTTGCAGAGACTTCATTAACAGGTCCAACTAGAAAAACAACCCTTTCTTTGAGTAAGCGTGAGTAAATATCATAAGCTCGCTCACCCCTTCCACTGGTTTCGATCACCATAGGAATTAATCCTAGGTTTTTTGGTTGTAAATCTGACATTTGATCAAATACTTGTTTCATGTTGTGGCAATCCCATTAGTTCATCGAAGGTGATAGATTTAGTGGTGAGCCTTACTTTGTCAAGTGCCCATTTGACGACATTTTCTTCTAATACCAATGCTTCTGCTTCTTGTAAATGTTCTTTTGAGGAGTAATGCCATTTAATAACTTGTTCTGGGTTTTCATAGCTTTGTGCAATATCTTCAATAAGACCTCGAACTTGTTCTGGTTTTGCTTTAAGGGAATGAAGCTTTACCAATTCTGCTAGGATTAATCCTAATTTAACGCGATATTCCGCTTTTTGTTTAAAGAGCTCTGGGGCCAGTTGTATCTCAGCCGATTTTATACCTTTATTTTGTAAATTTTCTTGGGCATCTTGCATAAGTCTTCCGGTTTCTTGCTTAATTAAAACATCGGGCGCTTCAATTTGCGCTGCATCCAATAGTGTTTGCATAATTTGCTCTTTGAGCTTTGATTTTACTCGCTTTGAGACCTCATTCTCTAAATCTCGTTTAATCGCATTTCGTAATTCACTTATTTCACCATTATTGATACCTAGGGATTTAGCAAAATCGCTATCAATGTCGGGTAGTATTGGCTTGCTGATTGCAATGAGTTTTACTTCAAATGTAACGGTTTTGTTGACAAGATCTTTATTATGGTAATTCTCTGGGAAAGTTACATCAAATGTTTTGCTTTCCCCTGTTTTCATACCTAACAAGCATGCTTCAAAATCTTTTAGGAATCTTCCCTCTCCAATGATTAAATGGACATTCTGTGCTTTGCCGCCAGCAAAATCTTTGCCGTCTAATAATCCATGGAAATCTATTTCAACTTGATCTCCTTCTTGAGTTTCACGATCACGGATTGGTTCATAGCGTGTTTGACGTTTACGTATCATATCAAGGGTTTTATCCACATCAACATCGGTTATTTGTGTTTCCGGTTGCTCAATTGAATGCTGACTTAGATCGCCAATTGATATCTCTGGATAAACTTCAAAGGTAGCGGCAAAGCCAATAGATGAAGCATTATCGTTTATTGAATTGGCTTCGAAGTTCGGATGGCCTACAATTTTAAGGTTATGCTGTTTAACTGCATTAATAAACTCATCGTGTACCTTATCGTTAAGTGCATCTTGATGTGCTTGAGCGCCATACATTTGTGTAATAATCTTTAAGGGAACTTTGCCAGGGCGAAAGCCGGCTAGTTTGGCAGTTCTTGCGATTTTTCTTAAGCGATTCTCGACTTCAGCTTGAAGTTTCTCAGGAGCAATTGAAATGGCAATGCGTCGTTTCAATGCGCCGAGGTTTTCTATATTTGATTCCATCCAAATTCCTGATTTGTTAATATGTGCAAATATGTATCAAACTATTATCTGACAACGAATGCCGCTTTAAGCGACAAATAGAACAATGTGAGTATTCTTATTAATTGATTTGGTGCGAAAGGGGGGACTCGAACCCCCACACCTTGCGGCGCCAGAACCTAAATCTGGTGCGTCTACCAATTCCGCCACCTTCGCAATCGATTGTTCTTGTCAGAATACTTTGAACGAACCTGGCAAATTATACCTATTATTCCGACTAATCGCAGCTTGCCTTTTATTAGATCAACAAAATATCGTTTTACCGCTCACATGACAGCTATCTGAACCCATCAAATATAGATAGGTTGGGATTATGTCCTGAGGCTGACGTATACTTTGTTTTGCTTCGCCAGGGTGAGTCTTTGCTCGCTGGGGGGAATTTATTATTCCCGGTATTATGCTATTAATACGTAGATGCGGAATTGTTTGTTCCCATTCGTCTGCCAAGCTCTTTACCAAGGTTTCGATACCTGCTTTTGCTACAAGAAAAGGTCCCCAGTAAGCTGTTGGCCTGGTCGTGTGTGAATCTGAGGTCATAATAATGCTCGCATCAGGAGCAGCTTTAAGAAGGGGTAAACACGCTTTAGTCAATGCGAAAGAAGATATGAGGTTGACTTGTAACACTGTACGCCATTGTTCAATAGTTTGATTCTGCATAGGTGTTAAGCCATACAAAAAAGCAGCATTATAAAGAATTCCATCCAGGCGCCCGATTTGTTGCGCAATCGATTGTGCTGTGATTTGAAAATCTTTTTCTTCTGCTTTTTCGAGATCTAAAGGGTAAATAAATGCTTCAGATTTACCTAAAAGAGCAATTTCGTCAAAAACTGATTCTAATTTCTGTACTTTGCGTCCATGTAATATCACAGTTGCACCATGCGCAGCATAGGCAAGAGCAGCCTCTCGTCCTATTCCTTGTCCGGCACCAGTAATTAAAATAACGCGATCTTGAAGAAGGTTTTCTGCAGGTAAATAATCTTTAAATGTTTCCATTGCTTGAATTTATCATGATTGTGTTCTTATTCAAAAAATAAAAAAGACAACAAGAGCAATTATTTTGCTAGCGTATAGATTCTGTCTCGAATAAAAAACCCCCAATTAAAATAATTGAGGGTTTTTAAGGAAATAGAAAGGTAAACCCTAAGGAGTTACATATCCATACCACCCATACCACCCATACCGCCCATACCTCCACCCATACCTCCACCTGCAGGGGTATCTTCTTTCGGTAATTCGGCGACCATAGCATCTGTGGTCAGCATCAAACCGGCAACGGAAGCAGCATTTTGTAAAGCAGAGCGTGTAACTTTGGTTGGATCTAACACACCCATTGCTACTAAATCACCATATTCACTGGTTGCAGCGTTATATCCAAAATTCCCCTGATTTTCAGAAACTTTGTTGACAACGACTGATGGTTCGTCGCCACAGTTAGTAACGATTTGACGTAATGGTTCTTCTAGTGCACGCAATACGATCTTGATTCCAGCTTCTTGATCATGATTGTCACCTTTTGTTTTTTTCACGGCGGCAGCAGTACGCAATAGTGCTACACCTCCTCCAGGAATAACACCTTCTTCAACAGCTGCCCGTGTTGCATGTAATGCATCTTCCACACGCGCTTTCTTCTCTTTCATCTCAACTTCAGTAGCAGCGCCTACTTTAATTAAAGCAACACCCCCCGCCAATTTTGCGACGCGTTCCTGTAGTTTTTCTTTGTCATAATCGCTTGTGGCTTCATCAATTTGCGTACGAATTTGTTTTACACGGCCTTCAATAGTGTTGGCATTACCTGCTCCGTCAATAATGGTAGTGTTTTCTTTGCCAATTTCTATGCGTTTTGCTTGCCCAAGGTCGTTTAAAGTTGCTTTTTCGAGGGTTAAGCCAACTTCTTCAGCAATTACCGTCCCACCCGTTAGGATCGCAATATCCTCCAACATGGCCTTACGGCGATCACCAAAGCCAGGTGCTTTAACCGCACAGGTTTTGAGAATGCCACGAATATTATTAACCACCAGGGTTGCCAATGCTTCACCATCGACATCTTCAGCAATGATTAATAATGGTTTTCCAGATTTTGCAACTTGTTCCAGCACTGGCAATAATTCACGAATATTGGAGATTTTTTTATCGTGCAATAGAATATAGGGGCTTTCAAGTAATGCAATTTGTTTTTCCGCACTACTGATAAAGTATGGGGATAAATAGCCACGGTCAAATTGCATACCTTCTACGACTTCTAATTCATTTTGTAAACCTGAGCCGTCTTCAACTGTGATTACGCCTTCTTTACCAACTTTATCCATTGCATCAGCAATAATTTTTCCAATTTCAGTGTCAGAATTTGCAGAAATGCTACCAACTTGTGCAATTTCTTTTGCCGTAGCACAGGGCTTGGACAGTTTTTTAAGCTCATTTACCGCCGTGATAACTGCTTTATCAATACCACGTTTGAGATCCATTGGGTTCATTCCAGCGGCAACATATTTCATACCTTCTTTCACAATGGATTGTGCTAAAACGGTGGCGGTTGTGGTGCCGTCTCCTGCAACATCAGAAGTTTTACTAGCTACTTCCTTGAGCATTTGCGCGCCCATGTTTTCAAATTTATCTTTCAGTTCGATTTCTTTCGCAACAGAAACACCATCTTTGGTAATGGTTGGGGCGCCATAAGAACGATCTAAAACAACATTGCGCCCTTTGGGTCCTAGTGTAACTTTCACAGCATCCGCCAATATATTGACACCAGCAACCATTCTATGGCGCGCGGAGTCGCCGAACTTAACTTCTTTTGCAGACATGAATTTTCTCCTAATTACTTAAAAAATATGATATTGAATAGTGAGTTAATGCAATAAAGTGTATTGCTTATCCTTCAATAACACCCATGATATCTTCTTCGCGCATGACTAAAAGTTCTTCGCCTTGAATTTTTACCGATTGACCGCCATATTTACTAAATAATACTTTGTCGCCTACTTTAACTTCCAAAGGACGAACTTTTCCATCATCACCTATTTTTCCTTTACCAATTGCGATGACTTCTCCTTGATCTGGTTTTTCAGCTGCACTATCCGGAATAACAATGCCTGAAGCTGTTTTACGCTCGTCTTCGACGCGTTTTACTACAACACGATCATGTAAGGGGCGAATTTTCATATTTCTTCTCCTATTTATAGTTTAAAAAAATAATACAAAGCTTATATATCAATCTGTTGGTGAATATGATCTTAGATTTTAAGCGCCTAGTAGATAGCTAACAAGAATTATTAGCACTCGTCAACTATGAGTGCTGATAATATGAATTCTTTTCAAGAATTTCAAGGTGGAAAAGGAATTTAATGAATAACTTACTGAATTATAAGTAAAAAATATTATAACTAGTTAGGGGTAGCGAATGAAGGTGTTGAGTGAGTAGGGTAGTGATTTGCTACTCTTCGACGAGTTTTTTGTGAACAAAAACGCAAAGAGTAGCAAAAGTAAATTAATGACCAGATTCTCGGATGTGTTTCATGGCTTCTGAAGTGTGTTTTGCAGATTCTTCACCATGCCCCATTTCAGCATGTTTAATTGCTTCCTCTAAGTGCTTAACTGCTTCGTCCATGTGTTTATGCGCTTCGGCATGTTCTTTACCGGCAGCTTTGGCGTGCGCTAAGCTATCTTTAGCATGCTGAAGAGCTTCTTTTGCATGCCCCATTTCTCCATGTGCTTGTGCTTTCCCAGCATGTTCCATTGCTTCGGAGGTATGTCCGGCATCAGAAGCGAGAAGTTGGGTGCTTGCTAAAAGCGCAAATGCACTAATAAACATAGATATCAATTTCATAATGACAACTCCTTCTGTATTGTTGTAAAAAACAAATAAAAAACCACTCACTATGTATTAACAGAATTGTTTTGCAGAATATAAAACTAAACTGTGATTCTGACAAACTAACCGCGATACACAGCTTATTTATACCATAGATATTGAATGACCGGGCGATACTACTATATACAGAGACGGGTACTATCTAAGTTTGTGCTTGTATACGTAATTCCATAGTTCTGATTTGTTGTGTATATTCAGTTTTTCATAGATCGAAGTTAAGTGATTTCGCAAGGTACTTTCAGTAATACACAATTTAGCTGCAACAATCTTGCCTGGTAGTTCAACATTTTCAATCATAGTAAAAAATACTTTTTTTTCTTTAGGCGTTAACTTGTGAATTTCGTCTTTGTTTTGAATATGGCTCTTTTTAAGACTTTGCAAAGATAATTCATTGAGTAATCGTATGATAGTCGTTTGGCTTAACCATAATTGCCCTTCGTGTACTTTCTCAATAGCTTTTATGATGCTATCTAAGGTAAATTCTTTTTCTAGAAAGCCGCGTGCGCCTGCAAGAATAAATTTGTCATAGATCTCAGAGTTATTTAAGAATTTAAAAATCAGTACCTTGGCATGAGTTTTGATAATTAAATCAAAAACAGTTCCTAAACTTTTTTCTTCCTCTATCGCGGGATTAATGATGATCACGTTAGGCGCAAGGCTATCAAGGTGTGGCAATGCTTCAGTACAATCCATATAATTGCCGACAACCGCCATCTTATTTTTTTCTTGGAGGATTAATTTTTCAAAGGCGTATTGGATAATACTGTATTGTCCTATCAATACAATTCGAATCAGTTCTTTTGATGATGAGTCATTCATAAAGCTTTTGACAATGTTTGATTTAACATTGGGTCGAATTTTTTTATAGGTAGTTAATTTATCGGTATGTTTTATTATCTGAGGCAGTTATTTCACTGAACAGACAGTTACTTTATTCTTGGTTTTTGGGCACGTAATAATCTTGCTTTTTTTGGGTCCATTGTTAAAGGCCGATATATTTCAAGGCGATCACCCGGTTGGAGGATCGTAGTAAGTTTCACAAAATTACCAAAAATGCCGATTCTGCTTTTTGCCAATGTGATCTGAGGGAATTGACCTAAAATGCCTGATTTTAGAATCCCCTGTTCTGCGGTATCGCCAACTCTAATTGTAACTTGCTTTAGAATTTGTATATTCGGCAACGCATAAGCAATCTCAATTTCAAAGTAGTTACAACCTTTTACCATAAATTTCATCAGCGCGTTTGATAAACGATTCTACAAAACTATTTGCAATCATATGAAACACCGGACCAACCAATTTTTCCAATATTTTATTGGAAAATGTATAGTGTAGACGGAAATTTATTTTACATGCGGTTTCACACAATGAAATAAAATGCCAGTATCCTTCCAAGTGTTCAAAGGGGCCATCAAGTAAGCTCATTTCGATCAAGGCATCTTTAATAGCTTTATTTGCCGCAGGCTTGTTGATGGGATAGCGTTTATTTTCGGTGGTAAAACTATGTTGTATTTGATGATAATTAATTTTAACCTTAGCGTGTACAATTACCTCATCCTGAACTGTGACGGAAGTTCCGCCGCACCAGGGAAGAAATTTTGGGTAATCTGCAACATTGTCAACGAGCGCAAACATCTGGTCTGCTGAGTATTCAACCAATACTGATTTTTCTATTTCTGCCATAAAAGTAAATCGCTGTTGCTAATAAGACAATATTAAAAAACTGATAAAATTAAATCTGCTGATTCCTGCGGTTAGGTTCCCTTATGAGTATAGTACAAAATAAAAAAGCCTTTCACGATTATTTTATTGAAGAAAAATATGAAGCAGGAATGGTGCTGCATGGATGGGAAGTGAAATCCATTCGTGATAGTCGAGTACAGCTCAAAGAGGCTTATGTGATTATTCGTAGCAGCGAATTGTATTTGATTGGCAGCCATATTAGCCCACTCAAGACAGTGTCGACACATATCAACCCAGATCCAGTTCGAACACGGAAACTGTTACTTCATGCAGAAGAAATTAAAAAACTAATCGGTAAAGTTGAACGCGCAGGTTATACGCTGATTCCATTAGATATGCATTATAAATCTGGGAGAATTAAATTAGAAATCGGATTGGCGAAAGGCAAAAAACAACACGATAAACGCGATAGCGAAAAACAAAAAGAATGGGAACGTACTAAACAACGTTTAATGCGAAACAAATAAAATTTTTACTAAACTAAATTGAAGATACTTTGAGCTATGAATAAGCAAAAACCGATTGCAATATGGTTATTAATCTGTTGTGCTTTGGTATTCGCCATGATTATAGTGGGCGGTGTGACGCGATTGACTGACTCAGGTCTTTCTATTGTTGAATGGCAACCGATAGTTGGAACAATTCCTCCTGTTACTCAAAACGATTGGGAAGTGTTATTAGAAAAATACCGTTCGACACCTCAATATCAAAAAATTAATAAGGGAATGAGTATTGATGAATTCAAAGGTATTTTCTGGTGGGAATACTTTCATCGTTTACTAGGCCGATTAATTGGGGTGGTGTTTTTTATACCATTTGTTTATTTTTTGATTCAAAAGCGTATTGATCGACCCCTCGGAGTGAAATTAATAGGGATTTTTATTCTAGGAGGTTTGCAGGGGTTTATGGGTTGGTACATGGTAATGAGTGGTCTCGTGAATGATCCGCATGTGAGTCAATATCGTTTGACTGCTCATCTGGGACTAGCTATTGTTATTTTTGCAGCGATGTTCTGGGTTGCACTAGGAATTTTATCGCCTAAAGCTGATAATCCTGATATGGATGAGGGGATTCGGTCGCTTTACAAGTTTTCGGTTGGGTTAACAGGACTCATTTTCATTATGATTTTGTCAGGTGGCTTTGTTGCGGGAATCCGTGCTGGCTTTGCCTATAACACGTTTCCGTTAATGAACGGACATTTCATACCACCAGAAATTTTTATGCTTGAGCCTTGGTACCGTAATTTCTTTGCCAACATGGCGACAGTACAGTTTAATCATCGCTTAATTGCTTGGATTTTAGCTTTTTTAGTGCCACTATTCTGGTTTAAGTCAAAAAAATATAATTTCCCTGAGACGACGCGCATAGCTTGTAATCTCTTCTTGATCATACTGGTGATTCAAATCAGTTTAGGGATATCAACGCTTTTATATGTGGTACCGATTCCTTTGGCGGCATCGCATCAGGGAGGAGCCGTATTATTGTTTGCAGCAGCTTTATGGGTGAGCCATCGATTGCGGTTGACTAGAAATGACTAGAGTGAAGCTATGGATACACAAGAACAGTTGAGGCTCAGGAGTTTAAGCCGAGTCTTTCCATGCGGTAACGCAGTGATCTGACGGTTATGCCGAGTACTTTTGCAGTTTTAGTTCGGTTATAACGGTTTAGTTCCAACGCTCTTTCGATTGAATCTTTTTCTAGTTTATCGAGAAAATCTTGTAGCGGTAATCCTTCTTCAGCCAGTAAAGGAGGGGAAGCTATTTCGATTTTGCTTGTTTCAGTTTTTATGGGGGCCTTGAATTTTTCAGGCATTTGCAGTTCGTCGTGACCAATTTCAATATCAGAACAAAGCGCGAGTGTGCGCTCCAAGATATTTTCGAGCTCGCGTACATTGCCAGGATAATCATAATACATCAGCAATTCGATAGCTTCGTTTCTTAGTTGGCATGGAGGTCTACTCGCTTCTCGGCAAAGTTTAGCAACAATTTTTTCGGCAATGACTGGAATATCTTCTCGCATCTCACGAAGGGCCGGCATAACAAGTTCAATAACATTCAATCGATAATACAAGTCTTGACGAAATTGACCTGATTCAACGCATTGTGAAAGTTTTTTGTGGGTAGCACTAATGATGCGTACATCAATACCTTTTTCCTGTGTATCACCAACCCGTCTGACCTGTTTTTCTTGTATTACGCGCAGTAATTTTACTTGCATTGCCAATGGTAAATCAGCTACTTCATCGAGAAACAGAGTGCCACCCTGTGCCATAAGAAAAAAACCATCATGATCTTTATCGGCACCAGTAAATGCGCCTTTTTTATAGCCAAAAAATTCACTTTCCATAAGATTTTCGGGAATTGCACCACAATTCACAGCAACAAAAGGTTGAGTATGGCGTGTACTTTTTTCATGAATCATTCGTGCCGCTAGTTCTTTTCCACTCCCTGATTCACCATTGATATAAACAGCGGCTTGACTCCGCGCCAGCTTGTCTATCGTAGCTCGTAGTTGATGCATTGGGAGAGAATTGCCGAGCAGTGTACGTTGAGTAGAAAGCGATTGCTCGGATGCTGGAATGCTTAATGCGGATTTGACGAGGTCGCGCAAATCTTTTAATCCAACCGGTTTAGATAAGTAATCAAATGCGCCTGCTTTAAGTGCGGCTACTGCATTTTCGGTCGATCCGTAGGCAGTGATTACAGCAATCGGGAGATCTGTATAGTATTGGTTAATATGCTTAACTAAATCTAATCCTTCACCATCCGGTAAACGCATATCGGTTAAGCACAATTGAAAATGTTGCGACTTCAATTGCATTTTTGCTGCATCAATTGATTGTGCGCTTACCACATCCATGCCCATGCGAGCGAGTGTCAATTCGAGCAGCTCAATGATATCGGGTTCATCATCAACGATCAGTATTTTTATTGAAGAGCTGTCGTGCTGTGGATGGGGGTTATTGATTTTATTCATAAGGCGTCATGATGTTTTTACATTTGATCCTAAATTGTGTGCCGATAGGATTCTCAACAAATTCTAAGGTGGCGTGATTGGCCTCGCATAATTCACGTGCGATAAATAGCCCTAAACCGGTACCCCCAGGTGCAGTGGTGTAAAAAGGCTCAAAAGCTTGTTTGCTTTTCTGTAAATCCAGAGGAGGGCCATCATTAATGATATCCAAAATAACATGGATTCTTTGTGTATCGGTAGACAACTTAATCTGGATGCTGTTTTCTTGTTTGGTGGAGTGTCTTAGGGCATTGCTACATAAATTCCATAATACTTGGTTGAGCTGATCGTGATCAAAGCTAATTTGGCGGTTGTTGCTTTCAATGAAATTAAACCGATTTCTATGGGTTTTTTCACTTAGGCAAAATTGTTCCAAAAATTTTTCTATGAAATGATGAACATTGATAATGCTTGGGTTTGAGACACGCGCTTGGTGAAGTTGAAGTATATCCTGAACGATTTTATTCAAGCGCCGCGTATTGTCACAAATGATATGCACAAGCCGTATACCAGTGTTGTTTTCAACACCTTCTTCTTGTAGTAATTCGGCAGCATGATTGATAGCTGAAAGCGGGTTGCGGATTTCGTGCGCAATATTCGTTGTCAAGCGACCCAAAGCAGCTAATTTCAATTGCTGTAATTGCGCTTCCATACGCCCCATATCTTCAAGAAAAATAACGGCACCATTACGCGTGCTTGACCGTATGGGTACCCACCGTACATGAACTAAGGTATTCGTACATTTGATGCGTAATATTTCCGTATGCTCGATCATGCTTTGTTTTTGCCAGTCAGACAGTAGATCGACAAATTCTGGTAAAAGCTCAGATACTTTAAGGGAGCTGGTTTGTTTGTTAGTTGAATCCAAATTCAACATTGTTTCGGCTAAAACGTTACGTTGCCGTATATTGCCATCCTCATCTACGACCAAAATTCCTTCTGGAAGTTCTTGTATGATCAATTGGTTAACTTGAGACATATTAGCCAAATCAATGCCTCTTTCGTTAGCAAGTTTTTCACTGCGCAAGGTATTTTTTGCGAGCTGATGAGCTAGCCATGCAATTGCAAAATAGGCCATGCTCAGTAAGCCAGCTTGTGAATATTGTGCAGAATAGAAATCTATGGTCATAGAGGCATAAACTTCTTGTAATAATAGGCTGATAGTTGCAATCGATGCGAAAAATAGCGCCATTCGGCCTTGGCTGATTAATCCTGCAACAGCCAGTGAGATCATTGCTAGCCCGCCTAATCCACTTTGTAATCCACCGCTGGCATAAAGCATGATGGAAAAGAAAAGAATATCTCCAATGAGTTGGAAAGAGAGCTGTCTGTCCAAATTGGAAAAACGCAGTCGTGTTAGTAGCATACATAAACAACCAAAGATAGCGTACGCCGCAGCGGTATAAACAAACAGCAGGTAACGATATGCGCCAAAATTGGTTTGATCAAACTTCCATGAAATCAAAATCAACGAGCATCCAATCAGTAAGCGATAGGTATTGAAGTAATATAAAAATCGCCAGTGCTGTTCCGAGTAATCATGCTCCGAAGTTCCTGAACCGGATGGCGAATGAATTATTCCAATTTGGTTTGCATTTTTGTTGCTTGAGAGGGGTCTGAGGGATCTATGGTTGATCACGGCATTGATGAGACTATGATTTTATGTGTAACTCGCGATGTTTAGCAGAGCAAAAATATTGATTATTTTCATTGATAAGCGCTTCATCTTTTGGAATGTGAATGCCGCAATGCGAGCATATGACCATATCCTCAACCGATTCAATAGAATCCTTTGGATTGTTTCGCTTAGTTTTTTGAAGCTTGATCAACCAGAAAATAAGGATTGCAATGATGATTAGAAATAAGATTTTTCCCATTCAGGTAATTCACTTTAAGATATTGACAGTTTCAGATTTATTGGATTATTCGTTAAAGTATAACAATTTGCGATACAGGTAAATGCCGAAATAACCATCTGAAAATATCCTTATGTTACTGATTGAGTCGTATCCGAAATGACATCACAAAATTGTATTACCTCAGTATTTCTGGGAGCAACATGGTTTCTGGACGCAAGGAGATTTGACCACCGATTGAAGTAGGCGATCGTGATGTTTTTGCTGAATAGATGGTTATTTTTTTAGCTTTGCAAATGCGTTGGCCATTGCACTTTGTATCGGTGTGTTAGTGGAATCTTGGTTTTTGGGAGATCGAGAGCGTTGTTTATTAGGTGATATATCGGTTTTGTCGATTTTGTGCTCATTGTGTATGGTGTGCTGCTTGGTGCTACTGGTTTTGTCATCTAAACGCATGCTAAGCGAGATGCGTTTGCGTTTTTCATCGACTTCGATAATTTTTACTTTGACCACTTGACCTGCTTTTACTACGCTGTGCGGATCTTTAACAAAAGTGTTGGAGAGTGCGGAAATATGCACCAAGCCGTCTTGATGCACACCGATATCCACAAATGCGCCAAAGGCCGCTACATTAGTGACCACACCCTCGAGAATCATGTCGGGATGTAAATCCTTGATGTCTTCCACACCTTCTTTGAAAACAGCCGTAGTGAATTCTGGACGGGGATCGCGGCCGGGCTTTTCCAATTCTTTTAAGATATCCGTAATGGTTGGGACGCCGAATCGATGATCGGCGTATTTACCTGGGTTGAGTTTGTTGAGTGTAGCGACATCTCCAATTATAGTTGTTACGTCTTTTTGGATATCTTTAAGAATTTTTTCGACTATAGGATAGGATTCAGGATGAACGCTAGAAGCATCTAGCGGGTTCTCGCCATTCATGATTCGTAAAAAACCGGCAGCTTGCTCAAAGGTTTTCTCGCCCAAACGGGGAACAGACCTCAATTGCTCGCGAGAAGTAAATGCACCCTGCTTGTCACGATAATTGACAATGCTTTGCGCCACGCTGTTGCTTAAACCAGAAACACGCGCCAATAAAGCAATGGAAGCGGTATTCACATCCACACCTACTGCATTTACACAATCTTCTACTACAGCATCCAATGAGCGCGCTAATTGGGTTTGACTAACATCATGTTGATACTGGCCAACACCGATAGATTTCGGGTCTATCTTGACCAATTCTGCTAAAGGATCTTGCAGGCGGCGCGCAATAGAAACCGCTCCGCGAATCGACACATCCAAATCAGGTAATTCCTTGGAAGCGAATTCAGAAGCGGAATATACAGATGCACCTGCTTCGGATACCACGATTTTACTTAAACCTAATTCTGGAAATTGTTTGATTAAATCCTGTGCTAATTTGTCAGTTTCGCGTGATGCGGTGCCATTACCGATAGAAATGAGTACAATGTTGTGTTTCTTGGCGAGCGCGGCTAGTTTGTGCAAAGCGCCTTGCCAATCGTTGCGTGGTGCATGAGGATAGATCGTGTCGTATTCCATTACCTTGCCGGTGTTGTCGACGACGGCAATTTTGACGCCGGTGCGCAATCCGGGATCTAATCCAATCGTGGCTCGAGGGCCGGCAGGTGATGCTAATAGCAAATTTTTTAAATTTCGCGCAAATATCTGAATGGCTTCAGTTTCTGATTGTTCACGCAGGGCAGTCATTAATTCGGTTTCTAAATGCAATGATATCTTGACGCGCCATGCCCAACGCACCGTTTCCAGCAACCATTTATCGGCCGGCCGTTTTTTGTTTTCTACACCAACGTGTTTGGTGATGCGCACCTCACAAGGATTAAATGGAGATTCCCATTTGGGTTTTTCTGCTTCGCAGTCCAAGCGTAAGGTGACATTCAGAAATTCTTCACGACGACCACGGAAAATAGCTAATGCACGGTGCGAGGGAATTTTATTTAAATTTTCAGTGTAATCAAAATAATCGCTGAATTTAATACCGGTTTCTTCTTGACCGGTTATAACTTTAGTTTCTACTACGCCGTGCTCTAGTAAATATTCGCGCAAGGATTGTAGCAGTGAAGCATCTTCAGAAAAGCGCTCCATCAAAATTTGACGCGCTCCTTCCAAGGCTGCTTTTGCATCAGGTACACCTGGATTATCACCATGGGGTGTGGTGAAAGCTGGTTTAATAAATGGTTGCGCTGCTTGCTCGGGATCAAGCATTGGGTTAGTTATGAGATTATCCGCCAAGGCATCCAATCCTGCTTCGATAGCGATTTGTGCTTTAGTTCGGCGCTTCGGTTTATAGGGTAAATATAAATTTTCTAAATGCGTTTTATCTTCGGCGAGCAAAATAGTATTTTGCAATTCCGGTGTCAATTTTCCTTGTTCTTCAATACTAGCCAGAATGATTTTTCGCCTACTTTCTAATTCACGCAGATAACGTAAACGTTCTTCCAATAAGCGCAATTGCGTATCATCTAAATTGCCCGTTAGTTCTTTGCGATAACGCGCGATAAAAGGAACCGTAGCTCCTTCATCGAGTAAAGTAATTGCTGCTTGGATTTGGTGCGTATTGGCTGATAATTCACTGGCTAAGCGTTGTTCTATCGAGGGCAACATAACAGGATTTCAAAGAAAAATAGAAGTAAAACAGATGCGATCATACGCAATTCAGAAAATAGCGCAATCTTGACAATTCAATTGAGGGTATCGTGGAAATGAGTCTGTTATTGGATCGAAAAGAGCTTTCAATGGGTTATTTTCAGGTGCTGAATGTGTTTGATGCTTGACGCAATGGATGCTCATCTGATTGAATAAAAGCACAATGTTTAATAGGATTATCGGAATGGATGCAGTAAAATTATCCAGATACTTGGTTTTGGTTGTTGGATCGGTTATTTCAGCCGCTGGTCATGCATCAAACAATGTAACTCCTATCGATGGTCAAGCCAATGAAGCTATATTCCAAGGGTGGCAAGTATTTTCAGAAGCCTGTGGATCATGCCATGGTGATTTTGGCCAAGGTAAAATAGCACCCGATTTAACGCAACAAATAAAAACGTTATCGGAAGAAGACTTTACTCGTATTGTGACCAATGGAAAAGGTTTGATGCCGCCCTGGAAAGCCAATCAAGAGGTGATGCACAATATGGGCAATATGTACCGCTATCTTAAGGCCCGATCTAGTGGGGTCGTGCAGGAAGGTATACTAATGAAACCAAGGTAGATAATAATTCAGTTAAATCGGATGGATACGATCTGAATTATTATCAATTGGTTGATATTTTATTTTGTTGCTGGAGCTTCACTGGCGTCAACAGCTTTGTTTTCACTGGGCAGGGTTGTAGCCAATTCTTTATGCATTTTTGCTTTTTCTAGATCCGCTTCGATTGTTGTTTCGTGTTCACGAACATTAGCTTCGGCGTGGGATTTCTCTGACAAGCCCTCAGGGCCAAAGTAGAAAGGGTGATTTTCATATTCTTCAACGATTTCTTGATTGCGCTCTAACAGAACTTGCTCTGATTTGGCGTGATCTTCATAATGCTTAGCCAAGGCAGCGTGATCGTTATCGTCGATACCTTCAACTTCTGCTGCAATCGAGATGGAGCTTACTAGTAGCAGGCTTGAAAAAGTGAATGCTGCAATGCCAGTTAGAAATTTTGATGTTTTCATAACTTAATTCCCCATAAATTTTAAAGACGTCGCAGTGTAACTAAGTGGAATGTCTTTTAATATTGGGAAATATATTATTTTGATCTAATGGAATCTCTCAGGGAAATCCTGAATCATTATCTGCGCAAGCGGTTCTATTGTTAAAGCTGGGATAGGTACGCGTCTTTTTTATGATGGCTGACGCGTACTTGAACTTTCAGTTCAACTAAAATCTGTTGATCTTAGTTATTGCTTTTAGCATTTTCTTTATTGATTTCAGTACATTTATCGATAAAAGCTTGACGTGCAGCTTCGTCATTTTTGAATGCTGTCAGTGATGACTCCATGCCCCTTCCAGAGCAATTGGCTGAATCGGGCGTAGGAACGCCACCACAACCGATTAAAGCGATACTAAGGCCAATCATGCAAACGATACTGTGTTTATTCTTCATTTAAAAATTTCCTCTTCCTGTATAAATATTCTCTATGGCTTGATTTACATGGTGATTTTTCAAACGCTTGGTATCGGCTCAGCCACACGAACCTAACAGCGTGATTCTACCTGAATCCTGATGGTCTTTGTATTTTTGCCATATTTTAAGCGCGCGGTGCCTGTTGATAATACGTTGAGCTTATTTAACGATAACGATAGGCAACGGTGTGAAATAATGCGCAGACAGGTTCTTAAGTTATTACGATCACGTATGATGTGAAGCTATCATTCATATCTCGAATTTAATTTTAATTCCCCGTCACTTGCGTGTGGGGTGCTTGAATGAGTCATTAGATATGTCCAAAATTTTCATTAGCTATCGCCGCGATGATAGTGCAGACTACGCAGGCCGGTTGTACGACCGCTTGGCCAGTCATTTTGGTCGTGACCATGTGTTCATGGACATTGATCAAATCGAGCCGGGCGAGGTTTTTGAACAAGTGATTAAGGATAAGCTGGCAGCGGTGCAAGTGGCCGTGGTGCTGATCGGAGGACGCTGGCTGGATATCGCTGATGCAAGCGGGCAACGGCGTTTGGATTTTTCCGACGACTGGATGCGGCTCGAAATCACTACTTTACTGGAGCGTAACATTCGTGTCATCCCGGTGCTGGTTGGCGGCGCCGCAATGCCCAAATTGGAGCAACTGCCTGAATGTCTGGCGCCATTGACACGGCGGCAGGCGCTTGAGGTTACTAGTCATCCCCGCTTTCATGCCGATGCTGACAAGCTGATCAAAGCGCTAGAAAAAATCGTGGATGTGCTGTCCCCAGAGCTGCCTAAAATACCAGAAATTCCGGAAAAACCAGGTTTCTTGAGATTCTTGGTAATCGCGAGCGTGATCGGCATCGTTTTGATAGCGGGAGGATATTTAATCGTTATGCCACCGCAGTTAATTCCTATTCAACCGGTGGATCCGGTGGTTGAGCAAACCGCTGAAGCAGCGCGCACTGAAACCTATCCAGCTCAGGAGCTCGTTGCGAAACAGCCGCAACAGGCGATTCCCGGTTCAATTGTCCAACCGGATACCGAGCAACCTAAAGCTGCTGTCATCGAGCCGGAAATGGTGCGCATTCCATCGGGTAAATTTTTGATGGGATCGGTGGATGGCAGCGATGATGAAAAACCGCAACACGAGGTCACTATCGCTTACGCTTTTGAAATCAGCCAATATGAAGTCACGTTTGCTGAATATGATCATTTTGCTAAGGTAACCAACCGTACTTTACCGGATGATCGTGGTTGGGGTCGTGAGAATCGGCCTGTCATCAATGTGAGTTTTGACGATGCGCAAGCTTATGCACAGTGGTTATCACAACAAACAGGTAAAAAATACCGCTTACCGACCGAGGCTGAATGGGAATACGTTGCCCGTGCGGGAACGCAAACTGCCTATTGGTGGGGCGATGATATCGGCAAAAACAATGCTGTATGCGATGGCTGCGGTAGTGCATGGGATAATCGACAAACAGCACCGGTAGGTTCGTTTAAACCCAATCTCTTTGGTCTTTTTGATACCGCCGGTAATGTGTGGGAATGGACGCAAGATTGCTGGCACAGCAATTATGATAATGCGCCGAAAGATGGCTCGGCGTGGTTGGAAAAGGATGGTGGCGATTGCGGCGTCCGGGTGGTTCGGGGCGGTTCTTGGGTCGACTTCCCGCAGATCCTGCGGTCGGCTTTCCGTTACAGGTTCAACTCCGTTGGAGCCTACATCTTCCTCGGCTTTCGTATCTCCAGGGATTTTTGATATTTTGTTCTTTGTGTTTTTGTCTTTTGCGGGCTGCAGGGGCGGAGCCCCTGCAGCTTTGATTTTTTCAATTGTAAGTTGAAGGATAGGCTGCTTGTGGTGTGTATTGCAAACTGAGTTGTTTGACCCCCAAAAACCAAACATGTTAATCTGGTTTCAAATCTGTATACTCTGCACTATGCTGAGTTATTGCGATCGATTCTAATCAGTTTTCCCATCACTCGGAGCCGACATGAAATTTTCTATTTACCGCTATGATCCCGATAAAGATGAAAAACCTTACATGCGTGATTATGATGTGCAATTGGCTAGCACAGACAAAATGTTGCTGGATGCATTGCTACGAATCAAATCGATCGATGATAGCCTGAGCTTGCGCCGATCCTGCCGTGAAGGCGTATGCGGTTCGGATGCGATGAATATCAATGGCCGTAATGGATTGGCTTGTATCACTCCGATCAGCAGTTTGAAAGAGCCGATTGAAGTCCGTCCTTTGCCTGGATTGCCAGTGATTCGCGATTTGATTGTTGATATGACGCAATTCTTTCAACAGTATCATTCGATCAAACCTTTTTTGATCAATAATGATCCGCCTCCAGAAACCGAACGACTGCAATTTCCAGAAGATCGGGCTAAACTAGACGGAGCGTACGAATGTATCTTATGCGCTTGTTGTACGACATCGTGCCCATCTTTTTGGTGGAATCCCGATAAATTTGTAGGTCCTGCCGGATTGCTGCAAGCTTACCGTTTTCTGGCCGATAGTCGCGACCAAGCGACGGCCGAACGGTTAGATAACTTGGAAGATCCTTACCGACTGTTTCGCTGCCATTCCATTATGAATTGTGTGGATGCCTGTCCTAAAGGTTTAAATCCAACCAGCGCAATTGGTAAAATCAAAGACATGATGGTTAAAAGGATGGTATGAAAGCGCTTGAGCGGGCGCGCTGGCGTTGTCGGCGTGGGATGCTTGAGCTGGATATCGTGCTACTGCGCTTTTTAGATCGTTACTACTTACAGTTAAATAGTCAGCAACTAGAGCAGTTTGAGCGTTTGCTCGATTTGCCAGATAATGATTTATGGGATTTAATCACGGGAAGGCAAGTAGCCATAGACAGTCGTTTGCTTATCGTGTTGAATCTACTGCAAAAGAGCTGATTTTCTGGGCGTATTTGTGGAATTCTTTAAGGTATGCATCGTGCATACTGGTTAATTATGAGCAATAGGTGGAGAGGTAACATGGCACAAAAAACAGCAACTTTAAATCTTAATAATGGTTCAGCGCCTATTGAACTGCCGATTTTGTCTGGAACGATGGGCCCCGATGTCATTGATATCCGGACGTTACATAAGCAAAGCGGTATGTTTACTTATGATCCGGGTTATTTGTCCACGGCGAGTAACAATTCCTCAATTACCTTTATAGATGGCGAAAAGGGCATATTGTTATACCGCGGTTATCCCATCGAACAATTGGCCATGCATTGTGATTTTATCGATGTATGCTATCTACTGATGAATGGGGACCTGCCGACGCCCGAGCAAAAATCTACATTTGATGGAACCATTAAAGATCATTCGATGTTGCATGAGCAGCTCGTGCGGTTCTTTAACGGTTTCCGCCGTGATGCCCACCCGATGGCTGTGATGGTTGGCGTGGTTGGCGCATTGTCCGCCTTTTATCATGATGCGTTGAATATTTCCGATCCGGCTTATCGCCAAAAATCGGCGTTCCGATTGATTGCCAAACTACCGACCATTGCAGCAATGGCCTATAAATATAACATTGGTCAACCGTATGTTTATCCGAAGAACCGTTTGAGCTATGCGGAAAATTTCTTGCATATGATGTTTTCTGTACCTTCGGAAGAATACGTTACCAATCCTGTGATTGTACGGGCATTGGATCGCATTCTGATCCTGCATGCTGATCATGAGCAAAATGCTTCGACTTCAACAGTACGTTTGGTAGGTTCCAGCGGTGCTAATCCATTTGCGTGTGTTTCTTCAGGTATCTCGTGTTTATGGGGGCCAGCCCACGGTGGTGCGAACGAAGCTTGCTTGAATATGCTGGAGGAAATCGGCGATGTATCGCGCATTGATGAATATATCAAGCGTGTCAAAGATAAAGACAGTAATTATCGCTTGATGGGATTTGGTCACCGCGTCTATAAGAATTTTGATCCACGTGCTAAATTAATGCGGGAAACCTGCCATGAGGTCTTAAACGAACTGGGGTTAGAGAATGATCGCTTATTTAGATTAGCGCTACAGCTTGAAAAGATTGCGTTGGAAGACGATTATTTTATTTCCAGAAAACTTTATCCGAATGTCGATTTTTATTCCGGTATTGTGCAACGTGCGCTGGGTATACCTACCATCATGTTCACGGCCATTTTTGCAATGGCGCGGACAGTAGGTTGGGTAGCGCAATGGAACGAAATGGTTTCTGATCCGGATTACAAGATTGGCCGTCCACGTCAGTTATATCAAGGGGCGACAATGCGTGACATTCCTGCTGCCTATTGCAAAAAATAGTTTGATTTTTAATAGACTTGTTTAACTTATGAATAATCCAGCGATTGATCATTCGGCTTTGTACGGAGAAAATGCTGCTTTTATCGAAGCTTTATATGAGGACTATTTGCACGATCCTTATTCCGTGGTGCCAATCTGGCGGGATTATTTCGATACCATGCACGTTAATCAAGCGAGTATTGAAACCAATTCGCAACGAATCAATGGCGCTTCGATAGCGATTGACCAGGCTGTTGGAGAACTCAAAATATCGGCCAGCGCTGCGCCGGTTGAGCCGGATGATCGTAAGCAAGTCGCTGTGCTGCAACTGATTAACACCTATCGCTATCGTGGATTAAGCCAAGCAAAGCTGGATCCGCTTGGATTGGTTCAACAGGCCAACGTACCGGAACTCGATCCTGCCTATTTCGGTTTCACCGAAACAGACCTGGACAAAGTATTTAACAGTGGTTCTTTGGTGTGCCCTGAGCACGCCACTCTACGTGATATGCTGCAGATTCTGCGTGAAACATACTGTGGTTCTATCGGTGCCGAATATATGTATATTTCTTCGGTGGAGCAGAAACGCTGGATACAGGCACGTTTGGAAGGGCAACGATCGAATCCAAATTATTCCGATGAATATAAGCGTCATATCTTAGAGCGACTGGTAGCTGCAGAGGGTCTTGAACGTTATTTACACAGCCGCTACGTAGGACAAAAACGTTTCTCAGGGGAAGGTAATGAAAGCCTAGTTCCTCTATTGGATGGTCTGATTCAGCGAGCAGGAGCTTCCGGTGTGCAGCAAATTGTCATGGGAATGGCACACCGCGCCCGGTTGAATGTATTAGTCAATACACTCGGGAAAATGCCCGCCGACTTATTCCGTGAATTCGAAGGAACGCAGCCATCCGATTTACCATCTGGCGATGTCAAGTACCACCAAGGTTTTTCTTCGGCGATCCAAACCCAGGGCGGCGTGGTGCGCTTAGCTTTAGCATTTAATCCTTCGCACTTAGAAATCGTCAATCCTGTTGTGGAGGGATCTGCAAGAGCACGACAGCATGTTTTAAAAGATTTAGTGGGTGATAAGGTGATGCCGGTTCTGATCCACGGCGATGCGGCTTTTGCAGGGCAGGGCGTAGTAATGGAAACGCTGAATTTGTCGCAAACACGGGGTTTTGGTACCGGTGGTACAGTGCATATCATTATTAATAACCAGATAGGGTTTACCACTTCTGATACACGGGATAGTCGTTCGACATTTTATTGTACGGATGTGGCGAAAATGATTGAAGCGCCGATTTTTCATGTGAATGGCGATGATCCAGAGGCAGTGTTGATGATAGGGGAGTTGGCATTCGATTTTCGGATGCGCTTTCACAAGGATGTCGTCATCGACTTGGTATGTTTTCGTCGCCAAGGCCATAACGAGCAAGATGAGCCGATGGTCACGCAACCTCGCATGTATCAAATCATCAATAAACATCCTGGTACGTTGACGCTATATATCAATAAGCTGACTGTAGCCGGCGTCATCAGTAGCCAAGACGCCGAAGCCATGATTGAGGCCTATCGTGTTGCTATGGATGCAGGGACGAATCCCAATAAAAGTATCTATCATGATTATAAATCGACGGGTGACTGGGCGCCTTTCCTGAAATCGATTAAATGGAACCAAAGCATTAAAACGGGTGTTCCGCTCACAACGCTGAAAAAACTTGCTAACCGATTAACGGATATCCCGAGCGATTTCAAGCTGCATTCGCGTGTCGAGAAAATCATCACGGACCGACGTGCTATGGGTGAAGGGAAGTTGCCGATAGACTGGGGTATGGCAGAGAATTTGGCTTATGCTTCTCTGGTGCAGACAGGTCATGGTATAAGGTTAACCGGACAGGATTCTGGGCGTGGTACGTTTTTTCATCGGCATGCGGTGATACGCGATCAAGTTACGGCGGATCAAAATGAGCGAATTTATGTGCCATTGTGCCATATTGATCCGCAGCAAGCCGATTTTGTGGTCATTGACTCGATGCTATCCGAAGAAGCCGTGCTTGGTTTTGAATACGGTTATGCCACAACGCAACCTAACGAATTGGTCATATGGGAAGCGCAATTTGGCGATTTCGTCAATGGTGCGCAAGTTGTTGTCGATCAGTTTATTGCCGCCGGCGAAGCTAAATGGGGACGTTTGTGTGGTTTGGTCATGATGTTGCCGCATGGTTATGAAGGGCAGGGACCGGAGCATTCCTCTGCGCGGCTCGAACGGTTCATGCAGCTTTGCGCGGATTATAATATTCAGATTTGCATTCCTTCCACGCCCGCGCAAATGTTTCACATGCTGCGTAGGCAAATCATTCGCCCATTACGCAAACCGCTGATCATTATGAGTCCTAAAAGCATGTTGCGGCTTAAAGAATCCGCGTCGCGTTTGGAAGATTTAGTTCAAGGTCATTTTTATCCAGTGATTCCCGAGGTAGATAATCTGGATGCAAAAAAGATCAGACGCATCATTGTTTGTAGCGGAAAAATCTATTATGAATTGATTGCTTACCGGAAAGAACGAAAAATAACGAATATGGTGATTATTCGTCTGGAGCAATTGTATCCATTTCCGCATGACGAGTTTCAAACCGAGATTGACCGTTACAAAAATGCGAAAGAAGTGATATGGTGTCAGGAAGAGCCAGGAAATCAAGGCGCGTGGCATAGGATACAACATTATTTGTTGCGGCATATGTGGCCTAATCAGATATTGGATTACGCTCTGCGCGCATCAGCCGCATCGCCGGCAGTGGGTTATGCGGCCAGGCATAAATTTACTCAAAATGAATTGATAGAAGCGGCTTTCAGAGACAAAATTTAACCAGAGGACGAAACATTATGCTCGTTGAAGTAAAAGTACCTGTGTTATCAGAATCTGTTGCTGAAGCTACTTTGGTAGCGTGGCATAAAAAGATCGGTGAAGCGGTCAAGCGCTCGGAAAACTTGATTGATATTGAGACCGATAAAGTCGTGATGGAATTGCCTGCACCGAATGCCGGTGTGTTGAAAGAAATTCGTAAACCTGATGGAGCAACCGTTACTAGTGGTGAAGTGATCGCCGTAATTGACACGGATGCTGTGGTTGAAGAACCGCAAGCGAGTGAAGCCGAAACTAAGCCGATTACCGATATTCAACCCAAAAAATCGATAGCATCGACTGAAAAAGCAATTGCTGCGATTAAGGATTTGCAAGCGGTGCCCGTGTTGATGCCTGCCGCACGTAAACTGGCGGCTGATCTTAATTTGAGTTCTTCTGATGTGGCTCGTCTTAAAGGCACAGGATTAGGAGGACGCGTTCTTAAAGAAGATGTGCAAGCCTCAATCAATAAGCAAACGGTTAATACAACCGAGCAGGTTGAGCAAATGATGCCGCAATCACAGCCAGAAACGTTTCCACCACAGCATGCAGTCAGTGTAGATCAACCTAGCGATTCCCGCAAAGAACGCCGTGTAGCGATGTCTCGTTTGCGTCAAACGATTGCGCAACGGTTGGTCCAATCACAGTCGACTGCAGCAATTTTAACAACCTTTAATGAAGTCAATATGCAAGCTGTAATGGATTTGCGTGCGCGTTATAAGGTGGAGTTTGAAAAAGAGCACGGCATCAAGCTTGGCTTCATGTCATTCTTTGTTAAAGCGGTTGTCGCAGCGTTGAAAAAATACCCGATTATTAATGCCTCAGTTGAAGGCGCAGACATTGTTTACCACGATTACTTTGATATTGGTATCGCGGTGGGTAGTTCACGTGGATTGGTGGTTCCGGTGATTCGCAACGCTGATCAACTAACACTGGCGGGGATTGAAAAACAAATTGCGGACTTCGCTAAACGCGCGCAGGAAGGTAAGCTCACACTGGAAGAACTTAGCGGCGGTACTTTTTCCATCACTAATGGCGGTGTATTTGGTTCGATGTTGTCAACACCAATTATCAATCCACCGCAAAGTGCGATCCTTGGTATTCATGCCACTAAAGATCGGCCCGTTGTGGAAAATGGCCAAATCGTTATCCGCCCGATGAATTATCTAGCGCTTTCCTATGATCATCGTATCATTGATGGTCGGGAAGCAGTGCTAGCCTTGGTGGCGATGAAAGAAGCCTTGGAATATCCAGTGAGTCCGTTATTGGAGGCATAACATTTCAAGCTTGATCTGGGAAATAAGATATTCAGTCAATCAATTTTAGATTGACTGAATGCATTCAAAAATCGCGATACAAGCTAGATCCTGTGGCGTTGGTTTGCCTTATGGGAGGCGGTTGTGGCAAACGATTAAGCTTCAGATGGAGCAATATCTATTTTCTCTTGCTCGCAAACCTTTTCCGTACTCAAATAGATCGCTCGACTGAGTAGTTTTTTAAGCACCTAAACGCAAATCACCGGCAAATATTGAGTTTGCAAGTGATATCATTCAACCCTATCAAAAATCGATTCCATTGTTTCAAACGATGTCAGGATTACACGCTATTTCTACTTATTTGCCACCGATTTGGCTGCCTGGAGGAAACCTGCAAACCATTTACCCTTATGCTTTTAAGCCGGTGAGACTGTTTCAATACCGGCGGGAGCGCTGGGAATTGGATGATGGTGATTTCGTCGATGTGGATTGGGTCGATGGTGCTGCCCATTCGCCTTTGGTGGTTTTTTTTCATGGTTTGGAAGGTAATTCTTCCAGTCATTATATTGTTAGTACCATCAATGCCCTAGAAAAGCATCACTGGTCGAGTGTGGTAATTCACTTTCGTGGTTGTTCCGGGACACCTAACCGTTTACCACGTGCGTATCATGCCGGTGATTCTGCTGAAATTGAGCAAATGCTGCAACGAGTGATTCTGCAGGTTGGGGGGGGGCGATCTATGCAACCGATGTTTGTTGTAGGGGTATCGTTGGGTGGCAATGCATTATTAAAATGGTTGGGGGAACAGAATCAACGGGCAAACAGTTTGGTTTCCGGTGTAGTCGCCATTTCTGTTCCACTCGATTTGGCAGCGGCGGGAGCTGCGTTGGATACCGGTTTTAATCAAGTGTATACCCGGCATTTCCTGACAACATTGAAACGCAAAGCTTTTTATAAGCTTCAGCAATTTCCTGGGCTATTTGATCGCCAAGCACTGAAGAAATGCGCCACAATTTATGATTTTGATAATCTGGTGACGGCGCCGTTACATGATTTCCGTGATACCGATCACTATTGGCATGTTGCTGCCAGCAAGCAATGGTTAGGAAAAATAGCCGTACCTACTTTAATTATCAATGCACGTAACGATCCTTTCATGCCAGCTTCCGTTTTGCCCAAACAGCAAGAAGTATCCTCCAAGGTGGTGCTGGAGTTTCCCGAACACGGCGGACACGCTGGGTTTCTACAAGGTACATTTCCGGGTAGACTGGATTGGTTGCCGGAAAGAATATTTCATTTCTTTAACCAGAATCAAGCCCAAACGTAAGTCAGCGGATGGATCACACGGCTTTATAAGACGGTTATAAAGGGATTGTGAATCTTACCAGCGTAGACTATGCTTATAAATGTATGACTACAGTAAAGTCATGGTCTGTTGTTCATGGATATCTACTATTAAAGGAGTATTGATATGAATATGTTTAAAAATAAAAATCATTTTCTACGTATTACTGGTTGTTTGGTGCTTGGGCTGTTTGGCACATCATTATTAGCCAATTCACCAGCGCCTCCTGCACCCCCTGCGCCGAAGCCCATTACGGATGACAGGAAAAATATTGGACAAATTGAAAAATCCGATCCGACTTTAGTGAGTCGCAACAAGAGTAGTGCTGCTGTTTCTCCATCCAATGATCAAATCCCTGATGCCGGACAAGGTAAGGCAATTGAAGATGCACCGGCAAAACTTCGTGAGGAAATACCCATGATGAGTCCGGCTAATCCGTCTGCTTCAGGCATGCCTGCGCAAACCAATCCATTGAATAATCGATTGAATATAAATAGTTCTCCTCCACCCAATAGTCAACAAAGAATGCTGAATCCTGGTAGACCAATGGATTCGGGTTATTAAATCACAAATCCATGATTCTTATTGGGCTAGCAGAGATACCTGCTAGCCCGGTATTAAAACGCTTACAAATGATGGTGCTGTTATTTCCGACTATGCTCGATTACAAATACAGCATCATAAGCTGGCGTTATCCCGGTGATCATTGCTTATGGCGTGTTTGGAATTACATTGAATGATGTGATTTTATTTGAGTATTTAATGATCGGTGCATCGTTTTATCCAGATAACGCTTACTTTTTTAAACTAACATGCTAATTGCCTGAGCGTATCTGCATGATTCCGTTTTCTTTTCTTAGAACATACATGTTTCCATCAGGAGATACTTGAATGTCGACGATCATGCCCATCCCGGAAGCAAAAGAAAATGATTTCTTCGTTGCAATATCATAGCGACGAATCCAACCACCGCAGAAATCGCCATAGAAGTAATCGCCTACATAATCTTTCGGAAATCGATCATTGATGGGATTGTAAAACGCACTGCCGACAATCGCGTAGCATGGCGCAGTGTTATTATGTTTGTAAGCGAGGATGGGATTACGAAATCGTGTATCGTTACTTTTCCCTTCGACGATTGGCCAACCGTAATTTGCGCCCTTGATGACTTGGTTCACTTCTTCCCAGGAATTTGCTCCAACATCGTTGACATAAATGCGTCCGGAACCGGGTTGAATATCAAAACTATAAGGATTACGCAATCCTTTTGCCCAAATAGCGCGATTGACACCCGCAGCACTTTGATAAAACGGATTATCATTCGGTATACTGCCATCTTTATTAATGCGTAGTATTTTACCTTTTAGATTTGATAAAGACTGTGCATTGCTACGAACGTCTCCATCACCTACTGCAATATAGAGCTTTCCATCTACTCCAAAACCAATTGCGCCACCGTTATGTTTTGTCTGGGAGCCGGATGGTTGAATATCTAACAGTACATCTTCACTGCCGGATAACGCCGTGTCGCCATTGGCTTTAAAACGGCTTACGCGATTATGGATAGTCGGAGATTTGCTGGTGTAATATATGTAAACCCATTGATTTGCAAGAAAATTTGGATCAAAGGCGATACCTAATAGCCCGCGCTCACCCTGACTGTTAACGCGTGTAGCGATATTTAGAAATGGCTGTGCCAGCAGATGGCCTTTTTCCACAATTTTAATGCGCCCGGCTTGCTCGGTTATAAAAATACGACCATCGGGTGCAATTGCCATTCGTGTTGGATTATTCAGGTTCTTGATGGTGTTGGTTTGCGTAAATCCAGCAGGTACCCCAGCTTGTATTTCTGCGGATATGAATAACGCAGTTAAAATTGCTATAGTAAATATTACGAAATACTTTCGTGCGAAGCAGATGTTTTTGAATGTGAATATTTGATTTGAAACCATAGTTCAACTCCTTTGTGATATCAATACCATAGAATATGAAGCTGATTCATGAGTACTGAATGCGAAGAGAAAATAGTGTCACTATTGATTAATTTTTAGTGCACACATACTTAGCGAGAAATCCTTAGGTTGTTAAGCCCAATTTATTGTAATAATCCCTATGCGTTGCGTTATCAAGTTTCAGCAAAACACATTATCAATTCTGCTAAGTTTTTACTTTGAATATCTGTAATTAATTTACAGATAGCGCGAAATCACAGAGACTATTTATTGAAGCAGCAAACTTTGAGTTGAGGTTGTTGTCATAGTTCTCAACGAATGAATTTCATGTGGGAAAATTATACACGACTTGTGGTATGAGTACAGTATAAAGTTTTATTCAAGTGTTACGAGATGTCGATAATAAGTTCTAACACTATAATTTATCTACCAAAAATAATTTTTAAAATTGCCTATGAACTATTCTCAGTGTTTTTCATCTTATTCAGCAAGATCAATAGGATAATGAGGTAGGCGATGAAAGGCAAAGGAATGACTTTGATGGATTGGCAGAAGCAGTATGGAACAGAAGAAGGCTGTATCGAAGCGCTGATAAAGCAACGCTGGCCGGAAGGCTTTCGCTGCCCATGCTGTGGCTACGATAATGGTTATGCTATTAAGACACGTGGTTATTGGGAATGCAGCCAATGTCATAAACAAACCTCGATAACGGCTGGTACCTTATTTCATTCAACCAATCTGCCATTAACCAAGTGGTTCTGGGCGATTTACTTAGTTGCATCTGATAAAGGCGGTGTTTCTGCCTTACGATTATCCAAACAAATTAACGTGTCTTGGATTACTGCCAGCAGAATGCTACGCAAGATTCGTATTGCTATGGGACACCGAGATAGCCTATATCGGTTACAAGATTTGATTGAAATAGACGACGCATTGATTGGAGGGCGTCATACTGGGGGAAAGCGCGGTCGGGGCGCTGAAAGAAAAACATCAGTGCTCGTCGCGATTGAGAGTCGAGAAAAGCGTGCTGGTTTTATTGCCATGCAGCAAGTCTCTAGCGTTAACCGAGAAACGGTGTCACAGTTTGTAAAGCGGCATCTGTCACCTGATCAATATGTACGAAGTGATGCACTGCCAGCCTTAGCTGAAATCAGTAAAACACAGAACCATACTCCTCGTGTGACTCCACCAAACAAAGCTGGCGAATGGCTTCCATGGGTTCATGTCGCAATTGGCAATCTCAAGACATTTTTATTGGGAACATATCATGGTGTGTCATCAGGTTACTTGCAAGAATACCTCAATGAATTTTGCTATCGCTTTAATCGACGAGTGCGGGAAGCAGAACTGCCTTCTCGACTCCTCAATGCATGTTTGAGTCACACCCAGATTAAACTGAGAATAGTTTAGAGGCATATTTTTAAAATTGCCTATGAACTATTCTCAGTGTTTTTCATCTTATTCAGCAAGATCAATAGGATAATGAGGTAGGCGATGAAAGGCAAAGGAATGACTTTGATGGATTGGCAAAAGCAGTATGGAACAGAAGAAGGCTGTATCGAAGCGCTGATAAAGCAACGCTGGCCGGAAGGCTTTCGCTGCCCATGCTGTGGCTACGATAATGGTTATGCTATTAAGACACGTGGTTATTGGGAATGCAGCCAATGTCATAAACAAACCTCGATAACGGCTGGTACCTTATTTCATTCAACCAATCTGCCATTAACCAAGTGGTTCTGGGCGATTTACTTAGTTGCATCTGATAAAGGCGGTGTTTCTGCCTTACGATTATCCAAACAAATTAACGTGTCTTGGATTACTGCCAGCAGAATGCTACGCAAGATTCGTATTGCTATGGGACACCGAGATAGCCTATATCGGTTACAAGATTTGATTGAAATAGACGACGCATTGATTGGAGGGCGTCATACTGGGGGAAAGCGCGGTCGGGGCGCTGAAAGAAAAACATCAGTGCTCGTCGCGATTGAGAGTCGAGAAAAGCGTGCTGGTTTTATTGCCATGCAGCAAGTCTCTAGCGTTAACCGAGAAACGGTGTCACAGTTTGTAAAGCGGCATCTGTCACCTGATCAATATGTACGAAGTGATGCACTGCCAGCCTTAGCTGAAATCAGTAAAACACAGAACCATACTCCTCGTGTGACTCCACCAAACAAAGCTGGCGAATGGCTTCCATGGGTTCATGTCGCAATTGGCAATCTCAAGACATTTTTATTGGGAACATATCATGGTGTGTCATCAGGTTACTTGCAAGAATACCTCAATGAATTTTGCTATCGCTTTAATCGACGAGTGCGGGAAGCAGAACTGCCTTCTCGACTCCTCAATGCATGTTTGAGTCACACCCAGATTAAACTGAGAATAGTTTAGAGGCATATTTTTAAATGATCGGCCTTACAAATTTTAAAAAAATCTAACCACAAATGCATTTTCAATGTTTTTTGTAAATGGAATTCGCACTCGATGACCGCTACCCGGTGCAACTTGCACTGATTGGCCTTTTGAGTCGAGCATGTGTGACAATTCTATGACTTCATTTCCACTGGGATGAATGATTTCCAGTCGGTCCCCAATTTGAAAGCGATTTTTAACTAATACTTCCGCTAATCCCTTGTCGTTGTCAAAGCCAGTCACATGGCCAACATATTGACTGCGGTTGGATTCTGAGTGGCCGCGCAGATAATTTTGTGTTTCTTGTGTGCTATGACGTTGATAAAAACCACTGGTATAGCCGCGGTTTGCCAGTCCTTCCAATTCGCCAAGCAGTGCTGGGTTAAACGGTTTTTCAGCCGCCGCATCATCAATTGCTTTACGATAGACTTGCGCAGTGCGTGCTACGTAATAAAGCGATTTGGTGCGGCCTTCGATTTTTAACGAGTCGACACCAATTTTCACGAGTCTTTCTACATGCTCTACCGCCCGTAAATCTTTAGAATTCATGATATACGTACCATGTTCATCTTCCATGATGGGCATCAACTGCCCCGGCCGTTCGCATTCTTCGATCAGATACACCTCATCAGCCAATGGATGACGGGGGATCGAACCACAACTACTACCTGACATGCCTTGTTGATTTGATTGCTGCATGGCTTGCCCAAAGTTGAAATCAATTTTCTCGATAGTTTGGATGTCACCACTGGCATTTTCTTCAGCAGGTTTTACTTTGTAGTCCCAGCGGCAAGAATTGGTACAAGTTCCCTGATTCGGGTCGCGATGATTGAAATAACCGGAAAGCAAGCAACGTCCAGAATAGGCAATGCATAATGCGCCATGCACAAAGACCTCTAGCTCCATATCGGGGCAATAATCGCGAATTTGTGCAACTTCATCCAATGACAATTCGCGCGATAAAATCACGCGTGTTAAACCGATTTTTTGCCAAAATTTGACACCCATATAATTCACGGTATTGGCTTGTACCGACAAATGAATCGGCATATCAGGCCATTGTTCGCGCACCAACATGATCAATCCCGGGTCTGCCATGATCAGCGCATCCGGCTTTAGTGCCATGACGGGTGCCATATCCGTGAGATAAGTTTTAATTTTGGCGTTATGCGGCATGATATTACTGGCAACGAAAAATTTTTTACCCAACTTGTGTGCCTCGGTGATACCTGCTTGGATCTGTTCCAAAGCAAATTCATTGTTGCGTGCGCGTAGCGAATAACGGGGTTGCCCAGCATAGACGGCATCCGCGCCGAAGGCATATGCCATTCGCATTTTTTCCAATGATCCAGCGGGAAGTAACAGTTCAGGTGATTTCAACATAAGGTAAAATAGTGTCCGATTATATTCATAGTTTAATGCGCTAACCTGAATTGTACATCATGCCAACTTACCCCGCCTTTATTCACTTGCGCATGCACAGCGAGTATTCCATTTTGGACAGCACTATTCGGATTCCAGAAGCCATTGCCAAAGCGGTGGTTGATCAGATGCCTGCACTCGCGTTGACGGATTTGGCCAATTTATTCGCACTGGTAAAGTTTTATCAAGCTGCGCATAAAAGTGGAATCAAGCCAATTGTGGGTTGTGATGTATGGATTACCAATGAGATAGACCGGAATAAGCCTTATCGCATGTTACTACTATGTCAGTCTCGCGAAGGGTATCTATTACTCTCACGATTGCTATCACGCGCATATCGTGAAAACCAGTTTCATGGTCGTGCAGAAATCAAATCTGCATGGTTTCATGCTACTGGATGGGGTACGCAAGGTTTAATTGCACTATCCGGCGCACGCTTGGGAGAGATCGGAATCGCTTTGATGCATCAAAATTTTGAACCCGCAAAAATACTTGCTCAACAATGGTCAGCGCTTTTTCCTGATCGGTTTTATCTGGAAATTCAACGCGATGGCCATGCAAATGCAGCAGCTTTGATCCAAAGCA
This sequence comes from Nitrosomonas sp., assembly GCA_024281825.1. Lineage (GTDB taxonomy): Bacteria > Pseudomonadota > Gammaproteobacteria > Burkholderiales > Nitrosomonadaceae > Nitrosomonas. The sequence continues at coordinate 4,497 of JAMWZY010000006.1, read as the reverse complement.
CTTTATTGCTGGCACAGCAGAGCGATTTGCCGGTGGTTGCTACACAAGCCGTGCAGTTTCTGAATCTAGAAGATTTTCGGGCACACGAAGCACGTGTTTGCATAGCCGAAGGTTACATTTTGGAGGACAAGCGCCGCCCCAAAAACTTTACTGAACAACAGTATTTTAGAACACAAGCTGAAATGGTTGAATTATTTGCCGACATTCCGAGTGCCTTAGCTAATACTATCGAAATCGCAAAACGGTGTAATTTAACTTTGGAATTAGGTATCAACCGGTTACCGATGTTTCCTACACCTGATAATGTTAGCTTAGAGCAGTATTTGCGTGAGCAAGCCGATGCAGGGCTGCAGCACCGTTTAACACAGTTATTTCCAGAAAATGAATTACGCCAAAGTAAAGTGGCAGAATATCAAGCGAGGCTAGAATTCGAGGTCAATACCATCATTCAGATGGGTTTTTCCGGTTATTTTCTGATCGTCGCTGATTTTATTAACTGGGCCAAGCAAAATAACGTTCCAGTTGGTCCTGGGAGGGGGTCTGGTGCGGGTTCTTTGGTAGCTTACTCGCTCGGCATTACGGATCTTGATCCCTTGCGATATGATTTGTTGTTTGAGCGCTTTTTAAACCCAGAGCGCGTATCGATGCCGGATTTTGATATCGATTTCTGCCAAGACCGACGTGAATTGGTCATTGAATACGTAAAGCAACGCTATGGTACTGATAAAGTCTCGCAAATTGCTACTTTTGGTACGATGGCCGCAAAAGCAGTGATTCGAGACATCGGTCGAGTATTGGATCTACCCTACAACTTTGTTGATCAATTGGCCAAGCTGGTACCTTTCGAAATAGGCATGACATTAAAAAAAGCACGCCAATTGGAACCGCAACTCAATCAACGCGCCGACCAAGAAGAAGATGTGCGCACATTGCTCGAACTTGCTGAAAGCCTTGAAGGTGTCACGCGTAATATCGGCATGCATGCCGGAGGGGTATTGATCGCATCTAGCGACATTACTGATTTTTGCCCAATTTATTGTACCGAATCGGCCGAATCTGTTGTTAGTCAACTTGACAAAGATGATGTTGAAAAAGTTGGCTTGGTCAAATTCGATTTTCTGGGCTTAAAAACTTTAACTACACTAGATCGCGCCGTCAGTTACATCCGTGAATCTCAGAAACAATCAGAAGTAAACACAAATCAAGATGGCGAGATTTTTTCTTTGCAAACACTGTCGCTGGAAGATGAAGAAACCTATGCGCTGATGCGCAAAGGCAATGCAGTCGGCATATTTCAGTTTGAATCGCAAGGTATGAAAGACTTGCTGCAGCGCGCCAAGCCGGATTGTTTTGAAGACATTATTGCGTTGGTGGCGCTATACCGACCCGGCCCAATGGATTTGATTCCGGAATTTATTGAACGCAAGCATGGTAAAAAACAAATTGAATACCTTGATGCGCGCCTCGTGCCGATTTTAGGGCCCACCTATGGCATCATGATTTACCAGGAACAAGTGATGCAGATTGCCCAGGTTATTGGTGGTTACAGCCTCGGTAGCGCCGACTTGCTGCGCCGCGCGATGGGTAAGAAAAAGATCGAAGAAATGGCGCAGCAGCGGGATATTTTTGTGGCAGGTGCAATTAACAATGGCTTGGATAAAAGTAAAGCAACCGAACTTTTTGGATTAATGGAAAAGTTTGCGGGTTACGGTTTCAATAAATCACACGCAGCCGCCTATGCGTTGATTGCTTTTCAGACGGCTTATCTAAAGGCGCATTATCCGGCAGAATTCATGGCGGCGTGCTTGTCCGCTGATATGGATGATACCGACAAAGTTCATGTTTTTATTGAAGACAGCTTGACGAACGGGCTGACCATTTTACCACCCGATATTAACGAATCAACATACCACTTTGTTCCAGTAAATGACAAAACTATTCGTTTTGGTTTGGGTGCAATCAAAGGATCGGGTGAGTCAGCGATTAACATGCTTGTTGCAGAACGCAAATGCAGTGGTCCTTTTGACGATTTGTTTGATTTTTGTAACCGGGTTGACCGGCGCATTGTTAATCGCCGTACCATTGAATCTTTGATACGTGTCGGCGCATTTGATTTGATTGATGCCAATCGTGGCAGCTTACTGGCCTCGGTTGGAATGGCAATCGAATCGGCCGAACAAATGAATCAATCGTCCAATCAAGCCAATTTGTTTGCTGAAACCAGTGAAGCGTTGCCGAAAATGCAGCTTATTCAAACGCAGGCTTGGTCGGAGCGTGAGAAATTGCACCAAGAAAAAATCGGCTTGGGGTATTACTTCAGTGGGCACCCCTATGAAACCTATGCCTTGGAACTCAAGCGTTTCATTCGCACACGTTTGAGTCAATTAAACCCACAGCGCGAAACGCAATTGATTGCCGGCATCATCCACTCGATCCGCATTCAAATGACACGCCGTGGCCGTATGGCTGTCATTAATTTGGATGATGGTAACGCACGGGTCGAAGTCGTCGTTTTTAATGAATTGTTTGATGTTCACCGAGCACGGTTGAAAGAAGATCAACTCCTGATTGTCGAAGTGAAAATCAGTAACCGGAACTATAATAGCGAAGGCGATGACGAGCTCCGAATTACTGCCGAACAACTGTATGATCTCGCGCAAATTCGCACACGTTTTGCCAAGCAACTTAAAATTCATTGCAATGCGACTACGGTTGGGTCTATCGCGAATCTTAAAGATTTACTGGTACTGTATGCAGCTAATGTACCGGCCGTTGAATCGCATAACCTTTCAGCCGCCTGCCCGGTTACTTTGATTTATCGCAATGAATTTGCTGTAAGCCCGATCGAATTTGGAAAAAATTGGCAAGTGATTTTGCACAACGATTTGTTGCAAGCTTTGTATGCGCGTTTCAAAACGGAAAATGTCGAGATTGTTTATTGAATCTCGTGAGCAAAGCAAAAAGATTTGCGTTCTATTGACTGCACATTTGCTACGGTAGTCAGCGCGGTGCTCCGCTTGATTGTAGGGCTAGGGCGCGCTTATTGCCAGGTAATATCAATTTTTCTATGGCTTGAAACACAGTCCCGCAGATAGAGATTAATCAGGCTTTGGTATGGAACGCCTTTTTCTTCGGCCATTTCTTTGAAATAACCAATCACATCTTCGCTCAAACGCATCGTGACAGACTTTTTAAGTTTGGTCGCATAAGGATTTTTGCGGGATTTCATTTTTGATAGATCGTATTCGGTTTTCATGACTTAATACCTCGATAAAATGTGCTTTCGTTCTTTGTGGCTTTCCGTGCTGAAATGATTCGAATGGTATTGCTTCGGTCATGCTCGCAATGGCAGACAATCAGGAGGCGTGCTTCATGGCTAAAGCCAAGCATCAAGAACCTATCTTCCGATGTGGAGTTGTCCTTATCGAAGAATTGCACGGCAAATTCATCGTAGAAAACAGATTGGGCTTCCTCAAAGGAAACACCGTGTTTCTTCTTGTTTGAATCCGCCTTGGTCGCATCCCATTCGAATTTAATCATAGATATACATTGTATGTGCGGATGGGACGTTGTCAATAAGTCCTAACGTTTGAGGTAAGGGGGCTTGTGTGCTTTTGCGCAGTTCCTCTCGAACGGCGGGTTAGGATAGCTTGGTGCACACCATTCCATTCACAGCTTTCTAATCCTTATGTTCTTCTTATCCCGTTTTGACTCTCGCCAGATTTCAACACGAAATTGATTAGTCGGAATGTCTGGCTTAGGAGTTGGCGTGCGCGATGGCTTCTTCTTGTTTCTCTCGTCATTGCCACCATTCAATTCGTTTTCCACTCCCTCAAATAGAGACTCCTGCTTGGGATATTTTGGTGCGCTTTCAAGTGCCTCATTTAGTTTTTGCATGAATTCTGAGGAAGAGCTCGCCTCATCCCCAAGAATACGTTCTGCTTCTTTCATTGCTTGATTTGCCGTCAGCTCGCCTTTCTGAACCTTCTGAAACAACCTATGCAAATACGATAGTGCGCCACCGCTGTTTCGATAAGTGGTCTGAAAATTGCCTCCTTCAAATGGCGATGCGGCGCTTTCCACTAGCTTGTTGCTGACGTAGGAAACTTGGCCGCGTATCGTTTGAAGGCCGGAAATAAAGTCACCATAGTTTCCGATTCCCAAGTAGAGGGATACAGCTGCGACCGCGATCCTCCCCTTGCCTTTGATGGACCCCTCTTCAATCACAAGAGAGATTGAATAGTCCGGCACCCTGAGTGCCTTCTCTATGTATTCGTCCCAAGTGTCAAAGAGACGAGACGAATATATTTCAAAATCGTCTTTGGCAAGACTGCGCACAGCTATTAGGAATTCTGTCTTTCCTATATCAATCATTCCGTTCAGTGTTGCAACGAATTATTAGCCGCCGTTGCTCAAAACGGAAATTGCCTATGAACTATTCTCAGTGTTTTTCATCTTATTCAGCAAGATCAATAGGATAATGAGGTAGGCGATGAA
>JAMWZY010000005.1 GCA_024281825.1 Nitrosomonas sp. | reverse complement strand
ACTCTGCCATCTCGCAAACGCACCGGCAACCGCGCACCCGGTTGCGGGAAATATATCTTTTCACCCTGATATTCAATATCACCACACATAGGTGCCCCTGCTGCGTAAGTACATAGATTGCTGCAAGAGAAGGAAATTAACCCATTCAGATGACAGCTTCCAGACCGCGCTTTTGCACAAGATGTAGCAACTTAAGAGCAGCACCTGTTGGCCGTTTCTGTCCGATCTCCCATTTTTGTACTGTCGAAACACTTGTATTTAGTATGGCAGCAAACACCGCCTGACTAACTCGTGTAGCTTCGCGAATTTGTTTTATCTGCTCTGGTCCCAACGGTTCAATAGGCGGCAAACACAATCGATCGAATTCGCGCAGCGTAACCTGATCCAACACGCCGGCCTTGTGTAAACTCTTGGCCGTGTCATGTACAGCCTCAAGAATGGTTGATTTAGTCTTGCGCATCGCAATTAACCTCCATTAATTCTCCCGCATGTTGTGCTTGATCGAGCGCCTGTGCTGTCAGTGACAGTAGGTGAACAGCCAACAGCTTTAGGGCCACCTCTTCATCTTTGTCAATGTTGCTACGCTCGTTCTTTGGGAAGCCAAATAAGAATATCCAACGGTTTCCTTTATTGGTGGCGACCAATGTGCGAAAGCCGCCTCTCTTTCCTTGGCCTGGTCGCGCAATTCGTTTTTTCAGCAGCCCATTGCCGAGGTCGGCGTCATACAGCCCCTCAGTCATCTCACGCACAGCGGCACAAAGATTGGGCGAGGTTAATCCTTGTTTGTTTGCCCAACGATCAAACCATCGTGTCTTGTAAACGATCATTCTGTACCTACCTTAAGTAAAAGGTAGCACTTAGTGACATATCTGGCAAGCCCTAAATATATAATATAAATCATTTTAAGTGCCTTCGTTTAAACGGATGGAGATGTCACTAAAGAAATAGGTGTGTGGATTGATTAATTCAAGATTGATTGAATCCGCATGTAAGCACTAAAAGTTAAGGTTGTGCAATTAAAATTTAACATAGAATTAATAATGAGAAGTTTTCCAACCATTATAATTATCATCGCCGTATATTTTGGCTATGAGGCGTTTTTTAACCATGGTTCATGGAAATACAAATTAACTCTGGTGGTGGAAACTCCCGAAGGTCAGGCGGTTGGTAGTGCGGTACGCAAGGTTTCTACACAAAGAGACCCGATTATTCTCCAGTTCTTACCCTCCCTCACATAGGGTCACGCTGGCGTTAAAGGCGAAGTGGTTGTTGTTGATTTAGGTCAGAAAGGAGTATATTCGCGTTGCTAAGAAGCAGACATAGCGTTGACTATGGTTACAGAATTATATTCAATGAATTCCCGCACGATGGAGGTACAACTTTTGGCGGCATACGCTATTACCGAACCCTTAAAGCCAAAAAGGAGCTAGCCTTTGACAAGCTACCGCTGCTCGTTCGCTTCCGTGATATTAACGACCCCCAAGACAGTTGAGGAAGTTGATCCCAACAATTTGGAAGCCAGCTTCGGAAAAGGTATCAAGCTAGTTTCCGCTACTCTGCAAATGACGGATGAAGAGGTTACGACTGGGGTGGACAAGTGGTTGGGGTGGTTGGAAAAAACTAAAGGGTGGATTTTTGGGGATGGACAGTTTGCAAGCTTTGGCAATAAATTGTCTAGCGAATTAAATGGCGGTGATTTTGAAAGGAAATAAATTATGGCAATTAATGTCGAGTTATTTAAAGCCATATTGGCGATGGATTCTTATAATCGCGGCTATGATAGAGGTATTGTTGAACTTTCTGATGCCATCGAGACTAAAATCGGAAATGCCACCATTTCTTACACAATAGAAGATGTTGCAGAAGCAAAAGCCCAAGGCTTCTATGCCATCGCCTACAAATATAATGGTTCAACCATAATTTCATACCGTGGAACTGATGCTAATTTTGTTAATCCGTGGGGAGATACGGGCAGTGATTTATTGCGTGGGTATGCAACTGGTGGTGGTGACCCAAATAATCCACAAGCCAAGCTTGCGATTGCATTCTACAAAGCAGTAGCTGGCGATGGTATTGACCCCGGAAAAGCAAATATTTCTCTGACAGGTCATTCACTAGGTGGCGGGCTGGCAGGGTATGTAGGTTCACTGTATGGCAAGTCCGGTACATTATTTGACAACATGGCTTTTGAAAATGCCTCCTCCACAGCAGCATTTGCCGCGTCCAACCCGACACTATATGCTGCCAATCAATCTATATTGGGATTTGGCTATAGCTCTGCCTTGGCTGATGCCAATGCTCTGAAAGCCGATATTTACGGAACAGCTATACCTTGGGCAATAAAGAGAACCGGTTTGAATACTGTTTATCTTAAAGGTGAGTTTATGGAGTCTGTGCTTCATAACCGTGATGCTCAAACCACGCTGCAGGTTGGTTATGATTTGGGTAATAATGTTGACCTTCCGCTAGCCATCGATGCCTATAAGCTGCACAGCATGGCTACTTTGGTTATAAGAATGTTCGCCAATCCTTTACCTACGCAAGATTGGAGAGATGCAGCTAAATATTTCATTCCATCCCTCTATGACAACAATGTTGGCTTAAAAGCCGGCGCAGGCAAAGTTACTGGAACAATGCTTACCGACAAAGACTATGCGGGCATCATGCAGACAGCTATTGCCTACTCAGCCATTGATGAGGGAACAAGAGTATTCGGCGATACTGGCATCCGTGCGCTGTTCAATGATGCCAATGAGTGGGGAAAGGTTTTAAAGGCAAATCCAGCTCCATCCCTTATAAATGACTTAGCCGCTTCCGTATCAAATATTTTTGTGCAGTTCGCGGGCAAGCTGGCGATTGATAAGGTTTTGCAAAGTGCTTCGCCAACAGCTGTTGACGGCGTACTGAAACTTTCTGGCAACGCTCTGGATATCGACTTTGGCAATAAATTATGGGGAACAATCTCTGATATTTCTGGGCGTACTGAACTGTTCAATAACATATTTGCTGGCAGACACTCTTCTGGAATCACGGTTAATTCTGTCATGCAGGAACTATGGGGAAGCAGCTCTAAAAGTATATTTGAGGATGTGATTCTGGCAACTGCCAGCCGTGGCAGCACTGTTTCCTTTACCGAGACACCATCAACCGGCAAAGCTAATTTATTTGTGGGCAGCCTTGGTGCTGATGGTATTACTGGCTCAAGCGGAAAGGATTTGATGCTGGGCTACGATAGCAATGACAGCCTGACTGGTAATGCTGGCAAAGACATATTGTTGGGCGGCAAAGGCAATGACGCTCTCAGAGGTGGTACGGATATTGACAGGTTCATCATCAACAATGGTGATGACTGGGATACGATATATGACCGCCAGCAGGGCGACCGCATCGTCTTTAACGGCACGACATTGCAAGGTACGGCAACCTACAAGGGGAACGGCGAATATTCCCTCCTCGGTTTCAAGCTGTGGCAAAGCGGTTATTACTTAGAAATTACTTCGCCTGATGGCAAAACAAGTATGGGGGTCAAAGAATTTTTCACGACCTCCAACGGTGTTTGGTTTGACACCACCAATATCGGCATCACCGTTCCCGGAATTCTTCACTCCAGCGGTGTAGCTAAAACTTATACCGGCACGGAAAAGGATGATTTTCTCAATATAGCTGGTGGGCCGAATATTATTTCCGGACTGGGTGGCAATGACAAAATCTATGTCTATTACTATTCAAGCACGATCGATGGTGGTGCTGGCAACGATTATATCAGTGGCAGTAGCAATACGGACTCATTGAATGGCGGGCTGGGTGATGATGTCATAGTGACAAATGGAGGTTTAGATATAGTGCATGGCGGCAGTGGCAATGACCGCATCTATAGTGGCCGCGGTGCTCAGAAAATATTTGGGGACGCTGGATTTGATATCGTTGATTACTCCTCTTCTATGTCTGGTGTAGAGGTTAATTTAGCACTCACCACCTGGCAAGAGGGCGGAACTTACAGCTACGCCTATGGCGATATACTTTCCGGCATTGAGGGTGTTATGGCCACCAATTGGGCAGATACCATTGTCGGCAATTCAGAAAATAACACTTTATATGGCAGGCACGGTGCCGATAAGCTGACTGGTGGAGCGGGTGAGGATGTATTTAAATATAGCGGCCCTACTAGTACCGGGTGGGATTCTGGAATTACCGCCGCTACCCGTGACTTAATAACAGATTTTGTGAATGGCACAGATAAAATTGACCTCGCTGATTTTGCCGGAACCTTCACCTTCATAGGGAAATCTGCATTCACTGCGGCCAATCAAGTGAACTATGCACAAGTCGCCGGCAACACCATCATCGGTCTTGATACTGACGGCAACGGTGTTCCCAACATTCAAATCGAACTAGTCGGTCTCCACACCATGACCGCTAGTGATTTTCTGTTTTAGTTTTTAGTGCTCCGCCGCAAGAACTCTTGCGGCGGATGCCGTCCAGCCATCCCGTACTACCATTAGCGGAAGAAGCTACTGATTAGCTCAAAAAACGCCGCCATTTAGTCATAGCTTTATTCGTGCCTTGAGAGGGGGTCCCAGAAATTCGGACAGTGTGGTAAGTGGTAGCCTTGCTTAACCGACGCCCCAAGGGGCGAACCAAGGAGCGAGGCGATGAAGCGAACGAGACGCAATCATGGGGCGGCGTTCAAGACACAGGTGGCATTCGCCGCAGTCAAAGCCGACAAGACGCTGGCGGAGCTGGCGACACAATTTAGCGTGCATCCCACCCAAATCACGGAATGGAAGCAGCAGTTGCTGACACGAGCCATCGATGTGTTTGGCGGGACGAAAGCCACGTCGGATGCGCCCGATCTCAAGGTCCTCCACGCCAAGATCGGACAACTGGCGCTGGAGAATGATTTTTTAGAAGGGGCGCTCATCAAAGCGGGCTTGCTGAGCGCAAAGCGATGATCGACCGAACCCACTCACTGCCGATGGTGCGACAATGCCAACTCCTAGCGCTATCGCGTTCGACCGCGTACTACCAACCAACGTCGGTATCGTCAGCGGATCTTGCGCTGATGCGCCGGATCGACAAGCTCCATCTGGCCGCTCCGTTTGCCGGAGCCCGCATGTTGCGCGATCTCTTGCGGGGATAAGGCCACAAGATCGGGCGCAAGCGGGTGCGCACCATGATGGCCCGCATGGGCATCGAAGCGCTGTACCGCAAACCCCACACCAGCCAGCGACACCCCGCCCACAAGGTCTATCCCTATCTCCTGCGCCAGCTGGAGATCAAGACATCAGCCATCTAGTAAGAAGTATGAGATTGATAAACTATTTAGTTTGGTTGATCAAGCATCCAGGCGTGCACTACGAAGAGATTTTCAGCGCATTGAATGAAGCAAAGTATTGAATGGTAAATTGTGAGCCAATCTGTCGATCATTTCGTAACACAAATCAATTCATCCCAATTTGTGGTGTAGTTTGGACTTTTATTTCCCTGTTTCATCTTCCAAGGTTGCTTGAATCCCTCGGATGCAAGTTTTAAAGTGCCTCGACCCATACGAGCATTGATTTGATCCATGACACTCATCAACTTGCTGGATTGATTATCTGCTGCTGATACCGAACCGAAGAGATCCAGTTGCCGGTATTGCCTAGGTACCAGTTCAGACAGCATCACGCCTGCTTTCTGATATTGGTAGCCGCGGCGGTAAATTCTGCGTAATCCCCACAATGCGACCTTGGTCAGCAATCTCGTATCGTCCGTTTGTCTTGGCAGTGCAATCGTCATGCCGTTGGCATAATACGGTTCTTTTTGATTGAACGGACTGGTGCGGATGCTAACGTGCACCGATCCGGCATACGATTGTTGTCGTCGCAGTTTTTCAGCGGCGCGACTGATATAGAGAGAAACCGATTCTTCCAGACTGGCTAGATCGGATACCGGGATACCAAAGGATCGGGAACTGACGATCTGTTTTTTGGGTGGATTGATTTCTTCCAGTTCGATACAGGCCGTGCCATTAATTTCACGAATGATCTTTTCCATCACAACCGAGAAACGGGCGCGCAGTTGCGATGGCGATGCTGTTTGGAGATCCAGCACGGTTCTGATGCCGATTTCGTGCAGCTTGGGTGCTAGCCGCCTGCCGATACCCCAGATCTCCCCTACTTCTATTTTTCTGAACCACTCCGCTTGCTGTTCGAGTGATAGGCTATTGATATCACACACACCCTCGAATTCCGGATTCTTCTTGGCCATATGGTTAGCGAGTTTAGCTAGTGTCTTGGTCGGGCCTATGCCAACACACACCGGTAATCCCGTCCACTTTTTGATGCGTTTTCGGATTTTCTGCCCATAACCGGTATGACTGTGTCTTTTGAATCCGGTGAAATCAAGAAAGCATTCATCAATCGAGTAGATTTCCTGCTCTGGGCTGAACATACCTAAAATGCTCATGACGCGATTGCTCATGTCGGCATAAAGCGCATAGTTGGATGAATAAGCAATGATTCCGTGCTTTCTGGCCAAGTCTTGCAGCTGAAACCACGGTTGCCCCATTTTGACGCCCAGCGCTTTCACTTCGTTACTTCTCGCGACTGCACAGCCGTCATTATTGGATAATACGACAACCGGCCTGTCTTCCAGTTTGGGATTGAATACCCGTTCACAACTGACATAGAAGTTGTTGACGTCAATTAACGCGATGGAACGGTTATGCTGATCCATGCAATACGATCACTTCGACCTCTTTGCGGTTCAGGAATTTAAGCAGATAGCGGTAGGTATCCCGGTCAAAACACGAGTGTGTTGATAATTCCGCCAATTCCTGATGATCCTTGACACTTCCCAGATGGCACCATTGGTCAAAGACGTGTATTTCCGTGATGTCATAGTCCGGGTTGTGTTCCCTGATGCCAATACGACCAGCATACGGCCATGCCAGTAGTTTGTAATGACTCAAAGCTGTGAGCAGGCGCAGCCAGTGTGACTCTGCGGATTCCAAACCAGCGCACAAACCTTGGCAGTTTTTTAATTGATGTGCGAAACACACACCAGCGCCCTTTTCCAATCCCAATGCCTTATCGCACAACCCGTATTCGTCGGCCAGCTTGTTTAAAACCTCGACAGCCTGCCGTTTGGTTTTGAAAGTGCCATAGACATTGTCTGCGGTACGCCAATCAATGTCGCTATCATTGATCAAAGTCACCAACGGTTTGGCATTGGGGTCATTCGATACTTGCCAGGCACAGAGTTGCCGCTCGCGTCTGAGTTGCCGGTTATGGATGGGCTGGTATTCCTTGATCAGGCGCGATTCCAGTAACAGTGCGCCCAGTTCCCCGCTGGTGATGCGGTATTCGACTCGTTTGATTTCCTGGGCAATGCGCATTTCTTTGGCGGAACGATGATCGCCCTGGAAGTGGTTGAATACCCGGGAGCGCAATGAAATGCTTTTACCGACATACAGCAATGCGCTATCGCCATGGAATAAATAAACACCGCAGGTTTCCGGGATGGTATGGATATCCAGGTGATCAAGCCCCGTTGGGGTCGCTTGCTGCTTCAACAGTGTTTTTACGGTTTCCTGGACGGTTGATTCTCCGAATTCACGGATTGCGACATCAATGAATGCCGCCATCATTTCGGTATCGCCCATGGCGCGGTGGCGCTGGGTACAGATCAGCTGAAATCTTTCGATGATGGCGTTGAGGCTATGTGAATGATGCTGCGGATAGAGTTTTCGGGAAAGTTTGACCGTGCAGAGCAGTTTCTTTTGGAAGGTAATGCCGATGCGCTTGAATTCGTTTTTGAGAAAACCATAATCGAAACGTACATTGTGCGCGCACAATACCGCTTGATCGAGCCATTGCAGCAGTGTTTCACACACTTGCGCGAAAGTAGGCGCATGGTCGACCATGTCCTGAGTGATTCCCGTCAGTCGCTGAATGAAAGGTGAGATGCTGACTTCCGGATTGATGAGCGTATTCCAGCGGCCAACTTCGATACCGTTTTCATAGCGAATCAAGCCGATTTCAGTGATGCGATCCTGAGTTGGCGTGGCTCCCGTTGTTTCCAGATCCAGCAGCACATAACACGGTAACAGCGTGCTCATTTAAACCGGCGGAACGATCCTATCACAACGCCAAATATCTCAAACTGCGTATCAGGGCGGATATAAATAGGTTTGTAAGCGCCTGTTGAATTGGCAGGCAGCAGCCGTGGCATTTTGTTCGCGCCGTGATCCAGGATTTTGATGGTAAATTCCCGATCCACCACCGCCAGCACAATGTCGCCGATACCGGGCGTTTTGGAGCGATCCACCACCACTTTATCACCCGGCAGCAAACCGACATCAATCATCGAATCTCCCTTGATCGTAACGAAGAACGTCGATGCGGCATGATCGATCAGAAATTCACTGACATCGAGGCTTTTCTCGACATGATCATCTGCCGGACTGGGGAAACCTGCCGCTACTTTGGTGGAAAAAAGCGGTAACAAGGTCGGTTGATCGCTAATTACGGGAATAAAAAACTCATCCACGTTGGTTGCTTCACTATCGGAGTCTGTTCTTTTACGCTGGTAGGCATCCAGAAAGTTTTTGATGGTAGCTCCCTGACTCTCGGGTATACGCATTGTGGTTGTCGGTTCGCCATATTTACCCTGACCGCGCGGTCTGCCTGCATTCTCTCTTTTCCCGCCACGATTTGACATGTCTGAATCACTCCATGTTTGATATATGAAACAGCATTCAAACACACCGACCACACCGATGTCAAATATGCTAAAAGAGTCTATATCAAGTATTGGATGATAGTACCGATTCTGGCTCCGAGAATCTGCGCAATCTTGGCCAACGACCATGAATCCCGTGGTATTCAGGTGGCGTTTCTTCAGTAACTACGTAGATTCTTTGTTCACCATCCCTTTCAGCAGGTAATGCCTGTATAGCGATGTCGGGTGCCAGAGTGATCCAATGGGATTGTTTGTCATGGTCTTTTTCCATAAAGCTTTCAACAGGAATTAATACCGGTCTTGGATGCCACGGCTTCCATTTTCCTGCTTTGATGGAATCAAGTCGTGCCCATCCGCCGTTTGGAAATTTACCTATCGCCTCTTCCTTTCGTCTACCCCAGATGATCCAGGTAACACCGCCATGTCGCAGCATTACAGGAAGCCTGGCATCAGGTTGCGGAAAGTAAATCTTCTGATCTTGGTATTCAATACCGCCGCACATAATAACCCGGCCATTAGCTACTACGTGAACGTGAAATTGTTTTTGTGGCTATTGCAATTAGCCGTTGACTATCTTCATGCTCAAAGGATGGTGCCATACGTTTGATTTCATCGTTGCGCAATTGATGACGTTTTGCGGTCAGTTGCCAATTACCCAGACTTTTCCCGATCTTTTGTAATGCAAGATCGGTTACTGACTGATTTAATGCAAAATAGTCTGCCAGCTCCAGACAAGTATCTAATGATGGCTTAACGCTTTGGTTAAATGCCAGTTGATGCACTCGTTGGTTAAAAGGCTGTGTTGTCGGGTTTAAATCATAGGCAGGTGCCAGCCGCCATCCTTGGAGTGCGCGCAAAAAACCATGATTGCGTAGATGATCATCAATATTGCCGGTCATGGCGTTGAATGTCATGCGCCGCCATAATTCCAGGCGATCTTGTGCAGGCTGCGCAGATTCACGATTAATGGCATCGGCAATTTCCAGGTAACTCGCGCCCTCCTTGGTATCTTCATTGCGTCCTAATAGTGTCATGGCAGACATAAAAGGGGTACGCAGTGTTTTCTCACGATCAAATCGCTTGACCAGCAGAACCGGCGAATCACTCTTTGCATTTAAAACCCTGAATGCTGCTATCTCAATTCCGGCTTGTTGTGCAAGATCAAGCATAACGGCTTCCCACAAACTGACTCGTTCGGTATCGTTCTGTGAAGAAAACTTGGCAATCCAGAGTTCACCGGCATCTTCAATCGCCGCTTTAGGTCGCGCTCCGCCAAGCGATGAACCAGGCTGCGCAAGCATGGCAAGATCAGCGGCGGTCTCAGTACCGCTCTCAAAATGTCTGGCTGCGGTTTCAAGTTGTCGCATATGAATCAACTTGGGGATATTTGTATGTTCTGCAAGAAACACGTCTGGCGCATGACTATGACTTAAGCGAAGTCCACCCATGCGCATGTAATCACTAACACCCAACATATAGTCACTGTCACTTAAAAAAATACCTGTTGCGCGTGTCTGAACCAATCTGCCCCAACGATCCGGTGAAATATCTTGGAAAGCACCCCATAAGCGGTTGCTCAAATACGGCATATCAATCAGTAAGGGGAGTTCCGGGTCAATGGCAAAGCGATTGGGGTGTTTGATCCAGGAGCGTTCATAGATAAAGCGGTAATTTTCCCTGCCACGGCTTTTATGAATCTCCAGGTGACCAATGCGATGTAACTGCCCTTGCCAATCCAATGAGACAAGCAGGTGCGTATCACTCATTTAGAAACCCTGACCCGTTTGGGTAGTTTCTCATCCATCAGATCCAGACCCAGAGAATCGTGGGTACG
This sequence comes from Nitrosomonas sp., assembly GCA_024281825.1. Classification (GTDB taxonomy): domain Bacteria; phylum Pseudomonadota; class Gammaproteobacteria; order Burkholderiales; family Nitrosomonadaceae; genus Nitrosomonas. The sequence continues at coordinate 200,164 of JAMWZY010000005.1, read as the reverse complement.
ATCCATCAGCATTTCGAGTTCATCGGCTTTACCAAGGATGTATAACGCCATCGCGTAATTGCCCATACTGGTATTAGGCTCACCACGTTCAATTTTTGCAACTGTTACCCGTGTCACGCCCATGCGCTCGGCCATCAATTGCACAGTAATTCCCCGACGCTTTCTTGCGTCACGGATGTCACCACCGAGTTTCTTCAGGACTTGTTCAACACGAAATGATCTGACAGACATAATGAATACTGCAGTACACATGTTATTATATAAAGATCACTATAACATACCATATACAGATTAAATACCGAATAACTATCAGCGTGTACGACTTTTGCGTTTGCCCAATCCGCCATCTTCCTTCACAAAGGCTCTTGGCTTCCTAAAAATGGCGCTTATTTCACCGGGCATTGATGCAAATAACCCTTCTTCTCGCAATGAACGATAATCAGAGTCCTCTACGGTTAGCACATCTTTTAGTATGCCAACTTCACAGCCTTTGGATAATACCGGGTGTCTGTAATCATTGGCATTCGTGATGGCAAATACGGTATTGACGCCAGAATTACGTGCAAAATTTTGTAGTCGTACCAGTAGCAGATTTTGAGGACGATCAAGTACCGATAAGGGTAATTCACTTAACGATAATACAAAACCTGTTGCGCTAAGTCCTATCAAGTTAAAAAACTGATCTCGCTTTTTTAAAGCATGGCCTATCTTTGCCAGATCCTCCGGTGAGGCTATTTTCTCCAAAAGCAGCTCATGACTTTTGTAATGGTTATTCTGATAACCTCCTGCCTGATCGCCCATCCAATCCACAAAATCGACATGACCGTCTTTATCAATGACACTGTATTGACTGGTATTGATAACGACATGGCCTTTGAAACTCGGAACAGTTGATGCAAGTATTTCTGTGAGCCTGATATCCTGACTCGATGGCGTAGCATTACCCGATGGATGATTATGCAATAACCAGTACCCATCGGCTTTAACATGTCGCCTAGTCTTTTCTACCAAAACACCCAGATCATGTTTAGTATGTCCAATCTTTTCCAGATAGACTGCACCCGGCAATCTGGAACTCACAGCCGTATGATGAATAATGCGATTCATACGGGTATAGAAGATTCTCAGCGTCTCATAACGCGGATCGCGCAGTATTTGCGCCATCACTGCCAGATCATGGCCTGACTTGATGCGCTGATTCAGGAAGGCGGTTCCTCCTTTTTCTCGGAAGTCTTTCGGGAAATCACAACCCAATAAGGTACCACCTGCCCATCGAGCATAAGATTCGAGCAGTTCTGTATAGGCACCTCTTCCTGCTTCTTTTTGCTTTTCGGTAGTACCGGGACGAGTCTCAATTTTTTCATAAAGATCACCTTCATCAGAATTGGATGGGGTTCCTGGAATCTTCAGCATATTATCGCGCATCTTGTAGTCTCCTTAAAAGATTACCTGACCAATGCCCGTTTTTGCCTGATTTCCTGCTGCTTGGGCTCAACAGGGCCTTGTAACTTCAATAAGCTGCCCTGTTTAGCCTGCTGAGATATTTTTTCAACAACCGATCCGACCTGACGTTTTATGGCCTCAATACCCAGCACGCTTTTATTGGCCAGATCATTAAAATCATTTAATTTCTTTGAGTCCTGCTCACCCGGTGCAAAAACCGGAAATACCGCTACACCATTTACCAATGCCGCTGCTTCCAGCGCTTTTTCCTTGCCGGGGTTTTTGCCAAGGGTGGATTCCAGGTGATGATCATCGTCGCCTGCGATAACGATTGGCTTGTGCGGGTATTTATGATGTAAATCCTGCGTGACTTTGGGCAAATTGCCCGAATCAAATGCGGCGATGACAGGATAATTCAGCGCCTGGGATAATGTATCTGCGGTGGCATAACCTTCAGCAATTACAATGGCAGGTAATTTGTTAATTGCTGCATCCAATCCCTGACCTGCATTACCCGCCACATGAAAGTTATTCTCCTTTCTGCTCCCCGCTGCAAAAAGCTTTGCTCCACCAGCCTGTATCGTTTGCACACTCCAGATTTGTCCATGAATATCTTGTGCGGCCAGCAATAAATCACCGGCTGTCAGTACAATGCAGTCTGGATTTTCTTCACGCAGTCGCTTCACTTCCTGCCAGTTCTGACCAATTTTGATGATTGAATCATTGGATAATTCACCCGCATTCTGCGGCACAATTCTCAGATCACCTGGCCGGGCATGCTTGTCTTTCAGATAAGGATGTTCGGAGTCGGCAGCAGGTGCAATAGTCAGCAATTGTTGAATTGCATCAGCAACCTTATTTTGCTGTGCCTGTTGTTCGGCTTTTCTGTTTTGCTGCTTGATAGCAGCCTGCGTTACCAGTTCTGCTTTTTGTGCATCCGTTAACGAATACCCCTTAGCCTTCCAGCGAGTCTCTATACCGGTTCGATTATTCTTAAAATATCCGGCAGAATGACCATCCAGATGCGCCACATAAAAACCAGATTTCTCACCGGATTTGTCACCTTCCACTTTAATTCTATGTTTGCTGCCATCCATCACCGGATGATTGCCATCAACCCGGCAACCTTGAGCGCGCAGCAAATCAGCAAATTCCACGTGAGGATCGATAGCCGGTTCCTGCTGCCTGGAAACATTCTCCGGCAGCCAACGCTGCAATGTTTGAATATCCGCTTCTGACCCTACATACCAGGCACGGGCCTTTTTGTCCCAACGAGCTCCTGCAGCCTTTGCCAAATCTTTTTCCGTATAAGGAACAATCAAATATTGACGAGCATTGTCATCGTGTTGCTCGGTCTTGGCTCTTGATATCGATACTCCAGTGCTAATTGGATCATTTCGAATGCGGTTTTGATGGATGTTGGCAAGCTTGACGGCCTTTTCATGTTCATTCTTTTCTGCAGCGACATCGATGAGTGCGAGCAGATCCGTTAAATCTTGCGCTTCTTGCTTGGATTCACAGTCTTTCACCCATTGGAAAGTCTGATCATCACGCTGCATAGTCACGCCCCAGAATTGCGGCTCACGATTCAGTAGATTAGCGGATACTATAGACTCATTACCATTTTCATCGATTTGAATTACGTTAGCCTGAATTTGTAACTGACCATTCCAGTCAGCCGGAATGCTAAAGCCTAGTTTGTCTGAAGATACTTCTTCAAATTCCAGATTATCAATGCCACCATTTCTTAAAAATTTGAGTGCTTCGGCAACCAAAATGATGGCATCCTGATCCTTTTTTGGCATAGCTTGTGTCAGATCATGAAACCGTTTGATATTGCGAGATGCGATGGTGGCCAGATCAGGTGAGATATTGTGTAAATAGCTGGCGTTGTTTTGCTTGATTTGATCCATCTTGATTGCCTCCTCTGCGTCAACTTCCTGTGCCATTTCGTGTTGTTGTGACAATGCCAGCACATAATCCTGGATTTTTTCCGCATCAGCAGCAGCACGAAATATTTCTGTTGGGTCTTCCTGCAGCGCTTTGATCCATGAACTCACATAAGCCACATGCTGCCCCGGATCATGACCAATCCCCAGCTCACCGCTGAGCAGCATGCTGGCAATCTCGGCGCGTAGTTCTTCGCGGCCATAACCCTCGCTGCCGAATGGATGCGCGAGATCACGGTTTAAGCGCAATTCATGACCTGTCCAGTGGCCCAGTTCATGCAGTGCGGTTGCGTAGTAACGATCGGGGGTTGGAAACTGGTGTTTGTGTGGCAAGTGGATACTGTCGGTTGATGGCCGATAAAATGCGCGATCAGCCTCGCCATGATGGATTACGGCATGGGATGCTTGTAATATGCGTTCTGCCCGCTCCAGCGGGTCCCAGTCGGGAGCTTTAATGCTGAGTTTTGGCAGATTATCCATCTGCTCAGCATTAAATACGGAGGCATAAAACACTCTGGGACGCTCAAGTCTTATCTGTTCTTTAATGGGCTGTCCTTCCCCATTGATTACTGGATTCCCGCTATCGTCTTTTTTGATCTGCTCCTCGGTAAATTTCCAGTATTGCACCAGAGTGCTTTTTTCACCTTTACGCACCTGTGCGCCCAGGCTTATCGCTTGCTTGTACGTCAACCAACGCGGATCCGTATACGCGCGGCTCATCAGATTCAGACTGTTAATTCCCCGATAGCGCTTACCCGTTGTGGGATTGACCGGTAATACGGCAAGCAGATCACCGGGTTCCCACGGCTTTTGCCAGGGCGCAACACCTTTTTTGAGTTGCTCAATCAGATTCTCGGCGACTTGTTCATGAAAAGCCTTCTTAGCCTCTTTCATCGACAACCTCCACTACATAATCAATCGTGCTATCCAGTGCATCTTCCTCACTCAAAGCATCTTCTTTGAATGCACCCAACCTTTCAGCTTCTAAGGGATCAAATTCAGCTTGGAAACCCGGTATTTCTGCATCGAGTAGCTTTTCCTGAATGATTTCTGTTATGTCAGGATTATCGGTTTCAGCATCAATCGGTGGTCTATGCATGGCTTTGACTCCTGTTAATTTTTAATTAATGACTCCAGGTAAAAACTGGACGGACAACCTGTTTAATCTGATCACGCGCAATCAGTCCGAAATAGCGCGCATCGAAGGATTGGGGGTTTAAATCGGATAGCAGTAGGTATTCAGAATCATCTAGTACCGCTTGAAGCCGGTATTGCGGCAATGCATGACCTTCAGCATCGGCTGTTAATTGAGCGCTGTTGGGTAAATGTTCGCCATTCACAAAGATGCCAGCCTGATCGATGGAAACTGTATCTCCGGATTGTGCAAACACCCGTTTCAGCAGCAAGCCATAACCGCCAGGGCAATTGCCTTGATTGATGTAGAATCTATCCATAGCCATATCAAAAACCTCATTTTTCGGTGGGCAGAAAGCAACATAAGCGCCGCTTGCAATCGGTTCATCAACCACTTTGTAGAAACCCACTGGCAAACTTGGTGTGGTATTGATATAAATCCCGCTGATTTTTGCACCGATACTCAGCAAAAATAGGCTAACGCTCACTGCCAGAACAGAAACAGTTAGGATTTTGATTGGTTTTTTCATGAAGTTGGCTTTCATGTGTTCGGGGTATCTCACAGTCCGGTTAATTTATCGCTAAAGCTCGGAGGATTTACTTGTGCCCGTGCGGTAAAGGTTTCATCCTGAAAGTACAAAGGTTGCGTGCCATAGATCGCGGGGAAACCGGCTACATAAATAATCATGTCGCCTGGTTTGGTGATCCTGCCTTCAGCATCTTTCATGGGGCCGGGCAATCGCATACACTCATCCGGCGTTAATAACGCCCGCTGCGTCTCCTGGAGGGTACGGGTGACATGTCCATGCATCATCGATGACCGGCGGCCACTGGTGGTAATCTGCTCCTTGATGACTGTTGTCTGTCCGGTCAGTTTGGATAAGTGTTCCGCTGTTTCAATCCGGTTGGGTGCAAATGCGGTCTGGATATGACAATTGGAAGTAATCGCTTCATCATGTCCGTAGCCGGTCTCACGGCTTTTGAGCTGATTCAAGTCCTGACAGATCAAATAGGCTTTCATGCCGTAGCCTGCGATAAACGCGAGGGATTCCTGAAAGATTTCCAGTTTTCCTAAGCTTGGAAATTCATCCAGCATTAATAGCAGCTTGTGTTTGTAATGCGCGCTGGGTTGGCCGCCTTTAAACGTGATTCTATCGGCCAGCTTTCTGACGATCATATTGATCAGAATACGGATTAAAGGACGCAACCGGGATTTGTCATTGGGATGCGACACAATATACAAACTGACTGGACTCTCATGGTGCATGAGGTCGCGGATTGTAAAATCCGATGTGCTGATATTGTTGGCAACTATCGGATCGCGATACAAGGACAAATACGATTTGGCCGTCGACAACACGGAACCTGCCTCTTCCTCCGGGCGATCCAGCATGTCGCGCGCACTCGCTGCAATCACTGGGTGACTTTTGCCATCCAGATAATCCTGCATGGCCATTTCCATCCAAAGCTCCCTGATATCACGATCAGGGTCAGATAGCATTGAGTCGACTGTCGATAGGGTGGCGGGGGTTCCTTCGCGCTGCGATTTGTACAGAACATGCAAAATGACACCCACCAGCAGTGCCTGGCTGGTTTTCTGCCAATGGGTTTGTAATCCCTTGCCATCCGGGTCAACGATTAAGGTGGTCAGGTTTTGAACATCGGCCACTTCCGTACCGCTGCCAATCTGGATTTCATCCAGCGGATTCCAATGTGCGCTGTTTGTTGATGCCGGATCAAAACGCAGCACCTTGTTTTTGGCATGATGCTTTCTCCAACCGGAAGTGAGTGCCCATAACTCACCTTTGAGATCAGTTATGACTGCACTCTGAGTCCAGGAAAGCAGAGTAGGGATGACGAGACTCACACCCTTGCCTGAGCGAGTTGGGGCGTAACACAGCACATGTTCCGGGCCGTTGTGTTTCAGATAGTGGGTTTTGCCGGAATTATCCCGCCAGCCGCCGACATAAACGGCGTCGCTCTGGTTATTCTTGTTATTCTTTCCTGTTGCCAGTAGTCCTGCGGCCACAATGTCCTGCTTATCTGCCCATCTGGCTGAGCCATGCAATCCCTGATTGGTTCGGGATGAATTGGCCAACACCATTTTAATGACCAGTACCAGAATCAAACCGATACTGGAAAATAAAATGCCGAAACCTGCCGCCAGATCAATGATGCCTGAATATTGGGGATACCATTTATTTGCCCATAGCAGAATTGCCCAGGGTTCATAAATATGAAAAAGGTGTGCGCCTAATTGCGGCTGATAATTGAACTGTTGCGCAAAATACTGGGTGGCCACTTGGAATCCGCCAACAAGACACACAAAGGACAATAGCCGGACGATAAGTGTGTCTTTTGTAATATTTCTACTGTATTTAGAACTCAGATTGTTGTTATTCATCAGAGGCTCCTTCTGGGAGTTGAGGTAGCGGATCGTTTTTGACCTACCGATTGCGCCCTACTTAAAGCATGCTGTTTCATTAACTGCTGTCGATATTGTTCAAGCCGCTTGTCATCAAAAGTGATGCGCATTTGGTTTTGTGCTGCAGCCTGTGCTATCTCAAGGCGAAACGATTCTGTTCCATTGATTGCCAGGTGGCTGCCGTACTTCTTCACGGCCACTTGCAAAATATTCACCAAGGCTTCGCGTGAGGTATCTGGCAGGACGATGAGTCGATTACCGTCATCGCGGATGGTTGTTGATCCTGCTTTATAAGTGACTGTGCCAATTTTTGTGATCGATTCAATAGAACTGTCTTTAATAAAGCCATCCTTGGAGTAGCCATTAGGTTTATCATGGCTTTGCTTGGCCGATATCTGGTTACCCTTAAATTGACAGGATCTTCTGGATCGTAAAACAGTCAATGCTTCAGCATTGCCATTTTTGGCTTCTTTTGCTAACCAATCCAGCCATCCCATCCTGGAATGACGGGTTTTAGAACTTTGATAGGCTTTTTGGTAATCGCTTTTAATGACTTGAATAGTTGTTTTGAACTGCTGATGTGCGGTTGCATATAGCACTTTTTTGGCCAATCTCCCAGCTTTGATGCTTTTAATGAGGTTGCGCTTAAGTTTTGCTTCCCGTTTGGCGCGGTCTATTAATTGATCTCTGCTTTGGCGCAGCATGACCCAGTGGTTTGTGCGCTGTCTGGCGCTATTCGCCTGCTCTTGCTGGTATCTTGCATAAAGCTTTGAAGTATCCATCCGGTTTTGCAATGGTCTTGGCTGGTATTGTTTGGCGTCTGAACGTGAAGATTGTGCAGAATGCTCGCCAGGTATAAATGCACCCAGTCTTTGAGTTAAATTGCCTTTGGATAACGACCGATCAACAGAGCTGGCTTTGACAGCCACCCCATTGTTGGCAACCAATACAAACCCGTTGCCACGCTCTTTAATTGCAAGGCCATGCTTAGCTAAAACCTGATGCAAGTCCTGCCAGTTGTCCGACTGCTTCAATTCATCCAAGCACTCGCGCTTAATCCAGCCCAGCAAGCTCTCAACACCGGTTCTGGTTTCGATTTCCTGAGCCACTCTGGAGGCTTTATCACTCACGGTTTCATGATTAACTGTTGTTAAGCCATATTCTTGCTCAATCTGCTCACAAAGCTTGGCTACTTTAATGTAGTCATAGTAGGAATTGTGAATGGTGAGGTTCTTAGGGTGAATCTTATTGATTGCAATATGCATGTGGAGGTTGTTGGTATCATCGTGAACTACGCTGATGCGTTGATGACCGTCAAGACCCAGAGTTTCGCAGAACCGTTCTTCAATGGCATTCAGGTCAGAAAAGGATAAACGTTCTCCTTCAGGGAAGCTCAGCACCAAATGACAGGTTTTGTCTGATCTGGCGCGAGTGTTCATTTCCTGTGTGTTTTGTATCTCTATCAATGCAGCTATCTGATCGTCTGAATAACAGTTTGATACCTTGATCTGGCTGACACGTTCACTCTTGTCCTGAGGATCGGTCAGATACTGTATCAGCGCAGAGAAATTGCTTTTGCGCGCGGATTTGATGGGTATGATTTTAGCGATCATCGTATTTAAGCTGCTTAAGTAAATATGACTATTCCGGAAGTTATTTTTTAAGCTTAATAATGACATCCAGCATCGTGCTCTGGGTATTCCGGATACTGTCCAAGGTTAAATGCAATTGTGACTTGCCAATCAATTTTGTACGCTTGTCGTTGGTAAGCCAGAGCTTGATTAATCCACCCAGCCTGCCAAGATCCGCGTTTATTTTTAACAAAGCATCCACTTTCCGGTTATCTATAACACTGGGCACCTGATAACCCAGGCCCAGATTGCGCAGGTACTCGGCAACGGGCAATCCGGCATCCATTGCTTTACTCTTTATTTCAGCTTCCTCGATTGGCAAGACAGGAACCCTGAGCTTCTTATCTCTTCTTTCTTTTTTGATTGTCTTGGGGTTCTTTTTGTCAATCATTTCAGTTTTCCTCGAAGAGCAAGATCAACGTTGAGCACAAAGTGCGAATAAGTTGGGGTGGAGATGGCCATCTCCACATATCTTGCCCGGTTCTGTGAGTTTCAAGAAATATACTAACACTATAATCGATGTTTGCAAATAGTTTATTTTCGTTATATCATAATTTCAAACAATACAAAAACGCTTGAAAGAAGCTTCATTCAACTAAATAACAGTCACTTGGAAACAAAAAAAAGGATAAGCAATTAAGAGAAACTGAAAGCAACAAAAAGAAACAAAAAATAATTCAAAAGAAATTCAAGAACTGTTTGGACGCCAAGATAAATATTTTTGTAAAAATTGTGATGACTAAATCCTTATCAGATCGAATCGCACTTTATGCGGATAAAAACAAAAGTACCGGTAAGCAATTTTTACCGGCATTCATTGCGTTGAAACCGGAAATTGAACAAGCATTAAAGGATGGATGGACGATTCGCCAGATCTGGAACATTTTGCACCAGGAAGAAAAAATCACATGTTCTTATCAATGGTTCAGGACTTTGGTAGATAGGAGCGTATTGCAAATACAGAAAGCAGCATCCGCGCATTGATCAAGGAAAGTCAGCTGGGAATGCTCATGAAGGATTTCGTTTTAATTCTGCAACTGAAAAAGAGGAGTTGGTCTGATGGCTAAAATACATATGATTTTGCAAGGGAAGGGCGGAGTAGGGAAGTCGTTCATATCATCCACGCTAGCACAACATAAGTTTGCCAAAGGGGGCAATCCATTATGCATTGATACAGATCCAGTGAATGCCACTTTTTATGGATTTAAAAAACTCAATGTTAAGCAGATTAATGTGATGAACAATGATGAGATTGATCCGAGAAAGTTTGATGACTTAATTGAATTGATCGCCAAAGCTGAAAATGACGTCATTATTGATAATGGTGCCAGCACCTTTGTATCGATGTCACATTACCTCATCAGCAATCAGATACCCGCCTTACTTCTGGATATGGGGCATGAATTGGTTGTGCATACTGTCATCACCGGTAGTCAGGCTTTACTGGATACACTCAATGGCTTTGTGCATTTGATTAAACAGTTTCCGAAAGAAGCGCTGTTTGTTGTCTGGTTAAATCCCTATTGGGGAGAAATCACCATGAATGGCAAGCAGTTTGAAGAAATGAAAGCTTATGTGGATAACAAAGCGCGAGTATCCGCCATCATCCGAATCCCGTACTACAAGCCTGAGACTTTCGGCAAAGATTTAAGTGAGATTCTGCAATCAAAATTCACGTTTGATGAAGCATTAAAGAATAGCACTTTACCGGTGATGGTACGCCAACGATTAACGATTATCCGCAGGCAGCTCTTCACCAGCATTGAAAATGTAGCTGCGGTTTTAACATGAATAATAACAAATTAGATGCGCTCATTGAAAGAGTAGCGTCGGAACATGGGATTGTTCTATCACAAGATGATCCGGTACTCATGATGCACACGCTCAACGAAGTATTGCTGGAACAAAACGAAAAAGCCCATGCTGAGCTGCTAAGCGATTACCAGGCGATATTGGAAGAAAACTTTAATCGGTGGTGTGAATATTCGACCAAAAAATCCAATGCCATCATCAGCGCATCCATGAGTAACGCGCAATTAACACGAGACCAATTTCTGGAAAGCTGTATTCAGCTGATCGATGAAAAGATAAAAAGTGGAGTGGATCAGGAAATTTATGATCTAGCCAGAATTTCCAGACAAGCGGCCATCATCAATTTGCTGGCATCAACCTTAATCTTGGTTTCAGTTGTAATCATATTTTTGATTTTGTTATAGCAAGGTTTTCTAAAAATAAGTTGGATAGTACATGAGAACATTAAATTTAAGTGAAGCTGCCCAATTCTTGAAATTGCACCCTGAAGAAGTGCGCCGTCGCGCTAAAGCGGGGATTATACCTGGTGCAAAACTAGGGAAACGGTGGGCATTTATTGAAGATGATCTTGCTGATCACATTCGCTCGTTATATGCTTGCACTCGGCAAGCGTTGCAAGTGGGACATGAGGAGAAACAATTATGTCACTCTGTAAACGTGGTAAGACGTGGTGGATTAGTTTCACCACACCAAGCGGCGAGCGAGTTAGATGCTCTGCTGCAACTGAAGATAAAACCCAGGCGCAAGAATTCCACGATAAGTTGAAAGCGGAATCCTGGCGAGTTGCAAGACTGGGGAATAAGCCAAAGCGGACTTGGGATGAGGCGGCATGCAAGTTTTTGTTAGAAACACAGCACAAAGCGACGCATGAACGTGACAAGGAGAAATTACGATGGCTACAGCAGTTTTTACGTAAAAAGCTATTGAATGAGATTGATCGGATGCTGATAGATCATATTGCACATACCAAGGCCAAAGAAACTAGCCCATCAACTGCTAATCGGCATTTAGCGCTGATACGGGCAATTTTGCGCAAGGCATGCTATGACTGGGAGTGGACTGACAAGGTTCCGAAAATTAGATTATTTCCGGAACCTAAACACCGAGTACGTTGGTTAACTCCTGAGCAGGTGAAAATGCTTCTTAAGGAATTACCCGCTCATCAACAGGATATGGTGATTTTTGCTTTATCAACTGGATTAAGACAATCAAACGTAATTAACTTGGAATGGAGCCAAATTGATCTGGAACGCAAGGCTGCATGGGTTCATCCTGATCAGGCAAAAGCAAGAAAGGCAATCCATGTGCCGCTAAATTCAATAGCTTTGGCTGTTCTATTTCGGCAAAGTGGCAAGCATCCAAGCAGAGTATTTACTTATAAAGGTCGCTCAATTTCTTGGGCAAATACCAGCGCATGGAGAAATGCTTTGAAACGGGCCGGAATAGATAATTTCAGATGGCATGACCTGCGCCATACATGGGCAAGTTGGTTAGCCCAACAAGGTGCGCCCATGAATGTGTTACAGGAGCTTGGAGGCTGGGAATCGGAAGAGATGGTCAGGCGGTATGCTCACCTATCAAAACCCCAACTTTTACAGCATGCCGAACTGGTTTCAAATGTCTTTATTGGCACAAATTTGACACACCCTAAGAAAAAAGAGGTTAGAGAAACACTCTAACCTCTTGATTTATTGGTGGGTCTGGCTGGACTCGAACCAGCGACCAAGGGATTATGAGTCCCCTGCTCTAACCAACTGAGCTACAGACCCTCAGGATTACTTATTAAGTGTTACCTGTATCTAAGAAACTTCGTAAACGTTCAGAACGTGCTGGATGCCGAAGCTTTCTCAACGCTTTGGCTTCAATTTGGCGAATACGTTCTCGCGTAACGTCAAATTGCCTACCAACTTCTTCTAACGTATGATCTGTGTTCATCTCTATGCCAAAGCGCATACGCAAAACCTTGGCTTCACGCGGTGTTAAAGAATCCAGAATATCTTTTGTTACACCTCGCAAACTCGCATAAACTGCCGCATCTGATGGTGCCATCGTTGCTGCATCTTCAATAAAATCACCCAAATGCGAATCTTCATCATCCCCAATCGGGGTTTCCATTGAAATAGGTTCTTTGGAAATTTTGAGTATTTTACGGATTTTCTCTTCCGGCATTTCCATTTTTTCAGCCAATACCGCGGGTTCTGGCTCTTGCCCTGTTTCTTGTAAAATTTGACGTGAGATACGATTCATCTTATTAATTGTTTCGATCATATGCACCGGAATGCGTATGGTACGCGCCTGGTCAGCAATCGATCGCGTAATGGCTTGACGTATCCACCATGTTGCATAAGTCGAAAATTTATAACCACGTCGATATTCAAACTTATCGACCGCCTTCATCAAACCAATATTACCTTCTTGAATCAGATCAAGAAACTGTAATCCACGATTGGTATATTTTTTAGCTATAGAAATCACCAACCGTAAATTAGCTTCTGTCATTTCGCGTTTAGCGCGGCGTGCTTTTGCCTCCCCAGTTGACATCTTGCGGTTGATTTCTTTTAAATCCTTGATAGGTATACCAATAGCGCCCTTCAACGTCAACAAGTTTTGTTGTTCTTCCATAATAGCAGGCTTATAGTGCTCAAGCGCTTGACTATAGGGCTTATTCATCTTTATTTCCTGGTCAATCCACTCGAGATTCGTTTCGTTTCCAGGGAAGCATTTGATAAAATAGTTACGCGGCATCTTGGTTTTTGTTACACATAAGTCCATGATCTTACGTTCATAACTACGAACGTTATTGACCAAATCGCGTTGCGTGTCACAAAGTTTCTCAACCATTTTTGCAGAAAACCGGATTGCCATTAATTCTGCGGAAATTTTTTCCTGTAATTCGATATATCCAGCATGATGAGGTCCTTTTTTCTCAAGTAGCACCTGCATTTCATCATAAATATCACAAATGACAGAGAACCGTTCTAACGCATCAGACTTTAATTTCAAAAGATTAGCGCTTGCAATTGAAGCAGCATCGCCACCTTCTTCGTCTTCATCGCCGCTATCCAGATCACTAGCTTCTAATTCTTGTACTAATGAATCTTCTGAGAACTCTTCATTCATAATATCTTGCGCATTGACATCCAGTAAACCGTCAACAACCTCATCAATACGCAACACATCCTTTTCAATGTCTTTCGCTAAAGCAACAATGCCAGCAATGATAGGTGGGCAAGCCGATATCGCTTGAATCATATGACGTAATCCACCTTCGATACGTTTAGCGATCTCGATCTCACTCTCACGCGTCAATAATCCTACCGACCCCATTTCTCGCATATACATTCGCACAGGATCAGTGGTTCGTCCAAACTCGGAATCCACTGTTGAGAGCGCAGCTTCCGCTTCTTCTGCCACATCTTCATCTGCTACCGTTGTAGCAGCATCTGACATGAGTAACGCCTCCGTATCGGGTGCTTCATCATGTACGGAAATCCCCATATCGTTGATCATGCTGATAATGCCTTCAATTTGCTCGGCATCCAGCATGTCGTCAGGCAGATGATCATTGATCTCTGCATAAGTCAAATAACCCCGCTCTTTACCCAATCCAATTAAGATCTTCAGGCGCATCCGGCGCGCTTCGATATCTTGTAGTAAAGCTGCGCTTTGCCCAACAGATAAAGAAGGTTCTAATTCATTAGTTAAATCTCTATCCGAAGCAGATTTTGCTTTCTTAGCGGTCCTTCCTCTGCCCTTTTTATTGTTAACCGCTGTATCGACACTTTCGTCAAAAGCAACCTCGGCAATTTTATCCAAGCTACTATCGGTTTCTATAGAGGTACTCTCCAAATCTAAAGCATCGTCATGAATAAATGTTATTTCGTTCTTTACCGTTTTCGTTTTTGTTGCTTTTTCTATTTTGGAAACCACTTTAGAGCTTTTACTTATTTTATCTTCGGCCGTACTGGTTACGTTATCTTTTTCTTTTTCTTTTTCTTTTTCTTTTTCTTTTTCTTTTTTAATCATTTTCTTATCAATATCTTTTGCCTTTTTAATTATTATTTTTGTAGCAACATCAACCCCATCACTTTTAGCTTTGAGTTCCTTTTTTCTTGGCATATTGAATTCCAAACTTTATTAATATGGATTTTAAAAAAATTAAAAGCCGTTGATTATAACAAAAGCTGGTAATGCTGACATTAAGCAATTACTTAAAAATTACTCTATAGATTTAAAACGAAGTCAGTTGTTGTAATTCTCGTTTTTCTTCATCTGTCAATTGCGCTAACGATTTACTATGCAATTCGGTCATACGCTTATTTCGTTGCACTTGTTGCAGCAATTGTTGTGCTCCCATAAATTCCACTTCTAAATCAATCATATCATCCCATTTTAATACCTCACTTTCAATACTCTCCAGCAGAGTTTTATATGGAGTATCATTAAAATAAGTCAAAATAGAATGTGTCAATGGATTTTCAGTTAGATGCAAGTTTTTATCCAACAAATCAACCAGCGCTTTCAATGCACCCTGTTCCTGCTTGGTTTCATCACATTCGACCAATAATTCTCGATCGAGTTTCTCGAGATAGCTCGGTCTGCACAATAACATCATAATGATACGCCGATAGGGCGTAATCAACTGCCTCGCAACATGGTCCTGTTGGGTGTTCGCTTTTTTTAATAGGGGCTTTAATTGCATCAAGCCTACCACTTGATTTTGGCTAATCCCACTGAGTTCCTCTAGCTTCTTCAAAAGTATCGAAACCAATGCAGGCGCTTTAATTTGCTGTAATAATGGTTTTGTTTGATGAATTAATCTTGCCCTACCCTCACTGGTTTGCAGATCGATATCCAAGCATAGTTCTTTGAACATAAACTCAGACAAAGGCGTAGCAAGCTTTAGTTGTTGCTCAAATAATTCTTTACCATTGCGGCTCACATAACTATCTGGGTCTTCCCCTTCAGGCAAAAAAAGAAAACTTAAATACTTATTATCCGATAAAAACTCCAAACTATTTTCTAAAGCACGCCATGCAGCCTTACGTCCAGCATTGTCGCCATCAAAGCAAAAAATAATGTTATCGGTTTGACGCATCAATCGTTGTATTTGAAAACTCGTGATGGCTGTACCAAGAGTAGCAACCACATAATCAATGCCATGTTGCGACAATGCAATAACATCCATATAACCTTCGACAACGATAACACGATCGACTTCACGAATAGCACGGCGGGCTAAGAAGAGATGGTAAAGTTCTCGTCCTTTACCAAAAAGTACTGTTTCCGGAGAATTTAAATACTTAGGCTCACCTTGCTCAATTACCCGACCACCAAAACCAATGATGTAACCCTTTAAATTAACGATCGGAAACATAATTCGATCTCTAAAACGGTCATACTGCTTATCTTCATCGACGATCACTAACCCTACCTGCTGCAGTATACTTCGCGTTTGTTCCGATTTGTAGTCAGGAAATACAGCACTCAAACCCTGCCAACCTGCGGGTGCATATCCGATACCAAATCGAGCTGCAGTTTTACCAGATAATCCACGCTTTTTTAGATAAAAAATCGCTTTTTCCGATAATTTAAGCTGCGACTTGTAGAACTGGGCTGCAACTTGCAAAGCTTGATGCAAATCCTGTGTCGAAATACTAGCTCGGTTTTGCTCAAATTCTTCTGAAGATCCAGAGCTTCCATTGGGATCTGGTAAATTCATCGGCACAGGCATTTGCATCCCAGCATATTCGGCCAATTGACTTACTGCATCAGTAAAGCTTAAGCCATTGTATTCCATTAAAAAACTAATCGCGTTCCCGTGTACCCCACAACCAAAGCAATGATAAAATTGCTTGGACTGACTGACTGTAAAGGAAGGCGTTTTTTCATTGTGAAAGGGGCAGCAAGCGATAAAGTTGGCACCTGCTTTTCTCAGTGGAATGTACCGATCAATTGCATCAACAATATCGATACGATTCAGAAGATCAAGAATGAAAGACTGAGGAATCATTTAGCGAATCCAATAACACTCAGCAAAATTATAAAGACACACGGACAAATTTCACAAAACTGTCCAACTGTGCTTTTCAATACGAACTTCAGCCCGATAATCTTTCTTTGATTAAGACCGACACCTTGGCCATATCAGCACGTCCGGCAAGCTCGGGCTTCAATATCGACATTACTTTCCCCATGTCTCTTACACCCTGGGCACCTGATGCAGCAATCGTTTCTGTAATCAATGCGATTATTTCTGCATCACTCAGCGGTTGAGGCATGTAGTCCATTAAAATCGACACTTCCCCTTTTTCAATATCGGCCAAATCCATTCGCTGTGCCGCTTCATATTGCGTGATAGAATCTTTGCGCTGCTTAAGCATTTTCTCGATCACAATAATGATAGCAGCATCATCGAGCACAATGCGCTCATCAACCTCGCGCTGCTTGATTGCGGCTTGCAGTAAACGGATCGTATCGCGCCGCTTAATGTCACCCGAGCGCATGGCCGCTTTCATATCGTCAGTAATCTTTTGTTTTAAACTCATTAGAAATACCGTGAAGCAACAAATGAAGAGGAATCCATGCTATGCAATCAAGCATGGAAATTTTATTCGTTTCGCTTATTACCTAATATGAATGTCAATAAAGTTTAGGAGGTAACAACTGACTACGCAAACGTTTGTAATTACGTTTGACAGCGGCAGCTAATTTACGCTTACGCTCGGTGGTGGGTTTTTCGTAAAACTCACGGGCACGCAATTCTGTCAAAATACCTGTTTTTTCAATAGACCGTTTAAATCGTCGCATTGCAACTTCAAATGGTTCATTTTCCTTAACTTTAATGGACGTCATAAATCTCCTTTAGATTAATTACTATATAATATAAATAATAAGCAAAAACAACTGATGAAACGAAAAGTTGCGAATTATAACATCAACAATATTGCCTCTCCAAGAAAAACAACTTATTTTTCCCATGCTTGTTTTAGGTATCGAAACTTCCTGTGATGAAACGGGAATAGCACTTTTTGACACGCAACACTGCTTACTTAGTCACGCACTGCACTCACAGATCGCAATGCATAGTGAATATGGCGGTGTTGTACCAGAATTAGCATCGCGTGATCATATCCGACACATTCTGCCACTCATTCAACAAACGTTGCTTTCTGCCAATCGCACATTAAATCAAATCAACGCTATCGCGTATACGCAGGGCCCTGGCTTAGCAGGTGCGTTATTAGTTGGTGCCAGCGTCGGTGCTGCACTGAGCTTTGCACTGAATATCCCAGCCATCGGTATACACCATTTGGAAGGACATCTGCTATCTCCCTTATTATCGAAACCCGCTCCAGACTTTCCTTTCATTGCATTGCTAGTATCGGGAGGGCACACACAACTGATGCAAGTCAGTGCAGTCGGTCAATATGTGTTATTGGGTGAAACTGTCGATGACGCAGCCGGTGAAGCGTTTGACAAAACTGCCAAGCTACTCGGCCTAGGATATCCCGGTGGTGCAGCCTTATCAAAACTTGCACATCAAGGACAATCTGGACGTTTCAAGCTACCGAGACCGATGCTGAATAGTAAAGATCTCAATTTTAGCTTCAGCGGTTTAAAAACAGCCGTCCTGACGTTAATCAATAAGCACGAACTAACCCCACAAACGCGCGCAGACATTGCTTTGGCCTTTCAAGATGCGATTGTCGAAGTCTTAGTAGAAAAATCCTTAACTGCCCTATCACAAACCGGCCTAAAACAATTAGTTGTAGCAGGTGGCGTAGGTGCCAATGATCAATTGCGTCACAACCTCAGCACTAAAGCAACGCTCGCTGGAGCGACTGTCTTCTATCCCGAATTAGAATTCTGCACCGATAATGGCGCAATGATTGCCTTAGCAGGCGCTTTGCGATTAACCGCACAAGAAAACCATATCATGCCGCAATCAGCGCGTAGCTTTACCATCCACCCGCGCTGGAATTTGACAGCACTTTCTACAATTGACCATCATCCAACCTTAAAACTCTAGCAAAGTGAATCCCACGTGCTTTTTGATTACCAAGCAAATCTGGAGAGAGGGGAACGCTTATTCTAGTATTCTAATCCAGTCTATCTGCTCTATCGTCCGCAATTTCTCCTTCAGAAAGTTGAGTAACGAAAGCAATTGTTAGTGATTTCTCTCAGACACTTTGAAAAACCATACACTTAAATACTTTTAAACCGTTCTGTCGGGTGATCCAACCAGTAAACTAAACCTTGAGCATTAAGTTTGATATCCGATCGTAATAATTGGTTAATCTCCACTTCAGATAAACGACAATCGTGGGCCGACAGACATTGTTTGAATAATGCTCTTAGTCCTTCTGAAATAACCGATTGCCGATCTGATTGCGGCGTGTTGACGTTTTGTGCGATGGCGACATGCGCATCGATCAAACGGTGCATCGCATTCGCATGCTGCTCCAAATGCGTAATACGGCTGTAGTGTGTTAGATAAGCAAATTGGGGTTTAAAACTCATGATTCGATCGACTGAAGCATGGGCTGCATCTGGATCAAATTGCACCGGCGAAGTAGTAGGAAAAACAAATTCCATTCCACTCACATCAAACTCTCGATATGACACGCCAAATGTATCACCGGTAAACATACTCTGGCTACGCTCGTCATAAATACAAACATGATGGCGCGCATGTCCCGGTGTATCCAGGAAGCGTAGTAACCGGCCATTCAGATCAATACAATGATTATCGGGTGCCTCGATAATCCTATACTCATCAATACATCGAATTTCGCCATACACACGCTTAAACTCTTCTGCACCATACACGCTAGAAGCACCTGCCACTAATCGGGTTGGGTTAATCATATGGCTAGCCCCGCGCGGATGCACCACCAGTCTCGCATTGGGAAAAAGTCGCATACATTCGCTCGCGCCGCCCGCATGATCCAGGTGAATATGCGTCAAGATAACATAAGCAATATTCTCAAGTGGAATGCGCTTTGACTTGAGGACATCAACTACACCCGGTATGGAAAAATTCGTTCCGGTATCGATCAATGCCGCCATACCTTGTTCAACGAGCAAATGAATGGCAGCACGACCAGGCCGATGATATTGTGCATCAATGGCACTGATGCCATGACCAAACTCAGTTACCAATGGTAATACCATAGCGGTTATTCAACGATCCTATGAAAAAAATCTGTCAGCATTTACTTGGGAATTGATTTTAATTGTTCAAGAATAGCAGGATTCTCCAAGGTAGAAACATCCTGTGTAATTTCCTCGCCTTTGGCCAAAGCGCGCAATAAACGGCGCATGATTTTACCAGAGCGGGTTTTAGGCAAATTCTCACCAAAACGAATTTCATCTGGCTTGGCAATCGGGCCTATTTGCTTGGCTACCCAATCACGCAAGGTATTGGTAATCTCGATAACTGCATTACCCTCGGGATATAATCCTTTGAGCGTCACAAAAGCGACAATGGCCTCACCCTTTACTTCATGGGGTTTACCGACCACCGCAGCTTCTGCTACCAAGGGATGTGCAACTAGCGCCGATTCAATTTCCATGGTTCCCAGGCGATGACCGGAAACATTCAAAACATCATCAATTCGCCCCATAATCCAAAAATATCCGTCTTGATCGCGGTAGGCCGAATCACCAGCAAGGTAATATTGGCCATTTGCAATCCCTGCCGGAAAATACGTTTTCTTGAAACGTTCAGGATCGCCCCACAATGTTTGCACTTGAGACGGAAACGGTTTCTTAATGACTAACAATCCCCCTTTTCCGTTACCCATTTCATGTCCTTCCTCATCCACAATCGCGGCGGCAATACCAGGTACCGGAAAAGTACAGGAACCTGGTTTAAGTGTCATGGCACCCGGCAATGGAGCAATCATATGACTACCGGTCTCGGTTTGCCACCAAGTATCGACGATCGGACAGCGGGTTTGGCCTACTTTCTCATAAAACCACACCCATGCTTCAGGATTAATAGGTTCCCCCACGGATCCAAGCAACCTCAATGAGGATAAATTATATTGCGCCGGTAAATCAGCCCCTAATTTTATCAATGAACGAATCGCGGTAGGCGCAGTATAAAAAGTTGTCACTCGATGCTTTTGAATAATTTCCCAGAAACGCCCGGGATGTGGAAAAGTGGGTACTCCCTCAAAAATCACCTGCGTAGCACCCATGGCAAGTGGCCCATAGGCAACATAGCTATGCCCGGTAATCCAACCGACATCGGCTGTACACCAAAAAATATCGGTCGGTTTGTAGTCAAACACCCACTGCATGGACAATTTTGCCCCTAGCAAATAGCCTGCACTCGAATGTTGCACACCTTTGGGTTTACCGGTAGAACCAGAGGTATAAAGCGTAAACAAGGGATGTTCCGCATCGACCCATTCAGGTTCACACGAAAAATCGACATACTGAATGATTTCATCCCACCAGACATCTCGCACCGGATCGAAGGGTACTGCGGCACCCGTGCGACGATATACGATGACACGCTTAACTGAAGCCGTACCATCCATATTCATGGCCTCATCAACAGTCAGTTTAAGCGAGTTTCTCTTGCCGCCACGCACTTGTTCATCGGCAGTAATCACGGCAACAGCACCAGCATCCACGATACGCTCATGCAAGCTTTTCGCGGAAAATCCCCCAAACACAACCGAATGAATAGCACCAATGCGCGCACACGCTTGCATCGCTACGACGGCTTCAATTCCCATCGGCATATAAATAATAACGCGATCGCCTTTATTAACACCTTGCCTTTTCAAAGCATTGGCAAATTGGCACACAGACTGGTGCAGATCACGATACGTCACTTGAGACACGTCACCTTCATCCGATTCAAAAATAATTGCGACCTTTTCAGCTTGCGTTACCAAATGCCGATCAAGGCAGTTGTAGGAAACATTCAACAGACCACCCTTGAACCATTGGCAAAAAGGAAAATTCTGATCATCCAACACTTGATCAAAAGATTGTTGCCAGATAATGTGCTCGCACGCCTGATTACCCCAAAAGCCTTCATAATCATTCTCTGCCTCTTGGCACAAGGCAGTATAAGCCGCAAAACTTGACACATTAGCTTGAATGGAAAATGCTTTCGCAGGGGGAAAGACTCGCGTTTCATTAAGCATTGATTCAATCGTGGACATGCATTATCTCCGGCGTGAAACTGAATAAATAGATTGGAATTGTATCATTTCCGCTATCAACAAAGCGCTACCCCATTTTCCAGGACAATTCTGCATTCGCGTACAAAGGTACCAATACCTCCCCGGCAAAAGCATACTGTTTGGGAATCATCCAAATTTTCCGCTGCAGCGTGATCGTATCGGCATTGCGCGGTAATCGATAAAAATCTGCACCGAAAAAACTGGCAAAGCCTTCCAATTTATCCAGCGCATCGGCCTGTTCAAAAGCAACAGCATATAACTCCATTGCAGCATGTGCAGTAAAAATGCCAGCACAACCGCACGAATGTTCTTTATTCATCACTGCATGCGGCGCGCTGTCCGTACCCAGGAAAAATTTGGCATTACCACTCGTAGCAGCTTGTAGCAACGCTTGCCGGTGCGTTTCTCGCTTAAGAATGGGCAAACAATAATGATGCGGTCGAATGCCACCTTGAAACAATGCATTTCGATTCAATAAAAGATGGTGTGCCGTAATAGTTGCTGCGATTTTTTCCGAGGATTGTTTGACAAACTCAACCGCATCCCGAGTCGTGACATGCTCAAATACTATCCGTAACTGTGGAAAACGTTGCATCAGTGCAATCAGCACACGCTCAATGAAAATTTTTTCTCGATCAAATACATCAATATCCGGATCAGTTACTTCCCCATGAACCAATAGCGGTATATCCTGTTTTTCCATTTCAGCTAAGGTCTGAAAACATTTAGAAATATCAGTGACTCCAGCGTCAGAATGAGTTGTCGCTCCGGCTGGATACAATTTCACCGCCCGCACAATGCCACTGTTTTTTGCGCGCACAATTTCTGATGGCTGTGTGTTATCTGTCAAATACAAGGTCATCAGAGGCTGGAACTGGCTTCGCAACTCTTCAGGTAGCGCCGATACGATACGAGTGTAGTACGCTTGCGCCATCTCGGTAGTAATCACCGGAACACGAAGGTTCGGCATGATGACAGCACGCGCAAACTGCCTTGCGGTGTATGGCAATACGTCTTTTAGTTGCTCGCCATCACGCAAATGCAAATGCCAATCATCCGGACGAGTAATCGTAAGATGCGTTAAAAAGGATGACAAAGGAAATCCCTCGAATAATCGAAAGGATCAATTATAACTTAGCGCGTGGACTTCCCACTTTATTCCTGATTCATTCTGATTAATCTGGTTGCTTCAAACGTAATGCAAGTTGATACAGCGTATTCTTATTCTCGCCAGTAATCACTGCTGCAAGTTTTACGGCTTGTTTCAGCGGTAACTCAGCCAATAAGTATTTCAAGGTATTGTGCGCTTGTTCGCTTACTTGCGATTTATCGGTTTTTTCAGCACCAGATACTATAAGCACGAATTCACCTTTTTGTTGATAGATATCCGATTTGAGCCAACTTAGGGTTTCTACCAATGAACTCACATGGATCGTCTCAAATACCTTGGTCAACTCACGCGCAAGCGTCAGCATGCGGTTTGCGCCGAAGACCTCGATCATGTCTTCAACACATTCGATAATCCGGTGCGGCGCCTCATAAAATATTGCAGGATATGACTGTGACTTGAATTTGATCAATTCGCGCTGGCGCGCCATCGATTTTGTTGGCAAAAAACCATAAAAGAAAAAATGTGGATTCGTGATACCCGCCGCCGATAACGCACAAATTGCAGCATTCGCACCGGGAATGGGAATGACCAGATAGCCTTTCGCACGAATTTGCTGGACCAAAATTGCACCTGGATCAGAAATCGCTGGCGTTCCAGCATCGGTTATCAATGCTACATTCTTGCCTTCTGCTAATAGTGTTAATATCTTATTTGTTACCTCAACCTCATTATGTTGATGCAAACTGATCAATGGTACTGAAATACCATGTGTCACTAATAAATATTTAGAATTTTGTATATGTTCAACTGCAACCACATCGACTGTTTTCAATATGTCCAATGCACGTAAACTGATATCATCCAGATTCCCAATTGGCGTGGCCACTACATATAGTGTACTTTTTCCTAGCATACTTTGGGTGCCGCGTATATTCACGCTTGTTTTAATCATAACACTGGCATTATCCGGCAATCTCGCATCAGCGACTACCGATACTTATTTTAACCAGCCTTCTCATCAAGAAGATGCCTCTGAATCAGTAAAAACACCGCACATTGCACTCATTTTACCGTTGCAATCACCCGCCTTTAGTGAAGCTGCAGATCAAGTCAAAGCAGGCTTTATTGCCGCCACGATGCGAGAAGAGCCGTTACAACTCGTTATCCGTATTTATTCAACCGGTGATGATCCGCTGGATATTCTTCTGACCTATCACGAAGCATTGGATGCAGGTGCTGAATTTGTGGTGGGTCCATTGACTCGGGACGGCGTTGCTGCGATTGCATCGAGTCAACGTGTAACGGTACCAACCTTGGCCCTGAATACGGTCGATAGCACTGCTGCAATACCCGCCCAACTGTTTTTGTTTGGTTTACAAATGGAAGCTGAAGCGAACCAAGTTGCGCAATTGGCGCGCGACAGTGGAAAAACACAAGCTTTAATAATTGGCGACAACAGTGGCTTGTCGAAACGTCTGCAAGCAGCCTTTAGTGAGCGCTGGCAACGTGAAGGCGGCGCTTTAGCATTTTTTCGTCATGTCGATGACCAGCAGCAATTACCGCAACTAAAGAGATTGAGCAGCAACGAAAATCAATTGGTTTTTCTTGCTTTAGGTGCAGATAAAGCACGTATCGTGCGACCTTATATTGCAACAAATGTACCAATTTTCGCCACATCTCAAGTTTATACTGGCAATGATAATACCCTACTCAACAATGATCTGAATGAGATTCGCTTTGTTGATATGCCGTGGTTATTGCAGCCCGATCATCCAGCCGTAATGGCCTATCGCCAGAACCGCACTATTAAAAATATGGATATGGAACGTTTGTATGCGTTAGGAATTGATGCATTTCGCTTAATGACGCATTTACTCGACCCGTTGTTTATCAATGAAATCAGCTTTGACGGCGTCACGGGGTTTGTGCATGCCGCACCGGCCAACCAGTTCATTCGCGAACCCGTCTCAGCGCAATTTATACAAGGCCAGGTACAACGACTGGATATACAACAAACAACCCCAGTTTCAATAGCACCATAATCAGAACCATGAAAGGTCATGAAGCTGAAAAAATCGCGGCAACCTACCTGCAGCAATTCTCATTGACGCTGATTGAGCGGAATTATCGTTCTCGCTTTGGTGAAATTGATTTGATCATGCAAGAAAACGACACCCTGGTTTTTGTTGAAGTCCGTATGCGCACCCACGATACTTTCGGTGGCGCAGCCTTCAGCATCACACCGGCAAAACAAGCCAGACTACTCCGCACTGCCCGTCACTACTTGGCAGAGATCGATAGCCATCCATCCTGCCGTTTTGATGTCATCTTACTCAGCGGTATTAATGGGAAAACGATTGACTGGATTCAAAATGCATTTGGCGAGTAAATTACTCAAGTTGCGAGCTTCACTCTTCGGCTAGACAAATCCTAATTCTAAAACACAACTAGGTATGCTAAGGATATTGTGCAACAGTGCTTTGGTTTTTCGGATGAAGGCACGGAAGATGCTGTATACGATAGTCAAGCAATTCGCCGCTTTGTTGGTATTGATTTGAATCGGGAAGGGGTACCGGATGCAACGACTCTGCTGAAATTCCGCCATTTGCTGGAAGCGCATCATCTGACGGAATCGATCTTCGCTGCAATCAACGGGCACCTGGCTGAACGCGGGCTATTTCTTCGCGAAGGTACGATTGTTGATGCCACGCTGATTTCAGCACCGCCTTCGACCAAGAATAGAGGAGGAAAACGCGATAGCGAAATGCATCAAACCAAGAAAGGCAAGCAGTGGCACTTCGGCATGAAGGTGCACATCGGTGCCGATGCGCAATCAGGGCTCGTTCATACCCTGATCGGAACGGCAGCTAATGTTCATGATGTTACTCAGGCACAGGCGCTGTTGCATGGTGATGAAACCGATGTGTTTGGTGATGCGGGCTATCTGGGTGTTGAAAAACGAGAAGAGAATCTTGCATTGCCCTTAACCTGGCATATTGCGATGCGCCCTTCCAAGCGCAAGGCATTGCCCAAAACAACAGCTGGTGAACTGATGGAGAAGCTTGAACATGCAAAAGCCAGCATTCGCGCCAAGGTTGAGCATCCCTTTCATGTCGTAAAGAATCTGTTCATGCATCGCAAAACCCGCTACAAAGGAATGGCCAAAAATAATGCTCAGATGTTTTCGCTGTTTGGCCTTGCCAACTTGCTACTGGCTCGCCGGTGGTTAGGTAGCTCTGACAGCCAGATTGCGTCTTAAAGACAAGATATGAGCGGAATAAGGCAAGAAATAGCGCAATTCAAGCCAGAATATGGCAAATTTTAACCCAATATCCCTGAACCGCTCGCTTTGTCCTTGGGGCGCGGTGAATTAATCAGCGTTTCCCTAAAAGATATCAGATATGCACAAATGAATTTAAGTGTGATGAAAACAACTTCCGCTGAAATTCTTTCATGCCGCAAAATGTCTACTAATAAGTAGGAATAGGGATTACCTTGCCACTTCTACCTTTCTCAACTTATGGCACCAAAAATAACCTCAGTTCACATGGCAAAAAAGCTATAGGCTTTGCAAATTCTTTAATGAAAAAGATCAAATCGCTTGATCTTATCTTTATATGCCTCTAAACTATTCTCAGTTTAATCTGGGTGTGACTCAAACATGCATTGAGGAGTCGAGAAGGCAGTTCTGCTTCCCGCACTCGTCGATTAAAGCGATAGCAAAATTCATTGAGGTATTCTTGCAAGTAACCTGATGACACACCATGATATGTTCCCAATAAAAATGTCTTGAGATTGCCAATTGCGACATGAACCCATGGAAGCCATTCGCCAGCTTTGTTTGGTGGAGTCACACGAGGAGTATGGTTCTGTGTTTTACTGATTTCAGCTAAGGCTGGCAGTGCATCACTTCGTACATATTGATCAGGTGACAGATGCCGCTTTACAAACTGTGACACCGTTTCTCGGTTAACGCTAAGAGACTTGCTGCATGGCAATAAAACCAGCACGCTTTTCTCGACTCTCAATCGCGACGAGCACTGATGTTTTTCTTTCAGCGCCCCGACCGCGCTTTCCCCCAGTATGACGCCCTCCAATCAATGCGTCGTCTATTTCAATCAAATCTTGTAACCGATATAGGCTATCTCGGTGTCCCATAGCAATACGAATCTTGCGTAGCATTCTGCTGGCAGTAATCCAAGACACGTTAATTTGTTTGGATAATCGTAAGGCAGAAACACCGCCTTTATCAGATGCAACTAAGTAAATCGCCCAGAACCACTTGGTTAATGGCAGATTGGTTGAATGAAATAAGGTACCAGCCGTTATCGAGGTTTGTTTATGACATTGGCTGCATTCCCAATAACCACGTGTCTTAATAGCATAACCATTATCGTAGCCACAGCATGGGCAGCGAAAGCCTTCCGGCCAGCGTTGCTTTATCAGCGCTTCGATACAGCCTTCTTCTGTTCCATACTGCTTCTGCCAATCCATCAAAGTCATTCCTTTGCCTTTCATCGCCTACCTCATTATCCTATTGATCTTGCTGAATAAGATGAAAAACACTGAGAATAGTTCATAGGCAATTATCTTTATTAATACACCATCTTTTGAAGTTACTGACTTAAGATAGCAATTGACGAAGGTTTTTCGGGGCTAATTATTTATTCTTCTTTAAATACAATGTAACGCAAGCGCCGCCTTCTGGGTTATTTGCTATGGCCATTTCTCCATCATAAGCCTGAATAATGTCGTGCACAATAGCCAATCCGATACCATGTCCAGGAATAGATTGATCTGCACGAACACAGCGCTCCAGAATTCTGTCGGCTTCCTGAGATGGAATGCCCGGACCGTCATCCTTTACTTGGATTGCCAGCTGATTGCCTCGGTATTCTGCGCAAATTTGAATACTGTTGCGACACCATTTAAAAGCATTGTCAATTAAATTCCCAAGTAATTCCATTAAATCTCCTTCGTCGATGCGTACACCAACAACATCATCTATTTGAATAGCTATTTTCGGTTGCTTTGTGCGATATGCTTTTTGTACTGTATTAACAATTCTATCCGCCATGGGCTTTAGTAGTACCAACGCCATCCCTGTGGAACTTCCTGCCGTAACTGCGCGACGCAACTGGTATTGGATAATGTTGTCCATGCGATCAATCTGCTCATTGATAATTTTGTGCCGAGACACTTCATCTTCTTCACAATTTACAGCGCCCTGTAGTACAGCAAGTGGCGTTTTAAGGCTATGCGCTAAATCAGCCAAACTATTACGGTAACGTTTTTGCTGCTTGTGCTCATGATTAATTAAAGAATTAATATTATCTGTTAGCAATTTTAATTCACTCGGGTAATTCCCTTTCAAGCTTTCTTGCATGCCCGACTCTATCGCAGCAAGCTCCATTGAAACGTGTCGCAATGGCTTCAACCCCCAACGTAACACCAGCATTTGCATGAACAACAATAAGGCAATCAAGGCAACCAGCCATCCCCATAAATCCTCACGATATTGCGTAATCTGTGCATCAAATAATGTCGTATTGGTAACGACGACAAACGTTAGCGGATACTCTCCAGTAGGAGTTTCCCAAGCCACTGCGTAGCGATAGGTAAAATAGGTTTGGTCGCCGAGCATAACTTGTTCAAATACTTTTGTTCCTTTGTCTAGAAGAGGGATAGCCGGAATATTTTCATTCAGTGACGAAGTGGAACGCCATAATATTGCTCCCGTTTGATCAATCACAAATCCGTAGGTATCAGAATTCACATGCCCTAGTTCTGCGTCAATCAAGTTGGTTTCTAAATCTAATACACCCACATCATCGACTTCTGCATCGCCCATCAACATCAATAATTTTGCAAACAAACGATCTTGCACACCTAAACGCGCACTATCATAAAATGCACGATCCAATGTCAATGCAATTCCAATCATAAATGCCAGTAATACCAGAGTAGCACTAAACAAAACACGCTGGCTTAAAGACATCATCGTAATTTATTACAATCGAAAGTAAAACGATAGCCACGACCACGTAGTGTTTCAATTGGATTTAACGAACCATCCGGATCCAGTTTGCGACGCAAGCGTCCAACCATAACTTCTAATACATTGCTGTCACAGTCTTCATCGTGCGGATAAAGATAATCTGTGAGTAATTGCTTAGAAAGCACTTCACCATGATGACGCGCCAATTCTTCTAACATACGATATTCAAATGATGTAAGTTCAATCGGTTTGTCATTCACAGTCACTGACTGTGATGTGACATCGATAACAATTGGACCACAATTCAACTGAGTATGCGGAATACCGGTCGAGCGTCGCAACAAGGCCTTTACTCGTGCTTGCAACTCTTCCATTTGGAACGGTTTAGTCAAATAATCGTCAGCGCCCACTTCCAATCCCTGTACTTTATCTTGCCAACTACTACGCGCGGTTAAAATGAGAATGGGTAATAAGCTGCCTTGTTCGCGTAATGCCTTAATGATTTCCAATCCTGATTTACCGGGTAAACCAATATCAATAATCGCAACATCCAAGGGATATTCTTTGGCAAAAAATAATCCTTCGCTGCCATCACTGCAGGTATCCACCATATAACCAGCAGACTCCAGCTGTTGACGAATCTGCTGTTGTAGTTTGATTTCATCTTCAATGACTAGAATACGCATAACCTAATCCGTAAAATTAATATCAATTGAAATGATCGTTGAATTACATATGAGAAACGTTATTCATTACTCAGTTAATGAGTCGACATAATCGCACCATCGACAGCATTAATCAGAATTATATGCACAGTACCATTTCGGCTAAGCATTTTTATCCGATAAGCATTTTTGGAATAATTGATTGCCAATACACGTCCATTAAAATTTTGCTGGGCAATTGCAATCGCTTTTTGCTCGGTAATCCCTGCTGTAGCGATAGTATGATCGCTTCCGGCCTGATAATAATGTATTTGATTGGACTGGGCTATTGTTTGTATAGCTGGCATTATCAAGATAATCAGTATAGTCACTATTTTTTGCCATCTATTCATGTCACATTATTCCATATGAATTATAGAAACCAAGCTGGTAACGAAAGTAGCATGAATGCTTGCTACCAGCTTGTCTAATTAACTCAGAAACCTATCATAAAGGTCGCACCTCCGGTACTAATACCCAACATTGAAGGTTGAATATAAATCGGGGCTGGATAGTAATTATAGCTCGGTTGTGGGTAGTAAGAACGATATTGAATACGCGGTTGGTTATACATCATATATCCATTTAAATGATGATTATGATGGTGCCCATGATGATGGCCATGGTGACGATGATGACCGTGATGGTGGTGTCCTCTACCCGCTTGCGCTAATGCAGGTGCTGCTAAAACAAAAGCAAGTAGTAGCATAGCAAAGACACGAGCAAACGTTGTTTTTGTGGTTTTCATTGCATGTCTCCTTTCAGTTAAAAAATTCAGAATAATTTCTGATAACGCCAATTTACGCTAGTCAACATGAATAAAAACTGAATAATGAATACCACATAGAAAAATTAAAAGTATCAATTTCTTCTTGTACCACCTCTGTTTCATCTCGAATCTACGCTACCTAGAAACATAAAATTCGAAAATCACGGTATAAATTAGCCTTATCTCTAAAAATAAATAACATAACGATATGCTACCTTCTCAATCCAGAGTCGGTCATCAAAGATTACACCGTTACCT
Source organism: Nitrosomonas sp. (assembly GCA_024281825.1). Classification (GTDB taxonomy): domain Bacteria; phylum Pseudomonadota; class Gammaproteobacteria; order Burkholderiales; family Nitrosomonadaceae; genus Nitrosomonas. Next base: position 169,720 of record JAMWZY010000005.1, on the reverse strand, counting down.
TTCAGGGAGTCAGCACAATGCTTGTTATTGTTGGATACATCATCATTATCATTTCTGTATTCGGTGGCTTTGCTTTGGCAGGTGGCCATCTGGCTTCATTATGGCAACCCGTTGAAGTTTTAATGATTGGCGGGGGGGCAGTTGGTGCATTTGTGGTTGGCAATTCTAGCAAAGCGCTTAAGGCAACGTTAAAAGCTCTTCCCACTGTTTTTAAAGGTTCCAAATTTACCAAATCGCTGTATATGGAATTAATGACATTACTCTATGAAATCCTTGGCAAAATTCGTAAGGAAGGGTTAATGTCCATTGAAGGCGATGTTGACGATCCTAACAATAGCCCCATCTTTACAAAATACCCGGGTATTTTGGCTGATCATCACATCACAGAATTCATTACTGACTACCTTCGCTTAATGGTTGGTGGCAACCTTAACTCATTAGAAATTGAAAGCCTCATGGATAGTGAATTAGAAACACATCATCAGGAAGGAGAAGTTCCCATACACACCATCGCAAAACTTGGTGACGGGTTACCCGCATTTGGCATTGTTGCAGCAGTAATGGGGGTGGTACATACCATGGAATCTGTTCATTTACCACCTGCCGAATTAGGGATTCTGATTGCAGCAGCACTGGTTGGAACATTCTTAGGAATTCTGCTCGCTTATGGGTTTGTATCCCCGTTATCAGGCAAGCTTGAGCATAATTTACACGAATCCAGCAAAATGTTTGAGTGCATCAAAATTACCCTGCTTGCTAATTTAAATGGCTATTCTCCCGTTCTAGCCGTGGAATTTGGTCGGAAGGTACTATTTACCACGGAAAGACCTTCTTTCGCCGAACTCGAAGAACATGTTAAACAAAGCAAAGCAAAATAAGCCTACATTAAATAATTACCTAACTTAAGAGAACGCAATATGGGTGAGGATCTAGCGCAACGACCTATTGTCATAAAACGAATTAAGAAAGTTGCGGGTGGGCACCACGGAGGTGCCTGGAAAATTGCTTATGCCGATTTCGTAACTGCAATGATGGCGTTCTTTCTACTCATGTGGCTATTAGGATCAAGCACCAAAGCAAAGCTAGAAGGTATCTCGGAATATTTTAAAACTCCCCTTAAAGTTGCTTTATCAGGAGGATCGTCTGTTGCCAATACTGACAGCATACTTGTAGGAGGCGGTGAAGACTTTACTCGCCAGGAAGGTCAAGTTTTAAAAGGTGTTGTTAAAGAAGAAAAAGTTGATGAGAAAACCAAAAAAGTACTTCGAGAGCGCGCAGAGCGTATTCGACTGGAAGGGTTAAAAAAGAAAATTGAACAAGCTATAGAAGCCAATCCTTCATTAAAAAAATTTGAAAACCAATTGCTACTCGATATCACAACCGATGGTTTAAGAATTCAGATTGTCGATGAGCAAAATCGACCGATGTTTGCACTCGGCAAAGCTGAGCTCCAGTCTTATACCAAAACCATTTTACGCGAGATCGGCAAAATGCTAAATGATGTTCCTAACAAAATCAGTCTTTCCGGACACACTGACGCGAAACCTTTTCCTTCTGGTGACAAAGGCTTTAGCAATTGGGAGTTATCAGCGGATCGAGCTAACACCTCACGGCGTGAGCTTGTCGCTGGTGGCATGGATGCCGACAAGGTACTCAAGGTAGTTGGCTTGTCGTCAGCAGTATTGTTTGATAAAAATGATGCATTCAATCCCATCAATCGTCGTATCAGTATCGTTGTCATGAACGAAAAAGCAGTAAATGCCGTCACGATGGATGGTGATGGTGATGGTGATGCTGTTGAAGTTGATATGGAAGAGCATCCGAATATCGAATTGTTAAAAACGCCTTAATTCAATCTGACTTACCATGAATAAAATGATTTCAGCAATCATTTGTAAACGTCCGCACTTTTTAGTCGTAGCCTTATTGATTCAAATCATTTCTCTAATGGCGATAGGCTTTCTAGTGATCACGCAATCTTTCATTGAGTTAAGTGTATTCGAATGGAGCATAACACAAAGCCTTTTAGCCGGTTTCTTGGCATATCATCTACGTATGCCGAAATGGTGGATACTCATTCATCTAATCTTTATGCCACTGGTTATTATCACGTTAGCACTCAACATCTCGCCGCTTTGGCACCTGTTTCTTTTTATTTGCCTCATACTAGTTTATGGTAAAACCTATAAAACTCGTGTGCCGTTGTATCTCTCCAGCCAACAAGTCAACAAAGCCTTGAAATCAAGGTTGCCCAAACGCAAGCACTTTTCGTTTCTTGATTTAGGTAGTGGTTGCGGTGGATTGATCAGTCGATTAGCAAAAGCTCACAAAAATGGCTTATTTTACGGCATTGAAACCGCTCCTATACCGTTCTTGATTAGTAAACTACGGAATATTTTTACGTCATCGTCCTGCAAAATTTCCTGGGGTGATTTCTGGCAACAAGATTTCTCTCAGTATGATGTGGTATATGCCTATTTATCACCTGTACCCATGGAAACACTCTGGTACAAAGTATGCAAGGAAATGCGCCCAGGTAGCCTATTGATTAGTAATACATTTCAAATTCCTGGTGTAGCCCCTGATGAAATCATAGAGCTAAATGATTTCTCCAATTCGACACTCTATTTATGGAAGATAAAAATAAGCTGTACAGAATCCAAATGACTTAAGTTTACTGAATGATAAAACTTCGAAAATATCCGGATTATTTGTATTTGATTTCAAGTCACCTGAAATATGCTTTTCTGGACTTGGTGAGTGATAACGCAAAAGCGCGAAATCTTGTTGATTCTAGGAGTACGTGTAAACATAAACTAAAAACATACTCTATTCAGAACCCTATTAATTGACTTCATCATGACTAGTTAGTAAACCAAATCAGATCCGACTCTGGCTTTTTCGATAAAATAAATGTTGCAGGAAAAAAGCAAGCGCTAAGACTGAAAAAGCATCAACTGGATAGCCAAATCGGGAATGGCCCGCTGCCCCTGCCGTAAGTAAATGGCTAGCCAACATGACACACAAAAAAACTGCAAGTGCTGTTTGCTGTCGATGCCCTCCAATGACAAAGAAACCAATAAGGCCGATTAAAAGTGCGCCACGTACCATCAAGGATAAAACAGTATATGTATTGGATGATGAAGAACCAAAAAGATACCGAAAATTAGCTTCACCCGGGCCAAGTAAGCCATGAAACCACCCTTTGACGTTGCCAATAATCACCGGCAACGGATGCTTAATGGCATAGTCAATAGCTATTTTTCGGGCATCGTTGGATAACTCGAAAAGATTATCATATCGTTCCAATTCATCAGAACTAAACCATATTTCTGGTTCGGCTCTTTGCACCATGCCTGTTCTTTCAATCATGACAGGGCCAATTATTGATGTTGCAACGGCTGCATCACCCGAACTGGATAATTTAAAATGACCGTACCAATGCCAATTCAGTGCAGACCAACTCAATATAGGGATTATGGCAATAATTCCTGCTATGAGAATCTTATGCCTGGGTAATGTAGTAAACAATCCAATGACTAGGCACCCAATCAGTAACACCAAGGCATTACCACGGACGAGCGCTGCGATACCTAGCGTGCTATAACCTAAAATTAACCAAAATAACGAAGGATCAGAGTGCTTTTTAATTTGATGAAAAATAATGGCTACTCCAATACTAGAAAGTAGCAAATAAAATGTTTCCGTAACGAATATAGAGGAATAGGCTTGAACAACAGGAAAGACCGTAAAGGCTGTTGCAGCACAGAGTGAGATAATCGGTTTAAGTCCAATAGTTCGACCGAGATGATACAAAGCAATCCCAGTAAGTGCTACTGCTATTTTCTGGATAATAACGACACCCAGTATATCGATACCAATCAACCGCAGCAAATAAATCAAGAATGGAAAACCTGGACCGAAATGTGAAAATGGATAAGGCCCCAATGAATGGAAATATTCACTCATACGCCAGTAATTATCATTTTGAATTGCAAGCGTTGGTTCAAACCACAATGGTATTAAAAAAAATACTGAGACCGTTAACCAAATAATGAATGCAAATATCCAAGGCACACTACGACTTGGATCTACAATAAATGTTGGAAGAGTTAAGTTATTTTTACTTTTTGTTACGTTCGTTTCCAAAATATAAATCCACGGAATTTCAGGAACTCTATTCTTTCTAAAAAGACTATATTGTTCTGTTGATAAAGAATTGCGTTTAGCTCTTGCAATAATCCAACAAAATGCATGAGATTACATAATATAACACTGATTTTTTATGTTAGAAGTGTATTTAATGTTTCTTTAAAATGATGGCTATAACTGTTGAAATACTTCGTGTTGTAAGGTTTTCACAGTCAGCCGTAACCATTTAAAAGAGAGTGCTTAGAAGGATGACGAGGGACTAATTCGGTATTGTCTCATTTCAGTAACCGTTTAACAGTATCGCACCCAAGATCATTCATTTCCTGTGCTGCAGCAACCCGATCCCTAATGTAACCATAATGATTGACATCAATGGATTGAGTACATTGAGGAATGCATAGGCAGCATAATCCAGCGGAGAAACTCCCAGTGTTGCAGCATAGAAAGTTCCCGTTGTGGTCCACGGAATAAGTGCAGCCGTTAGTGTGCTTCCTTCTTCTACTGATCTAGACAATATCGCTCGGTCAATCTTCTGTTGCTGATAAATGGGTTTGAATAGCTGACAGTTTAGGATGATAGAAATATAGGCTTCACCCATCGCCATATTGCCAAGTAGCCCGGATAAAATGGTCGTAACAACCAATGTGCTAGTTCTTTGGATATGTTTTATAACGGCCTTGACTAATACTTCCAAAAAACCCGCATGATGCAAAATCCCCCCCAAAGCTAATGCCATCATCGATAGCAATAGCGTCCAAGCCATGCTATAAATACCGCCACGCCCCAATAACGCATCAATGCTTTCAATACCGGTTTGTCCAGGTGAATTCAACCACAATGCATTCATCGCATCAATCGGATTTTTTTCTTGATAACTGACCGCAATTAGAACCGCAGCTGCCACACCACATAGCATACTCGCCTCAGCGCTATAACGTTTGATACTTAAAGCAAACATTAGCAGCAACGGTAAGATCGTGATCCATAAATCCAAGCGATAAGCACTTAGCAAAGCGCTACGAATGACGTCGATTTGATCAGCCGGTAACGCGTGATTTTCATATTGTATCCCCCAAACAGTGAAGATCGTGAGCACGATGATAAAAGTTGGAATCGTGGTATAGAGCATTGCGCCTATATGGCGATATAGATTAGTTCCAGCACTCATCGCAGCAAGATTAGTAGTATCTGAAATAGGCGATAGTTTATCGCCAAAAGTCGCACCCGAGACAATCATTCCTACCACCAGTGGCAAAGGAATCGCCATTGCTTCACCGATACCGACCAACACAACCCCTATCGTACCAACAGTCCCCCAAGATGTGCCTGTTGCAACCGACATAAAGCTACAAAGGATTAACCCTGTAGCCAAAAACCAAGATGGCCTCAACAAATCGATGCCGTGGTATAACAAACTAGCGATCGTGCCACTTTGCATAAAACTGGCAATAACCATACCAATTAGCAGAAAAATATAAATAGCCGGCAGCGCTTTCGCGATACCGTCATTCATCATTAACCGAATTTCATCAAATGAATAACCAATCCAGCGCGCTTGCCCGCATGCCCAAATAATTGCTAGAAAAATGGTGATATGGAGGTTAATATCATAGACAAACAAGCCCAAAAAAATTAATAGAAATACTCCGACCATGCACATGAATGCATGACCTATCAGTGGAAGCTTTTGTTTGGGAGTTGGTTTATTTTCCATCGACAATGGGCTGTCAAGCATTGATGATTATTTTTTCATTTATGGAAATAGTTTCATTAGTTCATCATAACCGGTTGCCTAGAAACCTTCTTTCTTATTCAAATTAATGAATATGCTTCTCATCAATCAACCGACAAAACTGAGTTAACTCGTACTCGAATCAAACTTATGAATCGAAGCAAACAGGACACTCCTGATACAATATCCACACAGATACCTTTTTATGATCCCAGAACTCATTTGAGAAAAAATTCAGCACTCAATTCCTGCATGACTTGGAATTGCAGCGGACTTAATCCAGCCGTCTAGGTATGCAAATTTTTCTTAATATTTTGACAAAATTGGTAAGGCTTTAACATCACTTTTTCTCATTTAAAAAATATCACTCAGATGAAATTTAAAGGTACGGTTACACATTTATCACAGAAAGGATTAGGTGTTGTCAAAAACACTGAAAACAATCTATCCTATTTTGTCTATGGCACATGGCCTGGAGATATCGGCGAGTTTGAAGTCATAGATAAAATACTCAATAATAAAAAATTTGCTTATGCAAAATTGACCCAACTTATTCAACCTTCAGTGCACAGACAGCAACCGGCATGCCCCTATGTCAGCTTGGCAGAAACATCTTGTACTGGCTGTCCTTGGATGATTGCGGATTATACAAGCCAATTGGAACAGAAAAAGAATCGCTTCCTATACGCTATGAAAAGGATTGGTTTTGAAGATCAACACTTCAATATTGAATCCATCCTACCTTCTGAGCAAGTATATGGTTATCGCAATCGCTGCCAAGTTAAAACAGATGGAGCAATTCTCGGTTTTATCTCAGAAAATTCTCAGAATATTGCACCGATTCAAGACTGTATTGTGCTTAATAATAGCTGTAGAAAACTGTTAAGAAGCACTCTCAGCCAATTACCCCATCCAGCTTGGCAAGGTTCTACAAATACACAGCAAAACTGGCACTTTATCGAGTTCGATGACGACACGCAATCTGCTGAGGTAGCCATCAATCAAAAGAGGCCTTTTAAGCAAGGCAATACATTACAAAATACGCACATGAGGAATTGGTTGCGAGATAAACTTGCTACGCATACTGGGTTGGGAAAAGTCATTGAACTTTTCTGCGGCTCAGGAAATTTCACTGAAATTATCGCCGAATCAACCTGCACGTCTATTATTGCCTATGAGTGCGAAGAACATGCGATACAAGCTTTGCAACAAAAACAACTACCTAAAGTAACAGTCCGGCTCAGCAATCTTTTTAAATCTTTTATTTGGAAAGAGCTACAGAAAACTGTCACGGATGCTGATACGCTTATTTTGGATCCACCGCGCTGCGGACTAAAGACACATCACAGTTTTTTTACTGCTTTCTCCTCGTTAAAAACGATTTATTATATTTCCTGTAGCCCAGAAAGCTTTGCGCGAGATGCATGGTTTTTCAAACAAAATGGATGGATCATCAATGATATTGGATTGATCGACTTATTTCCGCATACGCCTCACATTGAAATACTGGCAGAATTCAGAAAAAGCTAGTCTTCTGTACACAATTTTTGATAGCTGTCGATGCTTGCAAGCTAAGGTACTAATTCTATGCATTATTGGAATGATTTAACAAAATGACAAATAACGCCACCATTCATTTAAATACACTTGACGCAACATCCTCACAAAACACTGAAAAACCGGTCATGATCGACCTTTCACAGTATTACGGGTTGATTCAATTTTCAGGTGAAGATGCCAGTACATTTTTGCAAAACCAACTGACATGCGACATGCGTAAAATCTCTGAACATCAAGCCTCATATGGTAGTTATTGCACACCTAAAGGGCGCGTTTTAGCCAATTTTCTACTTTTCCAATACAACAACAATTATATTCTCCAATTACCTATAAATCTTTGTGAATCGTTACAAAAAAGACTTTCACTCTATAAACTACGGGCAAAAGTAACTATTGAAAATGTTAGCCACAAATATGCGTGTATCGGTCTAGTCGGATCTCATCTTTCACAAGCTCTAAGGAGGTTATTTGCATCACCCCCCGCTCTTAATCAACCATTACGATTTGTAGATCTTCATGATCACGCTTTTCTCTGTTTGGCAAATGACCGGATACAACTCATTTCACCCTTGACCAATACAGTCGCACTCTGGGAATACTTACATCAACAAGCACAGCTTGTCGACATCGCATACTGGAATCGCTTAACTATTCAAGCTGGAATTCCGACAGTACTGCTGGAAACACAAGAAAAATTTTTGCCTCAAATGATTAACTTAGATGCCATTGATGCTTTGAGTTTCAAAAAAGGTTGCTATCCAGGGCAGGAAATCATTGCTCGCACACAATATTTAGGAAAACTTAAACGACGTATGTATTTATGCCACATTACTACCACAGATACTGTCAATCCAGGCGACTTACTATACTATGCTGACAGCACTGACCAATCCTGTGGCTGCATTGTCAATGCAGTCGCATCACAATTACATGATGGTTACGATGTGTTAGCAGTCATTCAACAAAGCAGTGTTGAGGCAAGCGAGATTCATTGGAACTCGCTGCGAGGCCCGATGATTCAAATCAAAACACTCCCGTATCCATTGCCTTAAAAATCCAAAGATTACTATTGCAATACTACTTGCTTATTGTTGTGTGGGTTTGTTTTTAGTGTAGTGCACACTCTCTGGCGCATTGGTACCACCTGTGACAACAAATGTCATGGCCTCTTCAGTAGTCCAATCCGTTAAAACGAGATCTTCCATTGGCAAAATTTCAATGTAGCCAGAGGTTGGATTTGGAGATGTCGGCACATAGACAGCTGCTAGTTTTCTACCGGTTTCTTTATCCTCCATTACCTTGGTGATGAATCCAACTGCTTTCATTTCAGAAGATGGAAAGCTGATTAAAACAACACGCTGCCCTGTAACAGGTGGTTGGCTAATGGTATTCAAAAATCGTTTTGTAGCCCCATAAATCGTTTGAACCAATGGCAGTCGGGCCAAGATATTTTCATAAATGCTAATGACTTTTTTACCAATGACAAAAGATGCCAGCACACCGATCCCATAGAAGCTGATTATTGTTAGCAAGGCAGCCACGGCATGTTGAAAATTTGAATCGAGTAACCAAGTTGCAGTCAAATCTGAGAAAGGTCGCACTACCCTCGCCATCCCTTTAAGCAAGGGATCTCCAATACGTGCCAGTAATTTCAATAGAAAATCAAATACGAGCCATGTCACCCATAAGGGCGCAACCGTTAGGAAACCAATCACAATATAACGACCCATTAGTAGCCTCTTCTTCTATATACAGAAAAATTCAACCACAGATTAGCGATCGTTATTTTTTTTCCTATAAACTTGTCTTGCTTCGCAGCTATCATCAATTTGGAATCAACTTCCCTCAAATACACTTTCAGAATAGAAAATCTCAAAATTTAAGATTCATTAGACATCATGCACGATATGATAATATTATTTCATGCTGGATCGGTGCTAATCACAGAAATAAAGTTTTCTACAAAAATCAAAATTCGTTACTTAGAACTTATAGAAATCATATCTATATCTTTATATTTTTCAAATTGTTTCTTATAAAAATGAAAAGGGATGGTCATGTCATATAACTCGGAGCAAATTAACAAGCATTTGGAAAACTTACAAAAGCACTTAGCAGACGAATATTCTCACAACCCAACTTTAGCCAATGCGGTCAAAAGCTTTAGAAAGATTGATGAAGTCGGCCATAGCATGGGATTACTCGAAAAAGATCAGTCATATGCAACCTATGTGACTTGGTGGCCAATGATAGCAGTATTGGGAACGTTTTCTGCTGGCAAATCGACTTATATAAATTCTTACCTGAATTTACCCTTGCAGCGAACTGGCAACCAGGCTGTTGATGACAAGTTTACAGTTATTTGCTATAGCCATCATAAAGAAGTCAAAACCCTTCCTGGCATAGCCCTTGATGCTGATCCACGCTTTCCATTCTTTCAGATCAGTAAAAGCATTGATGAAATTTCCGAAGCAGGCCAAGAACGTATTGATGCATATTTACAACTCAAAACCTGTCCATCAGAAAATATTCGCGGAAAAATATTGATCGACTCCCCAGGCTTTGATGCGGATAATCAACGTGCATCTACATTACGCTTAACGCAACATATCATTAATTTATCTGACTTAGTGCTAGTTTTCTTTGATGCTCGACATCCTGAACCTAAAGCAATGCAAGACACACTTGCTTATCTCGTTTCAGCTAGTGTTAATCGAGCCGACGCTAATAAATTTCTTTATATTCTAAATCAAATCGATGTTACTGCAAAAGAAGACAATCCAGAAGAAGTTGTTTCAGCATGGCAACGTTCTTTGGCCGAAGTTGGCTTGGTAGCCGGACGCTTTTATCGCATCTATAATTTAGATGCCGCTGTCCCTATCACAAATCCAGGTGTTAAAGAGCGTTTTGAGAAAAAGCGTGCGGAAGATATGGCTGATATTGATACACGTATCCAGCAGATCGAAGTCGAACGCTCTTACCGTATCGTTGCAAAATTGGAGCAAACAGCCAAAGGAATTAAGAATCAAATCGTACCTAAACTTTCCGACATGCTCAAAAAATGGAAAAGCAAGGTCATTTTGCTCGACAGTATTACTTTTGGCACGCTAGCGATTCTGGCTGCTGTTGGTCTTACGATCAATGAATCATGGGAATCCACTAAAACGTTTTGCGACAAAATTATACAAGGTGATTCTTCTGCACTGGTAATTGCAGCAATTTTATTCACTGTAATCATCATTATTCATTTCTCCATCCGTCGTTTCGTAGCCAATAGCATGCTTAAGAAATTGTCACTTGAACTGGGCAACGATGATGAAACATATAAGCAATATGTACACGCATTTAATAAAAGCACAGCCGCTTATCGTTTGATGTTTTTGCGCGACCCAGCAGGTTGGAATGGAGCCACCCAAAATACGATCGATGAGGTTATTGACAAAGCTAATGATTATATTCAAACCCTAAATGATCAATTTACCAATCCATCAGGTCATAAATAAAAAATTTATGTTTAATAACATCGATTCGTCGTGATAATTTGCATTAAAACCGGATGATGTTTGATTCCTGACTAGATCTGATTTGGACAAGCGTAACTTTAAGGAGTAAAATTCCGTTTTTTCTTTATATTGGTAATGTTGGAGAAACAACTGATTATGTCAATCACAATTGAACAAAAAGCCCAGATCGTACGAGATTTTCAAAGAGCTAATGGTGATACCGGATCCCCTGAGGTTCAGGTTGCACTTTTAACGAATCGAATCAATGATCTCATTGAGCATTTTAAAGTTCATGCTAAAGACCATCATTCTCGCCGCGGTCTATTACGTATGGTTGGCAAACGCCGAAAATTACTGGATTACCTAAAGCAAAGCAATGCCGGTACCTATCAAACTTTGATTGAGCGCCTTGGTCTGCGTAAGTAATGTTATTACTTGAGTTTTTATATGAATCAACCTATTTAACCAAGCAAACGACGAATTAAAAGATTTGCTCTTTCCGGTAAAACGGTTTTGCTATTCAATGGCTTAATGCGCCATCACTCAGAGCATTCAATAAAAAGGGATTGTTAATTGAAATCTATCAAAAAGAGTATTACCTACGGACGTCATCAACTTACATTAGAAACAGGAGAAATTGCGAGACAAGCACACGGTGCCGTTGTTGTTACGATGGATGATACCGTTGTACTCGTAACCGTAGTCGGTGCAAAGAATACAAAACCAGAACAAGATTTTTTTCCACTAACTGTTGATTATCAAGAAAAATTCTATGCAGCGGGCAGAATACCTGGAAGTTTCTTTAAACGCGAAGGCCGTCCATCAGAAAAGGAAACCCTGACTTCCCGGTTGATTGATCGCCCTATTCGTCCTCTTTTTCCTGAAGGTTTCTATAACGAAGTACAAATTGTCGCTACAGTCTTATCATCCGATACTGAAGTTGACTCAGACATCCCGTCCATTATCGGAACTTCCGCCGCACTGATACTCTCTGGCATACCGTTTGATGGCCCGTTAGGAGCAGCGCGCGTAGGCTACATTAATAATCAATATGTACTTAATCCGACAACCTCTGAACTCAAAGATACACAACTAAACCTTGTTGTAGCCGGTACTCAGCAAGCAGTTTTAATGGTTGAATCTGAAGCCATGGAATTGTCTGAAGAAGTCATGCTTGGCGCAGTAACTTTTGGGCACGAACAAATGCAGAGTGTCATTAATGCCATCAATGAATTTGCAGATGAAGCGGGAGTAACTGCTTGGGATTGGACTCCACCAGAAAAAGACACTGTTTTTCAAGAGAAATTAGCAGCTATGGTTGAAAATGATTTACGGCAAGCTTTTAAAATAAAACAAAAACAAACTCGCTCGGAAGCCATTGAAGCAATTAGTCAACGTATAGCAGAAGAATTAGCAATTGGCACTGAAAATCAGCCTAGTATACAAGTTTTCAAAGAAGCCTTTTTTGCACTCGAATCAAAAATTGTCCGCAATCAAATTTTAGATGGTGAGCCTCGTATTGATGGGCGCGGTACCCGCAATGTTAGAACCATAACAATCCGCAATGGAGTATTACCACGCACACACGGCTCAGCATTATTCACCCGAGGAGAAACACAAGCACTTGCAGTAGCTACATTAGGAACAGCTCGCGATGAACAAAAAATTGACTCCTTACAAGGTGATTATAATGATCGCTTTATGCTGCACTACAATATGCCACCGTTTGCTACCGGTGAAATAGGTCGAGTTGGAACCCCAAAACGTCGAGAAATTGGCCACGGTCGCCTTGCAAAACGTGCACTTGTAGCAGTTTTACCCTCACCCGAGGAATTTGGTTATTCGTTGCGCGTTGTATCAGAAATTACCGAATCGAATGGTTCTAGTTCAATGGCTTCAGTTTGTGGCGGATGCCTTGCATTAATGGATGCCGGTGTACCGCTTAAAGCGCATGTCGCAGGCATTGCAATGGGACTCATTAAAGAAGGTAATCGTTTTGCAGTGCTCACAGATATCTTAGGTGACGAAGATCATTTAGGTGATATGGATTTTAAAGTTGCTGGTACGGAAAAAGGTATTACCGCACTACAAATGGATATCAAAATACAAGGCATTACCAAAGAAATCATGCATGCTGCCCTGATACAAGCGCAGGAAGGTCGTATGCATATATTACAAATCATGAAGCAAGCTTTACCATCGACACGTGAAGATATTTCAGTCCATGCACCACGTATTATTAAAATTAAAATCAACCCAGAAAAAATTCGCGATGTTATTGGTAAGGGCGGCGCGGTTATTCGTGCACTGACTGAAGAAACCAATACTACAATCGATATCAGTGATAACGGAGAAGTCACGATCGCCTGCGTAAATGCAGAAGGTGGAGAGCTTGCTAAAAAGAAAATTCAAGACATTACTGCAGAGGTTGAAGTTGGAAAGATTTATGATGGAACTGTTCTAAAATTGCTCGATTTCGGCGCCATTGTTAGCATCCTACCTGGAAAAGATGGGCTTTTACACATTTCCCAAATCGCAAGTGAACACGTTAACAATGTTTCTGATCACTTGAGTGAAGGACAGCAAATTCGCGTTAAGGTATTGGAAGCAGATGATAAAGGAAGATTGCGTTTAAGTATGAAAGTAATCCCACCGGAAACTGCTGTAAATTTAGAATCTGAAATCAAAGAATCGTAATCATAAAGGCTAGAAAAATTATAATTATTTTGCGATCTGCCTCTCTCTTATTTCATCGAGTGTTTTACAATCGATGCATAAGGTGGCAGTCGGCCTTGCCTCAAGCCTTCTAAGACCAATTTCAATTCCACAACTTTCACAATAGCCATAATCACCTGATTCTATCTTACCGATAATTTCATCAATCTTTTTAATAAGTTTTCTTTCTCGGTCGCGACTGCGCAATTCAAGTGTCATATCTGATTCTTGACTAGCCCGATCATTCGGATCGGCAAATACGGTTGCTTCATCTTGCATCGTATGCACAGCGCGATCAATATCATTACTGAGCTCAGTCTTCATCTCTTCCAGCATTTTGCGAAAATACATCAATTGCCGAGCACTCATGTACTCTTCATTCGCTTCTGGTTCATAGGAAGTTATATGCTTTATCTGCAACTCTTGCGACATAATTTTTAGACTCCTAATTTTGATCCGATATTGAAAAAGAATTTAATAGTAACAAAACAATTTCCATTATATAACAAGTTATTATTGTTCAATTCATATACATTTAATTAATATAACGTTAACAATTCGATAACAATGTTCAAATGGATTTTTAATGCTGTTAAGGTTATAGATTAGAAAATTTTTAAAGAAGAAACTCGACCGACTATTCTATCTTACAAACAAAGATTTTTATACTTCACCATAGCTATAACTTATACGAAAATTGAATATGAGGTTCGAAATACAAATGAAGTAACATTTGCTCCTTTTTATAAGGATAAGGGGTCTTTATAGACCTTGGTTTCTACAATATGGGGTGGCTGATGGGACTCGAACCCACGACAACCGGAATCACAATCCGGGACTCTACCAACTGAGCTACAGCCACCATAAGAAACGAGAAAATCGCTTGTATTGGCAAATTGAATATAATTTACGATATTGCCTTTATATGGCGTGCCCGACAGGAATCGAACCTGTAACCCCCAGCTTAGAAGGCTGGTGCTCTATCCGATTGAGCTACGGGCACTAAGTCGAGCTTTCCTAAATACTAAGGCTTTGAAAAACTGGTCGGGGTGGAGAGATTCGAACTCCCGACATCCTGGTCCCAAACCAGGCGCGCTACCAGACTACGCTACACCCCGAGAAAGGCGTCACTATACCTTCTTGGGCTATAAACGTCAATTTCTTCATCTTTCACAAAAAAAAATCATTGATAGCGTTAACAAATTTGATATCTGAGCTTTCCCTCGTTTTTTAGTTACGGATGATCTGGTCACGGAAGTGTAAATAATTTTAAGGGTATTCCCAAAGCTTGATGTTAACGTCAAGACGACCATAAATTTTTACATGTGTCCACACCCCCCGCCTGGTTGCCAGCAAAATAATCTAGCTTTCAACTGTCCAGGAAAGTTGAGTCGGATGAAAGCTATTTTGGTGGCAGAAGAAAGGAAAAATGCGGACGTGGATCTTCTGGGAAAAGTCACGTTTTTTTTTCGGCTGCTAAAACACGACGTCAAGATGTTTATGCCGCCATCACTCCGAATGCAAAAACCGAAACTCTATCACTAATTATTAAGGAAAAAATCAAACCTGACAGTATTTACATAGACACCTTCTGGCCTTACAACGCGCTGCATATCTTAGATTTTTATCACATACTAGATCACAAGTACTCGGAATTATTTTCTGACGAGCAAAACCACATCAACCAGACTGAGAATCTTTATTAGCTCTCAAAGGATTTAGTCAAAGAGACTACTTATGAATATTAAGAAAAATTTAAGACAAAATATTTCAGTCAGCAGAGATCGTTTTTATCATATTTCAAATATATGCGATACCATTCTCAGCCAATCCAATCAAATTGATATTTTGCAAATTTGCGGTGCTCTCCGCCGCTATGATTGCCAAGCTACCCGTTGATATTTCACCATTCTCGAGCATTTTGATGTAAGGTAATTTTTCTGCTTCAGAAGGTACATTCCCGAATAAATTTGTCCACAACACGGTAACTAATTTTTCATAATCCGTAAAACCCCTTGCATCGAGCGCATAATCAGCAAGCTGCTGATATTCAAGCCGATCAGCTTCAATCAACCCGATACCGACATATTCTTGATTTAAAACAAATGAAGCACCGAATACCGCACCCAACAATTTGGCTACCCGACCAGCATGACCATCCAAATCTAGTGCCAGCTTAGCGTCATTAAACACTAGGCGCTCGATATTGTTGAGTTGATCTTGATTGCTCGTATTGCTATTTTCGGTAATGACGTAACTTTGATTGGGGGTTTTATTGACAACATACTGTGCTAGATTGGCAGATATTAAAACGGTATCAATCCCCAAATTACCGTCCAAAAAATTAGCGATTCCATTTCCGATCAATATGTCGTTACCCGTACCAGTAATGGCATTTTCTACTATTGTCTCCTTCGCAACCCACATATTTGGAACAGGCTTTCCTACATTTACGCCATTGGATTGCACGAACACAGGTTGACCGATAAAAGAACCATGTATAGGATTAAGATTGAGGAAAGTAGGCGTCGCTCCGGAATATAAAATGGTATCGGCGCCACCTGCATCCCAGATCGCTTCATGGTAAGTGCCAGTATCACTGTAATGATACGTGTCGTTACCGCTGTGAAAACTGGTATTAGCACCATAAATATGCTGAATTGCAGCGATGTCTAATACCATCGGCGTGGTCGGATGGAACGAAAATTCATTGCCCTCCACTCCTTCTAGGTCTTTGTAGGTATAGCTCATCAACGTGTTGATAATGCTATCAAGCGATGTTGGCAATATTGCAGCATCGGGTTTATCCGAATTATAAAAAGGATGTTTAAGTCCCAGTGTGTGGCCAATTTCATGCAGTATCGTTTCAAAAGAAATCGTGCCAGGGTTCCAATCCTGGGCATTCAATAGTCCTAAAGTATTCGCCCAAATATCTCCGGATCGAACACTGCTGCCCGGCAAATAAGACCAAGCTAAAGTCAACTCATCTGAATCTTCGGCATAGGCAACGCGAATATCGCCGACGTTGTCTGCCGTTTCAAGTATTTGAATAAAAGATATATTGGCAACATTGGCCCATTGTTGCAATGCATGTTTAAAATTAACCTGATCACTACTAGTCAACCAATCCGTTTCAATTTGCCATGGCTCACCAGTACTAAATTGTGCGCCATAGCCTAAACTCTCATCAGTCGACCACCAACTTTCACGATTCGGAAAACTATATAAAATTGATGTATTGACCCAACGCTTACCTGCTAGTAATGAATCAATCGTATTGACATTGGCAAAATTCGCCGAAGTTACAGCACTTGAAGTCAGGGGAGTTGGCATAGGTGATGTAATATCAAAATATGATTATGGTAAAGTAAAATAGATTTTTATCATAAATAGATCCTATGATTCGGTTCTAATTCATAATGTCGTGCTTTAAAATACTTCCGATAAAGCGGCAACAACGGCTAAAAATTCATATAATCTCGCTGAGAGATCCTAGACCATATGGCTAAGCACAAGCTAAAATCAACATCTTTTAACTTAGCTGCCATTTATTTCTTATCAATCCTTGGTTATGTATCATACCTGGCGAAGATCTTTTGCGCGCTGTAACACACCGATTGCATTGACTATCGGTAATTTTGATGGTATCCATTTGGGCCATCAAGCTATCTTACGTCGGCTAAAACAAGTTGCCAAAGACTTCGATATTCCTGCTTGCGTCATGACTTTTGAACCTCATCCACGGGAATTTTTTACCCCAGATCATGCGCCCGTACGTTTGACCTATTTACGTGAAAAATTACTCATGCTGAATCAATTGGGCGTGGACTGCATACATACATATCGCTTCACAAACAGCTTTGCAAAAATCACCGCAGAACAATTTATCAGTCAAATTTTAGTCCAACAATTAGCTGTTAAGTGGTTATTAGTAGGAGATGATTTCCGCTTTGGCGCTGGGCGCAAAGGTGATTTTTCAATGCTACAAGCACACTCTATACAGCATGGTTTCGAAGTTGAAGCTATGCCAAGCATACTGATAAGCGGCAAGCGTGTTTCTAGCACTTCGATTCGTCAAGCGCTCACTAATAGCGACCTTACAACAGCCCAGAGATATCTTGGCAGACCTTATAGCCTAACTGGTCGTGTCATCAAGGGCGAGCAATTAGGACGAGAAATTGGATTTCCCACTGCAAACATCGCAATTCATCGTCATCGACCAAAGTTAACTGGCATCTTTGCCGTGGCAGTGCATGGTGCCGTTGATACATCACCAACGACCGTCTTGCCAGCCGTCGCCAGTTTAGGTGTACGGCCCACAGTGCATGAGAATGGTCAGTTGTTACTAGAAGTTCACTTGTTCGATTTCAAGCAAAATATTTATGGAAAACAGTTGCAAGTCGATTTTTTGTATAAACTACGCGACGAGGAAAAATTCTCCGATCTTGCGACGCTTACCGAAAAAATTAAACTAGATGTCGATCAAGCCAAAAAATTCTTCCTCACACAACCGATTGATGCCAATAGGTTGTGCAGTGCTTCTTAAATTATCGAATGTTAACTTTTCATGACTGATTATAAGCAAACTCTCAATTTATTGGATACCCCTTTTCCAATGCGTGCCAATCTAGCAAACCGCGAGCCGGAAATGTTGCGTACATGGCAGAAAAAAAACCTTTACCAAAAAATTCGCACCGCAAGTCAAGGTCGCCCCAAGTTTGTTTTACACGATGGCCCACCTTATGCCAATGGCGATATTCATATCGGACATGCCGTCAATAAAATACTCAAAGACATTATCATAAAAAGTAAAACTCTCGCGGGGTTTGATGCACCGTATATTCCCGGATGGGATTGTCATGGATTACCGATCGAGCACCAGATCGAAAAAAAACATGGCAAACATTTGCCAGCTGATAAAGTTCGCGAGCTATGCCGAGCCTTCGCCAAAGAACAAGTCGAGCGTCAAAAAGCTGACTTTATCCGCCTTGGCGTATTAGGTGATTGGAATAATCCTTACTTAACCATGAATTTTAAAACCGAGGCAGACATTATCCGTAGCCTGGGGCAAATTTATCAAAATGGTTACCTCTACCAGGGCCAGAAGCCTGTGAACTGGTGCATCGATTGCGGCTCGGCACTCGCTGAAGCAGAAGTTGAATATGAGGACAAGGTATCACCTGCGATTGATGTTGGATTTGCTGTTCATTTATCCAACGCAGATACCAACCTGAACCTGTTCAATGATGCTTTTGGTGTTTCGCTTGCCACTGAAACACCAATCTACATCATTATCTGGACAACTACTCCATGGACGCTTCCCGCCAATCAGGCTGTCAGTGTCCATCCTGATTTTGAGTATGCATTGATACAAACACCTCTCGGTTTTCTAATCGTCGCCGATGAACTCAAACAAGCCTGCTTGCAGCGCTACGAATTAAGCGGTGAAACATTAGCCACATGTAAAGGACAACAATTAGAACACCTTATCATCCATCATCCTTTTGAATCACGAACGGTACCAATCATTTGTGGCAAGCATGTTACGTTAGAAGCTGGCACGGGTCTCGTGCATACGGCTCCAGCTCATGGTCTCGACGATTATTTTGTTGGTCAAACCTATGGCCTGCCAAGTGATAGCCCGGTCGATGGCAGTGGCAAATTCATCGATCTCTGGCCATTGGTCGGTGGATTATTCGTTTGGAAAGCCAATGATGTTGTGATTGATGCGTTGAAAACTAATGGAAACTTGTTCTGTTTGGAGAAAATCAACCACAGCTATCCACACTGCTGGCGTCACAAAACACCAATCATTTTTCGCGCTACCCCGCAATGGTTTATTGGTATGAATCAACATAGTCACCAAAATGATCAAAATTTACGTACATTGGCGATTCAAGCTGTGGACCAAACGGCTTTCTATCCTGCATGGGGACGCGCACGCCTGGAAGCAATGATCAAGAATCGCCCTGATTGGTGTGTTTCTCGCCAACGCAATTGGGGTGTCCCAATGACTTTCTTTGTGCATAAAGACACCCATGTAATGCACCCTCGTTCTCTGGAATTACTGGAGCAAATTGCGCAAAAAGTTGAACAACACGGTATTGAAGCATGGTTTGCGTTAAATCCATCCGAATTACTCGGCAGTGATGCCGATCACTACAGAAAACTGACCGATACACTAGATGTCTGGTTTGATTCTGGTACCACTCATTCGACTGTTATCGCTACCAACTCGCAACTACAATTTCCAGCTGATTTATATCTCGAAGGCTCCGATCAACACCGCGGTTGGTTTCAATCCTCTTTATTGACCAGTTGCGCGATGAATGGTCGTGCACCCTACGATGCTTTGTTGACGCACGGGTTTGTCGTTGATGGCATGGGCCATAAAATGAGTAAAGCCAAAGGAAACGTCATTGCACCACAAAAAGTGATAGATACTTCCGGCGCGGATATTTTGCGTTTATGGGTGGCATCAACGGATTATTCCGGAGAACTCTCCATTTCTGAAGAAACCCTGAAGCGCGTAGTGGAAAGTTATCGACGCATCCGTAATACGCTACGCTTTTTATTGGCCAATCTCACCGATTTTAATCCTGAAAAAGATTCAATTCCAACTGATGATTGCCTTGAAATCGATCGCTATATGCTGGCATTAACCGCAGCTCTACAAGAAAATCTAACACAAAGCTATCAACGTTATGAGTTTCATCAAACAGCACACCAACTCCACAACTTTTGTTCGGAAGATTTGGGTGGATTCTATTTGGATATACTTAAAGACCGTTTATATACGTCAGCAACCCATGGCTTGCCACGCCGTTCCGCACAAACCGTGCTATATCATATTGCACATAGCGTAGTTAGGTTATTTGCTCCGATTTTGAGCTTTACCGCTGAAGAAACCTGGGAACACCTTACAGGCGACACAGAAGGCAGCGTACTGCTTCAGTTATGGCATATTTTCCCGCAGCAACATGACGTCAGTGCATTACAACAACGCTGGCAAAGCATTCGTACGTTACGTGCCAAGGTACTTAAGAAATTGGAAGATGTCCGTACAAAAGGTGAAATTGGCTCTTCCCTCGCTGCCACCATTGAAATTCATGCTTGCCAGGAAGATTTTGAACTTTTGAATTCCTTGCAAGACGACTTACGCTTTGTACTGATTGTGTCCGAAGTTAAATTGCAGTGTGTCGATGATAAAACCCTCGAAAGAATCATGGTGATCGCCAGCAGTGATCAGAAATGTGAACGGTGCTGGCATTACCGCCAGGATGTTGGTCTCGATTCTGAACACGCCACGATCTGTAAACGCTGCATCACCAATCTATATGGTCCGGGTGAGAAGCGTCACTATGCTTGAATTACGGGCTATTTACGTAATTAATTCCACTGTGATTTTTCAGTGAAATTTTCCTAATTTTGTTATTTACAAAAAATTAAATCATGAAGCTTTACATCAGCTTAGGAATTGCTTTTTTCGTGCTAACGCTCGATCTTGCGAGCAAATATTGGATCGAATCAATATTGCAATTTGGCGAACAAGTTCCAGTAACCAGTTTTTTTAACTTAGTTCTGACTTATAATCCAGGCGCTGCATTCAGTTTTTTGAGTGAACAATCGGGTTGGCAACGCTGGTTCTTATCAGGTATTGCAAGTATTGCAGCGATCGTCATTATCTTTTTACTCAACAAATATCAACGCGAGAAACTGTTCTGTTGGGCGCTGAGCTTGATACTGGGCGGAGCCATCGGCAATCTATACGATCGCATCATGTTAGGTCATGTCGTAGATTTTCTCGACTTCTATGTCGGAACTTACCACTGGCCAGCTTTTAATATAGCCGATTCTGCAATTTTTATCGGCACGGCACTAATGATTTATGATAGTTTCAGAACCAAGAAAGAATCACAAAAACAATCAGAATAAAAAATACTACCGGCGCCTTGTCCTCCTTGCCCTTGGTTAGCTTGTACGTTACAAGCTAACCAAGCTTTCGATACGTGTACTCAGGCACCCATTTTGCCAAATGCTCTTGAACCTCAACATCATCAAGAACCTTTATATTTATCAACCAAGCCAGTAAATTTTCTAGCCATTTTTCGTCAACCTGTCTGGCTTGCGCAATGCGCAATTTCTCATGTGGAGTGGGTAACGTATTCTCATGCGTCGACAGCAGTTCTTCATGAATTTTCTCACCAGGACGCAATCCGGTGAACTCAATATGAATATCTTCTTCGGTCAATCCAGAAAGGCGAATCAGGTCATTGGCCAAATCGACGATTCTTACCGGATTCCCCATATCTAGAACAAATATCTCTCCACCACCTTCCGTCCCCCCCATGAGCCCTGCTTGTAGTACCAATTGTGTCGCTTCGGGAATAGACATGAAATAACGGGTCATATCGGGATGAGTCACGGTAATCGGTCCTCCCTTGGCAATTTGCTCACGAAATTTTGGGATAACACTGCCGGTACTTCCTAAAACATTGCCAAATCGAACCATCACGAAACAGATTTTCCCAATACCTTTACTAAGATCATTCGATTGCTGCAATGCTTGGCATACCATTTCGGCAAGACGTTTGCTCGCCCCCATAATACTGACTGGATTCACCGCCTTATCAGTAGAAACAAAAACAAACTTTTTCACCCCAAAATTCTGCGCAATTTTGGCTACGATGTAGGTTCCCAAAACATTATTCAGCAGTGCTTGGCAGCCATTACCCTCTTCCATCAACGGTACGTGTTTATAGGCTGCCGCATGAAAAACAACCGAAGGTCGGAATCGTGAAAATAATTCCGTCATTCGCGCCTGATCCTTAATATCACCAATGACGAAGGCTAATTGTTCTTTTGAGAAACGCGTGGAAAATTCCTCCTGGACGTTATATAACGCAAACTCGTTTAATTCTACAAATACAATTCGGCCAGGATTAAAAACCATTAGCTGCCGACATAGCTCAGATCCAATCGATCCCCCTGCACCTGTAACCAAAATGACTTGCTCTGACAATAACTCGTGTAGTCCATCGTTATCCAGTACCACCGGCTCTCTACCGAGCAAATCATCCAGTTCAATTTCGCGAATTTTTGATACGACAGCCTTACCACTAATTAAATCTGAATACGATGGTACCGTCATGACTTTTACCCCCGCTCCCGAACACATTTCCAGCGCTTGACGATAAATGCGGTGAGAAACCGAGGGTATAGCGATAATGACATGCCCCACATTCAGTTTTTGCACCCACTCGGGTAATTCCTTAATCTTACCAAGCACGCGAACACCTTGAAGGCGCGCACCAAATTTTCGTGAATCATCATCAAGCATGCCCACGACATGCCAATCTCGGCTTCTGGCTAGGTCTTTCGCCAAGTTAATGCCGGTTCGTCCTGCACCAATGATTAACACCAATTTAGCTTCGTAATTTTCTAGGCTATAGAGACGGCGCTCTTTCCATGCACGATAGATAAGGCGGCTACCCCCCATGATGAGTAGTAGTAATAGAGGAGCCAATACAATGACCGAGCCGGGAATATTTTGTAGTTGCCCCAGAAATCCTAGCATTACTAAGACACATAATGTTCCGGTTAATACTGCAATGACGATGCGCTTGACGTCAGGTAAACTTGCATAACGCCAAACTCCTCGATACAACCCAAGCCACAAAAAAAAGCTGGTTTGGGTTAATACGATCCACGGAAGTATGCTGATTAGCACCAATGAAACCGACGAAGGGATGTCAAAATTAAAACGGAATAAATAGGCGAGCCACCAGGCGAAACCAACTGCGACAATATCATGCATAAAAGCAATGATCGTACGAATATCTATTTTGCTGATGAACATACTACCCTCGATTGCCGCGAAATTCTTGTGTCGATTCGAAAATAAATAACAACATCAGATAAATAGCACTCCAGGCGATTAAAGTCATGTATTGCACAAAACTATCTTGCTGTGCAGCCCACACCGCACTGATACCAACCAGAAACATTACACCATACCAACATAATGCAGTGTTACGATGACCGAAACCATTTTGCACCATGCTTTGATAATAATGCTGTCGATGCGCCTGCCAAATTTTTTCACCACGAAAAATACGTTTGAGTAAAGTAACTGTGGCATCTACGATGAAAGGTGAAAATATCAACCATGGAAACCACAGCGGCCAGATATTTTCTTTCCATCCCAGAACCCCTATTACTATTGCTAAAAACCCCAAAGGAATTGCACCGCCATCACCCAAAAAAATACGTGCCGGGGAAAAATTGTGAATTAAGAAACCCAATGCTGAAGCCGCAATCGAGCAGTTAATTAAGGCATAATTCTCATATCCTGCCCAATAGGCAAAAAAACCATAACTGCCAAACCCAATTACAGCCATGCCTCCCGCCAAACCATCCGAGCCGTCCATAAAATTGTAGAGATTAATCATCCACACAATGGCAGCGGTACCGATTATTACTGGAAAATATCCACCCCCAGAAAAAAGCAGATCGAACGCACAGATCAAAGCAACAAGACTATGTAAACACAAACGAAACCAGACCGGCAAACCCTTGATATCATCGAACACTGACACAATCAATAATAAACACAGTCCAATCCAAACCATGTTGGGTAAGGTTAGCGAAAAAAACAACCAACTGATCAATACCCCTAAAAACAAACCAATTCCACCGAGACGAAAAATCGGTACTATGTGGAGAGAGCGTGCATTTGGATGATCAAATCCCCATTGTCTCCATTTTTTGCTGCTATTGATCAACCAATAGTTAACAGCATAAGCCACTGTGAACGATAGCAGCATCGCCGCTATCGTTTTTTGAAATAAATCCATAGCATGATCCAGCTGGATTTAATGATTGTTCAGTAAGATTAAAATGCCCATCTGACCAGAACTAGGGAACAGGCAAAAAACATACTGAAGTTGTAGTAACCCTCCGCTAAATTACGCCATAGGATTTTCGGCATAAACACGATGCGCAGCCGAAGCAGCTGCGCCACGCTCAACTTTTGCACCCATCGCTGCAAATACTGACTCAAGAGCATTCAAACAAAACATAACATTTTCAATTCTGCTGGATGTGCCCATTAAACCAAAACGCCATACCTTACCAGCAAAATCTCCCAATCCGGCGCCGATCTCAAGGCTAAAATCATCCAACAAACGACGTCGAACTTCTTTCTCATCAATACCTGCCGGCACAAAAACCGAATTCAATTGCGGTAAGCGATACGATTCTTTCACCACGTATTGCATATTTAAGGTCGCAAATCCAGCTTTCAAAGCTAGATAGTTACGATGATGGCGCGCCCAAGAATGCTCAAGCCCTTCTTCGGCCAACATTAATAGCGCTTCATGCAAGCCATACAAGGCATTGGTTGGCGCAGTATGATGATAAGTACGTGTCGAAGATCCCCAGTAGTTCAACAGTAAACTGATATCCATGAACCAGCTATGCACTTTCTGTTTGCGATTTTTAACAAGCTCAGTAACACGTTCAGAAAAACTTACGGGCGACAACCCAGGTGGACACGATAAACATTTTTGGCTACCTGAATAAATCGCATCAATACCCCATTCGTCCACTTTGATCGGTGTACCTCCCAATGAAGTAACTGTATCAACAATGGTTAAACAGTTATATCGACGGGCTATCTCACACAATGTTTTAGCGTCAGAAGAAGCACCCGTGGATGTTTCTGCATGCACAAACGCTACAATTTTGGCATCGGGATTTTTTTTCAGGGCATCTTCAACTTTTTGCGGATCAACAGGTTCCCCCCAAGGATCATCAACGACAACCGCAACACCACCATGGCGCTCGACATTTTCGATCATGCGACCACCAAACACACCATTCCGACACACAATCACTTTATCGCCTGGGGTAATCATATTGACAAAACACATCTCCATACCGACTGATCCAGGGCCAGAAACGGGGAAAGTCATGCGATTTTTAGTTTGAAAGGCGTAACGCATCAATTCCTTAATTTCTTCCATCATTTCGGTAAAAACTGGATCCAAATGACCCAGTGTCGGTCGTGCCATCGCATTCAATACGCGAGCGTGCGTATCAGAAGGACCGGGACCCATGAGTACGCGTTGAGGTGGCATAAATATTTTTACTGCTTTTTCGGGACGAAAATCTTCGGTATTCATGAACAATCCTAAATTAATAATATAATCAGTTTTCTAATAGTTTGAATTTTAACAAGCGAAACGAGAGTTTACTATAAACACCACTAACCCAAATAGCTCTATCCAATAGATCTTGAAAAATGCCGCGCTAGCCTCACCCCGTTAAATAATTTTTTTATTATTTAACAGAGAATTTTGCCTCGTAAACCCCCCTTGATCAACTACCCTCTTCTATTCTGGAACGCATTTTATTTGAGTAAAGTTGACATTTGATTTTAGCTCCCCGTATAGTCATCTTCTGTGTATCTTAAATCTTAACCTATAATAAACAGTGCTCCTCCGCCATGCCCAAGGTATTTGGTCGAAACATACGGCAATTTTCCATTGTGTCGAATTTGAATAGACGACAGCCCGTATCTTGAAAAAAAAAAGCATTGCCTCGTATTGGTTGGAAACACTCTCCCCCGCTTTTCTATACAACGCTCCATGATTCTCCATCAACGATCAACCAAAACTCATTCCATCACTCAGAATTGCGTCTTTTAAAGAAGATAAGAAACACATAATCGTATTAATGTCATGAAAAGAACATTCCTAGATCATAAAGTATTTCAGAATTGCTTATTCAATACATTGAATCACCATAATAACTGGCGATGTCACCACGAATCAAATTTCAAAATCATCGTTATTGTTTTTTTTGTTGGCTTATCTATGTTTGCATCCAATACTAATAGCAGTGCTGAGTCAGTCATACTTAATCCGATCAATGTGACATCAACACGAAGTGATCGCTCGCCAATGCAGATTCCAAACAGTATTACGCAAATTAATCGTTATCCCCAGCAAGAATACCAGCCAGGTGCGACGTTAGATGAATTTGCCCGGAATACGCCAGGAGTATTTTTTCAAAATCAGTTTAATTTTGCACAAGATCTCCGCATCGCTATTCGCGGTTTTGGCGCACGCTCTCCCTTTGGTGTGCGGGGCATACAAATGCGTGTCGATGGAATTCCACAAACCTTACCGGACGGACAAACACAACTGGATTCAATCGATCCCTCGTTGATTCAACGCATGGATATCATCCGCGGCCCTTCGGCGGCTTTGTATGGCAATGCTTCCGGTGGTTTGATAGACATCACCACGCGCGAAGCGCCATCCGAAAAATTTGTCGTCATGCCACGCCAGGTTTTCGGTCAGAATGGTTATCTAAAATCTGAATTATTCATGGGTGGAAGACTGGGAAAATTCTCTTACACAGTATTTGGATCACATTTGCAGCAAGAAGGCTGGCGCGACCACAGTGCGATGCAAAACACGAACTCACAAGTCAAATTAAATTTTCAAACTAGTGATCGATCAGATTTGATGTTGATATTTCGTGAATTTTATTCACCCTTGTCGAAAGATGCCGGTGCATTAACCGCCGCAGAAGTACAGACCAATCCCAAGCAAGCATCTACAAGAAACATACAATTCAATGCCGGTGAAGAAATCAGGCAGGAGGAAATGGGTGCACGTTTTCGCGTCAAACCTACTGCTGATAAAGAAATATCGCTTGCCGCTCATTGGTCGCACCGCGACTTTCAGGGTCGCCAACCATTTATGGATGGTGGGCAAGTGCAATTTGACCGCTGGGTAGGCGCCTTGGCTTTGCAATTTACCTCAGACGGATTGTTATTTCAGCGGCCTAACCGCTTTCTAGCCGGCGTGGATTATGGTATACAAAACGATGACAGGCAACGCTTCAATAACAATTTTGGAGCTAGAGGTGCTATCAATTTAAACCAAATCGAGCGTGTACAAAGTGTTGGTCCGTTTTTCCGTAATGAATGGAACGCCAGCGACAAACTGGATATTGTCATCGGTGGTCGCTGGGATTGGCTAAACTATCAAATCAAAGATCAACACCAAGCAGATGAAAACCAATCGGGATCGCGAGTAGTATCACAAGCAAGCGGATCAGCGGGTATGGTTTATCACCTCACCCCGCAACACCAAGCATATACGCATATTGCTTCAGTCTTTGAGGCCCCTACGACGACGGAGTTACTGAATAATCCCGTTGGTAGAGGTGGATTCAATCCGAATTTGAACGCGCAAACGTCCCTCAGTAATGAATTAGGATTGCGTGGCAATATCGCTGGATTCCAATATGACACAGCAGCATTTTTTATTCGTACCTGGAACGAAATCACGCCGTTCGAATTGCCTTCTTCACCGGGACGCGCATTTTTCCGTAATGCGGGCCAATCACGGAGAATTGGTATTGAAGCACGCTTAGTAACTCCGCAATGGCAAGGCTTGCATGCTGAAGTTGGTTATACTTATTCTAATTTTGAATTTGAAAAATACATCGTCAATGAAACCCATTTAAAAGGGAACAATTTACCCGGAATCCCCGCTCATCGATGGGAGGGGCTAGTCAAATACACGCACCCTTTTGGCTTTTTCGGGCAACTTCATGTGCATCGCGTCGGTCATTTTTTTGTCAACGATATCAACACAGCAAACAATAATGCCTATAACTTGGGGCAACTATTATTAGGATGGGAAACCAAAAGTAACCGGCTTGAAAGTGCTATTTTTCTCGGCATCAATAACCTGTTCGATGCACCTTATAATGCCAATACACGTATTAATGCTGCACTCGGTCGCTTTTATGAACCAGGCCCCCCCCTCAATGTTTTTGGCGGACTGCGTGTAAAGATCATTATTTTCTAAAATTGCCATTATTGCTTATCCAGCCTTCGGTATTGAATTGCTTCGGCAATATGCTGGTTGCTAATTTTCTCAACACCCGATAAATCCGCAATCGTTCGTGCGACTTTTAGAATACGATGATAGGCGCGTGCAGATAGGTTCAAACGGCTGATGGCTTGTTTCAACAAGTTTTCACTGATCGTATCGAGGGTACAATATTGGTCAATTTCTTTGACACCCAAGCGATTGTTAGTTTTGCCCTGACGTGCCAATTGCCGTTGATGTGATTCTATTACACGTGTCCGGATTACACTACTTTTCTCACCCGTCATATTCTGGCGCATAAGCTCTTCCTGAGGCACTGCTGGCACCTCGATTTGTATATCGATCCGATCCAGTAGCGGACCGGAAATCCTTCCACGGTAACGCGCAATTTGATCAGGGGTGCATTGACATTTGCCTGATGGGTGACCTAAATACCCACAGAAACACGGATTACTAGCAGCGACTAGCTGGAAATCGGCGGGAAATTCCGCCTGACGCGCTGCGCGGGAAATCGTAATTTTTCCTGATTCCAATGGCTCGCGTAACACCTCCAATACTTTGCGGTCAAATTCAGGGAATTCATCTAAAAATAGCACACCATGCAAGGCAAGCGAGATCTCCCCAGGACGTGGATGACTGCCACCCCCAACCAACGCAACTCCTGATGCCGTGTGATGAGGCGCGCGAAAAGGTCGGCGTTTCCACTCAGCAATATTAAAGCTCCCGTAGCTTAGTGATTGTATTGCCGCTGACTCCAATGCTTCATCTTCGGTCATCGGTGGCAGAATCCCAGGAAAACGTGCTGCCATCATGGATTTTCCAGTCCCCGGTGGACCTGTCATCAAAATATTATGCCGACCTGCAGCTGCAATCTCCAAAGCACGTTTAGCGTACACTTGTCCTTTGATGTCCTCAAAATCGGGAAAATATTGATTTTCGGTGGCAACCTCATTATCTGCAGTATCTTGGGAAACGGGTAGCAATTTTTGCTTAGAGAG
Organism: Nitrosomonas sp.; assembly: GCA_024281825.1. Classification (GTDB taxonomy): domain Bacteria; phylum Pseudomonadota; class Gammaproteobacteria; order Burkholderiales; family Nitrosomonadaceae; genus Nitrosomonas. Next base: position 140,145 of record JAMWZY010000005.1, on the reverse strand, counting down.
ATGTGCGCATATTTGCAACAATGACCGCGCTGCATAAATGGTAACCTTTTTTACCAGCGCCGCTTCAGCCGCGTTTTGCTCGGGCAGCACAAAGCCGCGCCCAGACTGGGAAGCATGATAAGTCATCGCCAGAGCACCTTGAATCGGACGCAATTCTCCAGTTAAAGCTAATTCACCGGCCCATTCATATTGATCCAACTGTTCTTTAGGAATCTGCCCCGTAGCCGCCAAAATGCCTAGTGCAATCGGCAAATCGAATCGACCGCTTTCTTTAGGTAGATCAGCCGGAGCTAAATTGACAGTAATTCGTTGTGCAGGGATTTTAAAGTGGGAATTTTGTAATGCGGATCTGACTCGATCTTTACTTTCTCTGACCTCTGTTTCAGGAAGACCGACAATCGTAAAGCTTGGTAGTCCGTTAGCGATATGAACCTCAACCGTCACTAACGGCGCATTCATACCAGATAAGGCCCGGCTATACAATACAGCAAGTGACATAGAACACTACACCTGCAAATAGTTTAATATTGGCAGGTTTGATGTTAATTTTGCAATAGACTTGACTGACGCACCTGTTATTGATGTGGCCGTATTTCTGTTACATTATCTGCATCTACAGAGTATGATGCTGATTGTCTTGATCTTTCCTCCAATGCGGCAACTTTAGCTTCAAGGATGATTAATTTTTCACGGGTGCGTTGCAAGACTTCCTGCTGAATCTCGAATTCATTGCGCGTGACCAAATCAAGACGAGTAAAGGCACCTGATAATAATACCTTGATATTTTTCTCAATATCTTTTACAGGGCTGTTATGAAAAATTTCGCTTACTTTGGCATTGATTTCATCGATCACATTTTTATTTAACATTAACATCTCCTTTATTCCTATCATGCTGATATACCAATATCGTATATTAGCCACAGATCACCGTGATAAAATTCCATAATCTATTGTTATGGATAGTCTATTCTGCCATGTCAGTTTTGAACATTAAAATTTATTTGACGATTTTTTATCTTTCCTCATATTTATTACCCAATAAGATACACTCATGGAACGTCAACATCTATTAGAAAATTGGCTTAAAGCACAATTTCCGGGAGAAATTTTTACTTTACAACCCGCATCCGCAGACGCGAGCTTCCGCCGTTATTTCCGCGTTTTTCTAGATAGCAAAACCTGGATAGTCATGGATGCCCCGCCGCAGCAAGAAGATTGCAAGCCTTTCTTACAAGTTGCCAACATGCTTGCAGCAACTGGAGTGCATGTACCCAAAGTATGGTCATACGATTTAGCACAGGGGTTTTTACTGCTTTCCGATCTGGGTCATACAACTTATTTGCAAATATTGATGCAAGACGCTGATCAAGCCAATTCACTATATAATGATGCGACTGATGCATTGGTCAAAATGCAATTATCATCACAAGCGCCCAATCTGCCAGATTGCGATGAAGCATTGTTGCGTAGAGAATTAAGCTTATTTCCCGATTGGTACATTGCCAAGCATCTACACGCTAATTTGTCTACGACGCAAAAAGCGGTGTTAGAAAATATTTTTAATCAAATCCTACAAAACAATCTCGCCCAACCTAAAGTATTAGTTCATCGTGACTATCATTCGCGCAATTTAATGGTAGCCTCACCCAATCCCGGTATCATTGATTTCCAAGATGCGGTTTTTGGCCCAATCACCTATGATTTGGTATCCTTATTAAAAGATGCCTACATTTGTTGGGATGAAGAACGCATTCTCGATTGGACAATCCGCTATTGGGAAAAAGCGCGCCAAGCAAATTTGCCTGTAACAACTGATTTTTCAGCTTTCTACCGAGATTTCGAATGGATGGGCGTACAACGCCACCTAAAAGTATTAGGCATTTTCGCCCGACTCAATTACCGTGACGGTAAATCTAATTATCTCAATGACATGCCACTGGTGTTGGACTATCTGCGAAAAACCTGTGACCGCTATCACGAACTAAGACCGCTATTAAGTTTGCTCGATGAATTACACCCCGTAATCCCCGAATCGAAAATTGGCTACACATTCTAACCACAATCCGTACCATGCGATGATCCTGGCGGCTGGACAAGGAAAGCGCATGCGCCCATTGACTGATAATTTACCTAAGCCACTGCTGAAAGCTGGCAAGCACGCATTGATCGAATATCAAATTTTTAATCTGGCACGTGCAGGATTTATGAATATTGTCATCAATCATGCTTATCTCGGCACGATGATCGAAGAAGCCTTAGGAAATGGCGATCAATATGGCGTTCGTATTCACTACTCACCGGAAACACTGGTACTAGAAACAGCCGGCGGTATTGTCAGCGCAATGCATTTGCTCACCAATCCTCAACAAACAATGCCTTTTCTAGTAGTGAATGGTGATATTTATTGCGAATTTGATTATACGCCATTGCGCGCTACATTGGATACCATGCAAACACAAGCAAAACAAAGATTAGCACATCTTATTTTGGTAAATAATCCCGAGCACCATCCGGAAGGTGATTTTTCTTTGCAGCATGGATATGTTACCTCGACAGAAACAAAGAAGCTCACATTTAGTGGCATTGGCCTGTACCAATCTCAATTTTTTCATACCGTTGTACCAGGCGAAGCTGCAAAATTAGCGCCACTGTTACGCCACGCAATGCAAAACAACCAGGTAACCGGAGAATATTTTTCTGGTCAATGGATCGATGTCGGCACTCCAGAGCGCCTGCAACAATTGGACAATCACCTGAAAACACAGGCACAATCATAAACGGATCCATTCATTCAGATTCATGACCATGCAAACATTCACGATACCTATCCAATCTTATCTCAAACGTCGTCAGTTGTTTGCCCAACATATGCAAGCGGGAATTGCGATCATTCCAACAGCACCAGAACGAGTACGCAATCGTGATGCACACTATCCGTATCGTTTTGATAGTTACTTCTATTATTTGAGTGGCTTTTCCGAACCAGAAGCGGTACTGGTTATCGTTGCAAAAACAGACAAAATACCGGAAAAACATATTCTATTTTGTCGCGCAAAAGACAAAGAGCGGGAAATTTGGGATGGATATCGCTATGGCCCTGAAGCGGCCAAAGAAGTCTTTAATTTTGATGAGACCTACCCGATTACGCAACTGGATGAAATCCTGCCCACTTTACTGGCAGATCAACCCGTTATTTATACTGCACTGGGACATGATTCCTCATGGGATCAGCGGATAATCCGCTGGATGAATCAAGTTCGTGATCAAATCCGCACTGGTGTAATGGCACCAGAAAAAATCACGGATTGCCGCGTTATTCTGGATGAAATGCGTTTGATCAAAAGCAGCGAAGAACTACAAATAATGCAGCAAGCTGCCAATATTTCCGTACAAGCACATCAGCGCGCCATGCAAATAACAACACCCAATAAGTACGAGTATGAAATCGAGGCCGAGTTGCTTTACACTTTCAATCGGTTAGGTGCCCGTTTCCCAGCCTACACATCAATCGTTGCCGGTGGCGCCAATGCATGTGTGTTACATTATGTCGAAAATACTGCGGAATTGAAATCCGGTGATTTGCTATTGATCGATGCCGGGTGTGAATTGTATGGCTATGCTTCAGACATTACCCGCACCTTTCCAATCAATGGAAAATTTTCTGCCGCACAGAAGGATGTTTATCAACTGGTGCTAAATGCACAGACCGCTGCTATTGCACAGGTAAAGCCGGGAAATCTATGGAATGAGCCTCATCAGGCAGCACTGCAAGTTTTAGCGCAAGGCTTTATCGATTTAGGTCTATGTCATGGAAGTCTCGATGGCGTGCTAGAATCTGAGGACTACAAACGTTTTTACATGCATCGCACCGGACATTGGTTAGGAATGGATGTACATGATGCGGGTCAATATAAGCAACGCGGCGCATGGCGCGCATTACAGCCGGGCATGGTATTGACGGTAGAACCAGGATGTTACATTCGAGCAGATGACAACGTTGCGGAACATTTCTGGAATATTGGTATTCGAATAGAGGATGATGTTGTTGTGACTGCAAGCGACCATAATATATTAACCGCAGCAGCACCTAAGACCATCGCTGACATAGAGGAGTTAATGCAATGAACCACGATCCAAGAAGAATTATCATCCACAGAATACTGAGTAATAATACCCATGATTCTGGAACCAACACAACCGGTCGTACCCCTATTTTTTCTGCTAATCACTGGACTACTTATGCGCTACTGGTCCCTGTTGTAATCGTGATGACCATGGTCGGTTTCTTCTTTTTTGCCGCATTCCTAGCTTTGCTTGCCGTGGCTGCCACCTTCATAGGTGCGCGATTCTGGTGGTTACGTAGAAAATATAACCAATTCAATCGTTCTAAAGAACATGCTGATGAAGATTGGAGCGATGCCGGATCATCCGCTCACTCTAAGCAACCCAGTATGATTGAAGACGCGCAAATCATTGAAGAAATAAAAATAAACTCGTCAAGCCGGAGCAATCACCGATAATTCAACTATATGCCATCACGGCGGTAAAATTTGTTGCTCTTCTAGCCATTAATTGATGCAGGAACTCGATATATGAATATCTTTTAATACACGCTATTTTAGCGTAAATACACTGCTTGCCTTCCTTTCAGTACCACACGGCTAGCCTCTGTAAGGCGTAAGGCACCATAACCTTCGCTGTCGGTCGTCAATAGTCCCAACGCGACTAGTTGACGAAATATCGACCGCCAGGTTTTTCCAGGCAAATCTTCGCCAATCGCAAAAGTACTTAAGGTGTCGTGTTGCCATTCTTTGACATGCGCGGTTAAATTGCCACGCAAAACATCCACCAAATGCCCGACGCCAAACATCTGCCCAGTGCGATAAACACATGAAAGCGCCTTCTGTACGGCAATCGTCGCATCCCATACTTGTGGAGGATTCAAGCAAACATCGCAATTCCCGCACGACTCGGTTATCGAGTTCTCACCAAAGTAATGCAACATTTGTAAACGCCGGCATGTAGTGGCCTCACAGAGTGTTAGCATCGCTTGTAATTTCTGCACCGCAACTTGCTTAAATTTGAATTGCACTTGGGACTCTTCGATCATACGCCGGCGGTAGATAACATCATTCAATCCATATGCCATCCAAGCGTTGGCCATATGGCCATCGCGACCCGCCCGTCCCGTTTCCTGATAATAACCTTCTATACTTTTTGGCAAATCTAGATGTGCGACAAAACGTACGTTTGGTTTGTCGATTCCCATGCCAAAAGCGATAGTCGCCACCATGACCACCCCCTCTTCCTGCAAAAACCTTTCTTGATTTAACTGACGTTGCAACATTTCCATGCCTGCATGATAAGCGACTGCACACATACCTTGATCGACCAACCATGCAGTAATCTCTTCAACCTTTTTACGTGAAGCACAATATACGATTCCAGCTTCATTCGCATGTTGCGATTGGATGAAATTCAACAATTGCCTACGACTGTTGGATTTATCGACTACCTGATAGCGAATATTGGGGCGATCAAAACTATCAATAAAAATCCTGGCATCTTTCAATCCCAACCGTTCGATGATTTCTTGACGCGTATCCAGATCGGCGGTGGCAGTCAAAGCAATTCTCGGAACCAAAGGGAAACGTTGATGCAATACACATAGCTGGCTATATTCAGGACGGAAATCATGCCCCCACTGCGAAACACAATGGGCTTCATCAATGGCAAACAACGCAATGGGTATTTGTTCAATAAGGCGCAAAAACCGGGGAGTCAGCAAACGCTCTGGCGCGATGTACAATAAATCATAGCGCTGTGCTAACAACTGTTGTTCTATTCGCGCGACTTCTTCGAGCAGCAGCGATGAATTTAATGCTGCAGCACGCACACCCACTCCATTCAGTGCAGCAACCTGATCTTGCATTAGTGCAATTAAGGGAGAAACAACAATCGCAACACCCGGACGCAACAAAGCCGGAATCTGATAACACAGTGATTTTCCACCACCGGTCGGCATGAGAATCAGGCAATCGCCACCTGCGGCAACATAGTCAATTACCTCCGCTTGTTGCCCACGGAAAGATGAATAACCAAAAACCTTATTGAGAATACTAAGCGCTTTGGACATTCGGGCAAAATTCAAACACTATTGTTCTTCCAATTCAACGATGCAACGGTTTAATGGCAATCCAGAGCCGCACAATTTACTGCTCATCTATTTGCGATCTTACAATACTCTATTTGCTACGGTCCCAATTTTATGCAATAAAAAGACGGCTTTTACAATGTTATTGTGCAGAATGATACGCATGCAAATCATTTACGCTGGCGTGCTGGTATAATCATACGTTTTTAATTCTTTGTTGAATGCATTGCACAATGCTCTTTGGAGAGAAAAATGGCTGTAGCTGATGTTTTGAAATTAATTCAAGACAATGACGTTAAGTTTGTTGATCTGCGTTTTACCGACACGAATGGTAAGGAACACCATATTACCGTACCCGCACACACGTTTGATGTCGATAAATTTGAGGATGGTCATCCGTTTGATGGTTCTTCGATCGGCGGCTGGAAAGGTATTCAAGCTTCTGATATGCTGCTGATGCCGGATCCGGATACGGCCAACATGGATCCATTCATGGACGAACCTACCCTATTCATCACCTGTGATGTGGTTGAACCCGCTGATGGAAAAGGTTACAACCGCGATCCTCGTTCACTCGCCAAACGCGCAGAAACCTATTTAAAATCAACTGGCATCGGTGATGTAGCTTACTTTGGCCCAGAACCAGAATTTTTTATTTTTGATTCGGTCCGTTGGAACATCGACATGTCGGGGTGCTCGGTAAAAATTGAATCCGAAGAAGCGGCCTGGAGTTCCGGCAACAAATACGATAATGCCAATACAGGCCACCGCCCAGTTGTAAAAGGTGGTTACCTTCCCGTGCCGCCTGTCGATTCGCTGCAAGATATCCGCTCTGCCATGTGCCTAGCCTTAGAAGAAATGGGTATTGGTGTGGAAGTTCATCATCATGAAGTCGCTACTGCAGGACAATGCGAAATTGGTACAAACTTCAATACCTTGGTCAAACGCGCCGATTGGAGTCAAATACTAAAATATATCGTACACAATGTAGCGCATTCGTATGGTAAAACCGCCACATTTATGCCTAAGCCAATCGTCGGTGATAATGGCTCCGGAATGCACGTGCATCAATCTATTTGGAAAGATGGCAAAAATCTTTTCTCAGGAAATGGTTATGCAGGTCTATCCGAATTAGCACTTTACTATATTGGCGGCATTCTAAAACATGCCAAGGCGCTCAACGCTATTACCAATCCCGGCACCAATTCATATAAACGCTTAGTTCCCGGTTTTGAAGCACCTGTCAATTTAGCCTATTCAGCCAGCAACCGTTCGGCCGCTATTCGCATTCCACATACCAGCAGCCCTAAAGGACGTCGCGTTGAAGTACGCTTTCCCGACCCAATGGCCAATCCTTATTTAGCTTTCACTGCACTCATGATGGCCGGGTTGGATGGCATTCAAAATAAAATACACCCTGGCGATCCGATGGATAAGAACCTATATGACTTGCCACCTGAGGAAGCTGCAAAAGTGCCAAATGTTTGCGCTTCATTAGACGAGGCTCTGGATTGTTTAGACAAAGATCGCGATTTCCTGACGCGGGGCGGTGTTTTTTCCAATGACATGATTGATGCTTACATCCAACTTAAAATGGCAGAAGTCACACGCTTGCGTATGACCACACACCCAGTTGAATTTGAACTGTATTATAGTTTGTAATACATCATTAACATTTTTAAAGTTGTAATATCAGGAAGTTTCCTTTTGCTACTTTTTACTTTACACTCAAGAAAAAATTGATATATTGACATTGTAGGTATACTAACTCATAGAATCTTCATTAAACGATATGAGAATCAGAAATTTATCTGTCATTTTCGTAACAGTACTTTTGGGATTCACATCCGCTGCAGTCGCTGGAAAAGAAATTTACAAATTGGTCGACAAAGACGGCAATATTACTTTTACCAATCGCCCGACGCGTCATGCGCAAAAAGTCAATCTTGCTTCTTTTTCTGGGAATGCCAATACTCCTCGTAGTGCGGATACCGTAACCCAAAAACCAACCAGCGCGCCCAGCATTAAGAGCAATGCCCAGAAAGAACGTGATGGAACGCGGCGACAAATTCTGGAAAAAGAGTTGCATAGTGAAAACAAATTGTTCTTCGATACCAAGCAATCGTTATCGCAAATCAGTCAGAGCAATGATAGCCTTCAAGACGGTAAAATCGCACAGCTCAAAAGCAAGCTATTTCTACATCAACGAAACATTTCTGCTTTAAAAAAAGAACTTTCCAGGTTATAACTTCTAAATGCCGTTCACGATCCGATAGGTGCCATGCTAAAAAACAAACTTCCCCTATTCTGTCTATCGATTGGTTTTATTCTGCTGATTAACACGGCACAAGCTGGTATCTATAAACACGTTGATCAGAACGGCAAAGTCACTTATTCCAATATTCCCTCCACTAATGCGAAACAGCTTGATCTGCCGCCCATTGTAGTCATGCCACCCTCGACAAATTCCAGTGGCATCGATGAACGCATCATGCAACGTAGGGAATCAATGAAATTTGAAGAACAACGTGGTCAATTGCAAAGCAAAATCACTGAAGAAGAAAAACGCTTGAACGAAGTCAAGGACGAATACAAGGATGGCGTGCCCGATCGGTTAGGTAGTGAACGTAATTATCAACGATATCTCGATCGAGTCGAACACCTCCGGCAAGAAATACAAGCCCGAGAAAAGAATCTCAGCGCATTACGTAGCGAAATGCAGAACCTAACCGAAAAAAAACAAGAAGCTACAAAAACTACCCCTTAATAGCAATTTCAACGGTGACTGGCGCATGATCCGAAGGTCGCTCTAGTTTTCTCGGCTGCTTATCAATAGTACAAGCGACGCAATTTTTAGCCAGTGCATCACTGATTAAAATATGATCGATCCGCAATCCTCGATTCAGACGAAAAGCCATCATGCGATAATCCCACCACGTATAGGATTTTTCAGCTTGATCAAACAAACGAAAACTATCCTGCAATCCCATATTCAGCAAACGCTTAAAAGCATCGCGTTCGGGTCCACTGCATAACACTTTGTCACGCCAGGATTCGGGATCATGGACATCTCGATCTTCTGGGGCAATATTAAAATCACCCAATACGATCAATTGGTTATATTGGTACAATTCTTGTTCCAGCCAACCTTTAAGCGCCTCTAGCCATTGTAATTTATATTGATACTTTTGTGACGCTACCGACTCACCGTTAGGCACATAGACACAAACGACCCGCAAATCACCATACGTGGCAGCAATGACTCGTCTTTGTTCATCACAAAACTGTGGAATATCAGAAACTTTATCACTCCCCGCTTGCCGACTTAAAATTGCCACGCCATTATAGGTCTTTTGTCCACTAAACAAGCAGTGATAGCCGAGTGCGTTGATCTCATCGTGCGGGAAATTGTCGTCGATTAATTTTGTTTCTTGCAAACATAAGATATCAGGCTGACAGCTGGCTAGCCAATCCATGACATGCGGCAATCTTACTTTAAGCGAATTGACGTTCCAGGTTGCAATTTTCATAAATGTTGACTCATCGATCCTTATTCTTTGATGGATTATCTAATGTTTGAGCTAATCAGTGAGCAAGGTTAAATGAATTTATTATGCACTTATTCAAATGATTTCTCGACATAGGGTCTGAATAAGGGATCTTTATGTAGAGCCTTCATAACTACTATTGTATTTCCAGCATAATCTTGAAAGGTGATTCTAGGAGGAGTTTTAAAATGGCTTTCTTGCAAGCTAAATCCATTTATGCCACGAAATACCAGCTCTGAACCATCAAATGTACAATTTACAAAGTTCTTCCCATCCATCTCAATCTGCTGAACACCAAATTGTTTTCCTTCAATTGTCTCAAGCTCTTCTGGTATTGGAGAAGATTTGCCACGAGAAACATAAATAATTGCACTAACAAAAATAACTAAAAGAACCAGCCAGACAGGAAGACTCATCTCTTTTGAAAGAAATGATGCATAAAACTGCTCCCATCCCAAAGCAATGGTTACGATTCCACTAAGAGTACTCAGTAGAAACATTATCAGGATAATTGCTGGATGTTTTTGCAGATTTTTAGCTAGTCTATTCAAAACTCTAATCCTCAATTTGTACATAACGGTCGATCGATCGCGCGGCTAGGGCGCGTCATTTCCGCTGCCCGCAATTCTCCGCCACCACGCCTCCGGTGACATTCGATACGGCTCCAGAAGCTCGTGGAGCTTCTTGCTTGGAGCGGAAGTAAAATAATTTCCCTGTCTCCATGAATCGGTAGCGGTCCACCCCATTCCATCCGCGATAACGATTACCTCCCGATAAGTAAGCGCGTAAGTGACTGCAAGCTCATGGTCCCTAACTCCCCAAACGTAAGCAATGATCAGATTGGCAATCTTCGAGTACTTAAAGTCGATAGAAAATGTGCACGCTGACGCGGCCTTCATCTGAATAGGGAATGCGACAAATTTGGTGACCTTGGAGTTAAGTTCGACGTAGGCGATGAGATCAACACCTCGATCACGAGCCGGAAGCGCAACTTCTAGGCCGGCTGCAGTAGCTCGTCAACCAAGCGGTTGCGACCCAGGAGCTCAATCGTTTGACTGTCCACCGTTGAGTGCATTCAAACGTACTATATGATATGACAACTGACGCCTCACATGAACTCCAAATTGCCTCATTATCATCACAAATTAAATCTACCGCTTATTGTTTCATTGAAGCATAAATCAGCATGGCAGGCTATGCAAGCAATTACGGCTCAACTACAATCGCGAAAATGATTTGTCTAGTCCGCAACCAAATGTGTTTAAGTACTGACAGGTCACTGAAAAACTATGAATAATTAATCAGAGCTGCCTGGATTGCTCTTATTTCATTGCATTATTTTTCATTTCCAACACTGACATAGTGGTTGACAATCTCCAGTCCCTTCGATAGTCTTTTTTCACATGGATTAACATGTATACTGGTGCGCTCTCAAAGGAAGGCTAGGAAGATTGGTGTTATTGCTGTGGTTGTTAAATGTTGTCGCAACATACCTATCATCTAACAGTTTCGCTTTCTTTCGTCATTCTGAGTATATTTTAAATATGCATAACAAAAAATCGAAAAGATACTGCATTATTCATTCAAAAAGGAGAAATAATTATGGAACTCAAAGGATCTAGAACTGAAGCCAATTTAAAAGCCGCATTTGCAGGTGAATCGCAAGCCAATCGCCGCTACCTATATTTTGCTGCTAAAGCCGATGTGGAAGGACAAAATGATGTCGCCGCTGTATTCCGCTCTACTGCCGAAGGTGAAACCGGGCATGCTCATGGCCATTTGGAATATCTTGAAACTTGTGGAGATCCAGCAACAGGATTGAGCTTTGGTCCAACCCGCGATAATCTAAAAACCGCCATTGCCGGTGAAACACATGAATATACCGATATGTATCCTGGCATGACTAAAATCGCCCGTGAAGAAGGCTTTGATGAAATTGCCGATTGGTTTGAAACCTTAGCCAAAGCTGAGCGTTCACATGCCAATCGTTTTCAACGTGCGCTGGACGGCTTAACGGATTAATCATTAATCCTAGTAATTGTTAACTACACGTAAGATTCGTTGAGATATTCTTTCGGCGAATCTTACAGTTAGAAAGAAATCATTGACTATGGCATCTCGCGAAGGTAGTTTAGAAGCCCCTAAGCGTCACTCATTAGACTGGAAAAATGCAAATTTCTACGATTCAGAAAAATTGCAACAGGAAATGGAGCGCGTGTTTAATGTTTGCCACGGCTGTCGCCGGTGTGTCAACCTCTGTACAGCTTTTCCACGCCTTTTTGATTTGATTGACGAAGGTTCAACGGGCGAAATCGATGGTGTTGATAAACATCGTTTTCAAGAAGTGGTTGATCGCTGCTACCTGTGCGACATGTGTTTTATGACCAAATGCCCGTATGTACCACCGCATGAATGGAACATAGATTTTCCGCATCTCATGCTGCGCGCCAAGGCGGTTAAATATCAGCAATCCGGCGCTGGGTTTCGCGACAAATTATTATCCAGTACCGACTTATTGGGTAAAATCAATGCCAATCCAGTTGTCGCGCCAATCGTTAACACGTTAAACAATGCGCCGCTTGCCCGTAAGGTATTGGATAACACATTAGGCATACATGCTGACAGAAAACTTCCCGAATATACGGCACATCAATTTCGTTCCCGTGCACAACCGGATGCTCATTTCACAGTAAAAGATGGAAACAAAACACCCGGAAAAGTAGCGATTTATGCCACCTGCTATGTTAATTACAACGAACCTGGCATTGGCCATGATTTGCTGCAAATCCTTGCGCATAATGAGATTCCAACGTGTTTAGTGGAACAAGAAGCATGCTGCGGTATGCCAAAACTCGAATTAGGTGATTTACCGGCGGTAGAAGCACTGAAAAATCGAAATATCCCGCACCTCTTGAAATTTGCACAACAAGGCTATGCCATTATTTCTGCGATCCCTTCTTGCGTTTTGATGTACAAACAGGAACTCCCGCTATTGTTTCCTGAAGATACTGCGGTACAAACCGTTGCGGCTGCCATGTTTGATCCATTTGAATACCTATTGCTCAGATATCAAGATAAACTGCTCAAAACGGATTTTAAACAACCATTGAACAATGTTTCGTATCACATTCCCTGCCATCAACGGGTACAAAATATCGGCAAAAAAACGCGCGATGTGCTGCAATTGATTCCAGGAACAAGAATTACCACGGTAGAACGATGTTCCGGGCATGATGGCACCTGGGGTGTAAAAAGTGAATACTTTGCAGACTCGATGAAAATCGGCCGCCCGGTTTTCAAGCAAATGGCCACCCCCAATAAACCGGATTATATTAGCTCCGACTGTGCCATAGCGGCACGTCATATTGAGCAAGGCATGTGCGAAAACAATGGTAACAAAACAGCGAAAAAATTACATCCATTGAGTTTACTACGCATGGCTTATGGCTATAACGACAACCAGCAAGCCATTCCAGGGCTGCAAGTTTTGTCTGCGCAAACGCATGCTTCCGAGGAAAAAACATGAAAACCGTTACCCGCGACAGCTTATTGACATTAGAAGCGTATGCCAAAGTACGCAATGATTTTCGAAATCAGGTCATGGCGCACAAAAAACCCCGCAAAGTAGCTTTAGGGGAAAATATTTCACTGATTTTTGAGGATGCACTGACCATACGTTATCAAATCCAGGAAATGCTATTTGCTGAACGTATTTTTCAAGAAGCGGAAATCAACCACGAACTCGAAACTTATACGCCATTGATCCCGGATGGGCACAACTGGAAAGCTACGATGATGATCGAATACCCGGATCCGGCTGAACGTGCCCAAAAATTAGCGGACATGGTCGGTATCGAAGACCAGGTATGGGTTAAAGTAGATGAGTTCGATGCAGTATTCGCAATTGCTGATGAAGATATTGAGCGTGAAAATTCCGATAAAACCTCTTCCGTACATTTTCTGCGCTTTGAACTCACCCCTGAAATGATCCTTGCTTTGCATCAAAATGCAACGCTGCGTATGGGCGTTACTCACCCGGCTTATTCTGTGACAGTCGACAGCATCCAAGGCGATACGCGTACCTCCCTGTTAAACGACCTAGTTGAAACATGAAATTACTCGTCATATTGATCTGTTGTTTGACATTGGCTGCTTGCGCCAACAAAACATTCAAAGACCAATTTGAAGACGAAAAGACTTGGGTCGAACGCGCAACACAATTACCACCTTATCCCGATACCAGCAATTTGTTGGAATTCGATGCGGGCGGTGCCGTTACCGGCAATCAGTACCTCATTGATCCAGCTTCTATCAACGTTGGTGAGGATGGCGTGATCCGATTCAGTTTAGTCGTCAAATCTTCCTCCGGCGCTTTAAATATCAGTTATGAAGGAATCCGTTGCGCGACAACCGAAAGAAAACTTTACGCGCTCGGACGCAATGACAAAACTTGGGCTGAGCCACGCGTATCGGAATGGGAAAAACTAACCAATGTTCGGCAGTTTTATGCACAGAGAGAACTAGCCAAAAATATCTTTTGCCCGAACCGGCAAATAGTCGGAAACAATGAAGACGCTATCCGGGCTTTAAAAACAGGTTATCACCCAAGCATGCCTCGGTGATCATCAATACCCATAAAACTTGCTTGATGAACACAGCGTTACTTATATAACGGATACTCAATTACTATGAAACTCGCTGTAGCGAAATTTACCAGCTTTGTTAGTCTGATTTCTACTGCTTCTATTACCTACGCACTATCAGAAGAGTGTTCGAAATTGACAGCACCTGCAAGCTACCTGGATACCATAGGTCTGGTTTGTTTACAAAAAGTGGCCATGATCGACCCCAATGATTTCAATATTTATAAAGGCACATTGCAATGGTTAGGTAGTGACAATCCAGAACTAAGCAATCAATTCCAATTGACTGGTATTGAGCTGGATAACATGCCTGCTGAACCGCATAGCCCAACATTTACATCAGCAACCGGCGTCTTGAATATGCCCAAAATCGATATTCCAAAACGATTTGGTACCGAACGCTACAGTGTCGATCTTAATCTCGTATCCAATGATAACGAAACGATCTTTCAACTTAGCCAGGTCGCTATCTACATTAACCCAGATTATGTTGCTGGTAGAGATTGGAAGCCTTTTGGCATGTTAGCTTCCGAAGAGCGCCGAGCAGCGGATCTACTTGGCCGTTCCCTGCCTTATATGCAACTGGCCGACTCAGTCTATGACTTTGATAATACTACCGTGGGTACCTGGAATTTAATCGAAACCAAGAGCAGAAGCTCCGGCATGGATGCAGGTGTTTATGAAAACCAGAATACCAACCCCAAAGAAATCGCTCTGATTTTTCGTGGCACAGAAACCTGTGATTTTCCCTGTTCACTCAAAGAAACTGAAAATTTCCTCCGTGATGTCACAGCGGATAGCGCTATTGCAACGGGAATTGTCAGCGATCAATTTAAACACGCCTTCAACTTTGCGCTTGATGTAATCAATCGATATCCAGGCGCTAAAATTATTGTAGCAGGTCATTCGCTTGGCGGTGGTCTTGCGCAAGCAGTTGGAGCCACATTAGGTTTAGAAGCTTTTGCATTCAATTCCTCCCCCGTTCCCGATGATTTTTTTAATACCTACACGATTACACTGCCAGCAGAAAAAATCGCCGAACTCATTCACGTCATTGCAGACATTCATGACCCAGTTTCCAATGCGGATGAATCTGGCGATCTCTATATTAATGCCCACCATGTCACGCCATTGATTCAGTTTAATTTTGAAACCAAAGAAATATTGCCTACGAAGCCCGTCAAATTGAGAAGTTTGAGGTTTGACCGCCATAGCGTTACCGAGCTCTATGAAAGTTCTTCCAGTCTGATGAACACCTATTTGGCAGGATGGTAGCACTACCAACCACTCACTGTAGGCCATTGAGAAATATTTTTGAAGAAGAAGGCTAGCGCAAGGATATAGTTCTTTAACAGCCCTTATGTTCGTGGACTGCTATGGGTATGCTTATGCGCATTATTCGCATGCTGATGAGAAACTTCTGACACTTCTATCGGCACAATGTGTAATTTACCATGGCGAACGCCGCTTTTGGCAATCACTTTGTTAGCAAAGTACCGTACATCTTGAATGGTACCACGCAAAATCACGACCTCAAGGCAATTGTCATGATCCATATGCACATGCATGCTAGATAGTGTAATGTCATGATGCTCATGGTGAGAAGATGTCACCAATGCTGCCAAATCGCGCTCATGATGATTATAGATATAGGTCAAAGTAGCAATGCAATAACCTTTGTTATCTTTTTGCAAGCGAGAAGCTTCAAGATATTCCCGCACCAAATCACGAATCGCCTCAGAACGATTATCATACCCCCTGGCACTGACAATTTTGTCAAACTGCTCGAAAAGCTCTTCATCCATTGAAACGGTAAATCGTTCCATATCTCTTCCTTGAATTAATCCTTAGCGATAAAAAAAGAAGTTTATTTTAACTAACACGGAATAATAACTGTTAATCCCAGAAAACCCTAAAAATTGGCTACTATATTCACTCGAAATGAACGCGTCTCAATCGGGTGAAAATGTTTGTCTGCCACACCGGCAACCAACTCTCCCGGTAATCTAGAGGTATAAAAATAATCAATTGCGTGCGCATGTGTGTTCAATAGATTAAATCCTTGTAACATGATTCGAACGTTGTTACTGATTTTGTATCCGATTTGCCCATTGAGCGTCACGGTATTCTCTGACTGCACACTATTATCCTCGATGAGCGCGCGCTTACCAAAATAACGGACTTGCATGCTGCCAAATAAGCGGCCGATATTGTCGACTGAGACTGCCAGTTTACCAACCCCATTAATAGCGCCAGGAATATGATTGCCAGCCGGATCAAAATCGCTAAAACGTGCGCGTGCGAGTGCATAATCCACATCGATGGTAAGCCAATCCTTAGGCATATAAAACGCCGATACCTCAAAACCTTCACGCTGACTGGGACGACTGGCTACAGTTGTTCCTGCATCGCCGACAAAAAGCAATTCAGAAGCCATATCCAAACGAAATAATGCAAATGAAGCTTGCAACCCCGGAATAATCGCAGAACGTAGACCCACTTCATACCCTGTTGAGCGCACCAAAGGATGAACCGGACTGATCGAATCACCAGTTTTAGGATCTACTTTGGTGGTAGTTCCACGTGCATCGTTGCTGTGAAATCCGCTGCCATAGTTGAAATAAAACTCGGTTTCTGCCCATGGCCCCAAAATTACAGCCAGCTTAGGATTGGTCATACTGTCATAATTAGTACCGGAATTTTCTTTATTCAAGCGGCTGGTAACATCAAACCAATAATAATCTGAGCGTACACCAGCTACCGTGCGAAGCTTTTCCAGCCACTGAATACTATTTTGATAAAACAACCCGACACTGTTCTGGTTGATATGATCACTTCGCGTCGTTGATAAAGCAAGGCGCTCTTTTGTGCTTAACAGCCCATTATCAATCACGTCATTCTGGAATTGCACGCCGACAGTATTTTCAACATCGAAACCAGCCACCTTGTTGATCCATGAATGGCTGACATTCATGGCCGATTGAAAACGTTTATCCACTTGTGAAAACTGGTCCCGATTGATCGGATCATCCAGGAAATAGGTAAAATTGGAAAATAGCGCCAAGTTGGAATGCAACGTATACAAATTGATATGCGTCATGCCGAAACGACTGGCATGTTGCAGTGCGCCCGATAGACTAAAGCGATGCGTTTCACCACCACTGCTAGGATCAATTGATCCTAATCGTGAAACATAGCCACTCTCCACACCTCTTTGAGGTATTTGATCGGTTGCATTCCATCTCGCACCATACCCCATCGCGCTAATATTAAATTTAGTCAACCCATTGTCCTGACTATAACGTAATACGCCATTGAATTTCTTATAATCCTCGTGTTTAACCCAGGGTCCATCTTTAGTCAACAACTCGAGTGCATACAGAAGATTTCCTGCGCCGATTTCATGAGACTTGGCGACCAATCCGCGCATGAATCCTTGTTGACCCAATCCATAGGTCGCAATCCCTTGCGGTAATTTA
Organism: Nitrosomonas sp.; assembly: GCA_024281825.1. GTDB lineage: Bacteria > Pseudomonadota > Gammaproteobacteria > Burkholderiales > Nitrosomonadaceae > Nitrosomonas. The sequence goes on along the minus strand of JAMWZY010000005.1, from coordinate 122,319 downwards.
TCCAGATAATTCAAGCTGACAGCGCCCGCAGAAGAGAAATCACCCTGGCTTGCATAATAGGGGCCTTTCATGTACTGCAAACCGCCTATTAGCTCTGGAATAACAAAATTAGTATCCGCCCAACCTTGGCCATGTCCATGCGAACGTTGGTTAACCAACATGCCATCAACAGAAATGCGCACATCCGTACCATGATCCAGGTTAAATCCTCGCAAAAAATACTGATTCGCTTTTCCTTCACCGCTATGCTGCGTAACAATCAATCCAGGCACCGATTCAAGCAATTCTCCTGGACGATAGACGGTACGTGCATCTAATTGGCGCTTGAGAACGGTTCCTTCATTTGCAGAATTAGCGGTTCCGATTAATTCTTTGGAATTGGCTTTTACGACGACCTCATTCAGTGTTGGCACCCCTGCAGCGTGAACGATCGCTACCATCCACAGCGATAAAAGCACGGTACTGCTACTTACTATAAATTCTTTTTTTGTTGTTTTTGGCATTAAAACGAATCTTCTATTGACTGATAATTCAATAAGCTGAGGCTTTTTATACTGTGAAAACATTCTTAGTATGAAATATATAAAAAACTTCACACGCATTGAGTGTATCGTGATTCTGTATGAAAGATAAATTTTTCTTCATACAAATTTGTGTAAAATAGCCTGCTACAAGGCTCGACAGAAAGAATAAAAACTCATGAGAACTCCTAATCGTTACCTATTACTCTTTTTTTTCATCACGGTATTCATCTCACTGGCACTAGGAAAGCAAATTTTTGCTTCGGAGCATCCCAAGAAACTCACGGTCATCACAACTGTTGCACCCATCACAAACATAGTGCGAAATATTGGTGGAGTTTATGCGGATGTCATTGGTTTAGTTCCTGATGGCATTGATTCGCATACTTTTGAGCCCATTCCATCCGACATCAAAACACTGCAAGCAGCTGACTTGATCATCGCCAACGGCCTTGACCTTGAGTTGCCGACTTTAAAATTAGCTGAAAAAGTAAAGAAACCTGCAACGCGCGTTGTGCAATTGGGCAATCGCACGCTAAAGGAAGAAGACTGGCAATATGACTTCAGTTTCCCGCGTGAACATGGGCATCCCAATCCGCATCTGTGGTTAAATATCCAATTGGTGATGCAGTATGCTGAAATCATCCGGGATAGTCTGAGCGAATTGGATCCCAAGCATCAAGAACAGTATTTCTTAAATACCAAAACCTATCTCGCTAAACTCACAAAATTGGATCAAGCCATTTTTGCTTGCGTTAAAACGATTCCTGAAAAGAATCGTAAGCTGGTAACTTATCATGACTCATTTGCTTATTTCGCGCCACGCTATGGCATGACCGTCATTGCAGCCATCCAACCGTCAGATTTCTCAGAACCCGCACCACAAGAAGTGATGAATGTCATCAAACAGATCAAGCAAGCCGGTGTACCGGCTATTTTTGGCTCGGATGTTTTTCCCAGCAAAATCATGAAGCAAATTGCGCGTGAAGCCAATGTGCAATTTATCGATCAACTTTCAGACGATGAATTGCCCGCGCCTCCTATCGATTCCTTCATCGGCATGATGACGAACAATATGGCGATCATGACGCAAGCGCTGGGTGGAAACGCAACTTGTACCGCGAACATTGATGCAAGCAATAATCGATTCTGACACACCATTGCATTCAGCCGTTAGCCTCTGCAATATTACCGCAGGTTATGAGCGCCCATTATTCCAGAACCTTTCATTAGAAATTCCGCATGGATTATTTGCCGGTATCGTAGGACCTACCGCTTGCGGAAAAACCACGCTGCTTAAAATCCTGATGGGCATGCACCCGGTGACTTGCGGTAAAACCGAACTGAATGGTCAAACCGTTGAAAAAATCAAACCGGGCATCATTGGGTATGTACCACAATTGGGTAGCGTCGATTGGAATTTTCCTGTCACAGTTGAGGAAGTCATTGCCATGGGGCTTTATACCAATGGCCGTATTTTACCCTGGTTGACAAAACATGAACGCCAGCAAATCTACGATCTGGCCGAACGCTTGAATGTCAGTAGTTGCTTGAAACAGCACATCCTCGCAATCTCTGGCGGTCAACGTCAGCGTACTTTCTTAGCGCGCGCCTTGATCAGCAATCCGAAGATTCTAATTCTTGATGAACCTACTTCGGGCGTTGATATCAAGACACAACATGAAATATTGCATCTGCTAGGTAGTTTAAATTGCGAAGGCATTACCATCTTACTAACCACGCACGATCTGAATGCCGTAGCCTCCCATTTACCTTGGGTGATTTGCTTCAATAAAGGCGTCATTGCACAAGGCCGTCCACACGATATATTCACCAACGAAATCCTCGCCAAAACGTATGGTGGAGATATTGTCATCGTAAAACATGAAGGACACTTGTTGATTGCCCACGCCACCCCTTTGCAGTTTATGGAACAGCCATAATTGATGGAATTTTTGCTTGAACCGCTGCAATATGATTTTTTTCTTCGTGGCCTGTTAGCTGCCAGTTTAGTGGGCGCAACCGGTGGGTTAATTGGTGTATACGTGGTGTTGCGCGGCATGAGCTACGTGGGTCACGGACTATCGCATGCCGCAATCGGCGGGGCGATTGTGGGATTCACCCTGAACATGAATTTTTATGCGGGTGCATGTGCCATGGGATTAGCCGCCGCATTGATCATTAACAAAATCACCCAAAACAACAAAATCAAACTCGATGCAGCCATCGGCATTGTCACGACCGCAATGTTTGCATTGGGTGTTGCCATCGTGAGTAAATTGCGCAATTTCAAGCAAAATTTCGAAGCAGCTTTGTTCGGCAATATTTTAGGAATCAGTGACAACGATCTGATCATCATTGGCATCGTCACCGTTGTCACCTTCATTACTCTGTTTTTTTCCTACCGCGCCCTACTCTTCTCGACGTTCGATCATGAAGCAGCACACGTATCGGGCATTAAAACCGCATCGGTACAACTGCTGTTTTCAATCATACTCACCCTTGCAGTCATCGCCTCACTTAACGTGACCGGTGTCACGATGGTCGCCGCAACGCTGATCGCACCCGCCATTACCGCACGGATTTTGACCGACAGTTTTAGCAAAATGATGATTTACTCCACACTGATTGGTACTTTCTCTGGCATTACTGGAATGTACCTGAGTTATGTTTTTAATGTCGCTTCAGGTACCACCATCGTGTTATTCAGCACGTTGTTATTTGGCTTGTCGTTATTGGTCAAGCCGTTACAAAAGATTATGAAAACAGCATCCGAAAAAGCTGAATCGTAACCTAGCAACCCCATTGAGAAACACTCGTTAGGATACTTTCGCTTCTGCAACCAATCGTTTGGCTGGAAAAATAATCGTAAAGCGGCTTCCTTTACCAATCTCACTGGTGATTTGCAAACGCGCATCATGCCGATTTACGACATGTTTGACGATTGCTAGCCCGAGCCCTGTTCCTCCGGTTTCCCGAGAACGGCTGGTATCAATCCGGTAGAAACGCTCAGTCAAACGAGGAATATGCTGAGCTTCAATACCGATACCGCTATCCTGCACATAAAATATGCCTTGCCCATCCTTTTCCTGCCAATGAATACTGATTTCACCGCCCTCCGGCGTATAACGCACAGCATTATTGATCAAGTTACTAAACGCGCTGCGTAATTCTGTTTCGCTACCCAGTAACCGGCTTTGTGTCGCAATATCCAATTTAATCACATGCTTTTCGGTACTGAGTGATTCTACATCACGCAGAATTTCACTGAGTAAATCAGCTACATTAATGATCGTTTCATTAATTTTGTTTTGTTCATTCTCCAAACGCGACAAAACCAACAGATCCTCTACTAGAGATTGCATGCGGATCGCTTGTTCCGACATCAACGCCAAAGCCCTTTTGTCAAAATCTGGTGTGGTTTCCTCGTGCGTCAAGGTATCAAGAAAACCACTGATCACCGTAAGCGGTGTGCGCAATTCATGTGAAACATTGGCGATAAAATCTTGACGCATCGTTTCAAGCTTCTCAAAGCGGGTAATGTCTCGACTAATGAGTAATTTTTGATTGAAACCATACGGTACAAATTGCAAAGAAAAAACGCTTTTATGCCGTCGGCGTGTTTGGTTCAAAATTAATGGCTTGGTGAAATTGCGTACCGACAAATACTCAACGAACGGAACTTGTCGCACCAAATGCGTAATTTGTTGCCCTGAATCGAGCGCCGAGCTTATTCCAAGATGATCTTCCGCAACCGGGTTACACCATTCAATTCGATCGTTTTCAGTCAATAGCACAATACCATCTGGCATAGCAGCCGTCACATTGCGCATGCGTTCTAGCGCCAGACTCAGTAATTCTTGGCTCTGGCTATGCTGGCGCACGTAACGAGCCAAATACGCAAACACATCATCCCATTCACCGCTACCGGCTGGGATATTAGCGGAAACTTGCTTGGGTAATAATAACCAACGCTCCAACGCAACCAGATGCGAAACATGGTGTAATGCGATCCAGAATAGCGTCACACCAAACAGCAGCAAGGCAAACACCGCACCAAAAATCACCCAAAAAATCCCACTAAAAAGCAGCGTAACCAGAACAATATAAATAAAACGTTTCCAAATATTGGACACAGCGAAATCCTAAAAAAATTGACCGACTATTTCCAGGTAACAATGGTTATCTTGCAATTTTTGGTGCAACATAATATTTTGCTACAAAATCCAAGTTTTTAAGAGAGGGATTTGAGTTGATTGCATAAGAATATTTCTTTGGTATCCAATCACCATCATTGACCAATATTTTAGGATAGCACTGTAATCTAATGCGCAAAGTGTTTCGGCAAAAATATACAATTATTATTACCCATCAATAATTTTTCAAACGCCTTTGCCTTAACGGGCTGGGAATATAAAAAACCTTGCCCGTAATCACACCCGAGATGCATTAATAATTCCTGTTGCGCCTTTGTTTCAACTCCCTCTGCAACAGTTTTAATATTAAGCTTATGCGCCATCACAATAATCGCCTCGACCAAAGTACGATCGGTCTCATTCTCCATCAATTGATTAATAAAGGTCCGATCTATCTTTAGATAGTCAATATCAAACTTCTTCAAATAGGACAATGACGAAAAACCCGTACCAAAATCATCGATCGATACTTCAATACCATTATTGCGAAACTCGAGTAGATGTTCTTGAACGACCGATGAATCCTTTAACAAAAGACTCTCGGTGATTTCAACATTGATACAGTTACCTGGCAATCCAAGTCGTTCTAGCTCTTTTAGCCAGCTAAATTTGCTCATAAACTTAAACTGTAGCGGTGACATGTTGACACTGATTTGTACATCATATCCCCACTTCTCAGAACACTGCTGAATCAATGCAATGACATGCTTAAATACAGCGTCACCCACTTCTAAAATCAAACCACTTTCTTCCGCCAACGGAATAAAAACGGCTGGACTAACTAGCCCTCGACGCCGATGATTCCAGCGCACCAACGCTTCCCCTTTCACAAAACGGCCACTCGACAAATCGATGATCGGTTGATAGTACACTTGCAACTCATCTTTCTCGATAGCTTGACGCAAGTCACGAATTAATATCATTTTTTCATGTGCTTGGCGTTGCATGGATGGAGTAAAATACGAAAAACGATTACGCCCCTCGTGTTTCGCAGCATACATCGCCTGATCAGCGTGCTTCATTAGAGTTTTCATCTGCATGCCATCATCTGGATAAAATACAACCCCAATACTGGTCGAAATATAATAATCCGTTTGACTACGATTAAAGTTAAAAGGCTCGTTTAAACTCTGGATAATATTTTGCGTGATCAATCTGACCCGCGCGCGATCAACGGCTGTTGATAAAATTACGGCAAACTCATCTCCCCCCAAACGAGCGACGGTATCCTGCTCTGTAATACAATTCTTAATGCGGATAGCAACCTGCTTTAATAATTCATCGCCCTTATCATGACCCAAGGTGTCATTGATATCTTTAAAATGATCCAAATCCAAAAACAATAATGCCATCAATAAACCATTCTTTCGGGATTCTCGGATTTTCATCTCGAGTCGATCTTTAAATAAATTACGATTCGGTAATCCAGTCAACGAATCGTAATTCGCTTGAAACAAAAGTAGTTCATCTTTCTTTTTCTTTTCGGTGATATCGGTAAATTGAGATACATAATAATGAATACGATTATCTTTATGGCGAATCACACTGATGCTGACCCATTTTGCGTGCAGCGTACCGTCTTTATGTTTATCCCAGATTTCACCCTGCCAATGATCGTCGTTAAAAAGTGTTCGGCGTATTTCTTGATAAAAATCGGCATCATGACAATCAGAACGCAAAAACTCCGGACTTTTACCTTGAACATCCGTCAAGGTATACCCGGTCATTCGTGTAAAAGCTGGATTTATTTGTATAATCAAATCATTTTCATCAGCTACCATAATCGCTTCGCTACTAGATTGGTAAATGGTTGCAGCCAAGCGCATCGAATCGTAGGTATGCTTTTCTTTAGTGATATCCTGATAAGTTCCTAGCACGCCAATAATTTCATTGTGGTGATTCCGCAACGGCACTTTCGATGTTCTTTGCCACAGAATTCTTCCGTCAGGTGAATTACGGGGTTCTTCATAAGCTAACTTTGATAGACCTGTATCAATTACATGACGGTCATCATTACGATAAACATCCGCATGTTTTTTGCAATGCAAATCATAGTCATTTTTACCAATAATTTGCTGCATCGATTCCGCCCCATTATCCTTAGCAAAAGCCAAGTTACAACCAATATAGTTTAATTTATTATCTTTCCAGAAAATTCGAACGGGAGCTGTATCAACAATCGTTTCCAGAAGATTGCGAGACTCGGCCAGCGCTACCTCCTTCATTTTTCGGTCGGTAATATCCGCAATAGTACCTACATAGCCCAACACATTTCCTCGGCGATCACGCTCGATTTGCGCGCGACCAACAATCCATTTGATTTTTTGCTGCTGAGTTTGGAATCGGTATTCCGAAACAAATTGCCTTTGTTGCTGCACGGTATTATGCCATTCATACATAACGCGCGCTCTGTCGTCTGGATGAACGCAGTTAATCCAAGCGGACCCTATCGCCATTTCATCGCGCATATCAGCAATTTCACACCATCGTTCATTCACATAAACATATTCCCCCGTAGCATCGGCTCGAAAGATACCGATAGGTGCTACCTCCGCCACACTGCGAAAAAGCTGCTCATTGTCGCGCAAAGCTTTCTCAATGTTTTTTTGTTGGGTGATATCAACAATAACACCACGCCAACAGGTCATTCCATTTTTATTACGTTGCGGAATAGAATAGCTCCATATCCATTTTTCCCCGCTTGATGTCTCAATAGGATACTCATAAATCCACGGCGCTAATTTCTCTAAAGAATTTTGCATGGAAGCTTCTAAAGCTGGAATGAATTCCGGAGAAATCTTATCAAAAATAATTTCCACATTAGCCATGCATTCAGCCGCAGAATAACCAATCAAATCAGCAACACCTTCACTAATGAAAGGTAATGATCGATGTTTCGCTTCATCAACACAAAACTCAAAAACAACACCAGGAATACTTTTGATAAAATCATCAAAGCGCTTATCACGCACCTCAAAATCTGTGGAATGTTGATTGAATAAATGATCCAAATCAGGTTTCATCGTTAAGCATTCATCCTTGTATGTGATTAAAAGCTTATACCGAATATATCTATTACAACACTATGCAGCAGGTGAGATTAACACATCATATATATTTAATTAACAACTACATAAAAAAATCATAACTATCTTCTAACACTACATAGTCAAAGTTACAATAGCCGATTTATCTGAGGCAATTGCGTTAAGCTTAAGTCGAATAAACGCCATTCCTTTTCGTACATCTCGGTTACATTGCGGTAAAATCCGCATTTTTATAATAATTCAGAATTAAGCAGTAAATTTTCTGAGTACGCTTTTTACTTTATTCACAGGTCGCTATTGTATGTTTATTAGTACGCTTGATCTTTTCAAAATTGGCATTGGTCCATCCAGCTCACATACTATGGGTCCGATGGTAGCAGCCAAGAATTTCCGTGATCGGCTGGAAAAATTTGTTTCCAACAATGCAGTCTCCGACTTTCTTCACGTGCGCTGCACATTACGAGGATCACTTGCTTTCACCGGTAAAGGTCATGCGACGGATCGAGCTGTTACCTTAGGTATGTACCGACATACTCCACAAGCTTTGGCAAAAGTGGATGTCAACACACTTTTTCAAGAACTTTGGCAACAGCGCTCTTTTCGTACCGATAATGATAGATTGATCCATTTCAATCCTGCAGAAGACATCATTTTTGATCGTGGCAACCCGCTTCCCGAACACCCTAACGGTATGATCTTTCAGTTACTCGATAGTACGGGTAAAACGTTACTTAGCGAAACCTATTTCTCGATAGGTGGCGGTTTTATTTCAACCATTGCTGAAATTGGTCAAATCGTTGCACCTCTTAAAATTGAACCAGCACAATCGTGCGGTTTTCCTTTCGAAAGTGCCAACCAAATGATGAAAATGTCATTTGATAGTAAGTACTCAGTAAGCCTTATGAAGCGCAGTAATGAGCAAGAACGGATGGGTGAATCAGAACTCAATCAGGGCCTAGATGCGATCTGGGATGCCATGCGTACTTGCTTGGAAAAAGGATTGATCACGGAAGGAAGACTGCCGGGCGGGCTTAACATCAAACGTCGCGCAGTTGCTTTATATCAGCAACTACGAAACCAGCCAGACAAAGCCAATATGAACGATTGGCTTTGTGCTTATGCAATGGCTGTAAATGAAGAAAACGCTGCCGGCCACATGGTCGTTACTGCCCCAACCAATGGCGCAGCAGGGGTTATACCAGCAGTCATTTATTATTTAGTTAAACATGAGGGCATTACTCTCGAGCAAGTACGTGATTTTTTGCTGGTAGCGGGTGCGATTGGCGGATTAATCAAGCACAATAGTTCAATTTCAGGAGCGGAAGTGGGTTGCCAAGGCGAAGTGGGTTCAGCTTCGGCAATGGCAGCTGCAGGCGTATGTGCTGTCAAAGGCGGTTCCACAGAACAAATCGAGAATGCCGCCGAAATCGCATTAGAGCACCATCTGGGAATGACTTGCGATCCGGTCGGCAGCCTCGTTCAAGTACCCTGTATTGAGCGCAACGGTTTTGGCGCGATCAAAGCTTATACCGCTGCGTCACTTGCCATACGTGGAGATGGTCAACACTTCATGTCACTTGATAACTGCATTGCAGCAATGAAACAAACCGGATTGGAAATGTCGGTAAAGTACAAAGAAACTTCATTGGGGGGGTTAGCCGTTAGTATCACTGAATGCTGAACAGTTTTTTAGAAATTCGAAGAGTATCCGATCAGTCGGAAAAATTACATATTATTCTTATAATGGATACTCATAGCCAACCACACTCATTACTTCTGTTTTTTCATTTTTTGATTTCTGTGGACGTCACAAAAATCAAGGTAGTGAATGTGCGATTCAGCGTTTTGCTAGTAAAGTTGTTCATCGTCATGTTTTTCACATAGCGAATACGATCGCCTTTCTTAACCTGCGTAGTAGGTGCAGCAATCCAGAAGCGCCCCCCCGTACTTTCCAACTCCATGTAGGTGTAACCAGTTGTATCAATCACATCAACTACCACACCTTCATTTTTTGCCGAGCTGTTGTTGTCGTTGGATAATTGTGTATTTTGCTCGCCTTGCGGCTCATGATGCAAGGCCATGACATTGAATGAACAAAACATCAATAAAGTAATTAGTAAAAAAGAAATCTTCATGAACACTCCGAAAGTTACAAATAGATAGAAGCCACGTATCATACACTGTGGCATTATTTAGCACCAATCTTGTCATCTGCTCTGCCTTAATTTCTCAAACATACAAACTGCAGCTGCTGCGGCTACATTTAATGATTCGGTTTTACCTAGCATTGGAATCTTAATAATCTCATCAGCTTGCTGCAGCAATTCAGAAGATATCCCACTACCTTCATTGCCAAATACAAAAGCAACTGGACTTCGTAATGAAATATCAAACAGGCTTTTTGTTGCAGTAAGCGAGGTGGCAAGCACTTGCCCCGGGAAGTCTTGAGCAATTTTGGCTAAGCTACTATTTTCATAGATATTTAAGAAAAATTGTCCTCCCATGCCTGCACGTAATGTTTTGGGCGACCAAGCATCACTACAATTGTTCGATAAATAAATGTTACAGGCATTAGCCGAAGCAGCAGAACGTAAAATAGAACCAAGGTTGCCAGGATCTTGAATGTTTTCTAGCAGCAAGACAAAATCTTCTGCGAAGTTATCATAAATTTTCTCCGCTATCGGTTTAGCAATAATTGCTAATATGCCTGTGGGTGTTTTAACCGGGGAAACTATCTGCATCAGTGCATTACTCACAACCGCAATCTTTGGCAGATCAGCACCAAAAAGTTCATGTAAGTTTTTTGGATTGTCGCAATGTTGAAGATAGGATTCGCTGACAACAATTTGCTCAGGGAAACCCCAAGCTGCTTGATACGCTTGTATCAAATGCAAGCCATCGAGCAATGTCAAGTTCGTTTCTTTGCGATAATGCGTGGATTCTTCCAGTTTGATTAAGTGTTTAATCAGTGGATGCTGACGAGAAGTGATCATTGCAACCGATCAATACTGGAATGCAATTCAACCAAATCAACTATACCGCTAATCTTTAAAGCGATATTCTGCTGATCGTGCGTGAGCTTGCAAGCCTTCACCATGAGCCAGGATCGAGGCAATTCCGCCTAATTTAGCGGTATCTTGCAGTCCTATTTGTATCAAACTACTCCGTTTCTGAAAATCATACACGCCAAGTGGTGAAGAAAAGCGGGCAGTACGGGAAGTTGGTAGTACATGATTGGGCCCCGCACAATAATCGCCAAAAGCTTCGCAGGTATTTTTGCCAATAAAAATAGCTCCTGCATGGTGGATTTTATCCAGCCACTTTTCTGCTTGATCAATCGATAACTCTAAGTGCTCCGGTGCAATTTTATTGGATATTTCGCATGCTTCATCCAAGTTTCGTACTTGAATCAAAGCGCCTCTATTTTCCAATGATGCACGGATGATCTCCTGCCGAGGCATTTCCGGTAGTAACCGTTGAATACCCTGCATGACTTGCTGCAAAAACGCTTGATCGGGACATAGCAAAATCGACTGCGCCATTTCATCATGTTCAGCTTGAGAAAATAAATCCATCACGATCCAGTCAGGATTAGTTTTACCGTCACATATCACTAAGATCTCAGAAGGGCCAGCTACCATATCGATCCCGACGACACCAAAAACACGCCGTTTCGCGGCAGCCACATAAGCATTGCCTGGACCGACAATTTTGTCGACTTGCGGTATGGTTTCCGTACCATACGCTAAAGCACCAATCGCTTGCGCACCGCCAATGGTAAACACACGATCCACCTGGCTGATTGCTGCAGCGGCCAAGACCATATCGTTTCTTTCCCGATCCGGTGTAGGTACGACCATAATGAGCTCTTTGACCCCGGCAACTTTAGCTGGAATGGCGTTCATCAACACCGAGGAAGGATAAGAAGCCTTACCTCCAGGAACATATAAACCAACCCGATCAAGTGGCGTCACTTTCTGGCCTAATAGACTATTCCCGTCCTGATACTGCCATGAAGCTAACAGCTGCTTTTCGTGATAATTGCGGATTCGGTCAGCCGCTTGCTGTAATGCTGTACGTTGCTCAATCGGCAAAGCCGTTAAAGCGCGTTGCAAATCATCATGCGTTAGCTCCAAATCCTGCGGAGCATTGACCGCAAGCCGATCAAAACGATTGGTGTATTCAATTAATGCACTGTTTTTTAAACTACGAATATCCGCGAGAATCTTAGAGACAGTAGCATCGATTGTATCATCCTGTGCGTTTTCAAAAGCCAATAGCTTGCCAAGGCTTTGTTGGAAATCAGCATCGGCTGAATTGAGTTGTGCTATTTGCACCATCATTGCGTAATAATGTTATTTTTAACCGTTTCAGTAAATGCATCTAAAATAGGCTGAATCGATTTAGCTTTTAGTTTCAGCGCCGCTTGATTAATAATCAGTCTTGCCGAAATAGGCATAATCTCTTCCACTGCTTTTAAGTGGTTAGCTTTTAGCGTATTGCCGCTGGATACCAAATCAACAATCGCATCGGCTAATCCAACCAAAGGCGCCAACTCCATCGATCCATATAATTTGATCAAATCAACATGAACACCTTTGTTAGCAAAGTGCTCTCGTGCTGTTTTAACATATTTCGTAGCCACACGTAGTCGTGCGCCTTGCCGTACTGCAGACTCATAATCAAATCCATCGGGTATTGCCACCATTAGACGACATCGCGCAATATTTAAATCTAACGGTTGATATAGCCCTGCTCCGCCGTGTTCCAATAATACATCCTTACCCGCGATGCCAAGATCGGCCGCACCATATTGCACATAAGTTGGCACGTCCGTAGCTCGCACAATGATCAATCGAACATTGGCACGATTGGTGGACAGAATTAACTTGCGTGATGATTCCGGATCGTCGTTAGCAATAATCCCGGCCGACTTAAGCAGCGGCGCAGTATCTTCAAAAATTCGCCCTTTTGATAAGGCGATGGTGATATCCGTCATAAAACTAGAATCTTACCCGAGATTAGCTGCTGCAAAATCCCAGTTAATCAACTTATCCAATACTGTGTTTACATAGTCAGCGCGACGATTCTGATAATCAAGATAATAAGCATGTTCCCATACATCAATGGTCAATAGTGGGCGGAAATTTTTGGTGATTGGTGATTCAGCATTACTGGTCTTAGCAACAGTAATTTTCCCGTCATCAACCACTAACCAAGCCCAACCACTACCGAATTGAGTAATAGCAGCTTGTGCAAATTCTTTTTTACAGGTATCTACACTACCAAATGAAGCTTCAATTTTTTGTTTCAATGCACCTGCCGGCTCACCACCGCCGTTAGACTTCAAGCTATGCCAATAAAACATGTGATTCCAAACCTGTGCGGCATTATTAAAAATCGCCGCCTTGTCGGCCAGTCCAACAGACGCTTTGATAATCTCTTCAAGAGATTTACCTGCCAGATCGCTATTTGCAACTAAATTATTCAAGTTATCGACATAGGTTTTATGATGTTTGCCGTAGTGAAAACTCAAAGTATTCGCAGATATGACAGGCTCAAGCGCATTATTAGCGTAGGGTAATGGTGCCAGAATATATTGTGAGCCGGATTGTGCCGTCTTTGAAAAATTATCAAGATTGTAATTGGACATTATTTTCTCCTTATAAAAAACCGATTTTTAGAATGTCATTCATAGTTAAAACAGTAATCCACTCGTTAGTCAAACAAGATGAAAAAACCTAAATAGAATTATTTTATTCTTGCGGGCTTGTTTCTGTAGTGAAAGTAATTTTACTATGTCCGGCTAGGCGAGCAGCTTCCATGACTGTAATGACGGATTGGTGCGCTGCTTTTGCATCAGCATTTATGATGATGAATGGATCGGCCATGTTTTGCGCGGCAACCTGCAATGCATCGCGCAAACTTTCGATGCTGATAAATTTAATGGGTATTAAGTTAATGGTATATTCTCCCGCCGCACTTACGGTGATATCGATCGTATTTGGCTTTTCAGTATTCTCATCGACTTCTTCAGTGCCTGCCTGTGGCAAATTGATTTCTAATTGTGCAAATTTTGAATAAGTTGTCGTCACTACGAGAAAAATCAAAATCACCAACAAAACATCAATCATAGGTACTAAATTGATTTCCGGCTCATCATTTTGTTTTCCGCGCTGAAAATTCATAAAACTATCTATAGTGTTGTTAAAATGAAGAAAAATCAGTTTGAGTTGTTGTAAGTTTAGTGATTGAAAGAAATCAGTTGCAATCCATCTAGTATAATACCAATTATGCTTCTGGTTAAAGTGAATCCAATAAAATTACCAGACGGCAAACATTAATAAACCAACTGACAAATATTTGGCTGTATTTTTAATAAGGAAAATAATGGCCCATAAGAATCTATCATTAATTTCTTCCACAGATGAGAAACGCGTGATCAAGCCCTCAGTTAGTGTAGTGATGGGCAGCAAAAGTGATTGGCCAGTCATGCATCATGCTGTTGATATTTTGAAAGAATTTCGTATTGATTATGAAGTGAAAGTTGTTTCAGCACACCGTACGCCTAATTTAATGTTTGAATTTTCTGAACAAGCAAAAGCGCGTGGCATTCAATGCATTATCGCTGGCGCAGGGGGTGCAGCGCATCTACCTGGCATGATTGCAGCAAAAACAACACTCCCCGTGCTGGGGGTTCCAGTTAATTCAAAATACCTGCAAGGCGTTGATTCATTACTCTCGATCGTACAAATGCCAAAAGGCGTCCCTGTTGCCACATTTGCTATTGGTGAAGCCGGCGCAACTAATGCCGGATTATTTGCTGTTGCATTGCTAGCGAATAACAATAGTGAGATGAACGCACGGCTCAATCAATACCGACAAAAACAAACCGAGTCCGTGCTAACGGTTGATTTGAAATAATGCACGGTAAAATGATGCCCGGTGCCATGCTCGGCGTGCTGGGTGGCGGTCAACTGGGCCGTATGTTTGTAACGGCTGCGCAAGAAATGGGTTATCTCGTAACAGTATTGGATCCATCACCGGATAGTCCTGCTGGGCGCATTGCAGACGATTTTATTTGCGCAAATTATACCGATCAATCGGCGTTAAGAAAAATTAGCAACCAATGTGTTGCAGTAACTACCGAATTTGAAAACATTTCTGCCGATGTGTTGGAAATACTGTCTACTCACTGCTTAATCAGCCCTGATGCAATAAGTGTCCGCACAGCACAAAACCGAATTACTGAAAAACGGTTTCTGGCAGCAAATGGTTTTGCAATCGTACCCTATTGTGTCATTCGACATACCGAAGATTTATTAACACAAGACGTGAGTAGTTACTTGCCGGGCATACTAAAAGTCAGTCAGTTTGGTTATGATGGCAAGGGGCAAAAACGCGTTGAAAATGTAGCTGATCTTAAGTTAGCTTTTGAAGCATTAAATCATTCTGTTTGTGTTCTAGAAAAATTTATACCATTGACTTTGGAGGTTTCTGTTGTGGTTGCTCGAAGCGCGACTGGACAAGTTAAAACTTACCCAGTCTCAGAAAATCAACACGTCAATGGCATTCTTGATATCAGCATTGTTCCTGCGCGTGTTCCAACATCCTTAGCTAATCATGCACAAATGACAGCTTGCCTGGTTGCTGAGAAACTTGATTATCGTGGTGTTTTGTGTGTGGAGTTTTTTGTATCAACCTTAGCCAATGGTGAATTACTCATCAACGAAATTGCCCCGCGCCCCCATAACAGCGGACATTATTCCCTAGATGCTTGTATCACTTCACAATTTGAACAGCAAGTTCGAACATTATGCGGCCTCTCACTTGGCGAAACCATACAGCATACACCTGCTATTATGGTTAATGTGCTGGGAGATTTGTGGCATAACGGTGAACCGAACTGGAATCACGTATTGCAGCATCCTTCGACAAAATTGCATTTGTATGGAAAAACTGAAGCGCGGCCAGGCCGCAAAATGGGACATTTCACGATTCTGAATAATTCCTTAGAAACTGCATTGCAGCAAGCTATTACCATCAAAAACAGCCTTAGCCTAAACCAAAATACATGACAGCCTCCGACACTTTATTTAAAAGTACGATTCAAAGCCTACCACTGGTGCATCGTGGCAAAGTTAGAGATATTTACTTTGTGAATGACGATTATCTATTAATCGTTCAAACGGACCGTTTATCGGCATTTGATGTAATTCTACCAACCCCCGTTCCTGGCAAAGGAAAAATTCTCACTGCATTATCGGCCTTCTGGTTCAAGAAGCTTGCACACATATTGCCTAATCATTTAACGCTTATTGACCCCGAATCAGTAGTAGCCGGAAACGAACGGCATCAAGTACATGATCGTGCATTTGTCATTCGCCGATTAAAACCATTGCCGATTGAAGCCATTGTAAGAGGTTATGTGGTCGGCTCGGGATGGAAAGACTACCAACAAACCGGTACGATTTGTGGCATTCCAGTTCCTCCTGGGTTGGATTTAGCAGAAAAGCTACCGGATGGCGCCATTTTTACGCCTTCCACCAAGGCGCCCGCTAACATGCATGATGAAAACATTGCTTTTGAAATTGTTGAAGAAAAATTAGGTGATATATTGGCTGCATTAGTACGTAAAAAAGCCATCCAGCTATATTCTGAGGCAGCAAACTATGCCATGCAACGAGGCATTATTATTGCGGACACCAAATTTGAATTTGGTCTTGATAATGCAGGCCAACTTTATTTGATTGATGAAGTGTTAACACCTGACTCATCACGTTTCTGGCCTGCCGATCAATATCGCACCGGGCAAAATCCACCGAGCTTTGATAAGCAATTCGTGCGTGACTGGTTAGAACGACAAGATTGGAACAAAAAAGCACCCGCACCTGAATTACCGGAAGAAGTTCTGCAACAAACGATGGAAAAATATCAAGAAGCCTTGCGTTTGTTAACCAGTGACTAAAAACTTTTCTGTATATTTATTGAAATCAAGAGAAAATGATTAGTTTTTACATGATCTAAACGCTTTTGGGCAAGTTGCTATTAACCCGCCTGCAGGTTCTCTTATCTGGTCTGGCTCGTTTAAAACCTGCAACAGTCTAGAAAAGTATTTGGGCTCTCGAGTCCAAATAATATAATTAGCTTTCAAATTATTCTTCGCAAATGAAAGTAATTCTTGAATTGAAGGCTCTCTAGTCTCTTTATTGTGTTGTGTCATTGCGTAATTGGATTGCATCACAGAAGGTGCTATCGGAACAATTCCAGAAAGCTCTGGATAATAATGATAAATCCCCTTACTGGTATTTTTAGTTTCTGGCGCATTCATTGCTGGATCTTCAAGGAAAATATCTGGCCCACTGAGTGCCGTTCCAATTGTTTTCATTCTATTTGTAAATGATTTGAGAATAGATCTAGGATGATTGACAGATTGTAATGTAACAGTGTTGGGGAAGGATTGACGCATTGCCTGATGCACTGTCAGAAGATTTGCAAAAAATTGATCTGTTTCAGTTGTGGTAAATTTTGTCAGTGGCTCTCCTAGAGCCGTTTCAGGCAACCCGATCCCTTCAAAATAAGGATGTGTATTGTAACGCTCCCCAAGCGCTCTAAACAAAGCAATCAAACGATCACGAACCAATGGGTTCCATAATTTAATATTTTCACCTTTGGGTTTTTTTTCCCCGTAGGTCACAAAAATGTAGGCGCCATTCTCATATTTCTCTGCTTTTAAATAATCCGGCACAGATTTAAAGTTCAGATTAAACGATTTTGTTTGTATTAGAATAAAAAGACGTTTTCCTCTTTTTGCTAATTCATTAAGAATAGTATCAATGGGCGCAAAGTTATATACCCCTTCAGAAATCTCTAATTCTGCCCAAGCATATCGAACTTGTAATCCCCGTAATGCAGGCGTTCGTTCAAGTTCCGCATAAATATTTTTCATATAGGCAGGATTATTTTTGCCGTGCCCCATCGTTGCATAATAGTGCCCTGGATGCCATTTAACGCCATCGCTTGCAAAAACTGTTTGAAAAGGGATAAGCACAATGACTAGAATCAACATTGATTTCCAAAAGGAATGATTTCGGATGTGCTCGATCATGTTTGAAAAATATAATTTACCTAGTAATCAATGGCCCTACTTAAACACCTCTAAATCTATCGAGGTAATAATAAATTTATTGGTAGCTATTTATCAACTCTTTTCGCTTTTTTAATAAGCGCCCATCAAATGTTAAAGCATACTTAATCGAGTTCGCTTCAAGCAGCTTAGCATGAGTAAATTATTATTCATAATCAACAATATGCCTCAACACTTAAAGCTTTTAGATTATGCAGCCCAAATCCACTTCAACTTCCTAAGATCATTCCAAAATGACCCATATTTTCCCTATTTTTCATACCCTAGAGCCGACATCCTATCGACTAATATGTTAGCTCAGAATGCAACAGGTCATTAGCATTCCGAGATAGGTATCGACAAATAGCAGAAAATTTATCAAGTGTTGCGTAGTTAATCAACGCAAAGCGGTATTTTGATTTTAAATGATCTTTTGAGTTAATACCTATTTAAGATTTTATGCTTGCTTAAGATACAACTGAAATTTATCAATTAGATATTGATGTTGTATTAAAAAGGCAAACTCTGCGAAAGCGGAGGGCGCAAAGTCACTGATCTAACGGGCTAACCACCCTATGATGGCAGGACTGCCAAGAGCGCATTCGATTCATAAGCACTATCTTGCTTTAGTGCTTCCAAGAAACGATCCTGATGCGTACTAATGCAGTTCTTCCTTTTTTATCCCTAAGGAGGAATTATTTCTATGATAACCAACTTCAAGTCTCCATCCACTCTCTCATTAGCGATGGTCCCTTACAGTTTTAATTATAAACTTAAGATAGCATTTATAACAATATTTATTTTCACATTGCTGTTTTCTTCAGGAATTATCCATGCCGCTGATGGAGTTAAATGGCATCCTGGACATTACTATCAGCTTTTAGGCGGAGCAAAAAACAACCCTAAATACATGATGGATGCAGTATATAAAGATTTAGCAAATACGCCAGCATTACAAGGAATCCAAGTTCGTTATATGTGGGGAGATATTGAAACCGCAAAGGGTCAATATAATTTCGCATCAATTGATAAGCACCTGGCGGAATTACAGAAACTCAATAAACATAAACGTTTGGTCATTATGATTCAAACAAAGTCTTTTAGCGCGAATTCGGCAACCTATGTTCCAACTTATTTAAGAAGTGTTGAATATGATGGCGGTGTTTTTCCTTTCTCTGGCTCCGGTCCACGCAAACCTAAAGGTGAAAATTTAAAATTATGGAACCCATTGGTTCGTGATCGTTTGTCCGAGTTATTTCGTGCTCTAGGAAAACGCTACAACTCACATCCTTATTTTGAAGGCATCGGAATGTCAGAAACAGCTTTGGGTGCCCCATTGAATCCCGTAACGAGCACTCAGACTAACGATTTCTATAAAAATCTATACATTGTATTACAAGAAGCTCGCAAAGCGTTTCCCAATACCATGGTGATGCAATCAGTAAATTACCCGAGACCGATTATTGCTCCATTAGTGGAAACTTTAAAGAAAATGGGGGGTGGCCTTAGTCATCCCGACACATACCTTCAAGAACGCGGATTATTAATGGAAGGAACAAAATATACTCCTCCGGGCGTGTATACATACTATCCAAAACTCTCAGGGATCGTACCATTAGCTCCTACAGTTATGCACCATAATTACCAAAACACTAAAAGCGATTCATCCGGGTATGAACCTACCGTAGTTGAATTACTTGATTATCTGAGAGATGATTTAAAAGCCAACTACGTTTTCTGGACCCGCGATCCTCAGTACTATCAAAAAGTACTCGAAATGCTCAATTGGAGCGCACAAAAAGACAAGCCTGCTGGCGGATTAAGCACTACCTGCCCAAGCACTTATGCTTCTTGCGTGCAATAGAAATAGCTAGTTAGCAATCCAAAAACAGGGAATATGCGGACAACCCGGATATTCCCTGTTTTATCGCAATTACCGGCATGATCACCGATTATTTTTTCACAATTTGGTTATCAACCTTTTTTACACCATCAATGATCCAACTATGCATATTCACACGTGTCAGTTGATCTTCATTAATAACAAATCCCGTCAGCGAAACATTCCCGTCGGTTACTTTAACTTCAATATTACTTCCTTGCAAAGTGGGATCAGATTGTATAGCAGCCATGATTCTGGCATAGATGGTAGAATCGTCATAGACCGGAGCGGTTGGCGGTGGCACCCAAGATTTATGGGTTTTCTCGGCATAATTCTCACAACCAGTTAACATAAATAACGTAGTCAATAGTAATAACGAAAGCATGAATCGTTTGTAGCAAGTTTGCATGATGATTTTCCTGTTTTTATTGGTCTTTTTAAATGCTTCAGTGTGATTATTTTATGCTCGAACAAGTTTTTTTGTAAAAAATTAAGTGTAAGCCTATTAGTATTACCTACCCTACACCTTTCTGCGAGCATGTAGACGTAAATATACACAAAACAATCAAGCAATTCTAACAATCATTTTTCCTGTTCTACTGATTTTGGAGTGTCACCAGGCTTGGTTTCACAAAATATATTCTTCTGAGAAAGATTCTCGCAAAGTACGTTCTGGATAGGCGTTTGGAATACTGTCACTAAAACTGCAAATATAGAAACAAATAAGGCTACCTTAGCGGCTTGAATGACTATTTTTTCATTTACCCAATTATCAAATTATCAAATTTCTGAATCTCGGATTGGATATGCTCGATCTGATGATTAAAATTAGTACCTTCCATGAAATCCAACAATTTCTTCCGCACAAATGAGAAACGAGATATTTCTGGCGTAATGACTTTGCCTGCCGTTCTTTGTGCAACCCACCCGATACGAATGATTCTATTAAGAATGTTTGGATATCCGACAAAAGTATTATATAAAATACCCTTGTTATCCTGCTCGAGAAAATCCTTGTGAGAACCGAACAAATATTGGTTTAACACCCCCAACATTAAACGTGCTTCCAACACTCTAATAAATAGCTTAAAAATCAATCTCCAATAATCAAAATAAGGCACAGAATTACTCGCATTACCACCCAGATGAAGCGATTTATTTCCAGATGGCGCAACTACGATCAAACCCTGGTGAAAAATTAAGCAACAGGAATTTTCAAGTAAGGAAGTATCCCTTGAGTAGAGGGATGATTTCTCATCCGATTGAAATGGAGGATACTGTACATCTGAGTCCGAATCAGATGACCATCCCACATTATGGCCCAAAGCAAGCAGTATTCTTTGATGATTTCCTAAGAATGATTTCTTTTCCTGAAAATCCTTAATGAGGTAATACATAAAAACCACGTGGCGCATGGGGTGGAAGCTCAAAGCGCGTGGAATTTTTAACCTTATTGGAAATATCCCAAGGTTCAGCTAATAAACCAGGCAATCCTTTCCATTGATATTCGGATAGAGCGTACACTTTTCGTATCCATTTTTCTGATATGCAAGAGCAATAACATTTTTCTTCTAACTTTCCTATCACCTTTGTTAATTTTTCTTTAAGGAAGCGATGAATCACAAAGATCGCCAAAACTTGAAAATAAGACAGAAAGATTCTTGGGCTATCAATGCTGTGCGATTGATTAGATTCACTACTCTGATAATCTTTCAAGGGATCTCCCTGAAACCAACTACCTTCTTGGTATATTCGCTCACATAAACTTTCAAATGAGTCATTCTTACTGCAATCAACATAAAGAGTTAGCCCAAAGTTGGCAACACCAAAGCTATTCAATCCTAGATGAATGTAGCATTCTAGATTCTTAAATTTTTCTGCTATTTTAGAAAGCGCATATCGATAAATACAGCATTCAAGCTTCTTGGAATAATCTAATTCTCCGCAACGATTTGATAATGACTCTAAAGAACTCGCAATCAAGCTAGCAACTGACTCATTATTTTCTCCACCATTATTTTTAAGTTCTGCATTAACTATCTGGCTAAACTGATACGGCTTTATAGTAAAAATGGGAGGAAAGGAATCTTTCCAGAAACTTTCACGGATTAGCCCGTGATTTGTCATATTTAATTCAAACTCATACTCCTCACGACTATATTTGAAGTTACCACTATCATTATTCTTATAGTCCGAATGTGAAAAAATTTTCTCAAACCCGGGATCAGTTATGATGTCGAAGAACTCTTTTTGAACGTCTTCTGTAAAGAAAGTGAGGAGATCATAGGACCCCACCACACGGATAGAATGTTTTGGGTTATTTGCACACATTTCCATTGCCTACCTGAGTATGAGTCGATTTCTATTGGATTGATAAACAGCCACTCAATAGGGTTTCATTTTGCTTACGTTGATTATGTTGATTATGTTGATTATGTTGATTATGTTACATCCAATAATACGATTTTTAGAAAAGCCTCCATTGATAAAGCTCAATCAAGCGATTAAAGCTCCTCTACAGTTGTCACGCAAAATCCTTTGGACTGGCCACGAAGTAGCTTCTATACATTATTTGTTATAGATTTGATCGCTAACATTACTTCTGCTGCTAGTCGATGCAATTTTTGTTTAACTCTGTATTCTCAGCAAGCGGTAAAGTATTCGGGTAGTCCTTGCTAAAATGCAGGCCACGGCTTTCGTGGCGCAATATTGCGCTACGCACGATTAAATCAGCAGCATCTACGAGGTTCCTGAGCTCCAAAAGATCGCTGGTGACGCGAAAATTGGCATAGTATTCATTGATTTCTTCACGTAATAACTCAATCCTACGTTGGGCGCGCCGCAAGCGTTTAGTAGTACGAACTATCCCGACGTAATTCCACATGAATCGCCGCAGTTCGTCCCAGTTATGCGCAATGACGATTTCTTCGTCGGCATCTGTTACGCGACTTTCATCCCAATCGGGTAATTTAGGAAGCACATTACCTTGTTGGTTCATGATATCGCCTGCAGCGGAATGGCCAAACACCAGGCACTCCAGTAGAGAATTACTGGCCAGTCGATTAGCGCCATGCAATCCGGTATGTGCAGTTTCGCCGATGGCGTAAAGATTGTTTAAATTGGTTCTGCCATGTTTATCCGTAGCAACGCCACCACAAGTATAGTGCGCAGCCGGAACAACGGGAATGGATTCTTGGGTAAGATCTATGCCAAGTTCTAAGCAACGGGCATAAATTGTTGGAAAGTGTGATTTGAGGAAATCCGCTGGTTTATGTGAAATGTCCAGATACACGCAATCCAATCCTCTTTTTTTCATTTCAAAATCGATGGCGCGTGCCA
This sequence comes from Nitrosomonas sp., assembly GCA_024281825.1. GTDB lineage: Bacteria > Pseudomonadota > Gammaproteobacteria > Burkholderiales > Nitrosomonadaceae > Nitrosomonas. The sequence continues at coordinate 99,208 of JAMWZY010000005.1, read as the reverse complement.
CAATGTCACGTGGCGCTAACTCAGCGCGTGCATCATGCCAAGGCATGAAACGCTCACCATTAGGTAATTTCAAAAGCCCGCCTTCGCCCCGAACCGCTTCACTGATCAGAAATGATTTGGCATGCGGATGATAAAGACAAGTCGGATGGAATTGCACAAATTCCATATTAGTAATTTTGCAATCCGCCCGCCAACCCATTGCGATACCATCCCCGGTTGCCGTATCCGGATTCGTCGTATACAGATAAACCTTATTAGCGCCCCCAGTAGCAAGCACGGTATTTTGCGCCGTGAAAGTAACAACTCGGTCTTTTTGCTTATCAAGAATATAAGCGCCCAAGCAACGCCTTTCATGGTTAGGTATGTCGATACTCAAACGATCGCTGGTAATTAAGTCTACTGCAATATGATGCTCAAACACTGTGATATTGGGATGCGCCACTACTTTCTGTATTAAAACCTTCTGTACCGCATTGCCTGTTGCATCACCGCTATGAATGATTCGTCGCACACTATGCCCACCTTCCTGTGTCAGGTGATAGCCAGTTTTATGCGCAGTGTTTCTAGTAAAATCAACACCCTGCTCTATCAACCATCGAATGGCTGACGGTGCGCTTTCAGCAACATAACGTGTAGCGTCTTCATCACATAATCCAGCGCCAGCAATTAAAGTATCTTGAACGTGCTTGATAGCGGAATCATCATCCGATAAAGCTGCAGCAATGCCGCCTTGCGCCCAGCCACTCGCGCCAGCATTGATGGTTTGCTTAGTAACAATGCAGATTTTTTGATGATCTGCTAAACGTAATGCCAGTGTGAGTCCGGCTAATCCACTACCAATAATCAGTGTTTCAAAATAATGATTCGACATATCGATTGGGTTAATTTATAAATTCTGCATTTTTAAAACCGCTGCTGTAAAACTACTAGGTGTGTAAGCCGGTATGTTTTTAATTGGAAACGACGAAGGATTGCAATATTATTCCAGTCCCGCATCACATTTCCAACACAACTGAAAATTAGCGGGATTTTCTTCACCACATTGCTGACAATAAATATTACTTGTTTTAGCCGTTGCTTGCTCATACGATTGCACCACGCGTTTACTGCGTTCATAATCTTCATCTCTTATAATCCATACCTCAGGATAAGCATGAACAAAAGGTATATCCCCTGCTGCTCCTTGCGCATATTGATTGAATAATCTTGCCGGAATAAAAGCATGCTCGAGCAAGTTAAGTACTATTTGCGCCTCTATTAAATCATTGGCTGAATATATTTTTTTCATCCCAAATTAATAAAATTATTAACTCAATAAGAAGAATGCTATGTGGTTTCGTAATTTACTAGTCTATCGCATTACCAGTGGAAATATTACGCTAAACGAACTCGAAGAAACCATTTCACAATTCCCGTTGCAAACCTGCATGCAAACGGAAATGCAAAGCCGTGGTTGGGTTCAACCGCATGAAGAACATAGTAATTTTGTTTACGCCTTGGGACAGCAATGGCTAATCGCACTGGGGACAGAGAAAAAATTGTTACCGACCTCCATTGTGAATCAGCATGCCAAAGAGCGGATTACAAATATGCAACACATGCAAGGATACAAACCCGGGAAAAAACAAGTTCGCGATATCAAAGAAGCAACACTGATCGAATTACTACCCCGCGCATTCGCGCAAAGACATAAAATATTTGCTTGGATTGATACAGTTAATAATCGCTTAATCATTGACACGACCAGCCCAAATAAAGCAGACGAATTCGTCGAAGCTTTTCTAAAAGCAATGCACAGTATTGCTTTAGCGCCTTTAGAAACCAAAATCTCCCCTGCTACAGCAATGACACAGTGGCTTTCAGGAGATGATTTATCATCAGTTTTTACCATCGACCGTGACTGTGAGTTACAAAGCATGAGCGATGAAAAAGCCACGATTCGTTATACACACCACGAATTAAGCACGGAAGAGGCATCACGGCACATTCGGGTAGGCAAAAGAGTCATCAAGCTAGCTTTAACCTGGCAGGACAAAATATCATTTGTGTTATACGACAATCTACAAATCCGCCGTATAGCGCCCCAAGATATCCTTAGGGAATCTACTGAAAGCGATGAAGATTTATTTGCCAGTGATTTTATATTGATGACAGCCGAGGCCAGTCAACTCATTTCCGATCTAATCGAAGCGCTGGGTGGCGAAGGCCGATCGTAAGTAATGCTGGTTTTCCGGAATTTTAAAGCTCTTGACTAACAGATTGTTTCTGCTAGTCAAGAGCCATGCCATTATTTCCGACCGCTGCGCCTGCCTGGCGGCAAAAAAGAATGTTGGAGAAAATGTAGATGAAAGCAGTGATTGGATTTATGTTGGCTATACACAAGATTTATGATGAGAAAAGAATTTAGTGCTGCAACACAACAACTTGCATTACATCGCCAACAATTTTGTTTTGCGTTGTCTCGAACATTTATCACTAAGCTTGGTGAGTAGGCCATTTGCAGCATAAATAGCGAGATTGCTCATACGTATTACGTTCTTCACGCGAGGTATAAAGGGACAAATACTGTAGATAATTGTGTTTTCCAAACTAATGCGATTAAATCAGTTAATATGAGTCTACGAAAAACCAGCGAAAGTTACAAACGGGGGTTTACTATCCCTCACCACGATTAAACACCATTTATACAAAATCTAGGACACCCTCCATCGTGGAACTAAACAACTAGTACATTACTAGGATATCTTTTAGCAAAATCTAGCACATCCATACCTAGGGTAATAAAACGTTAATCCGTAAGATATATCTCAAGAAGCAAATATTTCATTTTCATATTAATTGATAATTGCCCCCTGGAGATATAACATGCAAAAACTGTTCAAATTTATATCACTTACGCTCGTTTTGCTAGCTAGCCCATTCTCAATATTTACTGCAAAAGCAGATTTTGTTTCATATCCCGACATGGGATCAGTTAATACTCAAACCTATACTTTTACTGCCACAGCCACTGGAGAAATTGGTGCTTACTTTTTAGGAAGCTCAGCAGCTTATACGAATACGGTCTCATTGTTGGTAAACGGTGTTATTACTCCGGAATCATCATCCGGCTTGCTTAATAACCATACTTCTAATTTTGGCGATTATGTCGTTTTTGGACATGTAAATGCAGGAGATACGCTGACGTTCCAATTAAATGTATCTGATACGGGACACATATGGTCTTCAGATACATCCCAAAATGCTGATCATACCAATCACATTTACTCGGCTTCCTATAACGGAGATTCCGCTCAACATATTCCGGCTGGAACATATATTGGATTTGAAGATATCTACGGAGGAGGTGATCTTGATTATAACGACGAATCTTTCCTTTTTACCAATATCAGTCACGTGAGTCCCGTACCGGAACCTGAAACCTATGCAATGTTACTAATAGGACTAGGTTTAATTTTCGGGTTTACCAAACACAATAAAAGAAGAATAAGAATTTAGATCTGAAATCAACAACGAAAATCTGAGCTAGCAGAAACTTAGGAGGAATTTCTCTAGCTCAAAATTTTCAACTTTAACAGCTTTACATATTTTGTATTTCTAATATGCTTTTTATCGATTTGTTTCATTAATTTTATTTTTCTTACTGCTCTTTTCTTTAGTTATAGGGCTTTGCAGTGTATAGCCCTCTTTATTCAATTAATATCCACCATATGCACCCGCACCAGCTGCTGCCAAAACCCAACAACCTGAAAGTAGCGGCATCCCCACTAACAATAAACTCAGCAATATGATTTTGTTATGGAAAGTATTCATATCTATATCTCCGACAAACCTCTCTCTTTGTATTATTAAATAAATCAGATAATTTATCTATTTAGATAAATTAGTAAGTGATGAAGTGCGACATTTTGTCGCATTGATTTTAGTTTGACTGCTATATAATATTAGATTTATAAAGTTATTTTAGAATAAACAGTAAAGTCGAATGACATTAAGAATTATATTATTCATATACTTATGCACCACAATAGCTTTTATCAGCCCCGCTTTCGCTCTTACTAACACTGACAAACTTAATTCATTACATCATGCTGTATGTATTGATCCGATTTCCAAAATCAGTGCTGAATGGGGCATTTTTGATTTAATGACTATTTCTCCATTAAGTACCTATAGCCAAAATCAAGAATGGTTAATTAAAAAACAATGCTCTTACAGTCATAAATTGGCCGACACTTTTTTAGCAACTTTTCCAACGTATTTATTTACTATAGAAGATCTTAGATCACCATTAGCTGACCATTATACCCCCCCTAAATCTCTATCGAATCCATCAGTAACGCCGCAGCCTGAGAATTTCACGGTATTATTTATATTTTTATGGTTAATTGGGCTTTCTGCTTTACGCACAAAATATAAAACCTAATCAAAATCAATCTGGAGATTGTTGCTACGACAATCCCCTATTATTTTCCTTCACTGTAACGCCACACCGAATCATTTCATTCAGTTAAATGAAATAAGGTAATCCTCCCATTTTTAACAGGAGTTTGCAGTAGAGAATTTTAGTTTAAAAGTTCCTGCCAACTTCATGGCTGGCGTTATACCTCCAAGCGCCATACTCGGACGTTCATTATTGTAAATCCACAACCACTGTGTCGCAGTGAGTTGCGCCTCTTCAATGGTTGCAAAGTCATTCATCTCCAGCCATTCATGCCGAACAGTTCTGTTATAGCGTTCTATATAAGCATTCTGTTGTGGTTTTCCTGGCTGAATGTAATCAAGCTGTATTCCTCGAGTTTCTGCCCAACAGAGAGTGGCACTGATATTTTCGGGCCCGTTATCACAACGAATCTTTTTGGGTTTGCCGCGCCATTCAATAATCCGATCCAGAGCCCGCGTAACGCGTTCTGATGGAAGCGATACATCCACTTCGATTCCCAACCCTTCACGATTGAAGTCATCCAGCACATTAAAAGTTCGAAAAGATCTGCCATTGGCGAGTTGATCAGCCATGAAATCCATCGACCATGTGTCATTGGGCCGTTCTGGCACAGCCAATGGCTCGGGCTTATCTCGCTTTAAGCGCTTGCGCGGCTTAATTCGTAAATTTAATTCCAGCTCACGGTAAATACGATACACCCGTTTGTGATTCCATCCAAAACCCTTCACATTACGCAAATAAAGGAAGCACAAACCAAAGCCCCAGCGCTTGTGGCAAGCCGTCAAACGGAGTAACCAATCGGCAATTTCCTCGTTCTCATCGTTGCGCATTGGTCGATAACGATAGCAGGTCTCAGAAATGCAAAATGTTGCACACGCCAAAACGATACTAACGGACTTATCCTGTACTGCCCACTGTGCCATCACCTTACGCTGTGAGGGTTTTACCACTTTTTTCCGAGCGCCTCCTTCAACAGCTCATTCTACATCTGGCTTTCCGCATACATCCGCTTTAATCGCTTGTTTTCCTCAGCCATTGCTTTCATTTCTGAAACCATCGCAACGTCCATTCCGCCATACTTGCTTCGCCATTTATAAAAACTTGCATTGCTCATTCCATACTCTCGGCATAAATCTGCCACAGGTATTCCGCCCTCAGCCTGCTTCAGTATCTGCATAATCTGACTTTCCGTAAATCTCTGCTTCTTCATCAGTAAAATTCCTCTTCGTCTACGATAGAAAATTCTACTGCTTTACTCCCTTAATTTTTGGAGGGATTACCATAAAACCTATTGATATTCGACTTTTTCTTTAAGTGTTAGGTATATAAAATACTATTCTTTTCGGCTTATACAGCTCTAAAAATTGCAAGAAGCCTCAAGCCTATCCAACAAAACTCCGTATGCAACTAGATCGATTATCAACAAGAGGAGTTATGTCACTATGGGAAAATGTATCAAAAATTTGTTTTTATCAGCCATCACCGCACTTGTTCTTCTTGGAAGTATCCAGTCCTCTTTCGCAGATGCAATAACGGATGACGCAAATAAGTTATTAAATTGGGCTCAAAACACATTTAAAGATTTATTTCCAAGTATCCAATCAACACAAACTTTGGAGCCTTGGCTTTATCGTTATTATCCAGAGACCGGTATCTATGCAGGCGTGAACAAGAACGATCAGGATGTCTATGTTCTCGGAGGTAGCTTTGGGGGCAATCCAAAACGGATCGACTCTCTGGCCAATCTAATTACTCAAATTGATAATTCAGGTGGAAACACTGGTATTCCAGCATGCGATCCAACCAAAATTCCTGCGGGAATCACAGCGAGCCAAAGTGGTAATGTCGTAACTGTAACAACAAACAATCAATGTATCGCGATGCCGACTGATACCAATATCTGCCAAGTTCCACAGCAGCCAGTCCCAACCAATATTTCATTACTTGGAACAAATAATCTTAATTCGTCAGAAATAAGAGGGATTACCGTCAATGCTGGCCCAAATCCACTCCAAGCAATAGTTGATGCTGCGGCAAACATTAAAAACTGTACTATTCATGCTCCTGTAGGATCAGAAAACACGATTGTTAATTCGGATCTTTGCTTTGATATTACTTCGGCAATAGAAGACTTAGGAAGCAGCATACCAGGAGTCACAATCACACCGCCCGTCACTTACCTTGTCAATGGCACCTATGCCACACAAATGGTTGCTGATTGTTTTAAAACAGATGCTTCATTTATCAATAATGCCGTCACCGGAGAAACTTGGGCAAAACAAAACGGCGCCTTTGTAAAAATCAAATAATGAAATTCACGGTGTAATACTATTAATTGGATTAATTCATAAAATCTGCGCTAGCCAAACCCAGCTAATGAGTTGATTCATTAGCTGGGTTTGTCAATTATACGCACGAAATTTTACTTGATTGGTATACAAATGACTTACTTGTTCCTCCTGACTAATGAAAAAAATTTATAAACTAGTTCTTTCATAGAATCCGTTTTTTTATTTCAATTTCTGTATGTAAATTTCCTATCCGCTATCACAATAGCTTAATTATTCGTTACATTTAAGAACTTTTATCCTATTACATTTATACTAAATAAATACTATAAAAAACACAGCTAGAAAAATTATCTTAGCAGCACATAAGATACCATAAAATAATTCAAAATCAATGAGATATAGCAAAAAAATACCAATGACGCAAAAAGAAAACAATAAACGCATTGCCAAGAATACACTACTGCTCTATTTCCGAATGCTCCTAACTATAGCCATTAGTCTTTACACCAGTCGCATAGTACTAAGTACCTTGGGTGTCGAAGATTTTGGGATTTATCATGTGGTCGGCGGTATTGTGGCAATGTTTTCTCTTCTATCCGGTTCGCTCTCAGCCGCAGTTGGCCGCTTTCTTACTTTTGAATTAGGAAAAGAAAACTTTGAACGATTAAAATTAATCTTCTCAACCGCAATCACAATTCATATCGGTATGGCATTTATCATATTGATCTTAGCAGAACTGATCGGTGTATGGTTCTTGAATACCCAAATGAATATTCCTTCCGATCGTATGACTGCCGCTAATTGGGTACTACAATCTGCGATCATTGTTTTCATGATTAATTTGATCAGTGTGCCCTATAACGCCGCCATCATTGCTCATGAACGTATGAAATTTTTTGCTTATGTCAGCATCATCGAAGTCAGCTTAAAACTTCTGATTGTTTTCTTACTCGTTATCTTTCCCTATGACAAATTGTCCACATATGCTGTTCTGATGCTTGCGGTATCTCTGATTATCCGATTGATTTATACCAGCTACTGCAAAAAGCACTTTGCTGAGTGCCGGCATCAATTAACCTTTGATAAGGCATTATTGAAAGAAATGGGTAGCTTTACAGGATGGAATATGATCGGGTCTGGATCTACCGTGCTTATGAATCAGGGTATCAATATATTACTGAATATATTTTTTGGACCAGCAGTCAATGCCGCCCGTGGTATCGCATCACAGGTAAATTATGCGATTAACAGTTTTGTTACCAACTTTATGACCGCGCTTAATCCGCAGATAACAAAAACTTACGCCTCAGGCGATCACGAATATATGTTCACTCTTATTCAACAAGGCACCCGACTCTCCTTTTATATGCTTCTATTGCTTTGTTTACCTGTCATTATTGAAACCGAGGCTATACTTAATTTCTGGCTTACAACTGTCCCGGAGCATACCGTAAACTTCATCCGCCTCATTTTAATTTTTACCATGAGCGAAGTTTTATCAAAAACATTGATCACAGCCATGCTTGCAACTGGAAAAATCAAAAAATATCAAATTTTAGTAGGTGGTCTTCAAATGATGAATTTCCCATTATCCTATCTATTTTTAGAATACGGGTTTTTCCCAGAGATTACACTTATTATTGCGATTATGATCTCGCAACTCTGCCTCGTCACCAGACTATGGTTGCTTAGAGAGATGATAGGAATCTCGATTAAAAGCTATCTAACCGTTGTTTATGGTAATGCTTTAATTGTAACACTCCTTGCAATCATACCACCTAGTATCATCTACTTTGAAATAGAGAGCGGCGGCATGACACGTTTTTTACTGGTCTGTATAGGCAGTATCATTTCTACACTAACAGTGATTTTCTTTTTTGGCATGAGCAGCCGGGAACGCCAACTTATTTTTGATAAGCTACTCATCCTCAAGAATAAAATAAGTTGGTAAAACCAATCTATTAGTAGCTTCGTTATGCGTGGTTTAATATCGATTCACACTCAATGCAGTAATCGCGATAACATATGATGTCATGGTATTTATCTACTTAAGCTTTAGAAAAACTATTACCTCTACAATTTGGAATAAACTGTGCAAACCAGCCATAACAGAAAACTGAAAATTGGGATACTAACATTCCATAGAGCACTTAATAATGGCGCCGTATTACAATGCTTTGCTTTACAAGAAGCCATTAAGAAATTAGGCCATGATGTTGAAATCATTGATTATAGGCAAAACTTCATAGAGGAAAGATATCAATCTTTCAAAATAAATTCGGTTCTCCTTACACAACCATTGGCTTTTCTAAGGAACCTTGTACGTTCTCTCAAGCGATTACCTTATGCAATTCACAGAAAAAAACAATTTGAATTATTTGCTCAAAATTACCTACAAATAAGCCATTCTATTGTATACAAAAAAGATGAAATGCCTCAACAGTATGATACCTATATCATAGGCAGTGATCAGGTTTGGAACAGTAACCTTACCGGAGGGTTAGATGAAATTTACTGGGGTGCTTTTCCCATTCCAAAAAATTCAAAGAAAATTTCATATGCCGCCAGCACGCCTTATCAAAATTTAACTCATATTGCGGAAGAACAGCTTGTTCGTCTCATCAATAATTTTGACGATATTTCGGTGCGTGAAAAAATTATTCAGGAGGAATTACAACAATATACCTCTAAATCCATAGAGCTAGTTTTAGATCCAACACTCATTTTACCGAGAGATATTTGGGAAAAGATTGTTACACCCAAATACAAAAACGAACGTTACATCGTCATCTACCAAGCACGACCCTTTAAAAGAAATCCTAAACTATTACAAGAAAAAGCCAGAATTCTGGCAAATAAATTAAACTGCAAAATTATCGATATCAACAATCCACTCAATAGGCAATATTACTCACCCTCTGATTTCGTTAGCCTGATCAAATACGCTCAGTATGTCATCACGTCCTCCTTCCACGGAACAGCTTTCTCGGTGATTTTTAATACGCCTTTTTATTCAATTTGTTACGATGATGGACAAGATGATCGATATGCATATTTACTAACCAATATTGGGTTAGAAAAACAACTTGTTCCGCCTGATTTCGTACCTGAAAACACGCCCGTTGACTTTAATCATGCAAACAATTCCTTAATTCGTTTACAAAACGAGTCAATTTCCTTTCTCTCTAAAAACATTAACTCAATCCCACTAAACTGAACATGTGAAGCCCAAATCATTTGAGATTTATTGATTATAAATAATCTAGTCGATTAGATTATTTGTATCGCTTCGCTCGTATCTTCGAGAAATTGCAATCTTAAATTTCTCTGGTGGGATTCCACAAGCAATCATTGCAATAAAATTTTCTGAGTCTTTAATGCCGCATATATTTCTTAATAATTCATCCTTCTCGGGAGTATGGCTACAGTTTAAAATACAAGCCGCTAACCGATTATAATGAAGTGCATACAGAAGATTCATCGCATACATTCCGCCATCAATATATACCTGATACCTTTCAGCGATCCCACCAAACAACCCCATTTCTCCTGTAATTACGATTAGCTTATTCGTCAGATGACCAAACCCATTATTGCCACCTTGAGCATCCAATATTCTCTTAATCCGCTCATGATCACTAAATATATAGGTTCTCCATGATTGTCTGTTGCACGCCGATGGCGTATTTCTTGCCAACTCTAGTGCTTGCTCGAGTTTTTCAATTGGAATATTTTGTTGAGTGAAATTTCTAATGCTGGATCGTGAATTAGAAAATAATTGGAAAGAATCAAATGTGTATTTGAAATAATCTTCTCGTGTTACTTCAATTTGCTGACTTGGCTCTATCTGGTTAGCAATATCTAAAATATGATCAATGCATGCAACGACTGACTTGTCTAGTTTAAAATTATTACGTTTGTGAAAATCGTTATATTCCAGAATCACTTGAATAGCATGAGTAACCTGACCATCATCTAAACCGTATTTATCTTTATACTTCAGGCATAAATCACACAACCTAACAATACGCTGTTTTCCAAAACCCAAACGGGTCTCAGGCATGGTAAGACCCTTCTCGATAACATGATAAAGCAATATAATTTGCCCAATCAGTTTTACAGGAGATGACTCGAATCGGTTGCGTCCAAATTTTAAGTATTTCTGATAATCATATCGATAAGCACGTTTTAGCTTAGTCTTAAGAAATGGGTTTCTTATAAAAGCCTTTAAGTTTTGTGGCACTAATGTTTTTATCTTATTGTAAAACATTAAATAATTTTATATTTTGGCGATATGAATATACTAGATTAATTTTTATTGCAAGCAGTACAAAAGTAAAATTCCGATGCATTCAACATGAAAATCTCTTATACACTACTCATTGTATGTGATGGCAACAACCATCATTCACTACAAAACTTAAATTAGCAGAGAAACCTTATTCAGAAAAAAACTCACGTGCCTTGTCCATCCAAGATTTAGCACGAGGGCTATGACGTGAACCATCTTCTAGATTGATTGATTCCAATTCTTCTAACAATTCTTTTTGACGTGGCTTCAATTTAACTGGCGTTTCAACTACCACATGACATAGCAAGTCACCCTTATCATGACTCCGCACCCCTTTGATGCCTTTACCACGCAAACGAAAAATTTTTCCAGTTTGCGTTTCAGCAGGAACTTTAATTTTTGCGTGTCCTTCTAGCGTGGGTACTTCAATTTCACCACCTAATGCTGCAACACTAAAACTAATAGGGATTTCACAGTGTAAATGATCCCCCTCACGGCGAAAAACAGAATGCGCCGATAAATTGACCACTACATATAGATCACCTGGAGGCCCACCATTTATACCCGCTTCACCTTCGCCGGAAATACGAATACGATCACCATCGTCAACACCAGATGGAATTTTTACATTCAGGGTCTTATGCTGCTTGATACGCCCAGAACCATGACACGTCGTACATGGGCTAGAAATGACCTTACCATTACCTTGGCACTTGGGGCATGTTTGCTGAATAGAAAAAAAACCCTGTTGCATTCTCACCTGACCATGACCATTACACGTCGAACAAGTCTTAGGAGATGAGCCTGGCTTTGAACCATCCCCATGACACGTTTCACAGGTCTCCAAGGTAGGAATGCGAATTTTTGTTTCTGCTCCACGCGCTGCTTGCTCCAAGCTAATTTCCATGTTGTAGCGCAAATCAGATCCACGATGCATGTTTGATCGACCACCACGAGAGCCAAAAATGTCCCCAAAAATATCACTGAATGCATCAGTAAATCCCTGTGGCCCACCTCTACCCCCAGCGCTGGGATCTACTCCCGCGTGACCAAATTGATCATAGGCAGTTCGCTTATTCATATCAGTCAATATTTCATATGCTTCCTTAGCTTCTTTAAACTTATCTTCGGACTTGGCATCCCCAGCATTGCGATCCGGATGATATTTCATTGCCAGCTTGCGATAAGCTTTCTTGATTGTTTCTTCATCCGCATTGCGGTCGACCCCAAGTACATCGTAGTAATCACGCTTAGTCATATCGATTCCAAACTATTATCTATATTGCCAATACCCGCATAGATTCAAATAAAACTCTTCTTACATAATTAAAACGCAGAGCGCGGAAAAGATATAAAATCTTTTTCGCACCTGCGCCTTGAAAAATAATAACAATAAAATAATTTATTTCTTATCTTTTACTTCTTCAAATTCGGCATCAACAACTTCACCTTCAACAGGTTTTTCTTGCTGATTGGAGGATGAAGTACCTGCACCTGCCTGAGTTTGTGCCTGCTGATCGCCCTCTTTCTGATACATTTTCTCAGCTAATTTATGAGAGGCTTCTGCCAAAGCTTGAGTTTTTGCATCAATATCTTCTTTTTTATCAGTTTTAAGTATGTCTTCCGCTTCTTTCAATGCAACTTCAATTTTAGATTTTTCCTCGTCACTCAACTGCTCTCCATATTCCTTCAGCGACTTTTTAACGGAATGAATCATTGCATCACATTGATTGCGACTAGAAACTAATTCCAAAATTTTATGATCTTCCTCGGCATGCGCTTCTGCATCTTTAACCATGCGGTCAATTTCCGCATCTGATAAACCAGAACTGGCTTGAATCTTAATTTTATTTTCCTTGCCAGTTGCTTTATCTTTTGCTGAAACATGAAGAATACCATTTGCATCAATATCAAACGTTACTTCAATTTGCGGCATGCCTCGTACTGATGGAGGAATATCGCTTAAATTAAATTGCCCTAGACTCTTATTGCCCGACGCCATTTCACGTTCGCCTTGCAAAACATGAATCGTTACCGCGGTCTGATTATCTTCCGCAGTAGAAAAAACTTGTTGCGCTTTGGTTGGAATCGTGGTGTTCTTCTGAATGAGTTTAGTCATCACCCCCCCCAATGTCTCAATACCCAGAGACAATGGCGTTACGTCCAGTAACAACACATCTTTGACATCTCCTTGTAAGACGCCGCCTTGGATCGCAGCACCCACTGCAACTGCTTCATCAGGATTAACATCTTTACGAGGCTCTTTACCAAAAATCTCTTTTACTTTTTCCTGTACCTTCGGCATACGTGTTTGCCCACCAACCAAGATCACGTCATCAATATCGGACGCAGCCAACCCCGCATCTTTGATTGCTGTACGGCACGGTCCAACGGTACGGTCAATCAGGTCTTCAACGAGGCTTTCCAATTTTGCACGAGTTATTTTCACAGCCAAGTGCTTAGGCCCAGATGCATCCGCAGTGATATAAGGCAAATTCACCTCGGTTTGTTGACTGGAAGACAGTTCGATTTTAGTTTTTTCTGCAGCATCTTTCAGACGTTGTAGCGCTAGCATGTCCTTTTTAAGATCAATACCGGTTTCCTTCTTGAATTCATCCACCAAATACTCGATGACGCGCAAATCAAAGTCTTCTCCACCAAGGAAAGTATCTCCATTGGTGGCTAGTACCTCAAACTGGTGTTCACCATCAACCTCAGCGATTTCAATAATCGATATATCAAAAGTACCACCACCCAAATCGTAAACCGCTATTTTTCGATCGCCTTCTTTTTTGTCCAATCCAAACGCAAGAGCAGCGGCTGTTGGTTCATTAATAATCCGTTTGACCTCCAATCCAGCAATACGACCAGCATCTTTCGTTGCTTGGCGCTGCGAATCATTAAAATAAGCAGGTACCGTAATGACAGCCTCGGTAACTGTTTCACCCAAATAATCTTCCGCAGTTTTCTTCATTTTCACTAACACTTGCGCTGAAACTTCTGGCGGTGCAATTTTCTTACCGCGTACCTCCACCCAAGCATCATTATTGTCAGCCTTGACAATACTATAAGGCACCATCTTGATATCTCGTTGCACCATATCTTCGTTAAAACGGCGTCCAATAAGACGTTTTACTGCAAATAGTGTATTTTTAGGATTAGTGATGGCTTGCCGCTTAGCCGACGCGCCAACTAAAATTTCACCATCTTCAGTATAAGCAACAATGGAAGGCGTGGTTCTCGCGCCTTCCGAGTTTTCGATTACTTTGGGTTTTCCATTTTCCATTACGGATACACACGAATTCGTTGTACCCAGATCAATGCCGATAATTTTTCCCATGTCTAGATCCTTATAAAAATAAATTCAATAAGCTGATGCGTAAATGGAGGCTACTTTTAAGAAATTCAAGCTCCTGCTGCTTTGGATACAGACACCAAAGCGGGGCGAAGAATACGATCATGCAACCTATAACCCTTTTGCATCACTTGAACCACCGTATTAGGTGGAAGATCCGAGTCGACCATACACATCGCCTGGTGTTGGTGAGGATCAAACTTTTCATCTTTGGGATTAATAATATTAATGCCAAATTTATCAAAAGCAGCATGCAGTTGCTTATGCGTCAACTCCATTCCATTCTTATAGCTCTCAACAGTAGCGCTATCGATTGCCAGAGCCGCGTCCAAGCTATCCATAACATCCAACAAAGCACTTGAAAAACTTTCTACAGCATATTTATGTGCGTTTGCTACATCACTTTGTGATCGTTTACGAATATTCTCCGTTTCCGCTTTTGCACGTATCCAGGAATCATAATATTCTCCTGCTTTCGCTTCTGCTTCTTTTAATAATTGCTCAAAATTAGGTGCAGACGTTTTAATGTCTCCCGTTGGAATAGTTGCATCATTGGTAATCCCTGGCACTTTGGTTTCATTAGTATCAGCGTTATGAGATGCTTCACTACTATCTGAATCTTTTGGATTTTCTGAATTTTGCATTGGATCTCCTAATATCTAATCAAGGCAATATTAGGTCGATCAAGTAAATTTCAAGACCTCACATAAAAATTATTGAGGTTTTTTAAAAAAAGTAATCCCTAACATATCAATGCCCGCAAAAAATTACATCATGTTGTAATTCTTTTCGCTAATATTAATGATTGCCCGAGGTAATTCGAAGGACTCAAGGCAAGCAAACGAATTTTCTCAGTTTCTGGAATATCTAAGCTGGCAATAAACTGGTGCAATGCTTCTTGGGTAATACCCTCTTTACCCCGAGTAAGCGCTTTTAATTGCTCATAGGGGTTCGCGATTCGATAGCGACGCATCACAGTTTGAATGGGCTCAGCAAGAACCTCCCACGCATTATCCAAATCGCTATGTAATTTACTCAAGTTCACATCTAATTTATTTAATCCTTTTAAGCAGGAATCATAGGCCAGTAATGTATGCCCGAGTGCAACACCGATATTTCGCAGCACGGTAGAATCGGTTAAATCTCGTTGCCATCTTGAAATTGGTAATTTTTCGCTGAAATGGCGTAATAAGGCATTGGCAATGCCCAAGTTCCCTTCAGAATTTTCAAAATCAATCGGATTGACTTTATGTGGCATCGTTGAAGAACCTACCTCATTCACTTTGGTTCTCTGCTTGAAATAACCCAATGAAATATAACCCCAAACATCCCGATTTAAATCCAATAACACTGTATTGATCCTTGCATACGCATCAAATAATTCCGCTACCATATCATGGGGCTCAATTTGAGTCGTATAGGGATTGAATTGCAAACCAAGCTTCTCGACAAACTCTCGCGCAAACGTCTCCCAATCGATATCAGGATAGGCAGAGAGATGTGCATTGTAGTTACCAACCGCACCATTGATTTTACCCAATATCGCAACTTCAGCCAGCTGCTTTCTCCCTCGCTGTAGCCGGTAAGCCACATTAGCAAGCTCCTTACCCAACGTTGTAGGAGTAGCCGCCTGGCCATGCGTTCGCGCAAGCATCGGAACATCAGCCAATTGATGAGCCAACTCCACTAGTCGAATAATAATGCCATCCAGTGCCGGAAGCATCACGCGTTCTCGGCTTAACATGAGCATCAATGCATAAGCAAGATTATTGATGTCTTCTGATGTGCAAGCAAAATGAATGAACTCCATGCTTTGCGCAACCTCAGCATTCTTAATCAGCGCTTGTTTTAACCAATACTCAACAGCTTTAACATCGTGATTGGTTGTCGCTTCAATTGCCTTAACGGCTTCTGCTTCAGCAACCGAAAAATTACTTGTCAATTGATCAAGAAGCATCTGAGTTTGTATTGAGAAAGGAGAGACTTCCGTAATTTTTGTTTCATGGCTTAATGCCTTAAACCAAGCGATCTCTACTTGGACACGATAACGTATCAAGGCAAATTCACTGAAGTACTGCCGAAGGGACTCAACTTTATTGGAATAGCGACCATCCAAAGGAGATAACGCAGTAATTGCAGAAAAACTCATAGCGGTAATATTTGGTTAATACCGCGTATTTTATCATGCTGCCTGACAAACGATGCAGTCAATTTTTTAACGAAATTAACCACACTGGAATTCATTTCCATGCAAACGGATTTTTAAATTTATCATCGGATGGCCTAGTTGCAGGAAATTTTTTATCGTGAATTTCCTGCAATAGATAAATTTCTTCCACCACCTCCAAAGAAAATCCTTGCCTACTACGTTCCTTCTCCACTAGCAGTAATTTATCAATAAGTGGATAAAATTCCTTGTATCCCCAATGCAGTAAAATTTTTTCCGCAATTCTAGGATGATCCGTATCCAGAAGCGACACCCGATCACCGAGTTGCAAGTTAAATTCCTTAATCGATTTTTTAAGTATCATACTCCTCTTTCCGCAACAAATTTAGAAATGACCTCACCCCTATTTACTATGTTACCGGGCAATCCTAGCTATATTGCCCAATACGGATTTACCCAAACAAAATTCATGAAACGCATTGCTTCAATCAAAACTTAATACCAACCCATAGCGACCATGATTACTCACGATACAAGATAGGGGGTGCGACAATTTGTCGCATTGCTATTTTCACATCAGAAAAAGATAATCGAACAGTGGATGCTGATTAATGTGCTATGACTCTATGACTCAGTGTTTCCACATAAAAAACAATAATTAATTTTTAATCAATGGCAATGTTTCTTGACCCATTAAACACTATAATTTACAGGAAGTCATCATGCGTAAGAATCACAAGCTAAATTTTATTGCGACATCGTTCGTCGCATCAACGATCGCCCTAATGAGCACGAGCTTATTGGCGCATACTCGACTGGAAGTGCCAGAAGTCACCGAAGGTGTCAGAATCACAAATAACGTTGTGATCGGCCACGGTTGTGGAGAAAAAAATATTATTGGCACCAGCATCGTATTTCCTGATGGTGTTGATTCGACCATTACGGTTGATGGTG
This sequence comes from Nitrosomonas sp., assembly GCA_024281825.1. Taxonomy (GTDB): domain Bacteria; phylum Pseudomonadota; class Gammaproteobacteria; order Burkholderiales; family Nitrosomonadaceae; genus Nitrosomonas. The sequence goes on along the minus strand of JAMWZY010000005.1, from coordinate 81,706 downwards.
CACCTTACACCGGAAAAATTACAGACTTTATCGAGAACTGGGGCAACCTCAATCAGAAAATATACAGTACGGCTGTTTTCAAATTTCAAGACGAAAAAGTGGATGATATAGGAAATGTATTAGGGTTTTGGGCAGGTGGCGGAGATTCGCTCCCCCATAATCTAGCTGGATTCATACCTTTTCGAGTCAGTGCTGCTACTTTCAAGGCCGATTCGTGCGCAGCCAGTGTTAAAGTTTATGTATCCGTTGCGGATATTTGTGAAATAACACCGATTTCTGGATTTAGCGCAGAAACCGTCAATCTCTGGACACATAATAACCTCGGCACTCCTTACGATAGAGCTGTAGATCCTGCTAGCCCTACTGCAGATGACGGCCCTGCATCATTAACCTTTAAGCGTGCCGCGCTACCGGCTTCTTGTGGCACAACCGGAAAAGTCGTTGAAGTGAAACCTTCCGCAGCGCAGATTAATCGTGATATGCCAATCAAACTCAATGGCGCACAAGTATGGCCTGCACCTTAATGTAAGGTAAAATGTAGATCGATTCAAAGAATCCCTTGCCCAGATATTGTAAAATGGGCAAGGATTTAAGCAGGAAAAGAACTATAAGGAAAAAACATCATGCAAAGATATCGAATCAAACAATCAACCAGCATGCTCTTATTGGCACTTTCGGTCGGACATGTCGGCATGAACCAAGCGCATGAAGCAAGTGCCGTCACAGGGGAACAAGCTGATTTTTTAGGATATGCATTAGTCAGTTGTGATCCCCCAAGCTCTTATCTGGAAGCAGCCGTAAAAGACCTCTCGGGTGCAGTTGCGGGACTCCAGACTAATTTATTGATTATCAAAGGTAATCAAGCAGACAGCACTACCGACCCTGTCTCAGGAGACAATGATTTTTCACTCCCTGCTCGAGTAGATGGCGGTACTGGTACTTATCAACTTCTCGTCACTAAAACAGCAGTTGGAGCACGCGCTTTTGAAGTTTCGTACCACTGCAAAGTTGATAATGGCCTACCAGGTGGAGAGCATACAGGAACAGCGATAACGGTTAAGCAGTTTAGTAGTTTGAATAATTAAAATGAATCTTGCAAAATGGCGTTCTAAAATTTAACACTCTGGCATTTTTTATGTTAGCACCTAGAAAAAAAACAAACCCTCTATTAATGACTAGTATTGGTATTGTAGTCATTTTTGCCACTTTTTTTACAATGGCACAGTCAGCTATTGCCGATCATCTCGAAAAAATTTCTGCTTCTTGCACGCTGACCAATATGGAAGGCGAACCGATACTGGAATTGAATGAGCTTAAAGGAAAAGTAGTTTATGTAGATTTTTGGGCATCTTGGTGTCCTCCGTGCATTAAATCATTTCCTTTTCTCAATCAGTTGGAAGCTGAGTTAAAGAATCAGGGTTTGCATGTGATTGGCGTCAATTTGGATGAAAAATTAACCGATGCGCAGGAATTTCTTGCAAAATTTCCGGTGAATTTTTCTATCGCGACTGATCCTAGCAAACAATGCGCAAAAGGTTTTAATGTCATGGCGATGCCAACTTCCTACATTATTGACCGGAAAGGCAACATTCGCCACATCCATAAAGGGTTCCGCCCAGATGAAACACAACAGTTACGTACCTTGGTGACTGAATTGCTACTGGAGGACCCCAGTAGTTCTGTCGCCATTAAAAATCCTTAATAGCGGTGGTTTGACCTTGAGAGATTTATCAAACGTATTTTGATGAAAACCTATTTGCCCCGAAAACTGCTGTTGATTACTATCTGTATTGAGCTCATGGGTTGTGTTAATGTATCGCCTTGGGAGCGTGGCAATCTAGCCAAACCTTCCATGGAAGTTGATCCTAATCCTTTGCAAAGCGAATTCCAATCTCATAATTACAGTAGCCGTGAAGCAGCACCGAGCCATAAATCCTCATCAGGTGGAGGTGGTTGCGGTTGCTATTAGCAAAATCAGTTTGCAATCGCTCTGCACGTAGTAATGCTTCATCTACGAGGTATTTTAAGAATTGCAGCAACACACTCATAAAGCCACACTTCAGCTAGCCAATAAGAATTGTTCGCAGACAATACCTGCAAAATCAAAAAATATCTTACATGCTTTGACCTCTGCTGCATTGGTATTGCCTGGCTTATTGATGCCATCTCCAGCTCAAGCCGCTCCTGGAGATCGAATCAATTTTCAATACGGCCGCTACGAAGAAGGTACGCGCAATTTATATGGAGTACCTAGCAAATACAATCCCATCAGCGCAGATGTTTTACATGGTAGCGGTACTTTCTCATTGACCGATCGTACTAAATTCTCATTCGGCTATACACAAGATACTTGGTCAGGAGCCACGCCAATCACCACAACACCATTGGCTACTGATGGAGGCAACCGCCCATTAACCGTTAATCAGGTGGTAGTAGGCGCATCTCCCTTGATCAATAGTAACGTACTACTTGACCGAAACCTGGATCCGATCGGTCGAGATCCCCTGACCAAACAATCAACGGGTATTGTTGATCCACGTTCTGTACACGTCATGTCATCTGCTTCACCCGAAACCCGCCGCCAAGCCAGTTTCGGCTTGAGTCACGAATGGAATGAGGCTGCCATTCATGTGTCGGGAGGATTCTCCCGTGAGAAAGACTATAAATCCAGTTTTGGGAGCATTGGTGGGCGCTTAGACTTCAATCAAAAACTTACCACGGTAAAATTCAGCGGAGGTTATACCAGCAGCGACATTGGTGCAATCCTCGATCACGATTCATTACCTTACATCACCAAAACCGCCTATCAAGACCAGATTGTCAGAAAAGGCGGTGCAGCCGGATCGGACGTGCTTCAGGGCAATCGACATGATTGGGTCGCGAATCTCGGCGTCACGCAAATCTTGAGCAAGAATTCCTTACTCGATGCAAGTATTGGCTATACGCATAGTAATGGCTTCATGGAAAATCCTTACAAAGCGATGTCGATCATTTTCGTTGATCCCGATGACTTAAACAACCAGCAAACCAGATTCATCAATGGTCAAGTGCGAGCACTTATTGAACAACGCCCCGATATTCGTAATCAAGTCGCATTGAATACCAAATATATTCACCATATTAACCCCTTCAATACCGCGTTACATCTAGGCTACCGATTGTCGGTCGACGATTGGGGCGTTAACACGCACACCTTTGATGCTAGCTGGGTCCAACCATTGGGCAATGATTGGACGCTAACACCCCGCATTCGCTACTATTCGCAAGACACAGCAAATTTCTATAGTGATTACTTATTTTCTCGACAAGCATTTAGCAAACCACTCGTAGATGCACAAGGACGGCAAGTCTTTATTGATCGCAATAATCCAAACGTGCAATATTTCTCCTCCGATGGTTTTAGCTTCTTTGATCAAAATGGGAATTTAGTGGACGATGCTATCGCACAGGCTGCACGACCGCAATTTGTTACCTACGATGCTGGCTTACTCCCCAAGAATTTCTCTAGCGATCACCGACTCGCAGGATTTGGTGCACTGAGTGGTGGATTCACGCTAACAAAGCGTTTATGGAAAGGTGTCGATTTGGAAACAGGGTTTGAATATTACACGCGCGCCAGCTCAATGCAGATCGGTAGCGGTGGCAGCAGTTTTGCCGATTTTGATTACTATGTCGCCAATGCAGCTATCAAGCTCGATATGGAAAGAATCGACATACCCGGATCACCCCTTGCGTTACCACATAGCAAGTCTCATGCATCTGACCACGCACTTCATAAAACACCACCAGCTGGCATCATGTTTGGCCACATGCTCGATAACAAAGGGGATTTCATGGTGGGCTATCGATTTATGCTAAACAAAACCAATGGTCAAATGCAACAGGGTACGCATGCTGTCATAGACCAGGCGATCATTGATCAAGGCTGCAGCGATACGATACCTTGCCGGTTTACACCGACTCATATGAATATGCACATGCATATGATCGATATCATGTATGCCCCGACTAAGTGGCTCAACGTCATGCTAATGCCAACATTCATGGATATGAATATGAATCTGCGCAACCTGTTTAAACTCGATGGCACGACACCAGCCGCCCCCCCTGGATCGCATAGTCACAGCGGCATTGGCGGACATGAAACGGGTGCGATTGGCGATACTTACTTGTCTGCTCTAGTTAAACTGTTTCAAATCCCCAGTCATCGTGCGCATATCAATATCGGCTTTAGTGCCCCCACTGGAAAAGTTGATATCGAGCAACGGCGCGCTCATCGCATCGATCCTGGTCTGATTCACTTTGGTATGCAACTTGGTAGTGGCACCTGGGATTTTATGTCCAGCCTGACCTATACCGGTGAAAAAAAACGATTGTCATGGGGTGCCCAAATCGGCGGCACCAAACGTATGGAAGAGAAAAACAAATCCGGTTACCGTTTAGGCGATCTTTTCCAAGCTTCCGCATGGGGAGGAATTGATCTAGTACCATGGCTAACCGCGTCGGCACGCGGTATCTATACCTGGCAGGGAGCTATTCAACGCGATTTCGATGCACCCAGTTCACGTATCGGCCCGATGGATTTCCCACAAAATTACGGCGGACAATTTTGGGATGTCGGTTTTGGATTAAATGCCACCATTCCGCGAGGTCGTTTTGCAGGCAACCGTTTTGGCTTTGAGTGGATACAACCGGTGAGTAATGACTTCAATGGATTCCAGCTGGATCGCAAAGGTTCTCTCGCAGCCACTTGGAACTATCAATTTTAATAAAATACTCAATCCAAACTAATCATTGATCATGACTATGCTTTGATTCAATTAAAATGCTTAATGATCAATAAGCTGAAAAATTCATCATGGCATGTTTAAATTACTATCACTATGATTTCAAAGCAATGGGGTCGCCTTGCTCTATCCAGCTTTATGCTCGCAACTCAAAAGCAGGTAAACATGCTGCAAAAATCGCTATGGATGATGTATATCGCTTAGAAGCCAAATACTCGCGCTATCGAGAAGACAGCTTGCTGTCTAAAATGAATCGTATCGCTGCGCAAGGCAAATCTATTCATGTGGACGATGAAACTGCAGGGTTATTGGATTATGCTGCAACTTGTTACCAACAAAGCGATGGGCTGTTTGATATCACATCCGGAATTTTGCGTCGGGCATGGAATTTCAAGTCTGGCAACATACCAGAACCTGCAGCGATACAGATTTTGCTTAATCGGATCGGATGGCATCACTTACGTTGGGAAAAACCCAAGTTGACTTTTACCATTGCCGGAATGGAAATCGACTTTGGCGGCATTGTCAAAGAATATGCTGTCGACCGCGCCGCTTCATTATGCTGGCAAGATGGCATCCGTCATGGGGTTATCAATCTGGGAGGCGACATCAAAATTATCGGCCCGCATTTCGACCAAAGCCCATGGCTCGTGGCCATTCGCCATCCACGTGAATCGAATGAAAAATTGACCACCTTAGAGTTATATTCCGGTGCTGTCGCAAGCAGTGGTGATTACGAAAGATGCGTGCTACTTGATGGTATCCGCTACGGGCATGTATTGAGCCCGAAAACTGGCTGGCCTGTTAATTACATGGCCGCTGTCAGCGTCATTGGTGATTTTTGCGTTGTGGCCGGAAGTGCTGCAACGATTGGCATGCTAAAAGAAACGCAAGGCTCCACATGGTTACAGGCGCTTGGTTTGCCACATTTATGGGTGAATGTACAAGGAGAATCTGGAGGATCAATTGTAGTCAACTCAATGTAGTAATCTCTATATAAGATTTCATTTGAACTATTTTTATGATCAGGATCTTAGAGCGGTTAATATCTCTCTTTTAATTTCCTTGATAACCTTCATTTCGTCATTAGTAATCCCTTCTAATGCCGCATGCTGACGATCAAAATAGTATAGACCAATCGGTTTAGATTCGACAATCAATGGAAGTATCATAAAGCTTCGTGTATTAGAGAACAGCTCTAAATGCCATGCAGGTAACATACTTTGTACTTTGTTATCTTTGGAATCGGTAATTGATAAATCAACATTCTTTTTCATGGATAAGCTAAATACATCGGAAGCCGTATCCGAAAAAACAAAGTGTTGCTGCACTTCTACACTATCTCTATCACCGAGGCATTGACGGGCACGATATTGATTGGTTTTAATATCTTTGAGACAAATGGTCGCAAAATTGAATCCCAAGCTTTTGTATAAGGTTTCCAGAATGAGTAAAATGAGCGCGTTAATTTTATAGCCTGGCGTGGATGTCAAAGTATTAACCGTTTGCAACCCGCAGGACAATAATTCGAGCGCTTGAGTGGGTTTACCACTGGGATAGCATTCATTACTCGATAGATCGGAATTTTTTGAATCGCCGTTTGCTTCACCCTGTGTTGATTCAGACAGCTGCAAATCTATCTGACTGCTAATCACTTGGGCTTCTTCAGTGATTTGTGAGACCAGCGTATCTAGCTTGGTCTCATCCATATTTAAAGAATTACCAAAGCGTTTTAATAATTTTTCATTGAAGGCTTCTTTCTCAGATTCTTGCGCATCTGAAATAAATTGCGCGGAAGCATCGCTAAATTCCGTAACCTGCCTCATCCATTCCTGGCGATTCTTGGGCGCTGCCAATGTTTTTGCTGGCACGAGTTTCATGGCATTGATGATGACTTCAGGAATTGACCATTGCTTCATGGCAAGCTCCGTTAAGGCATCAAAATTAATTCCAAGAATCTTTAGGGATGCTTGTGTTTGAGAATATTTCTTGGATTTAACCAGATCCATTACTTCTTTATATAAGGCGTGATCGAATGCAGCCACCAACAAACGGCCCATATTCTTAAATAAGGCGGCAATGGCAACCTCTTCCGCATTGGGAAAGCAACTCTGCTTGGCCAATTTGTGACTGATAAGGCTAGCCGTCAAAGCGTACATCAATTCTTTACGAACAAAACGGCTGTGCTTCCCCGGCATACGATCAACCAGAATCATCGCCAAAGCACACCCTTTAACCGTATCCAAACCTAGCAACTGAACGGCTCTTGAAATGCTTGTAACCACCTGATTTGATGTGCCACGAAAAGTTACCGTATTAGCTAAACGAAGAATTTTTTGCGTCAACGCCACATCCGCAAGTATTAAATTCGCCAATTGATCGGTTGACTGATCGTCTGAAGAAGAAAGTTGTACGATGCTACCAATAGAGTTACCCAGCGTAGGTAAATCAGGGTTATTGCCAATAAAGTTTAATAAACGATCTTTAACCGACAACTCTTCTTCTATCTTGTTATCACCTGAGCCGTCATCCACTTTTAGTGTCGGTTGTGTAGTCATTTTATAAGAACTTATTAATACTCTTACCTTGAATCGCTTATAAAAAAATTAAATTTATTTTAGGAGATAGGCTATTACCATGAATAACCTGTATGAATATTCAAGTCAATAACACATCTGTTAACAGCGATTAACATTATAGCGAGAACATACTTAACTTAAATGTTTATAAAGGCTATATTTCCTCTTTTTTTCGAAATAAAAAAATCCTTTAAGTGTATTTTTTATTTCGAAAAATTAAGTTACTACAGTTAATTTTAATTTAGTAAGTATTTTTTTAATTCCATGCAGGATTTTTTAATGCTATCCTTAAATGAGAAATCGGTTTAACCCGATTTCTCAATGGCTACAGGCATTACCTTATTATTTTGAAAAATGACTTAGCAAGCATCACAATATTTACAATAAATTTACAATCGAAAGTGTATATTCGAGAGTGTTGTTTCAATTAGTGTAATGATCGAAATAATTAGGATAGATTGCGTATTTTGATGTATATCCTGTAGTCAATGAAGTTAAAAAAATATTAATAAGTTTGTAGGTAGTTTTTGATTCTAAATAAAAAAGGAGATTTTGAATGAAGTATTCAATATTTGCGATGATTTTAGCAGCACTCTTCCTGACCGCCTGTGGTGATCCTAAGCCTGGTGCAAAACCACCAAGCCTGTATCAAGATGAAAAAGGCGAAAGAATGGGCGCTCCTGCTGGCAAGGATTAAGGAATAATTGATTGATTAATTATCAAACGGCCCCTATCAGTTATCAGGGGCCGTTTTTTATTTAGGGCTATTTAGAGACAATTCTCTTAACCACAACTCTAATCTTCTCGTAGCAATCACATCATCACGGTTATAGTTCAAAATTGCTTCTTTGATGCTACCTTTAGCCGATAAACGTTTCTCTGATTGAAAACGCTTAAACTGAACCACCGACCATTGCGACCCCGATTCATCATTTTCCCATTGAAAATTGACAAGACCGGGATGCTTACAAATATCCTTCAATCCATACCTTTGTAAAGGTAAGACCAAGCTGTTCAGTATTGGTCTCTGCAAATCGAATAAGGGGCTTTCCTCGCCCAATAACCACGATACAGTACTATTGTTGAACATAGAATAACGTTCTGCATATTTCTGGATGGTTGATTTCTCATGATTGGAATAATGCGCTATCACGATAGGCGCATAGTGATTGCGATAGAGCTCAATTTTCTGCAAGAAACTTATCCATCCGACATAATCTGCGCTTTCGTCATCACTCCACACATAATCAAAACACGATTTGGCATACGAAGGAATCAGAAAACCCCAGAGATAAACATGACGATTCCTACTACCCGTCATCGGATCATCTTCAATATCGAAATGAATCCATGTACCCTCCGGCAAATCAATTTTATCGAGCTGAAATAGCTTCCCGGTCAAATATGACCGTGCTTGCAAAATGATCCGATTTTTCTTTTTCTCACTTTTTAAATGTGGAACATCAGGTATTGATTCCACATTACTATGAGCCAATTGAGGAATCGTTGAAATATTGATTTGTGCCAATTGATCTGCCATATTTCCATCCACACCGTACAATAGCGATGGATCTTCTTTGCGTATAAACTCCGGCAAACATCGGTTCACATAAGGACAAACCTCGCATCGACTATAGCTGTACCGAACAATAGGCGGTTGGCTATCAGCTAATATGGTTTGCATGCTATGAATAAATCGATCCACTAAAACATCGATATCATCACCGCTTAACTGCGCAACACGGCCATCCCCTAAATAAACCATCGCGGGCAAATCATTTTTCAGCAGGCGACGATAGATACCCAACTGTATTTGGGTCGTTTTTTTATTTTCGCTCAACGAAAGCTTAGCATCCGCCGCTTGATAGATTCCATTGTCATCGCGAATCAAGAAATCCGGATAGCCTATTAGCCCGACTTCAGCATCCACCAAGCGGGCTTGATAAATCACAGGTACTCCTTGTCGCATCAAATCAACCGTATGATCGACTGATTTGGCACGACAAACCGGATATTGCTGTGCTATTTTTTCCAGAATAGCTGTTTCATGCGCCAATCCAGCTTGAAATAGAAATTGTGTAAAAGCATCCGGTTCCGACTCGGCCATAGGTTGGTGCTTATCAAACCATATGCGCCGAAAGCACATCACCCAAGCACTTGCATCGCTGGCCTTAATAAACTGTCGATGAGATGATTGATTCATCAATGACTTAACCGTACCATGCCGACTCTCTTCCAAACAAAGCTCCTTTCAATTTTCTTGGCAAACTTATACATACACAGCATGATGTTTCTCGATATTCAATTGTCGTAATTCATCTGCACCTGATATACTTCGATATCTCTTAAACTTTGTTTATATCAATGGCGGGCCTCCCCGCATTGCAAGGTAGTAAACCTGGTCAGGTCCGGAAGGAAGCAGCCACAGCTATTTATTGCGAGTGCCGGGGGTCTGGCTCGCCACCCAATTTATTTACTAATCGTTATTCATACTGATCATTGTTAAATCCCGTTCACTGAAGCGTGTCCCACATTCAAGCCCTTGCGCGCAAATGGCGCCCTAAAGACTTCTCACAGCTTACTGGACAAGAGCACATTGTAAAAGCGCTGTCCAATGCACTGCAACAAAATCGATTGCACCATGCTTACTTGCTGACGGGCACACGCGGCGTTGGAAAAACAACGATTGCACGAATTCTTGCTAAATCACTAAACTGCGAAACAGGCATTACGGCGGAACCATGTGGTATTTGCTCAATCTGCACACAGATCGATTCCGGCAGTTTCATTGATCTTGTAGAACTAGACGCCGCTTCAAATACACAAGTCGACAACATGCGCGAACTTCTCGAAAGTGCAGTATATGCGCCCACCAGCGGACGCTTTAAAATCTACTTGATCGATGAAGTACATATGCTCTCCAAATCTGCATTCAATGCGATGCTGAAGACACTGGAAGAACCACCGGTGCATGTCAAGTTCGTACTTGCAACGACCGATCCCCAAAAAATCCCTGTAACCGTTTTATCACGATGCCTACAGTTTAATTTAAAACATATTCCACAGCAGCAGATCGCCGATCATCTTAAATATATTCTCACCCAAGAAAACATAACCTATGCTTTTCCAGCTCTGCAACTGATCGCTCGCGCAGCACAAGGAAGCATGCGGGATGCATTAAGTTTGCTAGACCAAGGCATTGCATATAGTGACGGAAATATCACTGAAGATAATATACAAAGCATGCTAGGCATCACGAATCAAGATTATCTCATTAACTTACTGAAAGCCTTAACTCAATGCGATGGCGTTGGAATGTTATCGATTGCTGATGAAATTGAAGCACAATGTCTTTCATTCGATTTTGTTTTGCAAGATCTTGCCGCCCTTCTGCATCGTATCGCATTGGCGCAAACGATACCGGACAAGCTCAATCCTGATACGCCTGAATATCCAGAAATCGTACAACTAGCAAAAGCTTTTTGCGCAGAAGATATTCAGTTATTTTATCAAATCGCATTATATGGTCGCGGCGATTTAAGCTTAGCACCGGATGAATATGCTGGTTTTACCATGACGCTAATGCGTATGCTGGCTTTTAACTCGGATGAGCTTACAAAAAATGAATGCGAAGAATCCAATTCACTCAAAGATGCCGTAAAGAATCCTGGAAGCGTGACTGATAGGCAATCTTTCCCAACCGCAGAAAAAAAAATAGCGCATCCAGCTCTCAACCAACACGATACTTCTTTTTCAGATTTGAATTGGACGCTATTAGTAACTCGACTAAACTTGTCTGGGATGTCAAAAATGCTTGCTCAGCATAGTGAAGCAAAATTATCTCTACCAGAAAAAATAGAAGCTTACGTACCAGAACAACACAAGCATCTGCTAGAAAAAAAATATCAGGATAAAATTCAAACTGCACTCAATAACTATTTTAACAAACCCATAGCACTCAATTTTTATATCGGTACACTAACAGGAATAACACCGCTTGAAGCACACAATCTCGAAGCTAAAGAAAAACAAGCGCAATCGATTGTCCATATTGAACAAGATCCAATTGTTCAGCAATTGATTGAAAATTTTGATGCGAAATTAGTCATTTCTTCGATTAAACCAATTAAAAAATAAAGGAGATTTAAAATGCGTGGCAATATTGGCAATATGATGAAACAAGCGCAAATGGTTCAGGAAAACATGAAACAAATGCAGGAAAAACTTGCTGCAATCGAGGTAGAAGGCCAATCCGGCGCTGGCATGGTCAAAGTAATCATGACATGCCGCCATGACGTAAAAAAAGTGAATATTGATAACAGTCTCATAGGTGATGATAAAGAGATGCTCGAGGACCTTGTTGCAGCAGCGTTTAATGATGCTGTCCGCCGAGTGGAATCGACTACGCAAACCAAAATGGCAGAGCTAACCAGCGGTCTAGGCTTACCACCAGGTTTTAAACTGCCTTTTTAACAAACTACTTACCCAACCTGATTCAAGTAAGGTTTGTTGCAATTTTATAATCTAATCACACGCGAAAACATTTTATGGCTGGACTTACTAACCAAACGCCCCGTCCTACCGAAATCAAGCTACATCAAAAATCCAGGATACTGGATATATCATTCTCGGACGGTAAAATCTTTAACTTCCCTTGTGAATTTTTACGTGTTTACTCACCTTCCGCAGAAGTCTCCGGGCATGGCCCGGAACAAGAGGTGTTACAAACAGGTAAAAGCTTAATCAATATCCATAAAATCGTACCTGTTGGTAATTATGCAATACAGCTATACTTTACCGATGGCCATAATACTGGATTATATTCTTGGGATCTGCTCTATCGCTACGGATTAGATTATGAGCAAATGTGGCAACGCTATCTGCAACGGATGAATCAAGCGGGTGCAAGCCGAGAACCCGCAGACGCAGTACCATCACAATCGACAACCTGTCCCTCTTGCGAATAACTATAAACAAATATGACGAAGACAACACATTTTGGTTTCAACACGGTTTCAGAAGGTGAAAAAGCGGGTAAGGTTGCAGAAGTCTTCCATTCTGTGGCAGACCGTTACAATTTAATGAATGATTTAATGTCAGCCGGGCTGCATCGGTTGTGGAAACGATTTGCAATTGAAGTTAGCGGTGTCAAACCTGGCGATAAAGTACTCGATATTGCCGGAGGAACCGGAGATCTCAGCGCTTTATTTCTACAAAAGGTGGGGGATTCAGGGGAAGTTTGGCTAACCGATATCAACAATTCAATGCTTTCAATCGGTCGTGATCGGTTGATCGACGAAGGTAATCCAACGCCTGTAGCACAATGCGATGCAGAGAAACTACCTTATCCAGATAACTATTTTCACTGTGTTTGTGTCGCTTTCGGACTCAGGAACATGACACATAAAGATGTTGCCTTGAAGGAAATGCTGCGAGTCATCAAACCAGGCGGCACTGTTATCGTATTGGAATTTTCTAAAGTCATGAAACCCTTACAACCCGTATACGATGCCTACTCCTTTAAACTACTGCCATTGATGGGAAAGTTAGTTACAAATGATGCTGAAAGCTATCGTTATTTAGCGGAATCGATCCGGGTACATCCTTCTCAACAAGAATTAAAAGAATTAATGGAAGGTGTCGGTTTTGAGCTTGTGGAGTATTTCAACTTATCTGCAGGTATCGTGGCATTGCACCGTGGATACAAGTTCTAGCGAGTCGCTGTAAAGCATGTTCAAAACGCCGATGCAAGTAATAGTAATACGCAAGCAGCTATTTAACAGACTCTACCAGAGATAGATGGATTTTCTCACTATCATCTGGGTGGATAGCTGTAACCTAATTTAATTCTTCCATACCCACCGAATATTTTACAAGATATTGATGTCTATGCAAAATACTCTAGCCATAGAATCAGTGACAATAGTTGTTTTCTTTAAACCAGCTCACGGCATCTTTAAGTGCATCATAGGCCGGACGGTATTGATAGCCAAGTTGTTGCATAGCTTTCTCGCTAGAAAAATACATTTGTTTTTTTGCCATGCGAATACTATCCTGTGTTGCGCGTGGTTCTGTATGGGTCAGAGTAGCAATTCTTTCCATACACCAAGCAATTGGAAGCATCAAATCGGTAGGTATTTTGATTCGTTTTTGGGGCAATCCATTAATTTCATCGATAGCTTGCAATATCTGAAACAGCGTCATATTGTCGCCACCCAAGATATAACGTTCCCCTACTTTGCCATATTGAAGCGCCAATAAATGTCCGAAAGCGATATCATCGACATGCGCAATATTTAATCCAGTATTAACATAAGCAGGCATACGTTCGGTCAATGCGTCAACAACGAGGCGACCGGTAGGTGTCGGGCGAACATCGCCAGGACCGATTGGGGTTGATGGATTAACAATGACTAAAGGTAAAGAAAGCTCTTGCGTTAATTGCTTCACTACTTGTTCGGCTAGAAATTTTGAGCGCTTATAGTTTCCAACAACGGACTCCAGGCTGCTGGGCGTTTCTTCATTAGCAGGCGTCCCATCTGCAGTTAATCCTAAGGTTGCAACACTACTGGTATAAACAATGTGCTCTAAACCGGCATCAGAAGCCGCAGTAATTAAAGATCGAGTACCCTCGACATTAATTGCATGCATCGTATGCGGATCAGGAACCCATAACCGATAATCGGCTGCAACATGAAACAAATTCTGACAATCAGCCAAAGCACGTTCCAATGACATGCGGTTACGTAAATCTCCTTCGCATACTTCGACAGGAAAATTATTAATATTCTTGAGGTTACTATTTTCTCTTACTAATACACGGACTTCATGCCCTGCTGTTAGTAAACAACGCATAACCGCAGAACCTAGAAATCCGGTAGCACCGGTGACCAATGATCTCATTACTATAAAATCTGTAAGAAGTTACTCTGTTACTAAATCATTCTTATTATAAGTGTTAGAAACAATTCTTTGATCATTCACATACCATTATTCCGAATGACCTTGAATATCCGGTAAATTACGTGATGTCAAATTGAACAACCATTGTAATAGCCAATTATAATTAGCAGTTGCATTGGTAACTAGAATCGTCGAGTGAACGCTGCGACGGCTAATTTTAACTTGGCTGCTTTCGGAAAAATCCCGATGCGAATTAATTTTATTTAAGGTTAGAATTGCCATTCCTATTGCCCATAGGCAAAAACGCCGAATGCCTTTTTCCTTTGGGGGAATTAAGTTTGTATACGTAAGAGCATTACGTAAATGCATCTTAGCGATTGCCAATAGTTCAACCAAACCAGCCTGAAATTTTTCATCTGAAATCCCTGGCTGCAAATGATTCAGATCAAAGCCATGTCGCAAAAATATGTCGCGAGGTAACCAACAAGCTCCACGCTTACGATCATCCCAAATATCCTTGAGAATATTCGTCATTTGTAGCCCCTGACCGAAGGACACTGAAAGCTTCATAAGTTCAGATCTATGGTGATTTATTTCATCAGAATAATCGCAGAATAATTCTGTTAACATCTCTCCCACCACTCCGGCAACATAATAGCAGTATTGATTTAATGCCGCTAAATCTGCGAGTCCTTCCAATGATTCAGATTCCTGGTAATCCGCCATTCCCTGCCCCATGATTTTTATACATCTTTCCAAAGCCTTGCGCTGTACTGGATTAAAGCTATGGGTAATGCGAATGACTGCAGGAGTATTTTTTATTAAATCATGTTCCGCTGGTATGGTGTAATCGGAAAGAAGAGGATAGAATTTTTGTGAAAACTCCTCCGCAGGGATGGTACCCTGTACCACTTCGATAAACATCTGCGACAGTTGTTTTGTTTGGGCAAAAGTCAGCGCGTTATCATCTTCTATCGTATCCGTAATACGGCACAACAAATAAGCATTCCCAATAACCTGGCGCAGAGGTTCGGGCAATTGCGGAATTGTGAGCGCAAAAGTCCGCGATACCCCTTGCAGGATATCATCCTGATAGTGGAAGTCATTAGTAGAAGGCAAGCTTGTATTCATGGAATACCAATTATATGATGATGCAATGTTATAGTGGTTGCTACGCTGATTCACACTCACAATGGTTGCTAATAGGCAATGATTTGTTCGCCCGCAATGATTTGTTCAATACTTTCACGTTGACGAATAACGTGCGTTTGGCTGCCTACTACCAATATTTCCGCGGCTCGTGGCCGTGTATTATAATTAGAACTCATACTCATGCCATAAGCACCCGCTGACATTATGGCCAACAAATCACCATTCATGATGCTTAACTTTCTGTCATGCCCCAGAAAATCTCCAGTCTCACAAATAGGGCCAACTATTTCGTAGTTTTTTGCTTCGATTGTACTTTTCTCAACAGGAAGAATCTCATGATACGCATCATAAAGCGATGGCCGAATAAGATCATTCATAGCGGCGTCCACGATGGCAAAATTACGCACAGGTGTTTGTTTAAGATATTCAACGCGTGTCAACAAGATCCCCGAATTCCCTACCAATGCTCGTCCAGGCTCAATTACAAGGCGCTGCTTGATATTGCGCGTGATACTACATAATTTTGAAATATACTCTTTAATGGAAGGCGGTTTTTCATTGCTATATCGAATACCGAGTCCACCTCCCAAGTCTATATGCTCGATGTCAAATTTCTGCTTTTTTAAATCATCAAACAACTGTAACATTTTTTCTGAAGCCTCAACGAATGGCTCGATTAAACTCAACTGCGAACCAATGTGACAATCAATCCCCGTAAAACGAATATACGGATACAAATGTGCGGACCGATAGATTCGCACCGCTTCATCGACAGCGATACCAAATTTGTTTTCTTTGAGACCAGTCGAAATATAGGGATGTGTTTTTGCATCAACATCCGGATTTACTCTTAAGCTTACCGGAGCAACTTTATTCATGCTTTGCGCCACATGATTCAGGGTAATCAGTTCAGCCTCGGATTCCACATTGAAACAAAGGATGTTGAGATTGAGTGCCATACGCATTTCGTTGACACTTTTTCCGACACCTGAAAAAATAGTTTTCTGCGCATCCCCCCCCGCTCGAATGACACGCTGCAATTCTCCTCCGGATACAATATCAAAACCACTACCAAGTCGAGCCAATAAATTAAGGATGGCAAGATTTGAATTTGCCTTAACAGCATAGCAAATCAAATGATCGCGATCTTCAAAAGCGGTATCAAACTGATGATACGCATTAGTCAGCACAGATTGCGAATAAATGTAACAAGGTGTACCGAATTTTTCTGCAATCTTTTTTAAGGATACGTTTTCGACAAATAGCTCACCATTGTGGTATACGAATGCTTCAAAACCACTCATTTCTTTTCCGATTGTTGCGCAGATTTTTGATGCGTATCATCCGCTGGGGGGAGATAAAGCGGACCTTTTAAACCGCAGGCGGCTAAGACATAAACAAAGATAACGGAAGTAAATAATAAACGCACAACAAAGACCTTAAACGATTAATTGGAAATACTAACATAATGAAACAAGAAACAGCGCATTGGCGAATAAATTTAGCAATATCAAGGTAAGCTGTCACTGGGTAATTCAATAATCATCCACGCAATGAGCTTGCTTATCAGTTGATCGCTTGCAGCACTTAATGCAGCCACAGCACCGCTCGCATCCGATGATGGTGCAGCGGTTTGAGCGCTAAAGTAATTTTGCGCAATGACATCCCGTGTATTACGCTTGATCAAACTTGCGCGCAATGTAATCAATGCATGACTTCGTTGAGCGGAATCGAATATTTGAGAAAATTCTTCCAGTTCGATGTGCAAAATATGGTCGGCTTTTGCTGTATTGTTATTTTTGATCACCTGACTACCCATTTCTTTGGCAATTCGATCTCGCATTTTTTGAGACAATAGCACCGCAGGAGATGCAATCCAGCGACTATTAGCATATCGATGAAATTGCGCAGAATTATGATAAGCAAGGCGATAATAGATGGCCGTGTTATCCAGCCAAGGAGGTGCTGAAGCATCGGAAATGAGTATATTTCTTTTGGGTAATTGAGCTTGTTGCAAAGGCTGCTGAAGCAGATTCTGCGATTGCTGTGAACTCAAATCATAAAGAATGACAGAATTCGAGTGCTTGTAAAACAACGAACAGCCGAATAGTAAGCCTGAAAATATGATCGATAATGCAACTATTTTAATCAAGGATTGTTCTCTTTAGGTGGCGTAAAACCTTGCTCTCCGGGTCCTGGCAATGCTGAAGGACGACCAAACAGCAGGCTTTGTGGATGCTCTTCCAGATGATGCAAAAAACGATCAAGATTACGCGTGCTATTAAAAATGCTATTGCTTGCATTTTGCAGCTCTGGTATTGCATAAATTAATTCTTGAGCACTTTGAGACAAACTATCGAAAACGCCTTCTTTCTGATTCGCTTTTATGATCGCAACATTCATTTCTGCCAATAACTCATCCAACCGCTTGATTAGCGTAGCCGATTGTGCGGCAAGATTATGGAATGATTGCATCACCGGCTCCAATCGTCCTGTAATAGTACTGAAATTACTAGTTACATGCTCTACGTTTTTTAATGTATGGGAAATACTTTTGCGATTATCTTCATCAAGCAATTGATGCATTTTGATGGTCAATTGGTTGACATTATTTAATAGATCTTGGCCGGAAACGGCGACTTCTTCAAATAATGAGCGCCGCATAGGAATCATTACAGAACTTGGCAAAGCCGAAACACCGATGCCGTCATCATTGAGTTGAATATAGGCAAGCCCAGTGACACCTTGATAACCTAATTGTGCATAAACCGTGTTTCTAAGAATAACATCCTCATCAATTGCAATATGAATCAGAATTTGCTGCGAATCATCGGGATCAAATTCAATATTTTCAACTTTACCAATATTAACGCCACGATAATGTACCGCAGATTGCACACTGAGTCCGCTCACAGACTCATGGGTAGCAATCAAATACGTATTGAGTTGAACATTACTACGACTGAACCACATTGCAGCCAATCCGATAGCAACACCCAGAATAATGACAAAAACACCAGCGATTAGGGCATGAGCACGGTTTTCCACGATTGCTCCGAATAATGGTAAGAATTTATTTTGTGGTGAATATTTTTAAAAAAATTAACAATGAAAGGATGATCAAGATGACTAATTTCATTCAATGTGCCCACAGCAATAACGCGCTGCTCTGCCAATACGGCAACACGATCAGACAACGCAATCAGTGTATCTACATCATGTGTAACCATAACAATCGTTAAATTCATTTCACTACGTAATGATCGGATTAAGTTAACAAAACTCTCACTAAGTTCGGGATCAAGCCCAGCTGTTGGTTCATCTAAAAAAAGCAATTCTGGATCTAATGCAAGTGCGCGAGCCAGGGCAACACGTTTAATCATACCGCCTGATAAAGCAGCAGGCATTTTATTGGCATGCTCGGGACCAATTGCAACCATGCTCAATTTCATCATAACAAGATCACGTATGGTATTTTCATCGAAAATGTGTAGCTCCCGCAATGGTAGCGCCACATTATCAAACACCGTGAGTGAACTGAACAAAGCACCTTGTTGGAACAATACGCCCATTCGATTGTGAATAGTCTTTTCTCTCGTGTTGACATAAGAATTTCTTATTTCACCAAATATTTTTACACTACCGAGGTAAGCTTTCTCGAGTCCGAGAATTTGCCGTAATAGTGTCGTTTTACCGCTACCCGATCCGCCTACAAGCGTCAATATTTCGCCACGACCAACCGTCAAGTTTACATCTTTATGAATAAAGTGCTTACCAAATCGTGTATGTAACCCCTTTATTTCGATAATAACTTCAGCCGGCTTGATCACTGGATTAGCGGATTCCAATATGCGAAAACATGACAGCAAAAATGGCATCGATGATGATAACAATCGTAATAGCTGTTACTACCGAAGAGGTTGTGCCCATTCCCAAACTTTCCGTATTTGGTTTAATTTTTAAACCAAAATGACAGGCAATTAATCCGATCGTCATACCACACACCACACCCTTGCTTAATCCCAGCCATAAATTAGCAATGGGCACTGAGTCTGGTAATGCCGACAAAAAATATTGATAACTTAATCCCAATTGTACCTCAGCAGCCACAATGCCACCAATTAGCGCCATCGCGCTCGTCCAAGCTACCAATAATGGCATGGCAATGCCTAATCCCAATATTTTCGGCAATATCAAACGCTGGCTATGCGAAATTCCCATCACAGACAAAGCGTCTAATTCTTGAGTAACGCGCATCACTCCTAGTTGAGCTGTCATCGCTGAACCCGAACGACCAGCAACAAGAATAGCCGCAAGCATAGGCCCTAATTCACGAATAATACTAATTCCTAACAAATTTACGATGAAGATATCAGCACCAAATAACTGTAATTGCTTAGAAGCTAAATAGCTAACTACAACTCCAATCAAGAACCCAACTAGCGCAGTAATTCCTAAAGCTTGTGCACCGGCGCGATAGATATTGGCGGAAATTTCTCGCCAGGGAATATTCACGGGATGCCTGATCAAATAGAGCGTATCCAAAAATAACTGACCAATCAGCGCGATAAGACCTATACTCAGTTGCCAAAATTGGATGGCTGCATTACCGAGGTTAACAATGGGCGATAAAATATCAATCGATTTTTTCCCATTGATAATGGGCGCTAATTGCTCAAGCCGCACGAGCATTTGTTCTTGTTCGGGCCGCAGCTGAATGAACTTCGGTCGCTGCGCTTGCCAGACACGCCATAGGAGACTAATCCCAACGGAATCCATTTGCCGAATATTGGTTAAATCCCATTCAATATCTGTATGATTGACTTGGTGCTGAGTCAATTCGGCGGCCAAATCTGCCAGCACTTTGCGCAGTGCGGTGAGTGTATAGTCACCTGTTAATACTAGGCGCTTGGCACCATGATCATGATCATTGATCAGTTTATACCATTGCGATAATGAAGAGCGAGTAAGCATTCATATGAGTGTAAGCGAAATTCACAAAATTGCGAGTATTTTTAGATTTTTGTTGCAATCTTCCAAGTTAGTTGCCGCAGTTTTATGATGTTATCTATTGTGATATTTCTGCCCGAGTCATTGCAGGATTACTAGCAAAATATCCTTTAATACCTAAGAAAACAGCATTAGCCATTTTATTTTGATAATCCTGGCTACGCAATTTTTCTTCTTCTTTAGGATTGCTAAGAAACGCTGTTTCGACCAAAATTGATGGAATATCAGGTGACTTCAATACCGCAAAACCAGCTTGTTCAACATTTCTTTTGTGTAAGTGGTTAATTTTTCCAAGTTGCTTCAATACCTCGTCGGCCAGCTTGGCACTATCATTGATTGCTGCATTCAGAGACAGATCCAGTAATAGTTCTTTGATATCGCGTGATTTTGACATGATATCGATGCCGCCCATTAAATCGTTGTCAACGCTGTTTTCTTTGTTTGCCAACCAACTTGCAGTCGTCGATGAAGCGCCATGCTCGGAAAGTGTGAATACCGATGAACCATGTGCGTGCGATTTAGGATTGGCATCTGCATGAATCGAAACAAATAAATCTGCATTTGCGCGACGTGCATTAATACGGCGCTGTGGCAGCGAAATATAATAATCGCCACTTCGAGTCAAAACCGCTCGCATATTAGGCTCTTTATCAATTCTTTCTTTCAATTTTCGGGCAATGGCCAGGGTAACATCCTTCTCTTGTGTACCTTGGTAACCAACGGCTCCGGGATCTTTACCTCCATGGCCAGCATCAATGGCAACAACAATGATTTTGGGAACCATTACTGTTTTGCGATTTTGATGTTTTGTTGTTGAATGACTGCCAACTCGATTCACATGGGAATCCATTTTTTCAGGTTTAGATTGCGGACGTTGGATTTGTGTTTGTGTTATTTTTTTTGATGGTTCATTTAACAACAGGGCATTTACAAGTTCATCCAAGCCATCTGATTCATAATCAATTTTTCTATTGGAAAATTTCTCATAAGGAGCGTTAGTATTTAACTTACTTGCTTTATCAGGATGATAAATATCAAGCACCAATCGATGCGAAAAACCACCTTGAGGCTTCAAAACAAAAGTATGGGGTACTACATTAGCTTTTAAATCAAATACCAAGCGCACAATCTCAGGTTTGAATTGCCCAATCCGAATCTTTTGTACCAGCGGATCGATCGCATTCACTTTTTGCGTGAGCGCGCCTAATGTATTAGAAAGCTTGATGTTACTGAGATCTAAAATAACTCGATGTGGATTCTCCAGTGTACTTAATTCATATTGAATTTGTTGCTTGGATTCCAAAGTG
Source organism: Nitrosomonas sp. (assembly GCA_024281825.1). GTDB lineage: Bacteria > Pseudomonadota > Gammaproteobacteria > Burkholderiales > Nitrosomonadaceae > Nitrosomonas. The sequence continues at coordinate 59,968 of JAMWZY010000005.1, read as the reverse complement.
ATGCGTGTATAGTCTGGCGTTAATCCAACATTAACCGATTTGAGGTTTTCATCGGCTGCAAGTACTGTTTGATGAATGCTTATCAGATTGAACAATAGAATTAACAAAAAAACTGACGCAAAAATCTTCTTTGCGAAGATAAAACATCTCGCATACAAAAAATAATTCAAGTTTTTTTCTGATTTCGCCAATATTCTAAACACTGTTTTCCAGCATCTGTGCCCGTTTGAATTGCTATGTTACGACCCGTTTCAAGAATTTCTATAGAAAACTGCAAATCTGCATTGGGCAAGAGATTTCCGATTTTTTCTGGCCATTCAACAAAACAAATTGATGTCGAATTAAAATATTCCCGAAAACCCGCTTCTTCCCATTCAAGACAATCATTGAATCTATAAAAATCAAAGTGATACAAGTATAACCTAGAAAATTTATAGATTTCAACTAAATTGTAGGTCGGACTCTTGACGATCCCTTGATAACCAAGTCCGTGTAAAATACCTCGTACAAGCGTTGTTTTGCCTGCACCCAGATTACCTACCAAAGTAATGACTAAGCCCGTTTGCAGGAAAGATGCAAAACTGTTGCTAAAATCCAACATAGCAGCTTCATCAGCAAGATAATAAACTCCGTCTTGATGATTCGAATCGGAATGTGTGGAATTTAATAACATCAGATAAGATACGACCTCAAAAAATATCTCAGTAAAAAAATGATTGATTATGCCGCATTGGCTATTAGTATCAAAGATTGGGCCAAAGCACTTGGTTTCCACGATGTGCGTATTGCCAATGCACAAGCCGATATGTTGAAGGTTGAATCTGAACTACAGGAATGGTTAAACAATGACTTCCACGGTGACATGGATTATATGGCAAAACATGGCACCAAACGCACGCGTCCAACAGAATTAGAGCCACAAACACAGCGCGTTATATCGGTTTATATGAATTATACTCCACCCGATGTGCACAATAGCTGGGATATCATCAATGATGCGCAAAAAGCTTTTGTTTCACGTTATGCGCTTGGACGTGATTATCACAAGGTGTTGCGTGCACGATTACAAAAACTAGCCGACAAAATTACCGATCAAATCGGTTCATTCCATTACCGTGTTTTTTCAGACAGTGCACCCGTGATGGAAGTAGCTTGGGCGCAACAATCAGGTTTAGGTTGGCGTGGCAAGCACACTTTACTGCTTTCACGTCAGGCAGGCTCAATGTTTTTCCTCGCAGAAATGTATACTGACTTACCGTTGCCTGTCGATGAAGCAACAACTAATCAGTATTGCGGTAGTTGCACCCGGTGTATCGATGTTTGCCCAACACAAGCCATTGTAGCTCCCTACAGGGTCGATGCGCGACGCTGCATTTCCTATTTGACCATTGAATTAAAAGATAGCATTCCAGAGGCTTTACGCCCCTTGATCGGTAACCGTATCTACGGGTGCGATGATTGCCAGTTAGTGTGTCCATGGAATAAGTTTGCACATCTGACTGCAGAAAAAGATTTTCACGTACGCAATGGCTTGGATAATGTCTCATTGGTAGAATTATTTGCCTGGGATCAGCAAGCATTTGAAACTCGATTAGCTGGCAGTCCTATTCGCCGCATTGGTTATTCACAGTGGCTACGTAATATCGCGGTTGGTTTAGGTAACGCACCTTATTCAAATGAAATAATTAAGGCGCTACAAACTCGGCAAGATGATTCGTCCATATTGGTACGTGAGCATGTTCAATGGGCGCTCAAGCAACAAGAAAACAAACGATTATCAGGAAAAAATTTTCGATGAACCAACGATCTATCATTGGAACACCTTTATCACCTTCAGCAATGAAGGTAATGCTATTAGGAAGCGGCGAATTAGGTAAGGAAGTCATCATCGCATTGCAACGCTTGGGCGTGGAAACCATCGCAGTCGACCGTTACGCCAACGCTCCAGGACACCAGGTAGCCCATCGTGCCCATGTGATCAACATGTCTGACGGACAAGCACTGAAAAAACTAATCGAGCAGGAATTACCGCACATTATCGTGCCGGAAATCGAAGCGATTGCAACCGATACCTTAGTTGAATTGGAGAAAGAGGGTATCGCCACAGTTATTCCAACAGCACGAGCTGTAAAATTAACGATGAATCGAGAAGGAATTCGTACGCTTGCTGCAGAAGCATTGAACCTACCCACCTCACCTTATGCATTTGCGAGCAGCCTACAGGAATTACGAACAGCCACTGAGAATAGTATCGGTTACCCTTGTTTTGTCAAACCGGTAATGTCTTCTTCTGGTAAAGGTCAATCACGGGTCAATGATAGCGGACAAATCGAAGCAGCTTGGAATTATGCCGCCAGTGGTGGACGGGTTAATCAAAAGCGCGTGATCGTCGAAGGTATGATTGACTTTGAATACGAAATAACCCAACTCACCGTACGAGCATTAGATAGCAATGGGGTGGTACAAACCCATTTCTGCGAACCGATCGGGCATATTCAAATTCATGGCGATTATGTTGAAAGTTGGCAACCTCAGGCAATGTCGGCGCTAGCATTGCAGCGCACTCGGGAAATCGCACGCAAAGTTACCGAAGAGCTAGGTGGATTGGGTGTTTTCGGTGTCGAATTATTCGTCAGAGGCGATCAGGTTTGGTTCAGTGAGGTCAGCCCTAGACCCCATGATACGGGTATGGTCACGATGTGCAGTCAAAAACAAAACGAGTTTGAATTGCATGCACGTGCCATTTTAGGTTTACCAGTCGATACCACATTATTAAGCCCAGGAGCCAGCGCAGTCATCTATGGCCAACTAGAAGCTCAAGGCATTGCATTTTCCGGCATCGTGAAGGCACTTAATATACCCAAAACCGATCTGCGATTATTCGGCAAACCAGAATCTTTCCCACGGCGCCGGATGGGCGTTGCTCTGGCCAATGGCATCGATATAAACCAGGCACGCGAACGTGCTAAACTGGCAGCCAGTCAGGTAATCCCAATTACATCAATTTAGTAAAATCATTCTTAATTTCTATAATAGTAAGGAAAAATAATGACACTGGAACAACTCAATAACCAATACAAGATTACTGGTCAATTGGAAATTATCGCGGGTAAAGGCGGATTGCCCATGATTCAGATTAAAAGTGCAAAAGCTCAAGCATTGATTTCTATCCATGCGGGGCAAGTGTTGTCATTCCAGCCGAACGGAGAATCGGAAGATGTCCTATTTCTAAGCAGTAAGGCCTATTATCAGGACGGGAAAGCGATTAAAGGTGGTGCCCCGATCTGTTGGCCGTGGTTTGGCGCTGATCCAGAAGGCAAGGGAAGACCAGGGCATGGCTTTGTACGCAATCGCCGGTGGAATGTGGTGGCTACCGAGAAGATGGGGAATGGCGACATCAAGGTCACTCTTGGTTTGGACGATACGCCGGAAACACGAACCATCTGGCCACATTCGTTTAGTCTGCGACAGGAAATCGTGATCAGCGACACCCTGAGTCTATCGCTAATCACGCGCAACACCGGAAATCAGAAATTTTCCATCACGCAAGCGTTTCATACTTATTTCAAGATCGGAAATATTGCACAAGCACAAGTGCTTGGCCTGGAAGGTTGCGATTATATCGACAAGGCGGGTGGCGGCAATGCGCAAAAGCAGCAATTGGGTGCTGTAACCATCGAATCCGAGGTCGATCGCATTTATCTAGGTGTGGGCAATATTTTAACGATCGACGATGGCGCGTTAAATCGCCGCATTCAAATCACCTCACAGGGTAATAAAACTGCTGTGGTGTGGAATCCCTGGGAAAAAATCGCCAAAGAAATGGTCGATCTGGAAGATACCGATTATCAGCGTTTGCTGTGCGTGGAAACCACCAATGCAGCGGATGATATTGTCGAAGTTGCACCGGATGGAGAATGCCGGTTAATTGCAAACTATCAGGTCATACGCAACTGAGCATCAAAACATCAGCGTGACCAACTTAAGAAAATTCTAATTCGGTCAACGATTTTAATCTTGATAGTAAAAACTCTTGTAACCGGCATGAGCACCCTCTTGCAAACTTATCCATTGTAAACATGTAAACAAAAAACAAATAGATAAAAACCCAGCTAAATATGTAAAGCCCGATTATCGACGCCCAGCGCAGCCTCATGCAATACTTCTGATAAAGTCGGATGGGCGTGAACGATACTCGCAATATCTTCACTACTGGCGGAAAATTTCATAGCGGCCACTGCCTCTGATATGAGTTCAGAAACATGAGGTCCAATCATATGAATTCCCAACACTCGATCTGTTTTTTCATCTGCCAAGACTTTAACAAATCCAGAAGAATCACCAATTGAGCGCGCTCTGCCATTGGCCATAAAAGGAAATTGTCCGATTTTATAGGCGATGCCAGCCGCCTTAAGTTCTTTTTCATTTTTCCCCACCCAGGCTATCTCTGGGGACGTATAAATTACCCAAGGTATTACATTAAAATCAACGGATTCATATTGCTCAATAGTTTGATTTTTTTCTAAATGGGCAATCATTTCTGCGACCGCCACACCTTCTTCTGATGCTTTGTGTGCCAGCATAGGTCCGCGTACCACATCACCAAGCGCATAGACATGGGTAAGGTTAGTACGACAGTATTCATCCACCGCAATAAATCCTCTTTCATCCAATGCTAAGCCGTTTTTATCCGCACCAAGCCCAGCTGTATTGGGAATTCGACCGATTGCAACGATTAGCTTATCAACCTCAAGTGTTTGCTTTTGCTTATCCGCATTGGTGTAACGTAACGTTATTTTGTTTTTTGTCACTTTAACGGATTCGATTGCAACACCCGTATGAATCTGCAAGCCAAGTTCTTTACTAAAAATATTCTTGGCTTCTTTAGCGATTTGATCGTCTGCTGCCATCATAAATTCAGGCATAGCTTCCAAAATTGTCACTTCCGAACCAAGCCTTCGCCACACGCTTCCCATTTCAAGACCGATTACACCTGCACCAATGACACCCAACCGTTTAGGTATTTCAGCTAAAGATAAAGCCCCAGTATTATCAAGAATTTTATCGTTATCGATCATTGAAAACGGTAATGGTCTTGGTATCGAACCAGTTGCTATGATGACATACTTAGCCTGGATCGTTTGTGTATTACCCGCATCCTCCACAGCAATTGTCCATGCTTCTGCGGCGTTAGATTGTTTTTGTAATGTCCCCTTGCCATGCATCGATTTGATTTTATTCTTCTTAAACAGTGATGCGATGCCTACCGTAAAGGTCGCGACTATTTTGTCTTTGCGTGCAATCATCGTGGAAACATCTATGACAGCATTTTCACAACGTATACCGTGTGCCGAGAACTTATGCTGGAGCTGAAAGTAATTCTCTGAAGAATCAAGTAATGCTTTAGATGGAATGCAACCAACATTCAAACAAGTGCCACCAAGACTTGGCTTTCCTTTGGAATTTTTCCAATCATCAATACACACGGTATTCAAACCCAATTGTGCGCATCGAATGGCCGCAACATATCCACCTGGCCCTGCGCCAATCACTGCCACATCAAAAATATCAGACATGATTCACCCTAATCCTACAAAATTTTGCTAACACGTTCTAATTTAGAATAAAAACTCTTTATTTCTGTTCTTAATGGAATCGATTTCGTCAATAGCTTGTATGTAATCTTTCTGTTCCCGTAGTTTTAACATCGAATCGGTAAGGCGCTTGGCATGCATACAGGCCAAGCGCAAACGACTGGCTTCCGACATTTTCCATTGTAACGCTTGTAGAACCTCATCAACACCGTCAGCATTATTACACACTAATATCATGTCGCAACCGGCAGACAGTGCGGCTTGAGCACGCTGTAGCATGGTCTCGCAATATTCGAACTCTGCTCCACGCATACTTAAATCATCCGTAAAAATGCAACCGCCAAATTGCAATTCAGTACGTAAAACCTGTTGTAGCCAAACCGTAGAAAAACCAGCCGGCTTCTGATCGACTTTTGGGAAAATAACATGTGCAACCATCATTCCTGATACTCCGTAATCAACCATTCGGCGAAATGGTACTAAGTCTATCTTGTCGATATCATCCAAAGACCGATCATCTACACAAGCTTGCAAGTGTGAATCGGCCTGAATATAACCGTGACCGGGAAAATGTTTTGCAACTGCAAGCATGCCACCTTTTTTGAGGCCTTGCGTGATGCACTGCGCCAAATTTGTAACAACATCCGGATCATCATGAAAAGCGCGATCGCCAATCACGCTACTCGTACCATGATCAATATCCAGAACGGGTGTAAAACTAAAATCGATTCCGCAAGCATTGAGTTCTGCTGCCAAAACATAGCCAACTTGAAAGGCTAAATGACGTGCGAGTTCAGGCTGGTGGTTCCAAATCAGACCTAATTCTCGCATCGCAGGTAATTTGGTAAACCCCTGTATAAAACGTTGCACACGCCCACCTTCATGATCAACTGCAATTAATAGCGACGGTGTTCTGAGCGCATGGATGTGCTGGGTTAATTGTGATAATTGCTCGATATTCGAATAGTTTCGTGTGAAAAGAATCACTCCCCCAACCAGTGGATGTGAAAGCCTATCAATATCAATTTGCGTCAATTCTATGCCAGCAATATCGATCATTACCGGACCCAATTCGAGTGATAATGGCACGATTATTTTTCCAACACGACAAACGCGCAAACCACATTGATCTCATCGCTGATCGAGAGATGATGTTGCGTAATGCCCTTATCGTTGATCAACTGATTAAGTTCGGGATGAAATTTGAAAAAGGGTTTTCCCAATTCATCGTGTGTGATGATTATGTAATTTAAGCTGACTGGATGACGCAATCCCGTGCCCATTGCTTTTGACAACGCTTCTTTTGCAGCAAAGCGGCTAGCAAGAAAAGAAACACGTTTGTTGCTAGCATGGTATTCCGACCATTCACTATCCGCCAAAATACGTCGCGCAAAACGATCGCCATAGCGATTCAATGATTGCTCGATTCGGTAAGACTCTACAATATCGGTGCCTATACCATAGATCATTGCCGTGCTTTAAGCATCAATTGTTTCATTTCTTTTACTGCTTGTTCAAAGCCCACGAAAATAGATCGAGCCACGATCGCGTGACCAATATTGAGCTCAGAAATAGCCGCAATAGCTGCGATCGATTGTACATTACTATAGTGCAAACCATGCCCAGCATTCACCTTCAAACCAAGGCTGATACCTTGTTTGACAGCCCTTTCAATTTCGGTGAAATAAGTTTTTTGCAATTCCGATGTCGTTGCGTCTGCATAACTGCCTGTATGAATTTCAATAACGGGAGCGCCTGCACGTGCAGCTGCATCAATTTGATATTCATTCGCATTAATGAATAGCGAAACACGAATATTGGCATCAGCGAGTCGATGGCATACCCGCTTGATTTGATCAAAATATTTAATCACATCCAAACCACCTTCCGTGGTCAATTCTTCGCGTCTTTCGGGTACCAAACAAATATCATGCGGTTTTATTTTGAGTGCAATGGCAATCATCTCGTCAGTCACAGCGCTTTCGAGATTCATTCGAGTCGTCAAACGTTCACGTAAAATTGCAACATCTTGATCTTGGATATGACGCCTGTCTTCCCGCAAATGCAAGGTAATCGCATCGGCTCCCGCTGCTTCTGCGATCAAAGCGGCTTCGATTGGATCAGGGTAGGTTGTTTTGCGTGCCTGCCGCAATGTTGCAACATGATCTATATTGACACCCAATTCAATCATTCTTTTAGTTTTCCTTAAACCTTAAAGCATCAGAATGAATTTCTACCTGTTGCACACTATGATTCATATCCCAAGCTCTTTAAAACCGCCTCATTATTGACCCAATCTCTTTTAACTTTAACCCAAACTTGTAAGAATACTTTTTTTCCGAATAGTAACTCCATATCTTGGCGTGCTTTCATCGCAATTTGTTTAAGCTTCTCGCCATTCTTTCCAATGATAATCGCTTTTTGATTGCCTTTTCCAACAAAAATTGTGGCGTGTATCCGAATCAATTTTTCTTGATCTTTAAATTGATCAATCACGACTGCTGTTGAATAAGGTAGTTCGTCGCCAGTTAAACGAAACATTTTTTCACGAATAAATTCGCCAGCAATAAAATATTGACTACGATTAGTAATTTCATCGCTGTTATACAGCGGTTGCGAAATCGGTAAATAACTATAGATGGTGCTAATAAGCTCAGTAAGCTGTATTTTCTGTGATGCACTAACCGGCACAATCGCAGCAAAATCAAACTCACCCGACATCCGTTGTGTGAATGGCAATAGAAGATTCTTATCAGCAATCAGGTCTATTTTATTCATCACTAGAATGACAGGAGTATCTTTAGATAGCTCGTGTAGCGCAGCGATATCACGTTCGCCAAATAGCATCACTTCAATAACAAACAATACTACATCCACACCATGCATTGATTGCCTTACCACACGATTCATCGCTGAATTCAGGCGACTGACAAACTGTGTTTGAAAACCAGGGGTATCAATAAAAATGTATTGTGCATCCGATTCAGTCAAAATTCCGTTAATTTGGAAACGAGTGGTTTGCGCTTTTTTAGAAGTAATGCTGATTTTTTGCTGCAACAATTGATTTAGCAAAGTCGATTTGCCGACATTTGGGCGTCCGACAATGGCAATATGCCCGGTGCGAAAATTATCCATCGCCGACATACTATAATAGCTCTGACATATAACTATATGCGTTCACAACTGTTTCTCATGTTTTATCGATTTTGTAATCTAGATAAGTTTTCATAGGCAATTTTTGCTGCTTCCTGCTCTGCGCTTCGTCTACTAGTACCCTCACCAAAGGTTCGTAAGCTGAATTTAGGCACGTTACACTCCACTTTAAATTTTTGTTTATGCGCCTCGCCCGTCGTAGTAACAACTATATATTCTGGAGGAGTCGTTTTCCTGCTTTGTAGAAACTCTTGTAACAAAGTTTTGGGATCTTTCTTTTGAACACCTATATCCACCGTATTCATCAAGGGCTGGTATAGTGCAACCACAACGGCCTCCGCTTGAGCGAAATCACTGTCCAAGAAAATCCCCCCAACAATCGCTTCAAAAGCATCCGCGAGAATGGAAGGTCGCATGTATCCGCCACTTTTAATTTCTCCTTCACCCAATTTGATCACATCATTCATTTGTAACTTTAATGCCAATTCACAGAGTGCTTGTTGATTAACAAAACTCGCACGAATCCGTGATAAATGTCCTTCGGGTAATTGTGGGAAGAATTGGTAGAGCATATTCGCAACAATACAATTCAAAATCGCATCCCCAAGAAACTCTAGGCGCTCATTATGCGAAGCACTATGGCTTCGGTGTGTAATTGCTTGGATAAGTAACTCAGATCGCTTAAAAGAATACCCAAGTCGCCCACAGAATGCATGCAACGAGTGCAAACGGGAATTACCCTGCATGATAGCAAAATACTAAGGGCGAAACGGGATTGATCAGTTCGTCACTCACTGGTAGCTTCAAAATCAATGTTCAAAGATATATTAGAAACCAAAGGTATTTTTTTAGAATACTGAGCACTTAGAACAGTCCGTCCATTTACTTTGCTAATTTTTATATCTTGCACAGTAATGGATTTAATATTATCAATCTGAATACGTTTAGCAAAAGCCAATCTAATTTGATTAAAATCGGAATCTTGTGTACCTGATTCTTTTACCGTTGCCGCCAAGTTTTTCTGAATAGAAGAGTATTCTAGATAAACAGGCACTAACTTCATACCTAACAGTGCTAAAATAATTAGAAAAAATGAAATAACTAATAGACTAGATAGACTAAAGCCTTTTTGCTGCTGTATTGCCGTAAAATAATACATATCTCCTCCACAGAAAAACCCTATTGAATAGATAGACCAATACGACTTAAATCATTAAAGTTCCACCAAATCATAAAAGCCTTACCTACAATATTTTCTTCTGGAACAAACCCCCAATACCGACTATCACTACTGCTGTCGCGATTGTCACCCAGAGTAAAATAATTTCCTGCAGGAACTTCGCAAGTAAATCCTGTCCGATAGTATTTGCAATTTTCACGAAAAGGGTATTGTCGGATATTTGAATACTGCACTCCATTAGCATCTTGATTGATCAAAACAGAATGCTTTTCATTACCCAAATGCTCCGAGAAACGATCCGAATAGATATAGCCAAAACCCGATTCGATATATTTGTAATCCTCTTCGTATTCCGTCTTAATCGCCTCTCCATTAATTGTCAGTCGCTTATTGTGATATGTAATTACATCACCAGGAATACCGACAACTCTTTTAATATAATCAATCGAGGGATCTTCTGGATACCGAAAAACTAAAACATCCCCCCGTTTTGGCTCATTGATATCCCATACTTTCTGATTGATCACAGGAAGACGAAGACCATATGTATATTTATTCACCAAAATAAAATCACCAACCAGTAAAGTTGGAATCATTGACCCTGAAGGAATTTTGAAAGGCTCAATCACAAAAGACCTCAGTGTAAATACGATCAGAATAATCGGGAAAAAACTTTTTGGATATTCTACCCACCAAGGTTCGCTTTGGTCAGACGCTCGCTGCTTTTTTAATAAGAAAATATCCAGTAACCAAATAGCGCCGGTCAGCAGCAGCAAAACAAACAGAATTAAAGGAAAGTTCATTATGCTCCCTGTAAAAAACCCAAATGCAATCTAATCATTGCCATTGGATAATGTGTGTTAAATGAAATGCAAAGTTGCATAAAATTTTTTCAGCTATAACCTATTGTCATTATTTATTATCAACCTGCAATATTGCTAAAAATGCCTCTTGCGGAACCTCCACATTACCCACTTGCTTCATTCTTTTTTTACCTGCTTTTTGTTTTTCTAGCAATTTTCGTTTACGTGTTATGTCGCCACCGTAACATTTTGCCAACACATTCTTACGCAACGCTTTAACAGTCTCTCGCGCTATGATATGCGCACCAACCGCAGCTTGTACGGCAATATCAAACATCTGCCTCGGGATTAATTCACGCATTTTTTTTACCAATTCTCGCCCTCTATATTGACTGCTGTTTCTATGGATAATGAGCGATAATGCATCGACCTTATCACCATTAATCAATATATCGAGTTTCACCAAATCAGAAACTCGAAATTCCTTAAACTCATAGTCTAATGAAGCATATCCTCGACTAACGGACTTCAATCGATCAAAAAAATCCATTACTACTTCGTTTAAAGGCATTTCATACGTCAACATGACTTGTTTGCCCATATATTGCATATTTATTTGATTACCGCGTTTATTGACACACAAAGTAATTACTACGCCCACATACTCTTCAGGAACAAGTATGGTTGAAGTAATAATTGGTTCGCGAATCTCAGCAATCTTCGAAAGATCGGGAATTTTAGAAGGATTTTCAATCTCGATTAAGGTTCCATCGCGTAACAGTAATTGGTAAACCACCGTGGGTGCAGTAGTAATTAAATCCATGTCGTATTCTCTTTCCAGACGCTCCTGTACAATATCCATATGCAACAGCCCAAGAAATCCACAGCGAAAACCAAAACCCAAAGCTTGCGAGACCTCTGGTTCAAAATGTAAGGAAGAATCATTGAGCTTTAGTTTCTCTAATGCTGAGCGCAATGCATCATATTGGTTAGATTCAATCGGATATAATCCAGCAAATACCTGTGGTTTAATCTCCTTAAAACCTTGTAAAGGCTCTGTAGCGGGACGATTCAACAAAGTAACAGTATCACCGACTTTGGCAGCATGTAGCTCTTTGATACCGGAAATAATGAAGCCTACTTCTCCCGCACTTAACGAATCTCGATAAACAGACTTCGGCATAAAAACACCGACTTGTTCACACAAATACGCTGTTTGACTTGCCATCAGTAGTATTTTATCACCTGGTTTTACCATGCCATCCATCACTCTTACCAAAATGACAACCCCAACATAGTTATCAAACCAAGAGTCAATGATAAGCGCCTTGAGTGGTGCGTCTGGATCTCCCTTTGGTTGAGGAATTTTGACGATCAAAGTTTCGAGAACTTCTATAACATTTTCACCTGTTTTAGCACTGATTCTGACAGCATCTTGAGCGTCAATACCAATAACTTCTTCAATATTTTGAATAACTCGCTCAGGATCAGCTGCGGGCAAATCAATTTTATTGAGTACGGGAATAACTTCGACACCTTGCTCAATCGCAGTATAGCAATTAGCAACTGTTTGAGCTTCCACTCCTTGCGATGCATCGACTACTAACAAGGCACCTTCACATGCGGCTAGTGAGCGAGAAACTTCATAAGAAAAATCGACATGGCCTGGCGTATCTATCAGATTCAATAAATAAGTTTGTCCATTTCTAGCTTTATAGCGTAGTGCGGCAGTTTGCGCCTTAATCGTAATTCCCCGCTCTCTTTCAAGATCCATAGAATCGAGAACTTGTTCTTCCATTTCTCGATCCGATAATCCCCCGCATAGGTGAATAATACGATCAGCAAGCGTCGATTTGCCGTGATCAATGTGAGCAATAATAGAGAAATTACGAATATGTTGCATTAGCCCATTGTATACAAGGAATAAATACTGAGTATGGAAATAGATTCAAAATAGCCGTCGTCAATCTTGCGTTGGGAAATAAGACTGCTCAAACCAAATGAAATTAATAAGAAAGCAGCATTCTAGCGAATTTTGCTAAGATAATCACCTAAAGCGGAAGAATCAAAAAAATGATAACAAATCATCTGACGTGTTGGAGATACTAATGCGGGGACTTTTTCTCCATACATAGCTGCCAACTCAGGATCTGAGTCAACATCTATCACTTGAAAATTAAATGATACTTGCCTAGATAAATTATTTAAGGCAAGTATCATTTGTTGACACAGATGACAATCCTCACGAACGTATACGATGAATTTTTCAGATCGTTCCATTCACTGATGCTATATCGTTATTTTTTAAGGTCGTCATTTAATTTCATCGTGATGAAATTGATCACATCGCCTCTTTTAACTAACAGCGCTATGTTCTTACCACCCGGCACTTGATTTAACATTTCATTGAAATGCTCAACGCTTTTCACATCTTTACTATTAAATCCAAGGATTACATCACCAACCCGAATTCCTGAACGGCTTGCAATACCCGGTTGAATATTTTCCACTAACAAGCCATTCGTAGCATCCAATTGTTTTTTCTGTTGTGATGTTAATTCACTTAATGCCAATCCAAGACGATTGGTTATAGGTTCTTTTTTACTTTTCTGCTTTGATTTACGATTTTCAGTTACATCATCGTTAGGTGTTTCACCCACTTCGACTTTAATAGTTTTTATCAAGCCATCCCGCCAAATTTGCATTGATACTTTTGAATTTGGTTTAGTATTACCAACTATGCGGGGCAAGTCAGCTGAAATCGCAATATCTTTATCATCAAATTTCAAAATAATGTCTCGAGCTTTGATACCAGCCCGATCTGCTGGGCTATTTTTTTCAACCGACACGACCAATGCACCATTGTTATTGGTCAAACCAAAAGATTCAGCCAGATCTTTTGTAACTTCCTGAATCATAACACCAATTCTACCACGGTTGATTTTACCACTTGTTTTTAACTGATCAGCAATTTCAGTTGCAACATTAATGGGTATAGCAAAAGACAAGCCCATAAAACCGCCTGTTCTGCTGTAAATCTGAGAATTAATTCCCACAACTTCACCTTTCATATTAAACAAAGGCCCACCAGAATTTCCAGGATTAATTGCAACGTCGGTTTGTATAAAAGGCACATAATTCTCCTGTGCAAGTGAACGCCCTTTTGCACTAACAATACCAGCAGTCACGCTATGTTCAAAACCAAAAGGTGAACCAATTGCAATCACCCATTCTCCTACTTTAAGGTTATCAGGATTGCCTTGCATCACTTTTGGCAAATCGTTTGCGGCAATTTTGATTAACGCAATATCTGTTTTTCTATCAGTGCCAATTATTTCAGCAACAAATTCACGTTTATCATTCAACTTGACAGTAACCTCATCCGCTGTTTCTACAACATGTGCATTTGTCAAAATATAGCCGTCTGAGCTTATGATAAATCCAGAACCTAAAGACCTAGGTTCAGATTTCCTGGGTGCAGAAAAGGGTTGCATATGACGTTTAAAGAATTCATAAAACGGAGAATCCTCAGGTATCCCAGGTATTTCAGGAAGCATTTGCTGGTTTATGTCATTAGTGTTTTGAGCTGCACTAATATTTACCACTGCAGCACCATATTTTTCCACTAAACCTGTAAAATTAGGCAACTCATTAAGCTGTGCACCAACCGTGCTGGACCCCAAAAACAGAAAAAATAACAGATATTTTAACATTACGGTGCTTACCTTATTTTTACAGTCAAAATTTCAATAATCATAAAATGCCTGTCCTTTCTTATATTTATAATATTCTTCGGAATTGTAACGAAAATAATTTAATGAAATTGCAACGGGATAACAATCAACGGGATAACAATCAACGGGATAACAATATAAAACATCAGAGAAAATAAAATGATTTTCTTACGAGTACTGGTAATTTAATGGTAGATAGTAAGTTAAGCAGGCACAGCCAAAATAGAAACTCAATTAATCTAATTATTAACAATAATAAAATATTAACAAGTGAAAAATTGATACTATGTGATCATAGCTCATTATTCAGTGAGTCTGTTTTTATGATACTCAATTGCCTGCGGCATATTAGTATTTTGCTTTTGAGTATTTGCATAATTTGTATAAATAGGTTGCACTTCATTTTGCAAAAACAAAAAATCATTCCTCTCAAAAACAAGAGAGCCATTTTTTATCGGTTGTAATTGTGAAGAGACGGTTATAGGAACAACATTATAACCAGTTTCTTGTACCTTCTTATCAGCAAAAATCTGTTTATCAGCTTCTTGTGAATATTGATTCAAGCCAAGCCATGTAGAAATACCCAACACAACAGATGCAGCTAATGCAAGCGTAGCAATTTTGCGTTTTTGCTTTTTAAACAATTGTGATTGCGATACATTAGGAGAATAAATAATGGGTTCGTCTTTAAGTTTGGTTGTTACAACTTCAGACAAATTCATAGAAAGACAAGGTGACTGTCTAAGCGCATCACTGATAAGATGGTAGGTTTCCCAGTGCTGCTTCAATTCACTATTTCTATTAAGCATCTCGACTACCCGCGAGATATTTTCACTTTCTAGCTCCCCATCCATTAGGGCAGATACTTCATTTTCCAAAATTACCACCTCCTATCTTTACTTGTTCCTAAAAGAGGACGCAATTGCTCTGATATCGCCTCACGTGCACGAAAAATTCGCGAACGTACTGTACCTACAGGACAATTCATGATTGTTGCGATTTCTTCGTAACTTAATCCATCAATTTCTCGCAATACTATTGCCGAACGCAATTCCTCTGGCAGTGCATTCAGTGAGTTACTTACCGTTTGCGCAATTTGTTTACTCATCAGTTCGCTTTCAGGCGTATTAACTTCCTTTAGTAAACTATTATCTTCAAAATCTTCCGCATCCTCATTATTAATCCCCTCTATAGTGGGAACTTTACGCCCTTGTGATACTAAAAAATTCTTGGCAGTATTAATTCCAATTCGATATAACCATGTGTAGAAGGCGCTATCTCCACGAAAAGACGGCAACGCCCTATAAGCTTTAATAAAAGCCTCTTGTGTTACATCCTCAACCTCAGCCGCATCACGAATAAAATGAGACAATAACCGAGCTAATTTACGTTGATATTTAATAACGAGCAAATCAAATGCATGTTTATCCCCGCTTTGAACTCTTTCAACTAACTGCTGATCGACTTCTCGATCACCCATACCCCTTGTTCCTCGAACATTTTAGAAATCTCGACCTAATCTTATCTGGCCAAAAGTTCAGCATAATGACACAATCAGATCAGGATATCTACTCAAAAAATGCCAAGAATCAACAAATCACAACACTCACAACACTCACAACACTCACAACACTCACAACACTCACAACACTCACAACACTCACAACACTCACAACACTCACAACACTCACAACACTCACAACACTCACAACACTCACAACACTCACAACACTCACAACACAGACAATTGAATTATCCAATTAGTTCACAATTCCATCAATTGTTAAATGGTTAAAAAATCCGAACAGCACGCACTTTCTAATCGTAAAGCTCTTACAGAGATAGTTTTGGTGTCACTGATGAAGTCTGGGACGGCGAGATCGCCGATGTCCTCAGACATTATAAGCGGCGGCGCACATACAATATACTGGGAACGGAAAAACCACCCAAAATTTGTATAACCCCATAAGCCCCGGAACTCCTCCTAGTCAATCAGGATACCAATCTTCATCAGTACACTATCCCGCCTCAATTATCGTACCAACCCCAATGCTCAAAAATTCATCTGCGCCTTTTGCCCAAGTTATCTTTTACTTGTCAATATCTTAGTTCATTATTGCACCGACCGGAAAGGTTACGCAGGATTGCCAATTCATGCAGGCTCATTCAAACTTTAAATATCTTGCAGTAGAAGCCAAAAAGGAACTAGCCATATCAAATGTGAATTTTATATAGTTGTACTAGCGATCGTTGTATATCTATACTGATGTGTAGCGATAGCAAAGATGTCAATTTCTTGCTAATCCCAAATAACCATTTTGAAGCGCTCTTTAACAATACCAAAGTAATCACACTTCCAGTCGCTTTGCGCGAAGAAATCCAAGCAATGCCACTGATCCTTTAACTTCAACATATTGACTGCAGCATCATCCCAATCAATCGAAGCAAATTTAATTTGCAACTGTAGCTTACGATGCTCAACTTCTTCGTAGTTAAAACCATCATACTCCCAATGCAATACTTCAAATACGTTACCCGACCGATCGACGTAATCCATACTAAAATCCAGTCCCCATTTAGGGCGCATTCTAATTAATTTATATACCAGCGGATTGGCGTGTGCCCATTGCTGCAATTGCTCCAATGCTTCGCCACGGTATCCTTTACGCTCAAATAATAAGCTATGGTTGAGGACAGCACCCTCTACCTTACTTTGTTGGGTAAACCATGTTGTTTTCAAAGCATGCCGATGATCTCGGTGAGCATGAAATGGCGTTAAGTTGGTTTGTGCAAAACACTGTTCTAATTTCGTCAAATCGTAGCCGTTCTGATCGAAAAGTGCTAATTCAATCGCTGAGGGAGATGAAACCTTATCAATTGGATTATCCCAATATCCTTCAGGATTAAACTGATTATCGGTTAAAACGATATAAGACATGCCTTAAAGAAAAGTATGCTGGTAAAAATATATTGGACAATAAAGTTCAGTTACGCGAAGCACTCGTCATGAAATACTATAACTCTATTGAATTTCATAAAAAAACAAATCACACTATAACAATCAGCACATCCTCATTATCGTTTTCTATCATTTCAACATATAAGCAAGTGAGCTGATCATATGGATATTAGTTTCTACTCGGGGGGTTTTTTTGGAAAAAGTAGTAAAAACCAATCCCGATGACACAAGCTGCGATGAGGAGCAATATAATTTGATGCAAGTATTCCTTGATCAGGGTTTCATTTTCACCAATAAAATAACCTAGTAAGGCTAAAATCACGACCCAAATTCCGGCACCAAGACTGGTATAAAAACAAAAAACCGTTAAATTCATTCGCGCTAACCCAGCAGGTAAAGAAATGTACTGGCGTATTACCGGGATTAAGCGGCCAGTCAAAGTTGAAATATGGCCATGACGGGCAAAAAAACTTTCCATTTTTTGCATATGCTTCTCTTCGAACATGACGTATTTGCCATAACGAATTAATAATTGACGGCCTAATTGAATCGCCAGAAAATAATTAATCAAAGCACCTGCCAAGCTTCCTAGTATGCCGCATAAAATGGCGATAACAATATTCATCTCACCTTTTGCTGCCAGATAACCCGCTGGTATCATGATGACTTCACTCGGGAAAGGAATAAAACTGGATTCAATCAGCATGAGCAAAAAAATACCGGGGTATCCTAAACTGCCTACGGTATCGACAATCCAGTGAACAATGTCTGTAAACAAAGCTTGTGCCTTAATATGAATTAAAAAAAGAAAATCTATATGTCTATTATGATCAGATCGATAATTAAGAAATGCAAAACAATTAGCGGTTAATATCTATTTAAACAACAGCCCCATCGTTTTCTAGTGGTTTCTTTTCTAAAATTACTAGGTCTTCTCTTTTAACACCCAAAAGCATAATAATAGAGCTCCCCACCATGATCGATGAGTAAATTCCAAATAAAATGCCTATGGTTAAAGCGAGTGAAAAATAATAAAGTACTTCGCCACCAAACAATAACATGGCAATAACCACCATTTGTGTACTGCCATGCGTAATAACCGTACGCGACATGGTTTGAGTAATAGCATTATCAATCACTTGGGTTACCGATGCTTTTCTTAATTTGCGGAAATTTTCTCGAATACGATCGAAAATGACTACTGACTCATTAACCGAATAGCCAAGGATCGCGAGTACCGCAGCGAGTACTGTAAGTGAAAATTCCCATTGAAAGAAAGCAAAAAAACCAACAATAATAATGACATCATGTAAGTTCGCCATCATGCCGGCGATACCAAATTTCCATTCAAACCGTATTGCCAAATAAATAACAATTCCGATTGAAACAAATAGCAGCGCCAATGCGCCATTTTCTAATAATTCTTCACCAACTTGCGGTCCGACAAATTCGACACGTCGCATTTCTACGGAAGAATCAGCTTCCCTGAGAATTTCTAAAACATGTTCAGATAACTGTGCACTTGATACTTCTGGTTTAACGGGCAAACGAATTAGAACATCTCTTGAAGTACCGAAATTTTGCACGCTAGCATCGGCAATACCTTTACCAGCTAATACAGTTCGTATTTTTTCCAGGTCAGCGGCTTGTTGGTAATTAACTTCTAGAATTGTTCCTCCAGTAAAATCTATACCTAGATTCAACCCCTTGGTTGTAATGAAAAAAATAGCCAGAATAAATGTCGTGATCGAAATAACAGCACCGACCCGACGCCAACGCATGAACGGAATATCGCGATTAAATCTAAAAATTTCCATAGTTGAATTCCTTATAAATGATGGGCCGTCATATTGCTCAAGTAACGTTCGGTGATTTTTTGCGTTTGTTTTTGCCTTTACTTCGTGATGCGCTGGTATTCCTGGCTATGCTATCTGGTTTGATCGCTGCTGTTTCGACCGCAATTTCACCTTGAGAATGGGGGGTATCATTACTAACTACAACTTTGTCTACTGATTGCTCAATAGTTGTTTCCGGTTCATTCGCAACCGCTAATTCGCGTCGCTTTGGTTCGATAGGTTGCCCGTCAGATGCATCAAAAGCATTTGGTACTTTGTCATTCCCTTTCGGTAACCATATTTTCCCAATAGGCACGGTATCTAATCTGCGATTTCCGTACATCAAATTGACTATACCACGTGAAACAAAGGTTGCTGTAAACACCGAGGTCAAAATACCTAAACACAACACGACCGCAAAGCCTTTCACTGGGCCTGAGCCAAAAGCAAACAGCGCGATGCCGGCGATCAAGGTAGTGATGTTTGAATCCAAGATAGTACCCAAAGCACGCTCATAACCACTTTGTATGGCTTGTTGCGGTGATGCACCTGTGCGTAACTCATCACGAATCCGTTCGTTGATCAACACATTGGCATCAATCGCCATACCCACGGTTAACGCCAGTGCAGCCATGCCAGGAAGGGTAAGTGTGGCTTGCATGATCGATAGCAAACCAACCAGCAGTAATAAATTAAGCGCCAGCGCAATGACCGAAATAACACCAAAGGCAGCATAGTAGGCTGCAACAAAAATGGCTACTGCTAGAAACCCATATAATGTCGAATTAAACCCACGGCTAATGTTTTCAGCCCCCAAACTAGGGCCAACAGTACGCTCTTCGATGATATCCATCGGCGCCGCAAGCGCGCCAGAACGAAGCAGCAATGCCACATCACGCGCTTCCGTATTGGTCATGCGGCCACTGATCTGCACGCGACCGCCGCCAATCTCCTCGCGAATGACCGGGGCGGTAATGACTTCGGCTTGGTTCTTTTCAATCAAAAGAATGGCCATTCTTTTGCCAACATTGTCACGTGTCAACTGCTTAAAAATACGCGATCCACCGTTGTCAAGATTAATGTGCACAGCAGGTTGATTGTCTTTATCAAAACCCGGTTGCGCATCGGTTATGTGTTCGCCAGTTAGCAATACTTGTTTTTTTACTAGCAGTGGGCTACCGCCACGTTCTTCATACAATTCCAGTCCGACAGGAACTTGTCCGCGCATCGCTGCATCCAAATCGCGTTCATCATCCACCATACGAATTTCCAGCGTTGCCGTACGCCCTAAAATGTCTTTCGCTTTAGCAGTATCTTGAACACCGGGTAGTTGCACAATGACGCGGTCTTTCCCTGCCTTCTGAATAATCGGTTCTGCTACCCCGAGTTCATTGACACGGTTACGTAGCGTGGTGATATTCTGCATCACAGCAGAATCTTGCATTCGAAGCAATGCTTCTTGCTTGATCGTGGCAACGAGATCAAAACGTTCTCCAACTTGCTCTTGTACAAACGCCAGATCAGGATAGCTCGACTTTAGTTCGGCTTCTGCTTGAGTACGTGATTCAGCATCGCGAAATTTCAGAATTAATTTTTTGTTAAGTTTTTCAATACCAGCATAGGGAATTTTTTTCCCCCGCAAAGTAGTTCGAGCATCCGAGCTATAGCGCTCAAGGGACTTATCTAAAGCGCCTTGCATGTCGACTTCTAGCATGAAATGCACGCCACCCCGTAGATCCAATCCCAAATACATTGGCAAAGCACCTAAGCTGGTCAACCATTGTGGCGAATTTGGCAGCAAATTCAATGCAGTAATATAATCTTTGCCCAACGCCAACTCGAATAAATCCTTGGCTTTAATTTGCGTATCGGTATCAGTAAAGCGTACTTTGACACTATTGCCCTCGAGAAAAATACCCTCTGCCTTAATATTGGCTTGCGTCAGTGTTTCTTCAACTTGCTTCAATAATGCAGTATCAGCATTTAAGGATGCGCGCAGTGGTGAAATTTGTACGGCAGGCGATTCACCATAAAAATTCGGCAAGGTATATAGCAGTCCAAGTACGATAGAGACTGCAATGATGAGGTATTGCCAAAGTGCATAGCGATTCATGGATGTCAGTATGTGTTGGTGGTTGGAGGAATGGAATCAAAAAATCAGAAAAAAGCGACGTTCAAGAAAACCTATTTGTTGGATTGTTGCGTGGTAGATTGATTGTTATCTTCCATAGGGTTAGAGCTTGTGGTTTCTGGCGTTTCATTGGATTGAGACACTGTATTATTATTGCTGTCGGCTGGAACGGATTTTCCACCCTTAGTTTTTGCTGATGACTTTCCTTTAGGATCAATGCTTTTCAATGAACCTTTAGGTAGTAAAGTTTGTATCGAAGATTTGAGTACGGTTACTTCAATAGCGGGTGCTATTTCTACGATCACATACGATTCGCTCACATTGATCACTAACCCCAATATGCCGCCATTGGTGATGACTTCGTCGCCACGTTGCAGCGCATCTATCATTTGTTTTTGTTCTTTGGCACGTTTAGATTGCGGGCGTATTAACAAAAAGTAGAACAAAACAAAAATAGCAATCATGGGCAACAAGCTCATTAAACTTGCATCAGATTGCGCCGGTGCGGCAGTTTGCGCAAAAGCATCACTAATCAACATAAAGCTCTCCAAAAGCATGAAAAAGGCGTATTTTAGCATGTTGCATGCTCAGCCAGAAATTCTTGTGTAAATTCCTGAAATTGCTGTTTCTCGATGGCGCTACGAATTTCTGTCATCAATTGCTGGTAGTAAAACAGATTGTGCACGGTATTGAGGTGTGCACCCAATATTTCATTGATACGCTGTAAATGGTGCAGATAGGCTAACGTGAAATGTTGACAGGTATAGCAACCGCACTGTTCATCCGGTGGGGATTTGTCCAGCCGGTATCGACTATTGCGCAATTTAATAATGCCATGGCGTGTATACAGCCAACCATTGCGTGCATTACGTGTTGGCAGCACACAAT
This sequence comes from Nitrosomonas sp., assembly GCA_024281825.1. GTDB lineage: Bacteria > Pseudomonadota > Gammaproteobacteria > Burkholderiales > Nitrosomonadaceae > Nitrosomonas. The sequence goes on along the minus strand of JAMWZY010000005.1, from coordinate 37,691 downwards.
CAAACATATCAATACCCTGTGCAACCGCATATACAATATCTGCAGGGGTACCTACCCCCATGAGATAACGTGGTTTGTCTACGGGCAGCAGCGGAGCGGTATGATCCAAAATGCGTTGCATGTCGATTTTCGGCTCACCCACCGATAGGCCACCAATCGCATACCCATCAAAACCAATCTGCTGTAGACCGGCCGATGATTCATTCCTGAGTTGTTCAAACATGCCCCCTTGTACGATGCCAAAGAGTGCATTGGTATTATTGCCATGCGCTTGCTTGGAGCGCTCTGCCCAACGCAAGCTCAGCTCCATAGAAGTGCGGGCAGTTATTTCATCGGCTGGGTATGGCGTACATTCATCAAAAACCATGACAATGTCGGAATTCAGTATGCGTTGAATACGCATCGATTCTTCCGGTGATAAAAAACAACTGTCACCATTGACGGGTGATTTGAAGTGCACGCCTTGCTCAGTGATTTTGCGTAAATCTCCCAAGCTAAAAACTTGAAAACCACCTGAATCCGTTAATATTGGTTTGTGCCAACCCATAAAATCGTGCAATCCTTGGTGCATTTCAATCACTTCCAATCCCGGGCGGAGCCACAAATGAAACGTATTGCCTAATATAATTTGTGCTTGGATTTGAAGAAGCGCTTCGGGTGACATACTTTTTACCGCGCCGTAAGTGCCCACTGGCATAAAAACGGGGGTTTCAATGGTGCCGTGCGCAAGTGTTAACGTGCCGCGACGTGCATGATGATCCGTGGTGTGTAGTTCAAATTTCATGATTTCTTTCGATTAACATCGCGTCACCGTAACTAAAAAATTGATAGCGCTGATCGATTGCATGCTGATAACCGCGTTTAATGACATCCATTCCGGCAAAAGCAGCAACCAACATCAGCAACGTTGAGCGTGGTAAGTGAAAGTTGGTCAGTAAGCGTTCGACGATACGGAAGCGATAACCAGGCGTAATAAACATATTCGTATCTCCATGACCCGCAACTAGCCCGCCATCATGTTGCATGGCACAGGCTTCTAATGCACGTAATGAAGTCGTCCCTACCGCTAAGATGCGCCCGCCATTTTCCTGTGTTTGTTGAATAACATCAACCGTTGCTTGCGGAATATGAAACATTTCACGATGCATGACATGATCTTCAATTTGGTTAACGCGGACCGGTTGATAAGTTCCCGCTCCTACATGTAAAGTCAGATAAGCAATGCTGACACCCAGATTACGCAACCGAGTCATAATATCCGCATCGAAATGTAGTCCAGCGGTAGGCGCAGCAACCGCACCTGGGTTTCTGGCATATACCGTTTGATAGCGTGATTCGTCAAATTCCGTAGACTCACGGGTAATATAAGGCGGCAAAGGCAGTTGTCCATAACAATCCAGCCAATCATCGACGGAACGCGTATCATCAAAATACAAACGATAAAACTCACCACTACGATCCACCACGGTTACTGGAATCACATCTTTTAAAATGAGCTTGGAATTTACCTTGGGCGCATGGCTGGCGCGAATCGATGCCAACACGTGATGATGATCGAGAATTCGTTCGATCATCACCTCCACTTGGCCGCCGCTTTCTTTTTTTCCGAATAACCGTGCTTTTAGCACCTGGGTATCGTTAAAAACCATCGCATCGCCTGGTTTGAGGTAACTCGGCAAATCAACAAACCGTGTATCTCGCCATTCTTCGAAATTATTCAGATAGAGCAAACGGCTGCTGGTTCTTTCTTTGGCGGGAAATTGCGCGATCAGCTCTTTGGGCAAATCAAAATCAAAATCCTCAGTTTTCATGCACGTTATTATACCGAGGAAATGAATTTTCGCCCATGCAGCTTGATGTGCTAGCGCTTTTCAGTGATAATTGCGCCTTGCCTAATTTATGAGAAGCAGCAAAAAGTTAGGTAAGTTTTTTTGCCGGGATGGCGGAATTGGTAGACGCACGGGACTCAAAATCCCGCGATGGTGACATCATGGGGGTTCGATTCCCCCTCCCGGCACCAAAATAACCTTTCAAATAGTTTCATATCGAATCCTTTGAGGAAGCCCCACTTTATTCAACTCGCTCAAATGAGAGAGGCTTTCATTAAGTTTTTATTCTTTAAGCCATTGTCAAACCGGTGGTATCGATAATTGTTCTTTTACGTAATAAAGTACCTCGCCGCAAGCAGCGAGGTAATAAAAGTGCTCTTCAATCTGCTGGCTTTCAATCAGTTTTCGCCCCAAGGGACGGGGAATTGAACCCACAGTGACGAATCACTCCTTCAGTAATTCATCATCAAGCGACAATCAAGAAATCCGATGCAGCAAGCGTCGGATGCGTACTCGTTCCAATCAGCGCAATCTGCACATTTTGCCCACTGACCGAGCCATTGGCATCGTAGTAGAGCGCGCCCGTTGACGAGTTGTAGACGATCCGATCCAGTGTATCCAGCGCGGATGCCCCAGCATGAAACTTGCCCGTTGTTAACGCGACACCAGTGGCGGTTCCCGTAATGCCCAATGCGGTGAAGATATCGTCGTCAAGAAGAATCTTGTCAGTGCCGGAAACAAAATCGGTGATGGTATCGATATTGCCTGTGCCTAGTGCCGTATCAAAAACAAACTTATCCGTGCCTGTGCCACCGGTCAATGTATCTTTGCCACCTTTTCCAAGCAGTCGATCATTGCCTGCTGCGCCATTAAGAATATTAGTTACGGCATTGCCAGTGATGATATTGGCTAAACCATTACCTGTGCCATTGACCACCGAGGTACCCGTCAATGTAAGATTTTCGACATTGGCTGGCAATGTATACGTCAACCGACTGCTAACGGTATCTACGCCCTGGTTGAGCGCCTCAGTAACCACATCCCCCACATTCTCGACAAGATAAGTATCATTCCCCGCCCCGCCAATCATGGTATCGGCACCAGACCAACCTGTCAGCGTGTCATTACCGCCACCACCATTGAGTGTATCGTTGCCGGCCTGTCCATTGAGCTGATTGGCAGCGCTATTGCCAGTAATCACGTTATTCAGATCGTTGCCTGTTCCATTGATTACTGCTGTTCCAGTAAGAGTAAGATTCTCCAAATTAACGAGTAACGTATAAGTCACTTTACTATTAACCTGATCAGTACCTTCGTTGAGATATTCAGTAATAATATCACTCCCGTTGTCAACCATATAATTATCATTACCAGGTCCACCAATCATAGTATCTGCTCCAGCTGCACCATCGATCGTGTCATTGCCTGCCAAAGCATCAATCCGATCATCAGCACTGGAACCAATTAGGATGTCATTGTTAACAGTACCCAGAATGGTTGTGGGAGTTCCTGTTATTCCGATATTGATTAATTCGTCTGTAAATTGAAGATTCTCAACATCGGTTAAAAATACCTCACCCCAACCATAGCTACCTGCAGACGAATGGCCATAAACCCGGGTCACTCCGCTCAGACTGTCGATCGTGAAATTTGCACGATTACTAAAGAAAATAGCCGTGTCTGTTCCACCACCGCCATTAATCGTATCGCTTCCACCCCGACCATCGATCGTTTCATTGATACCAGTACCAGTCAGTGTTTGCGAGCCAGTCGTACCAATAATCAGCGCATTATTACTGGATGCAACTGGAATGGTGATGTCTGCAAATTGAAGATTCTCAACATTAGTTAAAAATACCTCACCAAAAGCATAATAGCTACCTGCATACGAATTGCCATAAACCCGGGTCACTCCACTTAGACTGTCGATCGTGAAATTTGCGCGATTACTAAAGAAAATAGCCGTGTCTGTTCCACCACCGCCATTAATCGTATCGCTTCCACCTTTCCCATCAATTGTATCGTTACCATCTCCTCCTGTGAGGATATCACTACCGGTTGTTCCAGTAATATTCTGACCTGTTCCCGTATTAATTGCGCGATATGAATTGATAAAGTCGGTCGGATCCAACCACCATCCGCTTGGTGGTCGCGGAGATTCGCTGTAACCAGCCCCTGGAATTGACGCATCAGGATTTGTTCCCGCTCTGATCTCAAAATGCAGATGATCGCCCAAACTCCCCGCAGTACCATAATCGCCGATTGTACCTAGCTTTGTTCCACGGCTAACGGTAGCTCCTTCAACAACAGAAAGCGTAGAGTCGAGATGACCATACATTGATGTTACATAGTCACCGTTTGGAAGTTGATGTTTGACGATGACAACATTTAGCCACGTTGCCCAAGTACTTCCTCCCCATCCCGCAAATACGACCTCGCCATCCCCAATCGAAAAAACATCCTTTCCAAAATCTGCACCATCCTCCCGATTCCAATCTTCCCCCAGGTGGAAATCTAAGTTACTGGTAGTAGTGGGATTTTCGTAGTCACCAAAATCACCAGAGAAATAGCGGTCCCCATCATTTTCAAGCAGGCCAACTCCAAGCAAATATCCGTCACCATCATTTGCAACAGTCGGTACATGTCTTCTACCCGAGGCATCCAAGGGGCCAAGCGGAAAATCAAATCTCGATGATGCAGAAGGTGTTACGTTTGTTACGGCGACTTGGTACGAACCCGTTGCAGTGGCACTAGACGACCCTGCCGAAACGTAATATTCCCCGCTCGTGTTGACTGCATAGACAATTTGGGAATTGTAGGTTAGCGGCAACGTGAGAGATGTACCAGAATTATCATCGAACGCCAAGCTTACACCCGTCCCGCCTCTAAATCGCATAACCGGATCTAACAATGTCCCGTCCCCGGTATCGAAACCCTTAACATCGAACTGGTAGGTCTGCCCGGCTGTTAGCGTGACCTTGAACCAATCAGCATCACCCGCCGTTTCGATATTGCCCGACTTCGAGACTCCTACCGAGACTATACCGGTCGTAGATGTTGAAGCAGCGTAGTCATCAACCAACAAGTGCTCATAAGAATTGTCATAAGCAACAAGCGATAAAGTCAGTGGTTCAATTTGTCCAACCTGAGTCTCCAGTTGCCAATTACCACCAAGCGATGTAGAACCTGTCAGATCATCCGAAGCCGCCACGTCTGCATCCGTGAATTGCGCCAAACGATCGATGAAATGACGGCCTTGATCGCCTTGCGCAACATTACAGCCGTAGAGCAATAAATCACCCGCTACCGTCAAGCTGCTGCCAATATCGCCGAGCTGGCTGCGGTAGTTGTCGATGTTTTTCGAATTGAGCAGGGTATTGCCGAGATAGAGCGTGCCTTGCGCGCCATGCGAAACGATCTGGATGGAATCCAGTTGGCTGTTGGCTGTTGGCTGTTGGCTATTGCTATATAATTTGCCAGAATCGCTTGCATTTGCGCAATACCATCCTGGTCGGGATTGAGTACGAAAGCTTGGCTGCCCGATGGCAAACCGGTCATCAGGTTCTGATAATCCGCAACACGTGAATCGATAATGAAAATGTTTTTTGTAGTCATGATTTTTTCTCTTATTGGTTAAAACGCACTCAGTTATTCAGGTCGGAAACAGTTTTCCCAGTCGGGTTCAGTATTAGAAATGGAAGAATTACCAGAACGATTGATATGACAGGCACTTGGATGTTGACTCTGATGGCAGCCGATTTTCTAGTTTCCCACAACTGTATCAGAGGATTTGTAAAATAGATAGAAATCAAATATCCCGATTCTACTCCAAGAAATCATGATACTAGGCTATTTTTCGGGACAAATATCCCTATGGCTGAGGAAGCTGGTTTGGATTGAAGAAACCATTGAATGACCGTTCTTTTGAGCGCAGTTTATGCCTAATAAATGAGTAATTCTGAGTCTGTTTTTAACACCGCAGCGGCAACGCAGATAGTTTTTCAACGGCCTGTTAAACCCGCAGAGATTAAGCAATATAAATGGTTTTAAGCGGTGGAAAACCGTTAAATTCAACCGAGGAATATGAGTTGGTGTAAGCCCCCGTCGTCAACCAGTAAAGTTTGTCCCCTATGGCTAGACTTTGTGGTAGTTTGTAACCTGATTGCTCGTACATGATATCGGTCGAGTCACACGTGGGGCCTGCTAATATCACGGTCCCTTCATCATTGTTGCGTTCCATTTTCGGTGTGTAAACTGGGTATTTGATTGCTTCACCTAAAGTTTCAATCAAACCTTGAAACAAACCGACATCGGAATAGACCCAGCGTGTCAGATCGGTACGGGATTTCCGAGAGATCAATACCACTTCGGAGACTATAACCCCCGAACCTGCCACTAATGATCTGCCGGGTTCAAGAATAATCTCGGGGATATCGTCGCCATGGTCATCTTTAAGGTATCGAATAATTTCTTCAGCATACACTTTGAATGGATTAACCTCGGAAATATAGTTTGCAGGAAACCCTCCCCCCATATTGATCATCTTCAGAATAATATCTTCCTCATATTTCATCCAATCAAACATATACTTGACTTTTGATAGTGCGTCATCCCATACAGCAATATCTTTCTGTTGACTACCGACATGAAAAGAAATGCCATAGGGTTCCAGACCGAGTTTCTTGGCATTCACTAACAAATCAATCGCCATATCAGGATGACAACCAAATTTACGTGACAGCGGCCACTCAGCGGTATCTCCGCCTTCGACCAAAATACGAACAAAAACCCGTGAACCCGGCGCATTCTCAGCGATCTTCTGAATATCAGCCTTTGAGTCGGTGGCATAAAGACGCACACCTTTGTCGTAAGCGTACTTGATATGAGCTGCCTTTTTGATGGTGTTGCCATAAGAAACGCGATCCGGTGTAACCCCGCTATCAAATACCCGATCTAGTTCAAATATGGACGCACAGTCAAAATTGGATCCCAAATCGCGCAGTAAATTAATCACGGGAACCCCAGGATTAGCTTTCATGGCATAGTGAATCTTTGCATTGGGAAAGTACATCACCATTTCTTCAAATTTTTGCTTAATCAGCGATAAATCTACGAGTAGAAAAGGCGTCTCATGCTCAACCGCGGCCTTCAGGAACTTTTGCCATTGCGCTTCTGAGAAGTAATCTTGGATTTTGATCATGATGATGTCTCTCTGTGATCTGTGTTGTGAATGAGTACCTTGTCGAATTAAAAAGCACGAATACTGCTATGACTAGCGATCGCTAGTTAATGCTATTTTGAAATTCAAATGGAATACTGCGAATTTTTCATGGACGGCAATTGAAGATGATTATAGGGTAAGAATTGTACCTTAGCTTGCCAAATCAGGACCAGCAGCTTGTATCACATGAGATAAGGTCTTACAGGCTGTGCGCATACCCAGTCCCATTTGAAGCAGCGTTCCGATTGGAATCGATCGGTTAAGGATTAGCGCGAGGATACGGAGCAGGTTGGCACTACCATCCGGTTCAACAGCACTCAACAATGCGTCAGGCGGCGAAAATTCGACGGGATCAACGATGGCACGGACTGCAATGAAAGGAATCGCAACTTCCGCTGCAATTGTTGCTACCGCGCTGCTTTCCATATCCACAGCACAAGCGCCGGTTATTTCCGCAAGCTTCAGTTTGGATTGCATTGTAGTAAGCGGTTCAGCGCTATTTGCCAACACACCATTAGCGACCACCATGTTGCTGGATAACCGATGTTGTAAATGATTGCGCCAATCCAATGCGACTGGTAATAAATTTTCACCGTACACGGCATCCGGGAGTACGAGGTTGCCTGGTTTGAGCTGCTTATCCAACGCACCGGCCACACCAAAACTTGCCAATCTCGTTACCCCAGCATGGTATAACTGCTCTGCGGCTTTCTTTGCAGATTCCGCACCCATGCCGCTAAGCCATAACACCGTATGCGGATTAATTGCGATCTTTTTGTTCATTGGAACATGCAGTGACGTTACGCAGCGTGCCTCTGCACGTAAAGCCACCACCAAGCCGGTTACACTCACTGAATTAGTCTCGGATCAACACACGATAACGTGCAAGCGCCCATAATGGGAAAAACTTTGAGTACCCATAATAACGCAAGTAAAATACTCGCGGAAAACCAGGCGCAGTAAACCAAGGCTCGTCCCATAAGTGATTGTGATCTTGCTGGGTCAATATATAGTTAATTCCCCTGCGAACCGATTCACTTTTGACTTCACCGGCTGCCATAAGTCCTAATACTGCCCAAGCAGTTTGGAAAGCCGTACTGGTTTCAAGGAATTGACCCGCTATTTTTTCATCCAGATAAGAATCATTCGTTTCACCCCATCCGCCATCAACACGCTGCACTGACTCTAACCACTGCACAGCTCGGCGCACAGATGCATGCTGCATATCAAATTTAGCCAAGCGAAAAGCTTCCAATACAGACCAAGTACCATAAATATAATTGGTTCCCCAGCGGCCAAACCAGGAACCATTAGATTCTTGCTCACGCAGCAAGAAACCAATACCACGCCATACCTCTAACTGATGCTTGCCATATTTACCGAGCAATCCCACACATCGTGCTGTCACATCACTAGTGGGTGGATCGATGAGAGCACCATGGTCCGCAAAAGGAATTTCATTTAAATAATGATGCACGTTATCAATATCGAAAGCGGCAAACCCGCCATTTTTCGATTGCATTCCAGCCAGCCAATTCGCTGCGCGTTCTAGCGCGTATTCATGTCGCTCCAAGCCCCCCTGTTCTAACGCCCAAGCGACCGCAGCTGTATCATCCAAATCTGGATAATGTGGATTAGCATATTGAAAAGCCCATCCGCCGCCGGCCAGATCTGGCCGCTTATCACGCCAATCACCGGGGGCCTCTAAAACTTGCTGCTTTACTAACCAATCCATCGCATGGTGTACAGGCTCTTGATCCGTTTCAAGATCTTCTTGTAATGCAAGTCCCGTTAACACGGTATCCCAAACAGGTGATGTACAGGGTTGGCACCAAACTCGTTCTCCCTCATCGACCAATAAACCACGAAGTGCATTGCGACACTTTGCACGACTGGGATGATCATAACTGTAACCTAGTAGAGCTAATGCTTCATGTGCATTGACTATGGCTGGAAAAATCGCGCCGATACCGCACTCTCCGTTCAAGCGCTCCAATACCCAATGTTCTGCAGAGCTAATCGCCTCCTGGCGCAATGATTGCGGAAGTTTTGGCTCAAAACGCGACAATAAGCGTTCTACCGACATAAATACCCACTTCAACAAAGTGTCTGGTTTTGGAAAATAGTTTTGCTCTTCTTCAGGTGGAGTAATAAACAATTCGCGAATATCCACTTTTCTTGGATTAATCGCTTTAGCTTTCAAGGTACACAGAATTGACAAAGGCACCATGACAGTGCGTGACCAATAAGAAACTTTACTCAAATGGAACGGCGCCCATTTTGGCAAAAAAATAAGCTCGGCCGGCACTACAGGCACAGCTCGCCAAGGAATTTGCTGATACATAGCAAGCAGTAAGCGTGTAAATACATTCGCTTTTGCAGCTCCCCCTCTTTGTAAAATCGCTTCACGCGCACACTTCATATGCGCATCTTCGGGAGAATCACCAACCAATTTTAGTGCATAATAAGATTTGATCGTGCAACTGATGTCAAATGCTCCACCATAATACAGTGGCCAACCCCCATGATTCATATCTTGTTTGTCACGAATAAAGCGGGCAATTTTATTTTCCAGCGTAACATCCACTTCATCCATGAAATGCATCATCAGTATGTATTCAGCTGGAATTGTGCAATCGGCCTCAAGTGGAAAACACCAGTGCCCATCTTTCTGCTGTAACGCTAATATGGCAGAACGCGCTTGAATAAATTTTTCCTCAAGCTCATTGAGATCAATTATTTCTTGATTCATATGAGATATCTCAACAGATGTTAGATTATTCTTTCCCATCATCGTAACTGATCGTTGATATTGCGATATATCATGAATTACTTGAGGTCTATTCATAGTTCTCTGGGAATCCTATTTAATACAAACATTAAAAAAATGATCAATTTCATTCGAACCACCAATTATAACCTTTTGAATTATAGCAATCTCTCCATAAAATCTCAGTCTGTAACTATCGAATATTACCAAACTCCCGCACTACCAAACAAAAGTCAAAGTTTCTATTTTTTACCCTCTTTATCAAAGGGATTATCTTGAAAAGGCTCATAATATAAATCTAATGGCAGTTTACCGTCGTGCACCAAGAATTCACGTTGTTGCATAGAGGCCTCTCTCACAAATAGGTAAGGGTCAATAGCCGCTTCATCACGGATCCGCATCGGACCAACCAAACGAGCTCGTTTATCAATAGCACCCAGAAAACCTAAAGGAACTGTGACAGGAGAACCAATGACCAGTCCCGCATAGAAAAGTGCGTTAGTTAAAAGCCCGACCGGTATGCCCGTAACGTCGCGTTGACTACTTGGCCCAAGTAAAGGAATAAATAAATAAGATCCCGGTGTAACACCCCACACTCCAAGCGTCTGCCCAAAATCCTCGTCATGTTCCTGTAATCCCATATGTGTCGCCATATCAAATAAGCCAAACAAGCCAATGGATGAATTAATAGCAAAGCGTAGTGTATCTTGAAATCCCTGTTTAATTTTACCTTGCAAGAAATCATTCAATACCACATTTGGATATGATAAGTTATCATAAAAATTTCCAATGGAGCGTTGCGCAGCATCTGGAACATAGTCAATATAGGTATTGACAATCGGCATAAATACAGTGCGATCAATGCGGTCGGTAAAATCATATGCAGCGCGATTGATGTCTTCATGCGGATCAACTGCATCCAGTTGTTGATCACTCGATTTTGGCGTTGAAGCACAGCCCTGAAAAAGCAAAGCAATGAACAAGACTAAAACACACAAAAAAAAATGCTTCCTAAAAATACAATCCACTGCAGTTTGAATTGGGATATTTCTTTTCATTTATAAGTATTCACACTTCTCTTACATCTTACAAAACATACTAATCTTGTACTATTCCACCCAAAGCCATTAACAAGCCTTATTCACCAAGACTTTTCGTACCGATTCTTGTGAAAAAAACAAATTCATACTTCGCTTTGTCACTGTTAAAAAGCATATGCATTTTTTTCGAGTTTACGAAATCTAAAATTATTCTCATAGGTGGAATAACTAAATGATCGCCAGTACCTACTGACAAAGCTGCAGCCTGATAACCCTTTATTCAAAAAGGTGAGGCTATTCAACAATTTTTTGTACAACAATACAGGACTGGTATTTCACTAATTATGTGTTTTACGTTGGCGTACGACACTCTTTTTATTCTCATTCTCGGTCATAATTGATTCAGCCGAAGTATACACGAGACCTCAATATCATGTTTTGTTGCTTTGATGAGAACGATTCGTCCACCCGCAGAGTTACTTAGACTAAAATCACTTTTATTCTAGAGCCCAAAATTTATGTGGTGATGACTCCCCACAAACTACTAAATGCTTTCTTTATACATCTATAAATTCATCCACACCGCATCGCGCATCTAATTCGGACACATACTACTTCCACATCATAGGCCAGCAGTGCTCTAATTGTTTCCTCCATTCTCCTAAGAAAAATTCAAATCGGCTGGGAAAAATCAGTTTTCCCGCTCACCATGCACCATTTCAATTAATTTTAATGCTTGCAATTCCATTTCAAGTACAAAGCCATCGACTTTTGCACGAAAATAGCGATAAAAAATCATACTGGGTATCGCCACTAATATACCAAACGCCGCATTATATAATGCCACCGAAATTCCATAGGCTAGTTGAGCTGGATTACTACCAGTAGGAGAGTTAGAGCCAAAAATTTCAATCATACCCACCAAAGTGCCAAATAATCCCATCAACGGACTTAATGCAGCAATCGTACCCAATGTTGTCAGATAACGATTCAAATCGTAGGCAACGGCTCGACCAGACTCTTCTATGGATTCTTTCATTATCTCACGCGATTTTTTGATATTTTTTAACCCGGCCGCCAAGATTTCTCCTAACGGAGAATGCTTCTTCAAACGCTCAATCATTTCTGAACTAGCACCGTTTCTCTGATACTCGCTAAACACCTTAGGAAGAAGATCCTGGGGTGAAATTATCTTCAAACGCAAGGCCCACATCCGTTCAATAATGATACCCACGGCAACAATAGATGCAATGATGATTGGCCAAATCGGCCAACCGGCTGCTTGAATCAAAGATAACATGCATAAATCTCCTTAATGGCAAATGAATTGGAATGCGCTACAACAAGGAACTTTTTACCCAAATCGATTATTTTATAACTTTATCTGGGACTTTGACAGTTGATGATTAACTAAATCACGCCACCTAATCCTAGGTCAATCGATATACTCTAATTTTCATCCATAATTTCTATAACTTGCTTAATGATTAGCACATCCATAAACGTTGCAATCACTTCCATTATAAGATTACCCAAATATTATCTTATCCCTATTTTTCTCTTTAATAAAAGGAAACGTTGCTATCCATGAATCTACCTTACTCACTAGAAAATTCGACATCTCGAATACTGACCATTAGTGAATTAAACCGCAACACGAAGCAACTCTTAGAACAGAATATCCCTTTATTATGGGTGCAAGGAGAAATTTCTAACTTGAAATGTTATCCCTCTGGGCATTGGTATTTTTCTTTAAAAGATAGCGCTGCGCAGATACGCTGTGTTTTTTTCAATCATAAAAATTATGCGATAGATTGGCAACTCAAAGATGGCATGCACATCGAAGCCCTTGCACTGGTAACTATTTATGAGCTTCGTGGGGACTATCAGCTCAACATTGAAACCATACGTCAAGCAGGCCTGGGGAAACTATATGAAACATTTGAGCGATTAAAATCTAAGTTAGAAAATGCTGGACTATTTCGTGCCGAGAATAAAAAAACACTATCAAACTTCCCTAAACAAGTCGGCGTTATCACTTCACCCAATACCGCAGCGTTACGCGATGTGATCGCCACAATGCAACGCCGCACTCCCTCTCTTCCTATCGTCATCTACCCTACTTTGGTACAAGGAAAAATCGCCGCTACTGAAATCGTCAATGCCATAGAAACCGCATGTCAACGCAAGGAATGCGATGTACTGATTCTTTGCCGTGGGGGAGGTAGCATCGAAGATTTATGGGCATTTAATGAGGAAATTGTTGCTCTTGCTATAGCAAATAGCTCCATTCCAATTGTCAGTGGTATCGGTCACGAAACGGATTTTACTATTGCTGATTTTGTCGTGGATCGACGAGCGCCAACACCGACCGGTGCAGCCGAATTGATCGGTCAAGATCACTCCGAACTGAATCGTCATCTCAAGAAGTTTTTTAATCATTTAAATCACAATATGCTTCGTCAGACAGAACGGATCATGCAAAAAGTTGATATGTTCTCCTATCGACTCGTTTATCCAGGAAGCAAAATTCAGCGTCAAACGATACGCTTACACTACCTAGCAAAACAATTAAATAACATCTGGAAACATGCGATAGAAAAAAAAACATGGGAGCTAAATCAATCTAAAAAATATCTTCTAACAAACAGCCCCAATATCTCAGAAACCTTGACACACACAGCAAAACTGGCGCTGTCTCTAAGCAACAGTTTTTCTGATTATATCGAATTACGACTACATCATATTAAATCATTCGATTTACTATTAACGCAACTGAACCCACAATTAGTATTAAAACGCGGTTATAGCATTACGTATAACGCCAGTGATGGCACATTGATACACAACAGTAAACAAATCAAACCTGGTGATAATATTCAGGTAAAATTCGCTCATGGATCCTGTGAAGCACATATCAAGAAGATCAATAATGTCTGATGCTTTACTTGAGGGTACAAAACTCAAATACTCTTTTCTTGATCAAACAAAATCAATCCCCTTATGTCAAAAACATTTCTTATTCTAGGCACACTCAATACCTTTATTTGTATTTTATTAGGTGCTTTTGGTGCACATGGTCTGAAAAAAATGTTATCCAGCGATATGCTGACAGTATATAACACCGCTGTGCAATATCATTTCTACCATGCTTTCGGTATTCTTATCATCGGCCTATTGTTACAGCATTTTCCCAACTCGCGTCTGATTCCTATTGCCGGCTGGTTAATGCTCTTTGGTATCATTCTGTTCAGCTTCAGTCTTTATGCCATAAGTATCTCAGGAGGCATACCCGGTCTCGGTATTGTTACACCCTTTGGCGGCATTTCATTTCTGAGTGCATGGCTGTTACTTACTTATGCAATATGGAAAGAAAAGTAACACATTGAATCACAATCTTTTCCATGCTATGTTCGATCATTTTTCCGTACTAGTCACAGTTCTTATGTTGTTTCTGTATTAATTCACATTAAGAAAAGCATCGAAAAATTAAATGAGATTAATCTTTTTATTAATTTTTTTAAGTTGTATTGGCCTTTTAGGCTATGCACAGTACTTACAACACGTCCAAGGATTACTACCATGTCCATTGTGCGTAGCACAGCGCGTTGCTTATTGGTTGATTGGCGTGACTGCCTTAATAGCTTTTCTACATAACCCAAGCTTGGTTGGAAGCCGTTTCTACAGCATTTTTATAATGTTCTTCGCTTTCTTGGGAGGTATTGTCGCGGCCCGGCATGCATGGCTCATACGCTATCCGGAATCATTTGAATGTGGCATCAGTCCTGAAGAAGCCTTTCTTAATTCTTTACCGATCGCAGAATGGTGGCCTGGAATGTTCGAAGCCAATGGTGATTGTGCCAACATAGATTGGAATTTCCTCAACTTAACAATACCTGATTGGTCATTTCTGGCTTTTATTACAGTGAGCTGCATAGCATTCTTCCTTATATTGAAATACAGGAAGAATCCAAATAGCAAATCCATTTAATCAGAATCGCTTAGGTTTTCTACCTATCCCCTTGGATGATGTACTACATGGATTTGTTTTAATCTTTCACGCGCGATGTGTGTATAAATTTGTGTCGTTGATATATCAGCATGTCCAAGTAACAACTGTACGACGCGCAAATCTGCTCCATGGTTAAGTAGATGTGTGGCAAATGCATGTCGTAACGTATGCGGAGAAAGTTGTTTATTAACACCGACTAATAATGCATAGCGCCTGATTAAATACCAAAATGCTTGGCGAGTCATTGCAGCACCGCGCATCGTTACAAAAATGGTATCTGTTACTATGTCATCTAAAAGCTCAGGGCGAGCCTCTTTAGTGTATCGTTTTAGCCAACTCAGCGATTCTTCACCCAAAGGCGAAAGACGCTCCTTTCGCCCCTTACCCATTACCCTAAGAACCCCAGCATCCATGCTCACTTGCGAATACTTCAAATTAATTAGCTCAGAAACACGTAAGCCTGTTGCGTAAAGAACTTCCAACATTGCCCTATCTCTCAATCCAAGTGGTTGTTTTACGTCAGGCATGCTAAGCAGCTTCTCAACCTCTTCCTCAGTAAGGCTCTCTGGCAAACTACGTACAAGCTTAGGTGTTTCAATGTTAAGGCTTGGATCTGATGCGATTCTTCCTTGGCGCAACAAAAAACGATAGAAACGCTTTAGACTAGAAAGTTCCCGGCTGGTAGTACTGGCTTTAATTTGAGTAGATACACGCGAAGCAAGGAATTCAAGCAAATCGGAATGTGTAGCCCCTGCCAATACTTGAGTGTTATCCTGATTTCGTGTTTTTAGCCAGTGACTAAAAAGTCGCAAATCGTTTCGATAGCTATCTAGCGTGTTACGTGACAATCCATCCTCGAGCCACAAAGAATCAGAGAATTCGTCCAGTAAGCTTGCGTCTAGATCAAGCATTTTCATGTTGCAATAACCACCTTTTAATTTTAAGAGGATCGCCATCGCTTGCGTTCATAAAGCCACCTAAACTGCCATTCTTAGCTATAACACGATGACAAGGTATGATAATCGGCAGGCGATTTGCTCCACAGGCTCGCCCAACCGCTCTGGGTGCTGAATGCAGTTGTTTCGCTATTTCAGCGTAACTTGTTGTTTCACCAGTTGGAATATCCTGGATTGCTTCCCACACACGGCGTTGATGCACTGTTCCACCAATGTGTACATTCAAATCGAACGAAAAATGCGGTTCAGTTAGATACGCCTCCAACTGATTACAAACTTCTTTGGCTAGATAATTCGTAGGTAACAGAAGTTGAGTATCCAGGGGTAGATACTCAATATCCGTCAACCAGTCTTCTTCAATAAGAATCCCCAGAACTGCAAAAGGAGCAAGTAATTTAGCCTGGTAAAGCTTCACTGAATCAGCCATGTATTTTTATAAAGAAATCTAGCAAATAATTCTTAAATGCTTTCCATTAGACCAGAAAAACTAATCTAAGTTTCTATACATCTGATTTAATTCTATTCTATCGTTAACTTTGTTCAGAGCCTAAAAATTTACGGTATAAACCATAGGCTCTTCACCTTCAAGACTTAAGCAGCAATAATTCATTTAGTCTTTTCACGAAAGCTACTGGATCTTCCAGTTGCCCACCTTCTGCCAGTAACGCTTGATCAAATAATAAATAACTCCAATCAGTAAAATTCTCTTCTTCTAATTTCAAACGTTGAATCATAGGATGGTGCGGATTAATCTCGAGTATAGGTTTTGCATGTTGGATTTTTTGCCCTGCCGATTTTAGCAATCTCTCAAGATTCCCCCCCATATCATAGGTATCGGCTACTAGGCAGGCTGGCGATTCGGTCAAACGAAAAGTCACACGTACATCTTTGACTTGTTCGCTCAAAGTAGTTTTCATTTTTTCGATCAATTCTTGATAAGCATCTGCCTCTTTCTTTTGTTCTTCTTTTTCAGCATCGTCTTCTAAGTTACCTAAATCTAACCCACCTTTTGCAACCGATTGCAAAGATTTTCCTTCAAATTCGCTTAGGTTAGTTACCAGCCATTCATCAATACGATCAGATAACAATAAAACCTCTATATTTTTTTTGCGAAATACCTCTAGATGAGGACTACTTCTTGCTGCTTTGAGGCTATCCGCAGTTACATAATAGATTTTTTCTTGTCCATGTTTCATGCGCTGAATATAGGTATTCAATGCTACACTCGGTTCGTCTGAATCACTTTGCGTGGTAACAAACCGCAGTAGTTTTGCGATTCGATCACGGTTAGAAAAATCCTCACCAACACCTTCTTTGAGAACCTGACCAAATTCACGGTAGAATGTTTCAAATTTCTGGTTTTCTCCATCACCCTCGTTGTTTGCTAGATCTTCAATCAAACCCAATACTTTCTTTACCACTCCAGCGCGAATAGAATCAATATCCTTTGATTCTTGTAGGATCTCACGCGAAACATTTAACGGTAAGTCATTTGAATCAATTACACCACGAATGAAACGCAAATAATTCGGCAACAGTTTCTCGGCATCATCCATAATAAATACGCGTTGCACGTACAATTTAACACCACGGCGATGGTCACGATCAAATAAATCAAAAGGCGCTCGTGAAGGAATGTAAAGTAACTGAGTATATTCTTGCTTACCCTCAACCTTAGCATGCAAATAGGCTAATGGCGGCTCAAAATCATGTGCCACATGCTTATAGAATTCCTGATATTGTTCGTCAGTAATATCATTTTTAGAGCGTGCCCATAATGCACTCGCTTGATTAATCGTTTCATCTTCATCAAGTATCTGGTTTTTCTTATCTTCGTGAGACCATTCTTCTTTTTTCATCACGATCGGCAATGTAATATGATCGGAATATTTTCGAATGATATTGCGCAATCGCATTCCATTGAGGAATTCATCCTCATCTTCACGCAAATGCAAAATTATCTCAGTACCACGAGCAGATTTTACGATTTCTTCTAATGTGTAATCACCTTCACCTACTGACTCCCATCGTACCCCTTGTTCTGCTGCCAAACCAGCTCGTCGTGTATTCAACGTGACTTTATCCGCAATAATGAATGCCGAATAAAAACCAACACCAAATTGTCCGATCAAGTGCGCATCTTTAGCTTGATCTCCTGTCAAAGAATCGAAAAATTCTCGGGTACCTGACTTGGCAATCGTTCCAATATGATCAATGACCTCTTGTCGTGACATACCAATACCGTTGTCAGCAATCGTAATGGTCCTAGTTTCACTATCATAGCTTATGCGTATTTTTAATTCTGAATCAGATTCATACAACGAAGCATTGACTAAACCCTCGAAACGTAACTTATCCGCAGCATCTGAAGCATTCGAAATTAATTCCCGCATTACAATTTCCTTATTACTGTATAAGGAATGAATCATCAGTTTGAGTAATTGTTTCGCTTCTGTTTGAAAATTTAAATGCTCTTTGACTGTTTCAGCTTTCACATTGGTCTCCTGTTAAACTTAGTTTCTTTCACAATGTAGCGTCAAAAACCTAAAATTCAAGTCAAAATCGAGAATTCTTGACATAATCTTCCAGAAATAAGAAAGAAATAGAGATACTCTAATGAATAGAGTTGAGTTTGATACTGTTGTATAAAGACCAAAACAAAAAACTATCAGTCTACAACGCTTTAGTAGAATATTTTAACTTCTGTAGAAAATAATTTAACGTGCATATAAAAATATGTCACATGGAATTTTGTATGGCATATAAGCTAATTCCCATCAATGCTTGAGGAAAAATTCCTAGAACCAGAATTGCTAATCCATTAGCATTTAACAAAATTTTGACATCATTATTCAGCAAAATGGGTTCGTTGGTTTCAGGTTCATCAAAATACATGAATTTGATAATTCGTAAGTAGTAAAAAGCACCAATGAGTGAAAACAATACTGCCACAACAGCCAACCAAACAAAACCAGCGTTAACTACTGCTTGCAATACCGCTAATTTCGCATAAAAACCAATCATTGGCGGAATACCTGCTAGGGAAAACATCAACAATAAGGTTATAAAAGCATACCACGCATTTCTTTTACTCAATCCTTTGAAGTCACTTATGTTTTCTGCCTCAAAACCATTCCGGCACAACAACATGATCATTGCAAAAGTACCCAGAGTCATTAACACATATGCAATGACATAAAACAACGCTGAACTGTAACCATTGGCATCCGCACTAATGAATCCCAACAATAAAAAACCCATATGAGAAATCGTTGAATATGCCAACATGCGTTTTATGTTGGATTGCGCAATAGCTGCAATATTCCCTATCGCCATTGACATAACCGCTAGAATCACCAACATGCCCTGCCAATCAGATGCCATTTGCTCTAACCCTTCAATCAGAAGACGCATGACAAACCCAAACGCAGCAAATTTCGGAGCAGAACCGATAAACAGGGTGACCGCGGTTGGGGCACCTTGATAAACATCCGGAGCCCACATATGGAATGGTGCCGCACTTAATTTAAAGCTGATTCCTGCAACAATAAATACCAATCCTACTACTAGAACTTCTTTAGCATTCACTCCGTTCTGAATTGCTTTTGCTACTTCGGTTACTTGCAATGAACCTGTTGCACCATATATCATTGACATTCCATATAACAGGAATCCCGAAGCCAAGGCACCTAATACAAAAAATTTCATGGCTGCTTCAGTTGAAATAACCGAATCACGCCGTAGAGCAACCAACGCATATAAAGATAGCGAAAGAATCTCCAAACCTAGGTAAAGTGTCAGAAAATGACTGGCCGATATCATAACCATCATTCCCAACGTCGCAAACAAGGTTAAGCTAAAAAATTCACCACGTAACATGCCACGATCAGCAATATAAGTATGAGAATAAATTAACACCGCAGATACCGTCCCATAGGTCATTAACTTGAGAGTATCAGCTAATGTGTCATCCACAAACATACCTGAAAAGGTCAATACTACTTCGTTTGAGAACGAGCTAAAAGTCAGCACAGCACAACCAAACAAAGTGGCCTGTGTCAGTAAATAGGTAACATAGCGCCTATTCTGACCCACGGTCAAGTCCGCCAACATCACCACACACACCATAATCAACATAAATATTTCAGATGATGCCGGTGCAAAATCGGGTGGCATAAAACTCATTCGTTCAAATCCTTTAATCGGAAAAATATCATTAACTCAAATCATAACTTGCTACTGTTGACATGAACTATCAACTGGTCAACAGTGGCGTGCATTACTTCTGTTAATGGAAATGGATATACACCAAACCATAGTACCAATACAGCTAAAATCGCTAATAACACAAACTCTCGCTTGGAAATATCTTGCAATTCTTCGACAGCGCTATTAGTCACTTGACCAAATATCACTCTTTTGTACATCCAAAGAGTATAAGCCGCTCCCAAAATTAAGGTCAGCGCAGCAAAAAATGCATACCAAAAACTAATTTTCATGGTACTCATAATCACCATAAACTCACCGACAAAACCACTGGTTCCTGGTAATCCTGCATTGGCCATCGCAAATAACATAAAAAAAGCTGCAAAAATGGGCATTTTATTAACTACGCCCCCATAATCTGTAATTTGCCGTGAATGCATGCGATCATACAGCACACCCACACAAAGAAACATGGCACCAGAAATGAAGCCGTGAGAAATCATCTGAACCATTGCACCTTCAACGCCATACGCATCAAATAGAAAAAAACCCAGGGTAACAAACCCCATATGAGCAACCGAAGAATAAGCAATCAGCTTCTTCATATCCGCTTGCATAAGCGCGATCAAACCAATATAAACTACCGCAATAAGCGATAACACAATCATCATATCTGCTAAATAATGACTGGCATCAGGTGTAATTGGCAAGGAAAACCTAAGGAAACCGTATCCACCCAACTTCAAAAGAATCGCGGCCAATACCACTGAACCACCTGTCGGCGCTTCAACATGCGCATCGGGTAACCAGGTATGAACTGGCCACATGGGAACCTTGACCGCAAAAGCTAGTAGAAAAGCAATAAAAATTAAAATCTGCGGTGTCAAAGGTATGGCTAATTGATGATAGTCCTGTATGGAAAAGCTTCCTCCAGATGTTTTGTATAAATAAATAAATGCAACCAACATCAACAAAGAACCCAGCAAGGTATACAGAAAAAACTTAATAGCTGCGTATACACGATTTGGCCCACCCCAGATTCCAATAATTAAAAACATTGGAATCAGAGAAGCTTCCCAAAACACATAAAACAACATGGCATCAAGCGATGAAAAAACACCATTCACAATACCTGACATTACCAAAAACGCACCCATGTACTGCGATACTCGTTCCTTAATGACTTCCCATCCAGCAATCACAACAAGCGGAGTAATCAAACAATTAAGTAGAATCAACGGCATTGATATACCGTCGACACCAATATGATAATTTACATTAAACCGCTCAAACCACACATAATTTTCGACAAATTGCATGGCTGTTGAAGTTATATTGAATTGAGTATAAAGCGGTAAAGCAACCATAAAACCAAGAATGGATCCCGTCAATGCAATATAGCGAGCGAGTTGTGCATTCCGGTCATGTCCCGTTGCGAATACAGCGACACCAAACAGGATAGGCAACCAGATAATCAAACTTAGCAATGGAAAGTCGAACGACATACTTATTCCGTTTATTTATTAGTTCTTATGAATTTCAAACGTAATTGATGAAAATTTGTTTTTAGGTAAACTCTAAATCATTCTAAAAATTTCTGATCGCACTCTTATTTCAACCATAACGTTAAAATAACAAATATCCCAACAATCATTGTAAAAGCGTAATGATAAATATAGCCGGTTTGAAACCGACGTACCATCGAAGCGGCAAATGCAACGATGCGTGCAGTTCCATTTACAAAAAAACCATCGATTAATTTGATATCACCGTACTTCCATAATGTACTACCTAACGCACGAGTTCCTCCGGCAAAAAGCCATGAATACAGTTCGTCAATATAATATTTACGGTCTAGCAATTGATACAAAGGGTATAGCGCATATTTGATTTTTCCCGGTAGCTCTGTTCTCGCACTATATAAAAACCATGCCGTAAAGATACCCGCAACAGACAACCAGAATGGCGCTGTTGACAGAGCATGTATCACCATGCCACCAATACCGGTAAATTCTACACGTAACTTTTCGATCGCATCATGCGCAGATGCAATATAAATCGCATTGGCAAAATAATCACCAAAAACAATTGAACCAATAAACCAACCAGATATAACAGTGGGTATGGCTAAAACAACCAAAGGCAAAGTTACAACCCAAGGTGATTCGTGTAAATGTTCCTTAGTATGAGAATCCATGCGCGGCTGGCCATGGAAAGTCATAAAAATCAAACGAAATGTATATAGTGCTGTCACAAATACAGTCGTCAAGACACAAAAATAAGCAAATTCAGCCCCGGGAATATTAGCAAAATGCACGGCTTCAATAATTGCATCTTTAGAGAAGAAACCTGAAAAACCTGGCACACCGGAGCTTGCTAATGCAGCAATAAACATGGTCCAATAAGTAATAGGCATATATTGCTTAAGCCCTCCCATCTTTTGCATATTCTGTTCATGATGCATGGCAATAATCACTGAGCCGGCTCCTAAAAACAATACCGCTTTAAAAAAAGCATGGGTCATCAAGTGAAAAACTGCAGCCGAATATGCGGAAGCGCCTAATGCAACTGTCATATAGCCCAGTTGCGACAAAGTGGAATACGCAACAACGCGTTTGATGTCTGTTTGCACCACAGCAATTAAAGCCATGAATAAGGTAGTTATACCGCCTATGACCAATATTACCGATAAAGCTGTATCAGATAATTCAAATAATGGCGACATACGTGCGACCATAAAGATTCCTGCAGTAACCATCGTAGCTGCATGAATCAATGCTGAAATTGGAGTAGGTCCTTCCATCGAATCAGGCAACCATACATGCAATGGAAATTGTGCTGACTTACCCATAGCGCCAATAAATAACAGGATACAAATGACTGTAATAACAAGCCACTCAAAACCTGGAATGAGTTCAATTTTTTTATCTGTAATATCCGATGCTTGCTCAAAAACAAATCTATAATCCAACGATTCAAAATGAAACAGAATTAATGCAATGCCTAATAGAAAGCCAAAGTCGCCGACACGATTAACTAGAAATGCTTTCATATTGGCATAAATAGCCGTAGGTCGCGTGTACCAAAAACCAATCAACAGATAAGACACTAATCCTACTGCTTCCCAACCAAAAAATAACTGCAGGAAGTTGTTGGACATTACCAACATCATCATAGAAAAAGTAAATAGCGAAATATAACTAAAGAAACGTTGATAACCGGGATCATCATACATATACCCAATGGTATAAACATGCACCATCAGCGAAACCAAACTAACAACAATCATCATCAATGCAGACAATTGATCGATTAAAAAACCCACTTCAAAACGTGTATCTCCTGAAACTAGCCAAGTATAGACAGTGCCATTAAAGACATTACCTTTCAGTACATCAAGAAAAATAATGACAGAGGCAAGCAACGAAACAGAAACCAAAGCGATTGTTATGCGGTGACTCCACACACGACCGATGTACCTACCAAGTAGGCCTGCGATTATTGCTCCCAATAAAGGTGCTAATGGCACCAACAGATAGAGTGATTGCATATCAGATGAATTATTCAGATTTTTCTTCGACTTTGAAACACATAAAAAAGCATTAACCTTTCAGTTTATCCAGATCATCTACATTAATAGTCCGTTGATTGCGAAACAATACGACAAGAATCGCTAGACCAATAGCCGACTCCGCTGCTGCTACGGTAAGGATAAAAAATACAAAAATCTGTCCTGAAATATCCTGCAAGTAATGAGAAAACGCTACAAAATTCATATTGACTGCCAACAACATCAATTCGATTGACATCAATATGATAATGACATTTTTTCGATTTAGAAAAATGCCAACAATACCAATGGAAAACAAAATTGCGCCGAGTACTAAATAATGTGATAACGATATCACGTTAACTTCCTTTTTTCGTAAAAACAATTAAGCTTAGATAATTTAATCTTATTATGAATTCTTTTTTTCTACTGGCATCGATACGATACGCAACCGGTCTTTCTTTTGTACATTGACCTGTTTTGCAGGATCTACAATCTTCTTATCTTCACGATGGCGCAGCGTCAATGCTATCGCAGCAACCATCGCAATCAGTAGTAGCACAGCAGCCAGTTCAAACGCATAAACATACTCGGTATAGATTAAACGCCCTAATTCTTTAGTATTGCTATAATCTGCAGCATGCGGCTTCGGGCTTGGCATTTCATCTAGTCCAAAATACTTACCCATTAATACAATCGAAATCTCACCAACCATGACTAATGCTATCAAACCACCAAAGGGAAACCATTTCCAAAACCCTTCCCGAAGCTGATCAAGATTGATATCCAACATCATCACAACAAACAAGAACAATACCATCACCGCACCGACATAAACCAATACTAAAGCGATGGCAAGAAATTCTGCTTCCAACAACAACCAAAGCCCTGCACAAGTTATAAAAGAGAGCACCAATAATAACGCCGAATAGACTGGATTACGAAAAGTAATAACCCCCAGTGCTGAAGCAATTAGAATCGCAGAAAAAGTGTAAAAAATAATATCTTGAAAAATCATTATGTATGACTATTGTTATTAGCGATAACGCGCATCTATTTGCCGATCTTTGGCAATCTGCTCTTCATAGCGATCACCCACAGCTAATAACATCTCCTTGGTATATATAAAATCTTCCCTTTTCTCACAGTGATACTCCAAAATACGTGTTTCAACAATCGAGTCTACTGGGCACGATTCTTCACAAAAACCGCAAAAAATACATTTGCTCAAATCAATATCGTAGCGTGTCGTACGCCTTGTACCATCCTCACGTTGCTCGGATTCTATCGTAATTGCCATTGCTGGACATACCGCTTCACATAATTTACAGGCAATACAACGCTCTTCTCCATTCGGATATCGACGTAGTGCATGCAATCCACGAAAGCGTGGCGATTGAGGTGTTTTTTCTTCCGGGTAATGCACAGTAATCTTGGGCTTAAAAAGATACTTACCCGTTACCGCCATTCCCTTAAGCAGTTCAAATAACAAAAATGTACTAAAAAATTTCTTGATACGATTCATTGTATTTTCTCCATTCAGAACCAGATATTTAATGGAAATACACTTCGTACCGATTCGGGTAGCTGCATAATAAGACCTAGTACCACAATCCAGACTAAAGTGATTGGAATAAAGACTTTCCAACCTAATCGCATGATTTGATCATAACGATATCTCGGAAAAGTTGCGCGAAACCAGAGGAAAAAGAATAAGATAAATGCTATTTTCAATAATAACCAAATAAAGCCAGGTATCAATGTGAAAGGCATGACATCAACAGGTGGCAACCATCCCCCTAGGAACATAATAGACGTCAACGTAGCAACCAATATCATATTAGCGTATTCCGCCAAAAAGAATACGGTGAATGCCATACCAGAGTAATCTACATGGAAACCTGCAACGATTTCAGACTCTCCTTCCGCCACATCGAAGGGAGCACGATTGGTTTCCGCAACACCCGAAATCAAATACACTAAAAACATCGGGAAAAGCGGTATCAAATACCAGTTCAATAAACTACCGCCCTCTTGCCCACTAACAATATCGCCTATATTCAAACTCTGCGACAGCATCAATACGCATACTAGCGCAAAACCCATAGCCAACTCATACGACACCACTTGTGCTGCCGAGCGCATTGCCCCCAAAAATGCATATTTTGAATTAGAAGCCCATCCAGCAATAATAACACCGTATATTCCCATTGAAGTCATTGCCAGTATGTAAAGCAATCCTGCGTTAATATCTGCAAGCACTAATTCTGGAGAAAATGGAATAACGGCCCAAGCCGCTAGGGCCGGCATAATTGTCAGTACCGGAGCCAAGACAAATAAGAACTTATTAGCTCCTGTCGGAATAATAATTTCTTTCATGATTGCCTTGACAGCATCGGCAATCGGCTGCCCCCATCCTCGCAACCAGGGAATTCCAAAGAAAGTCACTCGATTTGGACCAACACGAATTTGCATATATGCAATGATCTTCCTTTCTGCAAAAGTAAGATAAGCAACACCTAGCAGTAAAGGCACAACAATGGCGAAAATAAATATCATGTTTGTCGCCAATGAAAACAGCATACTTCCCCACTGTATTCCAAAAAACTGAACAAAATATTGTTGAATCGTTTCCATCAACTGCAAACCCCGTCTATCACCATTACACTTTCTCTACGTTTATTGCACCAAACAAATCACCTAATAACTGAGTATCAGGATGTGCACAAGCAATACGTACACAATTATTCGGCAACTTATCATCACAATCCGCTTGAAGCTGAATGACAACTTCGCCCTGTTGCACTTTAACCGTACTTCCTACATCGACATTCAATTTTGACATTAATCCTAAAGACATCAATGCCTTAGGTGGCAATGCATCGTTTGTTTGTTGCAGCGATTCCGCGCGCCTAACAATTGGATCTGCTCGATAAATAGGTACTTCACCAACACGCTGTAAATCCTGTTGATCAGTCCCATTTATTTTTAAATTAAAATCCTTCAACACATTATTCAAATGAATTGTAATATCAAACTCAGGTGGAAATATTTCTGTACGAATCTGTTCTGGCGCATCATAATCAAAATTATCCAATGCCAGTAAATTCGCCAGAACACGCAAAATTTTCCATGCAGGACGCGCTTCACCAGATGGGGAAACAACACCATTGAAACTTTGAATTCGCCCTTCTGTATTAACAAAAGTACCAAAAGTTTCCGTGAAGGGCGCCATAGGCAGCATCACATCAGCATAATCAAGTATATTACCTTTATACACACTCATTGACACTACAAATTGTGTCTTTTTCACAGTCTCTAGTGCTTTTTGTGAATTATACGCATCGAATTCCGGCTCAATGTTCATCAACAATAATGCACGACATGATTCTTCGGGAAGATCTGATGAAAAACCTAACATTTGTGCTGCATTCAATCCAGGAATATTAGGAAATTCATTCTGCTGAGTACTCCTTAGCGCAAATGCATTAGGTACTGCACCTACCAAATAGGCACCAACACTGTTTGCCGCTTCACCTAATATTCCAAAATTTGCTCCAGTAATTTTTGCTATCAAACCAGCCAGTAAGGTAATTTTTGAATAATCAGGATGATGTTGCGCCAAATTCCCCAAATAAACCGAAGCTGAAGTAGTACTTTCAATGAGACTAGCGGCAATCGCAAAATGACTTGAGTTTGTTTCAACAACTAATGAATCAATGTATGGTTTAATTTCATCAGAAACTTGTAATCCGCTGATCTGAATCGCCGCTTTTAATACTTTCGCAAGCGACTCAGTAATACTATTGGGTGCGACAATTATTTTATGAGTTACCTTAGTTAATAATTCGTCATCCACCGAATTGATGATGCTTAGTTGCATGCCATTTTTTATGGCTTGGCGAAAACGTTGCGCGATTAATGGATGGTCTTTTCTAAAGGTACTACCAATCACTAATACAGATTTTAAATGTGATAATTGCGTAATACTATTTCCTAACCAAGGTGCACCTTGTAAATATTTATCGCCGCAAAAATCAGATTGACGTACACGATGATCGATATTATTGCTACCTACTGCACGAATTAATTTTTGTAATAAATAAAGCTCTTCGCAAGTACTATAGGGCGATCCAATTGCACCGATGCTCTTCACACCATATTCATTTTTTATAGCAAGCAGCTTAGTTGCTGTAAATTCTAAAGCTTCTTGCCAATCGCACTCACTCCACTGACCATCACGTTTAATCATCGGTCGAGTCAATCGATCTTCAGAATTCAAACCTTCATAGGAAAAACGATCTTTATCCGATAGCCAGCATTCGTTAACATCTTCATTTTCTCGCGGCAAAACACGCATTACTTTATTTTGCTTCACTTGCACAACTAGGTTTGAACCTAATCCACAATGCGGACTGATAGATTTTCTACGCGATAATTCCCAAGTACGCGCAGAATAACGAAATGGCTTACTAACTAATGCTCCCACTGGACAAAGATCAATGACATTCCCGGATAATTCGGAATCAACTGTTTTTCCAACAAAGGCTAGAATCTCAGAATGCTCTCCACGGCCAGCCATTCCAAGTTCCATAATGCCAGCAATCTCTTGACCAAAACGAACACAGCGCGTGCAATGAATACAGCGTGTCATATCGGTTGAAATTAACGGTCCCAAATTTTTGTTGGTAACCACACGCTTTGATTCTGTATAACGTGACTCACTCGCACCATAACCAACGGCTAAATCTTGTAGCTGACACTCACCACCTTGGTCGCAAATCGGACAATCCAACGGATGATTAATCAACAAAAACTCCATCACACCTTTTTGTGCCGTTACCGCTTGCTGTGAGTGTGTAAAAACCTTCATGCCATCCATTACTGGAGTTGCACAAGCGGGCAACGGTTTGGGCGCTTTCTCAACCTGCACGAGACACATACGGCAATTAGCCGCAATGGACAATTTCTTGTGATAACAAAAATGTGGAATATAAATGCCAACTTGCTTTGCACCATCCATAATGGTGCTGCCTTTGGGAACGGATACTTGCTTACCGTCGATTTCTATATTGATCATCAGGTTAAACTTGTTGGATTGTGTTCAAATTTTATTCTTAGCAAAAAATCAGACCATGCATCTTTTATGCTCAACATGGTATATAAATTCATCACGGAAATGTTGAATCATGGCTCTTACCGGCATTGCTGCCGCATCACCTAACGCACAGATGGTTCGACCTTGTATGTTATCTGCCAAATTATTGAGTAAGTCCATATCCTCCACACGTCCTTTTCCGTGTTCAATACGATTTACGATTCGGTACAACCACCCGGTACCTTCTCGGCACGGTGTACATTGACCACAAGATTCCTCGTAATAAAAATACGATAATCGTTCAAGCGCTCTGACCATACAGGTCGTCTCATCCATGATAATAACAGCTCCAGAGCCCAACATTGATCCCGCTTTTGCGATAGAATCGTAATCCATGTCAGTATTCATCATGATCTCACCTGGCAAAACTGGCATCGATGATCCCCCAGGAATACAGCCTTTTAATTTTCGTCCACCACGCATACCACCCGCCATTTCAAGTAGTTCCGCAAAAGGTGTACCTAACGGAATCTCATAATTCCCCGGCTTATTTACATGACCTGATATGGAAAAAATCTTAGTTCCGCCATTATTAGGTTTACCTAATTCCAGATATTTTTGCCCTCCATGTCGAATAATCCATGGAACCGAAGCAAATGTTTCTGTATTGTTAATTGTAGTTGGTTTACCGTAAAGACCAAAATTCGCAGGAAAAGGAGGCTTAAAACGCGGTTGCCCTTTTTTACCTTCAATAGACTCCAATAAAGCAGTTTCTTCTCCACAAATATAAGCACCATATCCATGGTGATTATATAATTGGAAGCTAAATGATGAACCTAGTATGCTATTCCCAAGCAAACCAGCTGCACGAGCTTCATCTACAGCTTCTTCCATGCGCTCATAAACAGCCCAGATTTCACCGTGGATATAGTTATAACCTACTTTGACACCCATCGCGTAGGCAGCAATAATCATCCCTTCAATCAACAGGTGAGGATTATATCGCATAATATCGCGATCTTTGAATGTTCCCGGTTCACCTTCATCCGAGTTACAAACAATGTACTTGTCGCCTTCATACCCTTTTGGCATAAAGCTCCATTTCAAACCTGTGGGAAAACCCGCTCCACCGCGACCTCGAAGTGCTGATTTTTTAACTTCCTCTATAACTTGCTCGGCACTAATATTCTCCGATAATATTTTCCTCAGTGCGACATAGCCTTCGCGTTTCTCATAGCTTTTTAGGCGCCAGTTATCAGGATTGGAACTATCAACACCATACATAAGCGTCAGTGGATACTGATTACTCATCGCTCAGATCCTTTAACAATTTATCAATCATCTCATTCGACATGAAACTACACATTCGCTTATTATTTACCAACAAAACTGGCGCATCACCACATGCACCGAAGCATTCACCTTCTTTTAAAGTGAATTTTCCATCCCTGGTCGTTTGATTAAATTCAATACCAAGCTTTTTCTTGATATACGCAGCGGATTCATTACTCCCTGATAATGCACATGGCAGATTAGTACAAACCGTAATCTTATATTTACCCACCGGCTCCAGATCGTACATATTATAAAACGTCGCCACTTCATATACTGCTATAGAAGGCATATCCAGATATTCTGCAACGAAATTGATTGTCTCATTTGCCAACCAACCTTTTTCATCTTGCGCTATAGCAAGCGCAGACATCACCGCCGATTGCTTTCTATCACTCGGATATTTTGCAATCTCTCGATCTATTTTCTTAAGAGAATCAGCACTTAACATCTTTATCTATCAATTTCACCAAAAACTATATCTTGTGTACCAATGATTGCGACGACATCGGCAATCATATGCCCTCGAGACATTTCATCCAATGCCGCCAAATGTGCGAATCCTGGAGCACGTATTTTAAGTCGGTAAGGTTTATTCGCACCATTTGAAACCATATAAATACCAAACTCTCCCTTAGGATGCTCTACTGCCGCATAAACCTCACCCGGTGGAACATGAAAGCCCTCAGTAAATAATTTGAAATGATGAATCAATTCTTCCATATTCTGTTTCATCTTGACCCGAGATGGCGGTGCCACTTTATGATTATCGACTATTACTGGACCTGGGTTTTTACGTAGCCAATCCACGCACTGCTGAATGATGCGATTAGATTGACGAAATTCCTCGATACGTACTAAGTAACGGTCATAACAATCACCATTAACCCCTACAGGAATATCAAACTCAACTTGATCGTACACTTCGTAGGGCTGCGTTTTTCTCAGATCCCACTCGACCCCTGAGCCCCGCAGCATTGGTCCAGTAAAACCAAGCGCTTTTGCTCGTTCAGGCGAAACAACACCAATATCTACGAGCCGTTGTTTCCAAATCCTATTATCCGTTAACAGAGTTTCATATTCATCCACATAACCTGGAAAACGATTGGTAAAATCCTCAATAAAATCCAATAAAGAACCTTCCCGGTTCAAATTACGTAATTGCGTTACTTTTTCATTGTGAATCTTAGAAGACTGATAACGTGGCATTGTATCCGGCAAATCACGATACACACCTCCGGGGCGATAATAAGCCGCGTGCATCCTAGCACCAGAAACAGCTTCATAACAATCCATCAAATCTTCGCGTTCACGAAATGCATAGAGAAACATTGTCATTGCACCCACATCTAGTGCATGCGCTCCAATCCACAGAAGATGGTTCAGAATTCTCGTGATTTCATCGAACATCACACGAATATACTGAGCTCGGATAGGCACTTCGATTCCTAATAATTTTTCAATGGCCATGACATATGCATGTTCATTCACCATCATTGAAACATAATCCAATCGATCCATATAAGGCACCGATTGCAAGTAGGTTTTATTTTCCGCTAATTTTTCAGTTGCTCTATGCAGTAATCCGATATGTGGATCAGCACGACGCACTACTTCACCGTCCAACTCAAGTACTAACCGCAAAACCCCATGCGCAGCAGGGTGCTGAGGTCCAAAATTCATGGTGTAATTACGTATTTCGGCCATAAATCACTTAAAAGAATTATTATTGATACACATTAACATTTTGAACAATATCAAAACTCTGTCTCCCCATAATGCTCTTCGCGTATCACATGGGGTGTAATTTCACGTGGCTCAATGCTGACAGGCTGATAAACCACTCTTTTTTGCTCTACATCATAACGCATTTCCACATAACCGCTTATTGGAAAATCTTTGCGAAATGGATTTCCAACAAAACCATAATCCGTCAGAATTCTACGTAAATCAGGATGTCCGGTAAAAACAATACCATAAAGATCAAATGCCTCTCGCTCAAACCAATTTGCAGCTGGCCAAATATTACTAACCGAATCTACTACGGGCAATTCATTATCTTCTGCTAATACTCGAATGCGCACTCTGTGATTGAGTTTTACCGATAATAGGTGATAGATTACCGCAAAGCGTCGCTCACGCAAGCCGCTTTTTACTGATAACTCACTACCATAAGTAAAGTAATCGATTCCACACAAATCAATCAAGGTGTCAAAACTAAGCGAAGGATGATCACGCAATGCTTCAGACACTTTAAGAAGATTATTGGCCTGAGTGACAATTGTTATTTCATCGTGTTGCTTTTGTAGGCTAACCAACTGGCCAGATAAAACACTTTGTAAATTATTCTCGAGATCCTCGAGTCGAATACTGATAGACATGCTTTGAGCTAACGTGCAATGGTATTGGTACGATGAATTTTATTTTGCAATTGAATAATGCCGTAAAGTAATGCTTCTGCGGTAGGCGGACATCCCGGAACATATATATCAACCGGCACGATACGATCACATCCTCGAACGACTGAATATGAGTAATGATAATATCCGCCGCCATTTGCACAAGAGCCCATAGATATTACCCAACGTGGCTCTGCCATCTGGTCGTAAACCTTTCGTAAAGCAGGTGCCATTTTGTTGCACAATGTACCTGCCACAATCATGACATCCGATTGTCTTGGGCTAGGACGAAAAACGATACCGAATCGATCAAGATCATAACGCGATGCCCCCGTTTCCATCATTTCTACTGCGCAACACGCCAGGCCAAAAGTCATCGGCCACATCGATCCGGTCCTTCCCCAATTAATAACTGAATCTAAACTGGTAGTAATAAAACCCTTATCAAGCGCTCCCTCTATACTCATAACTTCAATCCCACTCTAACGCGCCTTTTTTCCATTCGTAGATAAATCCAACGACTAAAATTCCCAAGAATACCATCATCGCGAGAAAACCAAATAATCCGATTTCGTCAAGAACCACTGCCCAAGGAAAAAGAAAGGCAATTTCCAAATCAAATAATATAAATAAGATGGCAATCAGATAATAACGCACATCAAATTTCATACGTGCATCTTCGAATGCTTCAAATCCACATTCATAAGGAGAAAGTTTCTCGCTATCAGGACGATTGGGTGCCAACAACCAGCCACCAACCATACACCCAGCCCCCACTATGAAACCAACTATTAAAAACAACAGTATTGAAAAATAATCATCAAGCATTATTTAATATGAATACAAAAATCGTAAGAAATTTCATTTATAAAATTATTTGGTGCCGACGGCGAGACTCGAACTCGCACAGCTTTCGCCACCGCCCCCTCAAGACGGCGTGTCTACCAATTCCACCACGTCGGCAGCAAAATCTTGGAGTTTCTATCTTTTATAGGATATTCGGCTACTTAAATTTCCTCTGACTAATTACGCAAAACTTAATTCGGTATCTGATTGGCTTTTGAATTATTATTAATATCAAATGATTCATCAACATCTTCTTGTTTTGCTTTTTTACTTGCTCTATTTGATATTAGATCACTCTCATTCATATCGATAACGCCGTCCATAATACTTTCCCCTTTGGTTTGATTAGCGGAAAGATAGGTTAGGCTCATACTCGAAATAAAAAATAGTGTTGCCACAATGGCTGTCGAGCGACTCAAAAAATTAGCGGACCCACTTGCTCCAAATAGGCTTCCCGCCGACCCGCTGCCAAAAGCCGCTCCCATGTCTGCACCTTTACCATGCTGCAACAGAACCAGAACAATCAATATAATCGCTAGTATTACATGTGCTGCCCAAACCAAAATTTCCAATCCATTACTCCTAATAATTATTGACTTGCGGCTCGACAAATTGCCACAAAATCATCAGCAATTAAAGATGCGCCACCGATTAACCCCCCATCGATATCCGGCATCATAAATAACTCATGAGCATTATTCGCTTTCACGCTTCCACCATATAGAATCAATAATTTATCAGCAATCACAGGATTCTGATCCGCAATCATTTTTCTTATAAATGCATGAACATCCTGAGCTTGTTGTGGCGACGCCGTTTTACCGGTACCAATAGCCCACACAGGCTCATATGCAATCACAGCTTTATTAAAAAAATCAACTCCAATTAGTTGAATGATAGCATTCAATTGCTCTTTAATAATTTTCTCTGTAATTCCTGCCTCACGCTGTTCATATGTTTCACCAACACACAAAATCGACATAATTCCAGCGCGTTGCGCTGCTGCACATTTTTCTGCTACGACTTCATTAGTTTCACCATAGAGTGCACGACGTTCGGAATGACCAATAATCACAAAATCACATGCAAAATCATTAAGCATTCCCGATGAAACTTCACCTGTATATGCACCTTTGTCAAATTGTGACAAATTTTGCGCTCCCCAGCTTATCGAGGTATCTTGCAATATAGTTTGTACAGATGACAAATAGGGGAAAGGCACGCACACAGCAAAGTGTGCTTTCTCATGCATGTTAGTAACATTTGTAATAACTAGCTCAAGTAATCGCTTATTTTCAAGCAGATTACCATGCATTTTCCAATTACCAACAACAAGCTTTTTACGCATTCTCAATTTCGTTATTTCTCAAAATCGTCGATCCTACCTAGGATTCACTCTTGAGTCAATCTATCTTGTTAACTATTGGATAAGCATTTTACTAAATATTTTTTGCTTCACAAGGAAATTGATTTCAATTGCTTTAACCAAATCGACCTGTAATATAATCTTCCGTCTGCTTATTCTTCGGTTTTATAAAAATTGTATCCGTCACACCAAACTCGATTAATTCCCCCAAGTACATGTACGCCGTGTAGTCCGATACTCTTGCCGCCTGCTGCATATTGTGCGTTACGATTAATATCGTAACTTTATTCTTTAGGTCTGTGATTAACTCTTCAATACTGGCCGTAGCAATAGGATCAAGCGCAGAAGTTGGCTCGTCAAACAACAAAATTTCTGGTTCTGTTGCCAAAGCGCGTGCAATACATAGTCTTTGCTGCTGCCCTCCAGAAAGATTGAAGGCTAAATCGTGCTGGCGATCTTTTACTTCATCCCATAGCGCTGCATTCCGTAATGCCAGTTCTACACGCTCATCAAGAATTGCTCGTTGCTTAATTCCCCTGACACGTAATCCATAAGCTACGTTTTCATAAATTGATTTAGGAAAAGGATTCGGTTTTTGAAATACCATACTGATGCGCATACGTACTTCAATCGGATCGACATTCTGAGCCAAAATATTGACATCGTCAGGATACAGAATAATCTCACCATCATAACGATTGCCTGGGTACAGATCATGCATACGATTAAAGCAACGCAGAAACGTCGATTTTCCGCAACCAGAAGGTCCAATTAACGCAGTAATTTTTTTATCATGAAGCACCATGTTGATGCTTTTTAATGCGTTAAATGCCCCATAGTAGAAATTGAGATTCTTTACTTCAGATTTATACGTTATAGCTTCAATTTTTCCTTCTTGACCAATCTGCATTATTTCTTTTACCACTTTATTGTTTTTCGCATACGGTAGCGTAAATAAATTGCTAATCCATTCATTGCCAAAGTCATCACCACTAAAACAAGTCCAGCAGCAGCAGCATTGAATTGAAAAGCTTCCTCCGGACGAGAAACCCAGTTAAACATTTGAATCGGCATTACCGTAAATGGCGCTGTTAACCATTCAAATGATAAAAACGGAAATTCATTTTTTATAGGCGCCGGTGGCAAAAATGCTATAAATGTTAAGGCTCCAATCGTAATCACAGGAGCTGTTTCACCAATTGCACGTGCTAAACCTATAATAATACCAGTTAGAATACCCGCCGATGAATAAGGCAATAAATGATCAATTACTGTTTGCCATTTAGTCGCTCCGAGTGCATATGCACCCTCACGAATCGCTACCGGTATAGCACGAATCGCTTCTCGCGTTGCAACAATCACCACAGGCAATATTAATAGAGCCAAAGCCAAACCAGCAGCTAAAATACTCTGACCAAATCCTAGTTGATATACAAATAACCCTAGAGCCAACAACCCATAAATAATCGAAGGAACCCCAGCCAAATTAGTTACATTAATCTCGATTATTTCAGTTAAAAGGTTTTTCGACGCATATTCTTCAAGATATACACCAGCACCAATTCCAAGAGGTACAGCAGAAGCTGCGGTCACAATCATAACCAAAGTTGTTCCAACCCAAGCTGATAAAATCCCAGCCATCTCGGGGCGTCGCGATGGAAAGGAGGTAAAAAAGTCCCATGATAATCTCGGCGCACCATCTATCAGCATATGCGCAAACAATACAATAAATGTCACGACCGCAATCATCAATGCAAGAACGCCAGCAACAGTAAAAGCCAAATCCCACTTTCTATGCTGATCAATGATTTTTCTGATTTCTTCTAAGTTATTAATACTACCCATAGAAACTAATATTTTCTAGAATTACGTTTACCTTATTTCATCTCAGAATCTTTTTTTATAAGTAAAGATAATCATACACTTAGATGATTGAGATTCTCTAATCTTAATAAACTTCCCGATATCTTTTACGTAAAACATGACCAATGATATTAAAAATGAGCGTTAGTATCAGTAAAGTCAAGCCCGCAGCAAATATCGTTTGATACCCAATGCTACCATGAGGCAAATCACCAAGACTCACTTGTACAATATATGCAGTAATTGTAGCTGCTGGCTCCATAGGATTCCAGGTTAAATTTGGCTGCATTCCAGCAGCAATTGCAACAACCATCGTTTCTCCGACTGCGCGCGATATTCCCAATATATAAGCAGCTGCAATACCAGAAAATGCTGCCGGCATGACGACACGAATCGCTGTTTGAAAACGCGTCGCCCCCATCGCATACGACCCTTCTCTTAAATTCATAGGTACAGCTCGCATCGCATCTTCCGTCATTGAACTAACATAAGGGATAATCATAATACCCATTACCAATCCCGCAGAAAGTAAGTTAAATCCCGGTAATTCTGGAAAAATTGATTGCAGCAGTGGAGTTACAAATAACAATGCGAAATAACCATATACTACAGTTGGCACCCCCCCCAATAATTCAAGAAAAGGTTTGGCTACTTCTCTCACAGCAAATGGAGCAAACTCGGAAAGGTAGACAGCAATAACAGTTCCCAGTGGTAACGCCACCGCTAAAGCTATGAATGAACTTACCAAAGTACCAGATACTAAAGGTAAAATTCCATAGTGAGCATCATCAAACAATGGCGTCCACTGAGTGTCTGTTAAAAAATCCCAAAGCGACACATGCTGAAAAAACACCCAAGATTCCTTCAGCAACATTACTATGATCGCGAACATAATCGCAATTGAAAGCACTGCAGACAAAAACAAAAGAAATTCTATAAATTTTTCGTGCAAGTGACGGCGAAAACTAAAACCAAGCTTACCTACTGTGTTAGTTTTATTACGTGGCCATTCTGTCACTTCTAAAAATCCTTTTGATTAGCTATTACTAGATCAAAATCTTAATCTAGGCTAATTAGTTCTTTATCCATAAGATCAAAATCCCCGCAAAGCTTTGATGAAGTTTTGCGGGGAACATTATTACAGGTGATTTAGTATAGATACAAAATTAGCCCGTAAGAAGAATGACATTAAATTATTCCTCA
>JAMWZY010000014.1 GCA_024281825.1 Nitrosomonas sp. | reverse complement strand
CTCCTAAGGGGTAGGTCGCACGTTCGATTCGTGTTCAGGGCGCCATTTAAATAGTATGTTACGGATATATGCATCAAGCATTAATATTTAATTGCTACCATATTGCTACTTTACACAACTAATGTTTAAGTCAGTTGGATTGTTTCAAGATAATCTGGAACATAACAGTCCCAACCAAGCTGCTCATTAATCTTTAATCGCAGCGCGTCTGCAGCAATTGGTTCGCCATGCGTAATAAAAGTTTGCTTAGGCGGCGCTTGAAAGTGCTTGAGCCAAGCAATGATTTCGTTTGCGTCGGCGTGTGCAGATAAATTATCTAGAATGGCAATTTCTGCGCGTACAGGGATATATTCACCATGAATTTTGATTTCGCGCGCGCCATTCAGCATGGCTGCGCCACGTGTGCCACCTGCTTGAAAACCGGAGAATAGTATGGTGTTTCGTGCATCTGATACATATGCTTTAAGATGATGCACAACGCGCCCGCCTGTTGCCATGCCGCTACCGGCAAGGATTATCATGGGGTCTTTGCGCAGATTAAGCTTTTTTGATTCCTCAACATCGGCAACAATACGTGCAGTGCGACACATGGCTTCTGTTTGTTCTGTAGTTAGCCGATATTCCCCGGGGTGGTTGTCAAAAATAGTAGTCGCTTCTTCTGCCATCGGGCTGTTCAAATATACGGGTAAGTCGTTTGGAATGACATTGTCTTTTTTAAGTAGGTGAATAGCGTACAGTAATGATTGCGCACGACCTACAGCAAAGGTTGGAATGATCACTTTGCCGCCGTGTTGAATGGTGCGATTAATTACATCGCCCAGTTTATCGAGAGGGTCAGCAGGATCGTGTGTGCGGTTGCCATAAGTGGATTCAACGATTAAGTAATCCGCATTTTTTACCACCGTTGGCGTTTTCATTACTAAATCGTGTGGCCTTCCGATATCGCCCGTAAATAGTATCGAGGTTTCTGGATTACTAATGTAAACCATTGCTGCGCCGAGAATATGTCCGGCAGGAAGCATATGAAAATTAAAGGAACTTTCCAGTTCTTTTTCTTTATAATACCCAACCGCCTGGAATAATTCCAAGCTTCGTTCGGCATCATCACGTGTATAAAGAGGTAGGGCAGGTTTATGCTTAGAAAACCTATGCTTGTTCATGTATTCCGCCTCTTCTTCTTGCAGTTTGGCGCTGTCCAGCAGCAAGACTTCACATAAATCGCGCGTAGCCGCAGTGCAGTATATCGCCCCTTTAAAGCCGTTTTTAACCAATAAAGGCAGATAACCGCTATGGTCGATATGCGCGTGTGTAAGTAGCACGGCATCGATATCTTTTGGATTAAAAGGCAGTGCTTTCCAATTGCGCAGACGTAGTTGTTTGAACCCTTGAAACAATCCGCAATCAACCAAAATATTTTTGGTATCACTTTGCAGCAAATACTTTGAGCCAGTAACGGTGCCTGTAGCACCTAAAAACTGTAGTTTTAGTGGATGTTGCATGAAATTGCCTTTTTTATCTCAACTTAACTAAATAAGCTTATACTCCAATCTTAGTACTATAGTATTTATTATGCGAGATAAAAAGCCGGGGGATTGACTTGTTAACCAACTCATTTATTGCAAAACTAGCGTTATATTAATTCTACGGAGATATAAATTACCGCACAAATACCTTGCGAATCGCCACATTCAATATTTGAGGTATGCTGATTTTCATGGAGTCCGAAGTTTCATAAAATGAAGAGAATAAATGGAATTATCGCGCGCACAATATAGTCAGGAATTTCGGAAGGAATCAGTTCAGTTTTTCAAAGAAAGCGGATTGACTCTGGTTGAAGCGGTAAAGCGATTGTCGTTACCCAAAGGGACACTAAAAAACTGGGTTTATGCTGACAAACGAGGAGAACTCGCTACATTAGGCAAGCATCAGAAGCCGCTGACTGAACTTGAGTTGGAGCTATCCAGAGTCAAGCGTGAGTTAGCAGAAGTGAAGCTGGAGCGTGATTTTATAAAATAAGTGTGCGACGTATTTCGCGAAGGGGACTGCTATGATAATGCACCAATGGAAAGCTTCTGGGGGATACTTAAAACCGAGCTGGTGCATCATCGTAGATTCAAAACACGGCAACAAGCCATTCAAGAGATTACCGAATATACGAATATATCGAAATCTTCTATAACAGGCAGCGTAAGCAGGAAAGATTAGGTTATCTGTCACCAGCACAATTTATGCAGCGGTACTATGCAAATCTAATCGCCGCTTAAACACATGGACTCCGGTTTTGACAGCACACCTCACTTCACTTGACCAGAGGGATATTTTACTGGATGCTTTTATTCCAGCAAAGGACGGGGAAATCACGCATTGTAATAATTGTGGCAGGATACTAGGGTAATGGGATAAGCTTGTAAATACATGGTGGCGTATGAGGAATTTATTATTTATAGTTGAGATTTTAAGTGCAACCCATATTATACTCTTGGTAGAATCTAGATTTTTGGCCGTAATCAGCATCCGTTCACCTTGACTGTCATGCGAAAATCGCAATGGCAGGCCGTTAAACCCCCCTGGAGTTTTATGTCTTTCTCTACTTTCGGTTTGTCCGATGAAATTATCCGTGCTGTCACTGAACGTGGCTACACGGTTCCTACCCCTATTCAAACACAAGCCATTCCAGCCGCATTGGCCGGCGGTGATTTATTGGCAGGGGCACAAACTGGTACTGGCAAAACCGCTGGTTTTACCTTACCAATTTTGCATCGTCTTTCCGACAAAAGTGTTAAAGGACCATCCAGCGGACGACCACCGATACGAGCGCTGATTCTTGTTCCAACGCGTGAACTCGCCGCGCAGGTGGGGGAGAGCGTGCATGATTATGGCAAATACCTGAAATTAAGTTCAATGATCATGATCGGTGGTGTGAATATTAATCCGCAAATCACCCGCCTGAAAAGCCGTGTGGATATTTTGGTTGCTACGCCGGGGCGGTTACTCGATCATGTACAACAAAAAACGCTGAGCTTGTCTCACATTGAGATTCTTGTAATGGATGAAGCCGATCGGATGCTAGACATGGGATTTATCCGCGACATCAAAAAAATTCTCGCGTTACTGCCGAAGCAGCGGCAGAATTTATTATTCTCGGCCACTTTCTCGGATGGAATCCAAGCATTGGCAGACAATTTACTCAACAAACCGGTAATGATTGAAGTGGGGCGCCGTAATGCGACCACTGACAAGGTAACGCATGTGGTGCATCCAGTAGATCGTGATCGCAAAAAAGAGCTGCTTGTGCATTTGATTAAGCAACATCGCTGGTTACAGGTATTGGTGTTTACTCGCACCAAACATGGCGCCAATAAGCTGGCCGAGTTTTTGTTGGCAAATAACATTCCTACACTGGCTATCCACGGGAATAAAAGTCAGTCGGCACGCACGCTGGCATTGGCAAAATTCAAAGCAGGTGATCTACAAGTACTGGTGGCAACCGATATTGCCGCACGCGGTATTGATATCAGTGAGCTGCCGCATGTTATTAACTTTGAACTGCCCAATGTGGCTGAGGATTATGTTCACAGAATTGGCCGCACAGGCCGTGCCGGCTCGGAAGGGGATGCGGTATCGCTGGTTTGTATCGATGAGATCAAGTTGCTGACAGCAATCGAGAAACTTATTAAGCGTGAAATACCTAGTCAAGTAATTGCCGGTTTTAAACCGGATCCGCGCATCAAAGCTGAACCGATAAAAAATGGCCGTGGCGGCGGACCCCGTGGTGCAATTCATTCAAGCAATCCACCCAAAAAACAAACCAACAACAAAAAATCGGTCACAAAGAAACCTGTGGATGCTGGCTTTGCGCGTCCAGCGATACATCACTTTACCGGCCCACGCCGTGTCGGGGGGCGCGTATAGGAAAAATATAAGCTGCTACGACCAACCATTTGATATAGATGGGCTAGCTAATCATCGGAAGCTTCTGCTTTAATGATTTCTACCTGTGCTATAGCACTCAATAAAGCTGTGCTGTTGAGTCTGGATAAACGTAACAATCCTGCCCGTATCAGGTTGCGCTTTTTTACATGAACGCCTGCGTCAAGACATTTCTTTTTGAGCTTGTTCAAAATGACATCATCACCTTCTGATAAAGTAAATTTATTGCGAGTCCCTTTAACTTTTTGTGGATTATTCTTCCCTTTCTTTGATTGTTTTTCTTCATTTTCTACAGTAGTAGTAAGAGGGAGTGTATTTTTTATTTCTTTATTGGCAGGGTCACTGGATGCGATTGCTTTTTTCACAGTCGTAGCAGGTTTCTTTGGGGTTACTGGTGGAGATTCTTCTTTTTCAATTGATATAATTTTTTTTATCATAATTTATCTAGTTAAGTAGCTTATATTAGTTAGGTGAGCTAGTCTCTATGTGAAAGAACGGCATATTTCATGAGAATTAACGTATCGTATTTAAGTGCAGGCCTGGCATCAGAAGTTTTAGTGCTAATGTGCGGTGTACCCCGCTAAGGTAGTTATCCTCATAAATTTTTCAATCAAAGATTATTGTTTGAAGCTTTTAGCAAGTTAGATTCCAGGAATGCTGGAATCAATACCCGAATAGGTTTTGGACTAATGCTGAATTCGATGGTACTTTCGGCCTGGATATCACGATTGCGGAAGTAATCTCCATCCACTTGTAGTGGGTAAGATTTTTCATGCAAAGTACAGGCAATGTTTTTTCCTGAGAAATATTGCATGGGAAGATTTGCAGGTTTGCGTTGTAATATTTTCATCGCTTTGAATAATTCATGTTGATGCCGTGCACCCATTAAGAATCCCAACACGAGCTCATTTTTGGAGGGATTGGCCGCAGGAACAAGTTGTAAGTTTTTGGCATAAGCTGAATTATTGGCAATGATGATATATCCGGAGCCACGATCAATCACTTGTTCTCCATCAACGTTTACGGATACGGTTGGATGATGCAATGCGCACAAGGCTTTGAGTCCATGCCAAACGTAGATTGAGTCATTTAGAGGGCCTTTTCTTTTACCAATATTTTTTACTGTGAGTGAATCTAGGCCCATTGATGCCATATTAAAAAAAGGTTTTTCCCCTTGGATACCTTTTCCACTGATTAAACCATAAAATTGTTGTAAGCAAGTACCTACGGTGATTGCTTGCAGCAAATCATCTGCACTAGCATTCATTTCATAAAACCGTGCAAATAGCGATTCATTTCCACCTGGAATCGCATAAATAGGAGTATCTGTTTTATTAATAATATCCAGAAGCTTGCGAATGGTGCCATCACCACCGACTACCACAACAAGATCGCTGGCAGCGATGTCGTCAGCGATACGTGTGTAACCTTTCATTTTTTTCTCAGATGCGCGTACCTCAACGGATTTTCCATGAAAATTTAATTCTACTTTTAGATGGTTGGCTATGGTCTCGGTATTTCCTGCACTGGATATTGGGTTGTAAATGATTAGAATTTTTTGCGGTGGTGGTATTTTGATTGTCACCGGATTGGGTTGAAATAAAAGATTATTTTCCATGTTTATGTTTAAGGAATTCATTTATAAAATAAATTGCAGATAAATGATCTGTGCAATATTACCCAGTAGGTTCTCATGCTAGTATCAATCGACCGGTGTAACTTTGACGTCTGACCATATCTGCCGACTCCAGGATGGATCAATGGGTGGCATACCATTCTTGATCCATTGCACTAGGTATCTGGCTGTGTTGGGATAAATCACTTGCATGGCTTTAGATTCATACAGCCATTGCTCGATTATTTTGATATCGATGCTGTGCATCATTTTTCCATACCCTAAAAGTTGCAAGGCCGCAGCATTGGAAGTTTGTTCCATTTGCGCATGCACGGGTTTTACCAAGATTTTTTTACCAA
Organism: Nitrosomonas sp.; assembly: GCA_024281825.1. Lineage (GTDB taxonomy): Bacteria > Pseudomonadota > Gammaproteobacteria > Burkholderiales > Nitrosomonadaceae > Nitrosomonas. The sequence continues at coordinate 45,736 of JAMWZY010000014.1, read as the reverse complement.
GCTGTAGTGATTCACTAGCTAATTCAAAACCAGCATTGCAAATGATACCTGCACAGTCCGATAAATCTTTTTGGAACCCATGTAGAGACAGGGGATTGCAATGAATATGTGCATAAGGGGAAGCCACCTTCTCTGGAGAGTAGATAAAAAATTCAAATTCCTTAAACAAGGATAGTAGTTTCATTACATGTTGCTGATCTTCAAAAGGTAGATAAACGACCACTTTATTTGTGTGTGTGTGCTTGGCCATGACGGGAGTGTCTATCACAGGTGGCAAAATAGGTTGATCAAAATGATGCCAGTGCAAACCGATGTTGATGTCTACCGGGGCAAAATTTCTCATTACGGCTTCGGAAACTGGATCTGTGCCTGCACGAGGAATGTGATATTGAAACGCATATTGATGACTGATACCGATGGTTTTCTTGTTCTGTTGACGTGCTGCCCAAGCGGTTATTGGTTCGTAGTCACAGATAATCGCATCGTAACTGCTCAAATCCAGTTGCTTGATATCTTGTAGAAAGCGTAATGGCTTGGATTGCAATACGGTTTGCAGGTGATTGATTTTTCCATTCTTAGTATTGAAAGTTAGGCCATGACGCCATTGATAACCATTAAACACTTCCATATCAAAAAATTTATCGTGTGGCCTACCAGTAAATTGATAAGTGACTTCAAAATTGGCAGCTTGTAGTTCTCTGGCCATGACGCGACCACGTGTAATATGGCCATTGCCAGTTCCTTGGATGCCATAAAATATTCTCATTTCCGTACCATTCCTAAATTGATTAATACACACCAAGCTAGGAAATTCTAATAAATGACTATGACAGCTAAATGACGCTTTTTTGATCTTTATGTGACTGGAGTTGGAGTTGTCCCCTTTGAACGGACACATTATGTTCTGTTTAAAGGAGAAGAAATATGACCCAAACCTACAAACCTGCATACCCACCGGAGTTTCGTCAGCAGATGGTGGAATTGGTAGCATTAGGCAAATGCCCCAAGCAATTATCCAAGGAATTTGGATGCCACTACACTTCGATACAAACCTGGTGTCGAGCAGCAGGTGTACCGATTAGATCAAGCCAGGCAATTGTTTTCGCTGCAACATCGAGTGTTGCTTCCTTGAGTGCCAACGAACGGCAGGAGCTGCTGGAATTGCGTAAGAAGCTCAAGCGTGTGGAGATGGAGCGTGACATATTGGCAAAGGCTACGGCCTGGTTTGCAAACAACAAAGATTGATGGGGAAGGTGTACCAATTAATCAAGGCAAACCGGGCCCAATTTCCGGCTCGTATTCTATGTGAGACACTCGGTGTATCGCACAGCGGTTACTATGACTGGGCAAAACGCACACCCAGCCGACGGGCCATTACTAACTGTCGATTGATCGAGCAGATCATGGCTATATACCGTACAAGCGATTGTACGTATGGCCGCCCCCGCATTACCGTTGAATTGGCCGATCGTGGAGCCAGGGTCAATCATAAGCGCGTAGGCAGGTTGATGCGTGAAGCTGGAATTAAAGGGGTGAGCCGCAGGCGAAGCTTTGTGATCACGACTCATCGGAATAAGCGTGACCGCCCTGCACCGGATTTAGTGCAACGTCATTTCAAGGCAACTAGCATCAACCAACTATGGGTTGCGGACATGACTTACATTCCTACCTGGGCAGGGTTCCTGTACCTGGCCGTGGTCATTGATGTATTCAGCCGTAAGGTAGTGGGTTGGTCTTTCGGTGAAACCATGACAGCCAACCTGGTGATCAATGCTTTGAACATGGCGTTAATCACCCGTAAACCGGGTAAAGTGATTCACCACAGCGATCAGGGCAGTCAATATACCAGTGTTGAGTTCGGCAAGCGATGCAGGGAAATGGGTGTGCGTCCCTCCATGGGAAGTGTGGGTGATGCTTACGACAACGCGATGGCTGAAAGCTTTTTTGCCAGCCTAGAATGTGAATTGATCGATAGGCGCTCCTGGAAAAATAAAACTGAAGCAAGGCTAGCCATATTCACCTGGATCGAGTCGTGGTACAACCCCACTCGCAGGCATTCTGGGCTGGGATACTTATCACCAAACAATTTTGAGAGAAAACTGAATGAGAATAATCAAATCGCGATAAACTGCAATCCGCTTTCACAGGTCGAGACTCTCTCGACTCCATGAAAAAAATGTCCGTCAAATTGGGACAACTCCAACTCCAACTCCAACTCCAACTCCAACTCCAACTCCACCAGCAGTCGCCAAGAACATTGGGCGGCGCAATCCAATCGGGAATTTGTTGCAGAACTTGGCGAGATCGTTTTAGGTCAACCTTTGACGGATGACAGCATGAATTATTGGACCCATCAACTCGACCAGAACTTATCCCAAAGAAGCGATTTGTTGGTTATTGCTGCAAATAACACCGAATATCAAAACACACTCTTCGCTAATGAGGGGCTAATCTTATTGTGACTTTGAATGTAAAAGTGAATCGCCCCGGTATTTCCGGAGATAAAATGATTTGAGAGGACAATGATTTTCTCTAACCGCTTGATTGCTGACTCAGGCTGCCTTCTTGCTGGCCAGTAACTCTTCCTGAATATGGTTTTTATATTGCTCAAAGCGTTCAGACCAGAAAACCAATTCTAGTGATCCGTCGGTATGTTCTAACAGGGTCGAGCAGCTTTCTACCCAATCGCCGTCATTGCAGTACAGAACTGAATTAATCTCTCTTAATTCGGCATGATGAATATGACCACAAACGACGCCATCAACATTGCGTTCGTGCGCTAAGTGCGCTATTGCATCTTCAAAACTACTGATGTAACTGACGGCATTTTTTACTTTCAATTTCAAGTATGCAGCCAGTGACCAATAAGAAAAGCCGAAGAATTTTCGCAGGCTATTGATATAGTGGTTTAGATCCAATAAAGTGTCATAGGCAACATTGCCCAGCTTGGCGAGCCAACGGCTGTTTTTGACGATCACATCAAACTCATCGCCATGCATCACCAGTAATTTCTTGCCTGCGGCTGAGGTATGTATGTAGTCTTGATGTATCTCTATGTTGCCGAATACATGACTGACACAATCTCGTAACCCTTCATCATGATTGCCAGGTATGTAAATGACTTTCGTGCCGTGTTTTGCCTTGCCTAAAACAGATCGGATTACATCGGTATGTTCTTGAGGCCAATAAGGGCTCTTTTTAATGCTCCAGAAATCGACAATGTCGCCGACCAAGAAAAGGTAATCCGTTTCAACAGAATTCAGAAAATGCAACAATGCATCGGCTTGGCAACCGCGAAATCCGAGATGAACATCTGAGATCCAAACGCTTCTGACTTTGATAGGAGCAGTATTCTTCACCATAAATGCCTTTTTAATTGGATTATTCATGGCATCAAAGCTTAAAGAGGGTTTATGAAGCTACGTTGAAATATTTGTTAAATATTCATGAAATCTTTATTAAAAAATAGAAAGGATATTGTTGCCATGATTCTTTGATACAGATTAAAACTCAATGCACGCCATATCAACCCAGAAACAGTTTTTACCTGAACTACAACAGATTGAAGCTATCGTCCAGTAAGACAAGCAAACATATCAACTGCTCAGATTGATCGCGCTATGGGTATGGGCGATGGTTATATGTTATTTTGATCCGCGCCATCCGCTAGTAGAATGCTGCATAGAAAGGATAGAAAGTATCTCATGATAGTGGAACTCCGTCAGAGTTCAGCTAAAAAGGAACGGTGGCATCCACAGAGAATAAGAACTGATCTTTTTTTCCATCGAATGGGCGGAATGCCATGTCAATGCCTTCGGCTCTATCGTAGCGAATATTTTTCCGGATAATGGCGTTTAGCAATGGTTTCCAGCTGATTCCCAATCTCTTTGCGGGTTTCCAATTCAGGCCCAATATTACAGCATAATAGTTTGCAGGGGCACTGATAAAAGGGACATTGCCTGCATAACTGACACCATTGTTATTCAATGCAGACAATATGCGATAAGGCGAAAACACACGCCAACCGTTGCGGTCATGAAATCGTTCAGCACGTATACCAATGGATAAATCACGTAGCACCTCATACGTTAAATGGGTGTTGATGCTATACCATGCGGCATTTTTGATGCCGCATGGGAGGTTGATGTTGCTTGCCCAACCGTGGGTATGCTGCAATACCAGGTGGGTTTTCGGCGTTAACCAATGTTGCAGGACAGTGCTGTACATAAGCCAAGGCTCATTCACGGCGGTTTGCCCATAGGTTCCGCCAAGTGCTGCAGAAGTTCTTTTGTCATCGCTTTGCCAAAGAATTTGAGCGATTCCTCCCCAGTTATCTAATTGCTTATCAAAACCACCATCCCAACCGCCGGTTGCGCTGCCTGTGGTGGCGCCTCCGAGGATAGACCAGTTTTTATTGATCATATAATTACCCAAAAATCCGGTATGCGTGAATGGTTCGCCGCTGTTAAGGACGTAAGCGCGAGTATAAAAAAAGTTATCCGGAGCGGGAACGCTTTCATAACCTAACGGTGTGTAGAAATGTCCCGCCTTGATGGTAAGGCCATTACCGATCGGCACATAAGCTTCAAGATAAGCTTGTGGAAGCGCTATACCGTAAGTACGGGTTGAATTGCAGCATAAGTTCAGATCCCAGTTACCTCGATCAGATGGTTCGCCAGTATTTTCATCAAATGCGGATATACCAAAAGCTTGCGTATAGATAGCATCCGTTCCGAATAAGAAATCGAATCGGCCGCCGATATCCCATGATCTACCCTCGGATTCCACCGAACGCTGTATGAATAAATTGAGCTGATTTAATTGAAATCGATTGGCGCGATCGGCAAAAGTAACGGCTCCGTTGAATCCATCCGAAGGATTGTTGGCGTTATAAGTAGCGCCGCCATTAATCCAGCCACCAAAATTAAGACCGCTTTGATGGTATAAATTGGTCAAGTTGTTGGCATTCGCAACATTTAAATTCAACACAATCCACAGTAGAAACCCTGCAGCAGGGGCACTATTTTTTGATAGATGATTGATTTTTCCCAGCTTCATGGCTCTGATCGAGACAATCCAAAAGAATGAATAGGTTCGAACTCTAGCGCAATCGCAATCCTCGCAGATACAAGGAAAACTATTATTCTTTACTCAGTGAAACCATTAGATACTATTTGATTTCGGGGAGATAGCAATGTAAGTGAATATGTGAAATAAGTATAATGTATTGATTAATAAAATAATGCCTTATCTCGAAATAGCAAGTGAAGTTTGTTGAATTCGTTTGTAAATAAACTGCAGGCTTGTTTGGAATTGCCCTCTTGTATTTTATTTTTCAGCTAGCCGTTTTGGCGCACAGAGTTTGTTAAAAAGCGTTATTGCTGGGAACATTTTCTCTCTCGCTTTACTTTTGATAGCTTGATCATGAATATGCACAACTTGCATTTTGTCGCCTTGCTTTGCTATCTCAGCAGTATAAGCATCAAAGCCAATATTTTTGCTAAAATCAATCCAGGAAATGGGAATAGAGAGCGTTACCCCGTTAGCGATTCGGTCCATCGATACGGTTAAATCTTTTTCTTGAATCAACGGGTAATGTTGCGACAGGGACAGATCCTGGTTATCCAAGGATGCTTCGTAAATTGACACGTTATTTTCTTGTTGCGCGTTCAGTGGAACAACTAAAAAATAATGCTTGTTATGTAAGATATTTAAAATAAAGTAATTATTTTCATTGCCTTTGGTTGCTTCCCCTCTATTTCTTATCCTGAATAACAATTGGTCATCATTGGAAATATCAGTTGTAACTCGCAATATATCAAGTTCTGGTGATATGGAATTATCCCGAGAAGAAATGATTGAACGAGGGTCCAGGTTAATTTCCATGGCATTAACGCTTGTTGTTGCGAGTAATAATAGCGCTGTGATCAAGAGAGGTTTCATTTTGAGAATAATGTCCTTTTATCAACAAATAAATGAGCGATGTTATTGGCATCTTTAAGCGCATCAAACATCACTCTTATTCTTCCTTCAGGATCTATCAAAAATGCTGAGGTACTGTGATCAACCTGATAATGATTGAGATTTCCTTCATTCTTGGTATAGAAAATAGTTTCGACGCCAAAGGTGGCTTTAAAAGAATCTAATTTCTCTCCTTCCAATCTTAAGTACCCCACGTTGGGTCCAAAGCTTTCCGTGTACTGAGATAAAACATTCGCCGTATCTCTATCCGGATCAATTGTTACAAAAATACCATCTAAATTGATTTTCTCTTGTGCTGCGGCTCTTACAATTAAAGCTAGATTGGCTAATGATATGGGACAAACATCTTTGCAATGGACAAATCCAAATACGACAAGCTTCCACTGTCCTTTTTCCGGCTCGTGTCCTTTATTTAATAAAGAGATCACGTTATCTTGCAAGGTTATTGGGCGAGTTAGGATAACGGTCGCTGATTGTGCATCAAGTTGCGTCAATAATCCCCAAGCAGCCATTATCAGTAATAACAGGATCTTTTGCTTTTGAATCGTAGTTTTCATTGGGCAATCCTTTTGTGGTTCGCTAATTCGAAGGAATTTACAGAATCCGACTCATAGCCATTTTGTATGAGCCGGATCGAGTTAATACAATTTAGGTTTAACGCAGACCACCTGAAGCATAGATACCATGCGGTTTAACCAAGCCATCTTCTGGCCCCCAAACTTTAACGACAGTATCTGTCGCTGTATCGATTTTTACCACATAACCGGATACCCAACTGGCTACCAACAAGAAGCGATTGTCTGCCGTTGGAGCAATAGTGTGTGCAACTGAATATCCGGGAGGGAAACCATGATTGGGTCCCAGGCGTTTGATAAATTTTGGATGATTGCGGTCAGATAAATCAAATACCGAAACGTATCCATCATCAGCAAACGTATTGTCTAATGAATCTTCCTCCGCGATATATAACTTTCCATTGACAACAGATATGTCAGAAGGCGAACGAAAAACGCCATGTCCATTCACGCCTTTTGCTTGGGAAACAATTTTCTTCGCTGTAGCTTCCTGCGTATCTAGCAACCAAACACTTGGTGGAATAATTTTCTTCGTGCCAGAAGGTGTTAGAGAGGTTTTGTCAAATTGCATTGAAGCAGTGACAGCGTAGCGTTCATCGATCCAGTAAGTGAAATGCGTTAATGCAGCATATTGTTTTTCATTTCCCAACATAATTTGACCCACGGCACGCAGTTCACCTGTTTCGCGATTGGGTTTGTAAATATCAATGATGTTGTTATCGAAAAAATACCCAGTTCCCAAGCCTACGCTTCCAGAGCGATTAAAATTTACTCCATGCGTTTGTTCGGTATATCCCGGTATTACGATAGGATCTACGCCACTTACTAATTCATTGGTTTTGTGATTAACCACGCGTACTCTATCCGAAGTAAATTCGGTAAAGTATATGTAGTCGGAGTAAGGTAGTATCGTTGGGCCATGAATTTGTGTGCCACGTCCTACCAACCAATTTGGAATCGGTTGTCTATCGTTGATCGCTTCGACATGCGGCAGCTCACTTGGGTTATCCGGAGCATCCGCCGCCATTACTGATTCAACCGTTATCGCAGCGCTTTTATTATCCCAATCAATACTATTAACTTTTAGGGCGATAATATAAGAGGGATGTTCTTTGGTATTGTCAGAGGTTACATAGAATTTGTTACCTTCTGGCAGTACCAATGTATGCTGCAAAGGAACATTGCCAGGCCATCCACTTAAGCTTTTTGGATCGATGATGATCAACTTATCATTGTCATAGTTGATCAGATACAGCATGCCACTATAATAATCAATGGCCGTTGCCACCGGTTGAAGATAATTGTTATAGACGTTCGGATATTGAGGTAATTGATTCGGTACCGCGTTCTTAGCTTCCTCAGCAAAAGCAGTTCCAACTGTGAATATTGTTGTGCTCAATACTGATAATGTAACGATAATATTTGCCAGTTTCTTTCTTTTAATCACGATTAAACCCCCGTTTAGATTTTAATTTATCAAAGACTTATCAGATTCAAATATTCTGATGCCTGATAAATCAGGTGTCATTATATACATTTGAATTCCTAAGGATGTGAGAAAAGTCACAGACTAATTCGTTATTACAAATCGATACTAAATAAATCCATTTTTTTACATTTAAGAGGTATTTATTCATGTATCAGAGAATCGTTAGAGGGTTGATTTTTAGCTTGTTATTTTTACTGGTAACGATTGATCATGCTGCTGGTACGAACCTGGTAATCACTGGGCGTTTACAGTCGGAATATCATGCGGTGCATGTCGAAGGTTTTTCTAGTCAGACGGCCTTAAGTGACCCAACATTTTTTTCATCTTGGGGGTTTCGTATTTCAGAAAATCTAGGAAACGGGCTAAAAGCGATTGGCATGATTGACTGGGGCTTTAGTAATGGAACGGGTAGTTCAACAGGGGCGCGAGAGCAGTATGTGGCGCTTTCCAAAGACTCGCTCGGAATCCTAAAGTTTGGGAGGATTCACTCACCTTTCGCTGATTATATTGGCGGTTGGACCATTGACCCATTTGTTTACACTGCCTTACATGCTGCTGGAAGCGGCGGGGCAATGATCGCTAGCGTAAATGGGTTGGGATCTGGAGCTTATACCGCCGTCAACAGCGTTTTACGATTTGATTCTGTGAATTTCAATGGTTTTACGTTTGTTGCCATGCTAATGCCAGGTGATTCCAATCGTTTGGAAGCCAATCTAGGAGGATTGCTTGGAGGAGCTGGCGGCAATATTGGGAACACTGGTGGGGCTAATGGTGAATGGGATGCTCAATTAGGTATGAAATACGAATTTCGTTACTTGGATCATACGTTGACTGTGTTTGGTGGATATTCCAGAGACAATGTCAGTTCTCAGCAAAAACATAATCCTTTCATTCACCTTAGAACCGAAGAAGTGGGCCGTGTCGGAGGAACATGGGCCTATAAAAATTACCGACTTCAGGGGCAATTTGAAAGAGTAAGCAATGCCTTAGGTGCAGCAACATGCTCTAATGCCGCAGCTCTTGGTGATATTGGAGATTCCACCCGGCAATGTAACTCTGCTATGAATGTCGGCGGGGATGGTTACACCTGGTTTACGAGTGGCCAATATATATGGGGTAACACGAGTCTCGTTGCACAGGGTGGCATGACTATTGCGCATGCGATTGATCTGCTTCAAAAGAAAAATTCTGAAAACTTTACCTTAGGCGCTATCCATAGTTTATCCAAAAGAACATCCATTTTTGGTGGTTATCAAAGGGTCAATGTTGATGATCCAAGTAATACCAAGGACCGCGACAGAAATACGTGGACGGTTGGCATACGCCATCAATTTTAATGGCATTAATAAAAAGTATGTTTATAAGTAATTATTATCAATCGGGAAAATCGACTGAAGCAACCATGATTGAGCTGTCAATCGCTCGGTTGAAAATAAAGCGCTTATCAGAGGACAGCGTTTCAAATTTTTAAGATATTTTTTACGGGAGAAAAATCATGGTTATTAAAGTCAGCAAATTAGGGAAAATAAATGCTAAATTTAACGCAATGATATCCTTGTCGCGGGAAGAAATCATGCAAGTCCCTGGTGGAGAATCTTATATTAACAGCAAAGAACGCAATCTTTTGAGATCTGATAAAAAACATTCAAAGCAGGACACGATCAATTTGATCACAAAAGATTCTAATGAATAATAGATAAGCATCCCATTGAAATTTTTAAGTATTTTCGTTGACTCTTGTAATGCGCCTCATAGCCACGATTTTGTTTTAGCATACTGTTTTTTCGTGGCATTGGCGATGATACGTATATCATTGATGCGCATGTAATGCGCGATACAGTTTTCTTGCTTCTTCTTCCTTCAGCGTGTCATCAATTTCACGGAGAACGCTTTGCAGGTCGACTGGTTTTTCGATACGTTCGAAGTGTCCGGTCAACACACTTTCCGGATGGAGTTGTCCGCTTTGGTATAGTGACCATATCTCCATGCCATAACGGGTGGCTAGCAATTCAGGTGCAAACTGACCGAAATAAATTGCCAAGTTCTCGACATCACGCAGCAGCATTTTGCACGCTTGGTTATTGGCAGATGCGTCGATAGCTTGTGGCAAATCGATGATCACAGGCCCGGTGCTGTCGACCAACACGTTATATTCAGACAGATCCCCGTGGATAATCCCCGCGCATAGCATGCGAACCACCTGCGTAATTAATTGGTGGTGATATTCACGAGATAATTCTGGAGTCAGTACAAGTTCGTTGAGCCGCGGGGCTGCGTTGCCATTGCTGTCGGTCACCAGATCCATCAGCAATACGCCCTCATGAAAATGATGCGGCTTGGGCACGCGCACCCCCGCAGCAGCGAGCCGGTACAGGGCATCCACTTCGGCACTTTGCCAAGATTCTTCCTGTGCTTTGCGTCCATAACGAGTTCCTTTCTCCATGGCGCGTGCGCGGCGGCTGTTTTTTACCTTGCGGCCTTCGGTGTAATCCGTGCTTTGGCGAAAACTGCGTTTGTTGGCTTCTTTGTATACTTTCGCGCAACGTGTCTCCTCTCCACAGCGAACCACATAAACCGAAGCTTCCTTACCGCTCATTAATTGGCGGATCACTTCATCGATAAAGCCATCCTGGATCATGGGTTCAATTCTTTTTGGGATTTTCATTGGGTAAATATGACGCTTATATTTTAATATTTATCTTAGTAGACCATTGAAAAACTATCTGTGTTCCGCTGCGGTATTAAAAACAGGATTTGAATGATGCCATCCAGAATGCTTAATCGTACATTGTATCGATTTGTCGGTTTTTCAATAGGGGTGTTTTTATATTTGGCGGGATTATGCGGGTGAATAAATCATGCGAGCGAACACTTTCATTACGTGGGTTTTCTCCTCATAGCCAGGAGGCAGTTCAATCCATTTCTATCCGCCATTTCATGTTTTCATTTTATGAAACCTCAACTCCATGAAAATCAGCATACCTTAAATGAACCGATACCGCCTTCTGGTGAAATTATCATTATTGTACGGGAGATCCAGTTAGCGACCAGGTCAAACCACGGTCTGTCGATATATATAGCTCGTCTCTCGATGCGCCAATAAGCGTATTATCTTGCTTAAAATTAGGGGATATACGAAATTCAATAAATTGTACGTTTTTCCCAAGAAGCGATGTTCCCATATTCTGCATTGCAGTTATCCACCCTGCATTATTCAGTGATACACGATATAAGCCTTTTCCCCGAACAGTAACAAAAATTATTCGATCCTCGGCAAAAGCCGGAGAGAATTCAATTTGCTCGATTACGGTAGATGGTCCGACATTACTGTGGAGCAACGGTTTCCAGCTGTCTCCACCATTGCCCGAACGATAAATGCCGTTGTTTGTACCTACGAATATCAAGCGATCGGTGATGAATTCGGGGGATATGGCAATCCACATAAAGCTCTGTTGCCTATTGATTACAATCGAATCTGATCCGATTTGTGACCAGTTTTTGCCGCCATTTTTTGTACGCCAAACATCTCCCGAGCGGTTAGCAGCAAAGGCAGTTTTATCATTGGCATAATTGGGTGAAACCGCAATACTTGTAACATGTGGAGAAAGTGGAAAATCCGGTACATTGTGCCAGTTGATACCGCCATCATTCGTATGGAGAATTCCATGCAATCTTGTTCCAATATAAATTTCCTGATCGCGATCAAAAGCTGGAGATAGCGCGAATACATTGATATAAACTAGATGACTGAGGGGAGGAAATTGCGGAATAGGAAATACGTCCCAGCTTTCTCCGGAATTACTGGAGAATCCTATCTGCCTCCCAATTTTTGTCGCAACTGCCAGTGGGGGGCCAACACGATCCTGGACAAAATCGACATCAATACCGTCTAACGGTGCGCCGAATGGATTTGGCCAGCCGGCTGAGCCAATGGACCACGTGGCGCCCTTATCACTGGAAGTGTAGAAACCACCTTCACTATTATAGGCCGTCGCAATGATTCTTTGATCATTCATAAAATTTGGAGAAAAGGCCAAACCCGTGATTAGATTTTTCCGGGTTTGTTTCTCAGTCCAATTGATACCGCCATTTGTTGAAATGAACAATCCATCAAACGCAGAAAGGAAAACAGCTTGATCAGCCGAAAATGTTTGGGATATCTGCAGTTCACTGAATTCATTAAGTGCATCTGTTTGACCGGTAATTACGGCTCCTGAATCATTGAGAACCCAGCTGTTACCACGATCCGACGATTTATATACGGCTTTTGTTTGGGTGGTGCAAAATAATGTTCCATCAGTATTGTAATTGGGTGAAGCAGCTATGTTGTTGATGGTTTCATCAGGTAGATTAGTAGATCTGTTTGTGAATGTCATTCCAAGATCATTACTGTAGAAAATCCCGCTACTGGTAGCCAAGAATATTTCTCTAGTGGGTCCCGGTGCAATTGCTATACCATAAATTATTGCTCCTGTTGGATTTCCTCTGTCGACCCAATTATTTGCACCGTCTACAGATATTTGCAGATTCCCACTTGTACTTACGGTCATCACAGTAGTATTTTGTGCAAAGTTAGGCGATACTGCGACTATACTTACACCAGCTGTTGTACTTAGCAATTTGGTCCAGCTAGTCTCGCTGCTAGAACGCCGATACAGTTCACCGTGGCCTGGCGCCAGGAAAAGCACATAATCGGTGCTTCCTACTTTTGCAATTTCTAAATTACCCTTCAAATACTTGTTTGCTATGCCCGTGTTAAAAAGCTGCCAGGAATTACCACGATTTACTGATTGATAAACACCATCGCCCAGAGTTGTAGCAAATACGGTTTTATCGTTGCTATAGTTGGGTGAGACACGAATAGCCGAAAAGTTGGAGCGATTATCCATCCCTCTCGGGAGCTTGATCCAAGTCGCACCACCGTCAGTTGATCTTAGAATATTCTCGTAGTGAATGCTGGTCCGTTCGCCTTCAACTGCCACGAAGAGCGTTTTATCATTCGCAAAATTTGGTGAGATACCGAGTCCACGCACTTGATCATGGGGGCTATGTGCATAGGCAGCAATCACTATGAAACCAAGTGTTAAGAAATTTGTGATCATTGCAATAATCCGCCATTTCTTATTATTTTTCATTTATTACTCCTTTCTTATATTGATAGATACACTCAAATCATGTTTTTTATTAGTTGTACTGTTGATACCGGTTCAAAATTGACCAGGGGAAATCAATGCGCAGGGTACTACGCATCTGTGGATAAATTGTCCTGAACGAAACTTGAACTGCCTGAAGGCGGCCTCAAATTCTTCTTCGGTGTACTTACCAACCTTGGTCGAGAGCAACATTGCAAAAACATCGCACTCGCGTATCGACTTGTTGTATTCGTCTTGTAGATGCGTCACCGAGAGTGCATCCAAGAAGTCTACCCACATTCCGAGGTCGAGAAATGTGTCCCGTTCAATCCAATCTTTGTTCTTTCGGTTGATCTGGATCTCGAACTCCCTCCTGTTTTCCGCTAACGCGGATGAGTACGCCTGGAATATCTTGATTCGAGACATTTTAGACGTCCGAAATGACGCGATATATCATGTCAAGTGTAATAGCAAATCCGGTAGTATTCATTCTATCTCCTCGTTTTGTATCGAACGGTCATCATTTTAAATTTCATTGCAAGAAGGTCCTAGACCCTTCCACAAAATTCCATACTTGCGAAGCATACCCCCCAAACCGCTGTTTCGTGCAATGGATCGACGAGGATCGGCGAGTCTGTGAATTAATATTCATTGTAATACAGCAGAATCATTGAAAAACGTATAAAATATGCGCCCCTTTCTTGCAACAATCATCCGCAGGTATCTACTTTGATTACAACCGCCAATATCACCATGCAATTCGGCGCCAAGCCATTGTTTGAAAATGTTTCTGTAAAATTTGGCGGGGGTAATCGTTATGGTTTGATTGGCGCGAATGGTTGCGGCAAGTCGACGTTCATGAAGATTCTAGGCCGCGATCTTGAGCCATCTGCTGGTAATGTCACGGTCGACAGCGGCGAACGGGTAGGAAAATTACGCCAAGATCAATTTGCTTTTGAAGAGTGTTTCGTCATTGACACCGTCATGATGGGACACGAAGAATTGTGGCGTATCAAACAGCAACGCGACACCATTTATGCCAATCCGGATGCCACTGAAGACGATTATATGCAGGCTGCCGAACTAGAGTCGCAATTCGCCGAACTGGACGGCTATTCGGCGGAAGCACGTGCCGGGGAACTGTTGCTTGGGGTAGGGATTCCCTCTGATCAGCATCAGGGGCTGATGAGCGCGATTGCACCCGGATTCAAGTTACGTGTGTTGTTGGCGCAGGCCTTATTTTCCAATCCGGAAATCTTATTGCTGGATGAGCCGACCAATAACCTCGATATCAATACCATCCGCTGGCTGGAAGATGTCATCAATGCCAGCAAAAATACCATTATCATTATCTCTCATGATCGGCATTTTCTGAACAGTGTGTGCACGCATATGGCTGATCTGGATTATGGTGAACTGAGGATCTATCCCGGTAACTATGATGATTACATGACCGCTTCGACTCAAGTGCGCGAGCGCATGCTGGCCAATAACGCTAAGAAGAAAGCGCAGATTGCCGATTTGCAGTCTTTTGTCAGCCGCTTCTCTGCCAACGCGTCGAAAGCCCGGCAGGCAACCAGTCGCGCGCGGCAGATCGAGAAAATCAAACTGGAAGATGTCAAACCCTCCAGCCGCCAGTATCCGTTTATCCGCTTTGAAGTGGACGACAGGGATAAGCTGCATCGCTTGGCGGTTTCCATCAAAGCAATCAGCAAAAGCTTCCCGGGATTGGATAAGCCTCTATTCGATCATTTTAGCCTGGATATCGAAGCCGGAGAAAAGGTCGCCATCATTGGCCCCAACGGTATCGGAAAAACCACGCTACTGCGTTGCCTTGCGGGTGATCTGATACCGGATTCCGGCGAAACCAAATGGGCAGAGAAAGCGCGTCCTGGTTATTTTCCGCAAGATCATGCGGCTGATTTTGAAGAAAAACTGTCATTGACTGAATGGATGGATCAGTGGCGACAAGGCAATGATGACGACCAAACGATCCGCGGTACACTGGGCCGATTATTGTTCTCAGGCGATGATGTCAAAAAATCCACCCGCGTGATTTCCGGCGGAGAACAAGGCCGCATGCTTTTCGGCAAGTTGATTTTGCAGAAACCGAATGTTCTGCTGATGGATGAACCCACCAATCATCTGGATATGGAATCCATCGAATCGCTAAATAGCGCACTGGAAAAATTTACCGGCACGTTGATTTTTATTTCCCATGACCGCGAATTCGTTTCTTCACTGGCTACGCGCGTGCTTGAAATGACACCGGAAGGCATTAAAGACTTCAAAGGTAATTATGAGGATTATTTGCAATCACAAGGCATTGGGTAAGAAGTTGAAACCTTGAGCAATAAAATCATGATTCCTTCACTATCTTCAGCAAGGTACCGGTTTTGGTTATGAGCCTTTGGATGAACCCGTGGCATTAAAACCAACCATCTATAAATTTAAAATTGCGCTGACCGATCTCGATCGTAATTATTACGATACGCTCAACCTGACCATCGCCCAACATCCATCCGAAACGCTGGAACGCATGATGGTGCGCATGCTCGCATTTTGTATCAATGCACAGGAATCCTTGACGCTCACCAAAGGATTGAGTACTGCGGAAGAACCTGACCTATGGGCTCATACCCCGGATGGCCGGATTGCCTTATGGATCGATGTCGGAGAACCCGCCTCGGATCGAGTCAAGAAAGCCACCCGGATCGCTCAAATGGTTAAAGTGTATAGTTTTAACACCAAATCGAATGTCTGGTGGATACAAGAGCAAGCAAAATTTATCCCATTAACCGCTACTATTTTCCAGTTTCCCTGGCCAAACATTCAAGCACTGGCAAAATTGGCACAACGCACGATGGATATTTCCGTTACGATTTCCGAGGAATCAGCTTATGTAGCCACGGAATCGGGGGAATGCGAAGTGAGCTGGGTGATGCTAAAAGGTTAGTGATTTCTTTTTCTTGATTCGAGACCTTGATCCTTATTTATGCTTTATAAAACGCTCTACGAAGAATACTAGGTATTCCGATAGATCCGATGAATGTTCATGTATTAGATATAAAGTTTGTATTTCTTGCCTGTTGCCTTGCATCGACTACCCCGAAAACCTTTAACGATCTGTTAAAGGTTTAATGAGAAGTAAGCTTTACAGCACTGAATAAACCACCGCAGCTATCAATCCACCAATAATGCCGCCTACCACCGGTACATAGGCATAACCCCAATCACTGTCGCGTTTACCGGTCATCGGGAGAATTGCGTGCATAATGCGTGGCCCTAGATCGCGTGCAGGATTAACCGCAAAACCGGTGGGTCCGCCTAAAGACAAGCCGATACCAAATAGTAATAAAGCAACCGGTAAGGCATCCAGCGCACCTAGGCTCGCCTGTGGTGAAACTATCATCATGATGCCAAACACCAGCATAAAAGTACCCACTGCTTCGGTAACAATATTGTGGAATGGATTGCGAATAGCTGGCCCGGTACAAAATGCCGCTAATTGCATATCCGGATCAGTCGTTGCATCGAAATGCTGACGGTAAGTGATCCATACCACCAATGCACCTAACATCGCCCCTAGCATTTGTCCCAATGCATAAATAGGGACATCGCCCCATGCAAATTTACCCACGGCCGCGAGACCAATACTTACTGCAGGATTCAAATGTGCACCACTGGAGGCCGCTACGGCATAAACCGCCACAAAAAGCGCAATTCCCCAACCCGCTGCAATGGTTAACCATCCAGCATTATTGCCCTTGGATTTATTGAGTACGACGTTGGCGACGACGCCATTGCCTAATAACACTAAAATAAAAGTACCTATCAATTCACCTAAAAAAGAAGTCATAGTTGTCACCTTACGATTGAGTTGAGCTTCGAATAATCTATATCCTTCAAGAGGAGCAAGAAAAAATTCATTTAATGGTTTTTTTGTAGAAAAGCTTTCTGGCGATTCTGGAAGGCAAGCTGATTATCACACAAAATTTCATGAAATATAGTTGGATCGTCTAATTTTACAAATTGTCCTTTTGCAGGATTTCATGGTTATTTTTGTTTGTCGTGTACACGCCACTCGTTTGAAATTCCGATTGCGATTACCTGAGTTGCAAGAACAGTAAAATCTCATAAACCTGCTACACTCTAACCATCCTAGAACCATATCAACAAAACAAACCAATGAAAGACGAGACAATCGCGATTCACGCGGGTTATAACACCGACCCTACAACCAAATCGGTAGCAGTTCCTATTTATCAGACCGTTGCCTATGAATTCGATAATGCGCAGCATGGTGCGGATTTGTTTAATCTCGCCGTACCGGGCAATATTTATACGCGCATCATGAATCCGACCAGCGATGTGCTGGAACAGCGGGTTGCCGCACTGGAAGGAGGTGTGGCGGCTCTAGCGCTCAGTTCGGGTCAAGCGGCTATTCATTATTCAATCATCAATATCGCTGAGATGGGCAATAACATCGTTTGCGTGCCACTGCTCTACGGTGGGACGTATACGTTATTTGCGCACATGCTGCCTAAATTGGGCATTGAAGTGCGTTTTGCCAAAGACGATGACCCCGCGAGTCTCGAACCGCTGATCGATAATAAAACAGCGGCGGTATTTTGTGAATCTCTGGGTAATCCGGCAGGAAACATTCCCGATATGGAAGCCATTTGCACGATGGCGCATCGATACGGTGTTCCAGTGATTGTCGATAACACGGTACCCACGCCGGTTTTGATGAAACCTTTCGAGTTTGGTGCAGATATCGTTGTGCATTCGTTAACCAAATATATGGGTGGGCATGGAACATCCATCGGCGGCATCATCGTAGATTCCGGCAAATTTCCTTGGGTGGATCATGCGGATCGCTTTCCGATGCTCAATAATCCAGAGCCGGCGTATCATGGTGTTGTCTATACGCAGGAGTTCGGTCTCGCTGCCTATGTTGGACGTGCGCGTACTGTCGCGCTACGAAATACCGGTTCGGCTTTGTCACCAATGAATGCTTTTTTGCTTTTGCAAGGTATTGAAACCTTATCGCTGCGCATGGAACGGCATACCGAAAATGCGCTCAAAGTTGCGCAATATCTTGAACGACATTCTGGTGTCGCATGGGTCAAATATGCCGGCCTGCCGTCGTCCAAATATTATTCGCTTGCACAAAAATATAATTGCCTATGAACTATTCTCAGTGTTTTTCATCTTATTCAGCAAGATCAATAGGATAATGAGGTAGGCGATGAAAGGCAAAGGAATGACTTTGATGGATTGGCAGAAGCAGTATGGAACAGAAGAAGGCTGTATCGAAGCGCTGATAAAGCAACGCTGGCCGGAAGGCTTTCGCTGCCCATGCTGTGGCTACGATAATGGTTATGCTATTAAGACACGTGGTTATTGGGAATGCAGCCAATGTCATAAACAAACCTCGATAACGGCTGGTACCTTATTTCATTCAACCAATCTGCCATTAACCAAGTGGTTCTGGGCGATTTACTTAGTTGCATCTGATAAAGGCGGTGTTTCTGCCTTACGATTATCCAAACAAATTAACGTGTCTTGGATTACTGCCAGCAGAATGCTACGCAAGATTCGTATTGCTATGGGACACCGAGATAGCCTATATCGGTTACAAGATTTGATTGAAATAGACGACGCATTGATTGGAGGGCGTCATACTGGGGGAAAGCGCGGTCGGGGCGCTGAAAGAAAAACATCAGTGCTCGTCGCGATTGAGAGTCGAGAAAAGCGTGCTGGTTTTATTGCCATGCAGCAAGTCTCTAGCGTTAACCGAGAAACGGTGTCACACAGTTTGTAAAGCGGCATCTGTCACCTGATCAATATGTACGAAGTGATGCACTGCCAGCCTTAGCTGAAATCAGTAAAACACAGAACCATACTCCTCGTGTGACTCCACCAAACAAAGCTGGCGAATGGCTTCCATGGGTTCATGTCGCAATTGGCAATCTCAAGACATTTTTATTGGGAACATATCATGGTGTGTCATCAGGTTACTTGCAAGAATACCTCAATGAATTTTGCTATCGCTTTAATCGACGAGTGCGGGAAGCAGAACTGCCTTCTCGACTCCTCAATGCATGTTTGAGTCACACCCAGATTAAACTGAGAATAGTTTAGAGGCATATTTTTAAAATTGCCTATGAACTATTCTTCAGTGTTTTTCATCTTATTCAGCAAGATCAATAGGATAATGAATAGAGGCGATGAAAGGCAAAGGAATGACTTGATGGATTGGCAAAAGCAGTATGGAACAGAGAGAAGGCTGTATCGAAGCGCTGATAAAGCAACGCTGGCCGGAAGGCTTTCGCTGCCCATGCTGTGGCCACGATAATGGTTATGCTATTAAAGACACGTGGTTATTGGGAATGCAGCCAATGTCATAAACAAACCTCGATAACGGCTGGTACCTTATTTCATTCAACCAATCTGCCATTAACCAAGTGGTTCTGGGCGATTTTGCTTTAGTTGCATCTGATAAAGGCGGTGTTTTGCCTTACGATTATCCAAACAAATTAACATGTCTTTGGATTATGCCAGCGGAATGCTACGCAAAGATTCGTATTGCTACGGGACACCGATAGCCTATTGGTTTAAGAGATTTTGATTGAAATCGACGCATTGATTGGAGGGCGTCAATACCTTGGGGAAGCGCGGGTCGGGGCACTGAAAGAAAAACATCAGTGCTCGTCGCGATTGAGAGTCGAGAAAAGCGTGCTGGTTTTATTGCCATGCAGCAAGTCTCTCTAGCGTTAACCGAGAAACGGTGTCACAGTTTGTAAAGCGGCATCTGTCACCTGATCAATATGTACGAAGTGATGCACTGCCAGCCTTAGCTGAAATAGGTAAAACATCAGAACCATACTCCTCGTGTGACTCCACCAAACAAAGCTGGCGAATGGCTTCCATGGGTTCATGTCGCAATTGGCAATCTCAAGACATTTTTATTGGGAACATATCATGGTGTGTCATCAGGTTACTTGCAAGAATACCTCAATGAATTTTGCTATCGCTTTAATCGACGAGTGCGGGAAGCAGAACTGCCTTCTCGACTCCTCAATGCATGTTTGAGTCACACCCAGATTAAACTGAGAATAGTTTAGAGGCATAAAAATATATGAAAGGCCGCCCATCGGCATTAATCACTTTCGGTATTAAAGGTGGATTTGACGCCGGTGTGAAATTCTACGATGCGCTCAAATTGTTTAAACGATTGGTCAACATCGGAGATGCCAAATCTTTAGCTGCGCACCCGGCATCCACAACTCATCGCCAATTGACCGAAACCGAGCTTGCCAGCGCGGGAGTCACGCACGATATGATTCGATTGTGCATCGGCATCGAAAATATTGATGATATTTTGGCGGATTTGGAACAAGCTTTAGGCGTCTGCCGGAGTTAAATTACCTTCGGCCGAAGGCTTGCCTCACTGAGTTACGTGCTTGGTTTACCACCAGACCCAGAGCCATTCTCAAATTTGCTGATGATGTCAGTGACGAATCTTTCAGAGAAGCCAGCAACAAATGACCAGAACATCATTTTTGCATAATCTACCGATTCTCCATGTACGGCGAAGATCTCTGAAAATCCTTTTTGGAACTCGGGTGATGGGTCTCTGATATCGGGTACAAATTTTGGGAATAAGTCGCCGCTCACGAGTGTTGAAACAAATAGCACATATAAAACTACGGCGAGAATTCCTCCGACAAACGGAGACAAACATACGAATACCCACGAATTCGCAAGCAGCGTTAGGTCATCATCCGACATGCTTTTCAGCCGACGTTGCAGTCCCACAAACCCGCCGACAATACCCGCGGCAAATGCTGCTATTGGTGCATTAATAATCTTTCCTTCGGGACTGTAATGCGCAAAAAAAGCCCCGCCAATCACAAGCAGAACCAATACTACCAGTGCAGCTGCCAGTCGATTACTGATCTTACGAATGGCTTGCAATTTTTCAGTCATAGGACTCCAATACGATGATCACCGATTTAGGTTTCATCATATCAAATTTTCCCAAAGCAGCAACAAGTAACAGAGATGGAAGGTATCCTGATATACGGATAAGCAAACAATTTTAGTGGGTAGATTAAAAATAAATATCATTGCTGAGCCCTTATAGCCATTTAAAACTAGCATAGAACACTCTTTTCTATCACATCGATATGCGCTCAAGAAAATTTTCTCCAGGTATTATTTCCTTAGGTAGTATAAACTCACTATTTGTTAATTTTCTATTTGATAGCAATGGGTAGGAATTAACAATATTAACTCTGTAATTTCACGTTCGTATGAATATGAGGAGGAACCACATGCAAAACCATAGTCTTGCAGTATTACTCGGCTTATCTTTAATGATCGCTTTACCAGTCTATTCCAAGGATGTTCCAAAAGGCAGCTATCAACTTTCTTGTTCCAATATCTCAGTAACCAATGATGCATTGACGGCCACCTGCAAAAAATTAAACGATGCTTCTCAATCAACCACGCTTACTCAGTTGGGATTCTGTCTCAACTCAATCTCTCATTATGGCGACATTGGTAACATCGATGGGAATTTGGTATGCCTACCCGATTTGCCGAAACCAGATCCAAATTTTGTTTTTCCACAATCAGAAACAGTAGTAAATCAGTGGATCTACGGTGGAGATTCGAATCAGATCTATCAACACGGGTGGGGTATTTGGTCAGGGTTGACGCAACAGGTAGGTACTGTTGATGGTACGGTAGTACGCGCATTTGAAACCTGGACGGTACCATCCAATATCATTTTCCGCAGTGCAACGGAAAATGCGAGTTTGCACGCAGTCAACGCACCATTGAAACGGCCTAGTTTAGAGTTGTCCGTGCCTCGTCAATTCGGACACGGCAAAACAGCGCAAGCGAAAGTGCAAGCCAAAGCCATGATGAATGTCAAGGCTGTTGCAGCCGCAGCTGCCACGGGTGCCCCTGATTCGAATATCTTCGTTTCGGTTGCATACAATCCCCCGGGTGCAGAGCATGCGATTGCCAATCGATTATTCTATGAAAGTACATTGCAACAATACATGAAGAACGGTTATGCAGAAATCCCTAATTTTCCTAATAACTCGATAACGATCAAGCCAGTATATAAGATTATTTCAAAAAACGTACCGAATGGGATTTATACATTTCCCGGTTGGCCAGGACCCAATCCTCCCGATCCCAAAAAAGGTTTTGGTGAATCAATTTGGAACAGTTGTGTCTACGTTGATATCAGTACCCCGAGTGGTCCGGGCGGTAACAGCAACGACCCCGGATGCAAGAGCAAGACTGCAGCCAACACTTTTTACTTGAATAACTTCATTCACAATAAAATCTCGCCAGACAATGCAGCTTACTTGACCAATCAACTGGGTATTAGCGTATCCGAAGGCGATTATATTATTCTGGTTGCAATGCATGTTACCACTCGAGAAGACAAGGTTTGGACTTGGCAAACATTTTGGTGGTCAGCCAATGCCGATCAGCCGTTTGCGCCAAGCTCCGCCGCAATCGCCAGTGCTCGCCCTTTAAGCTACCTCGATGAAGCGGCCAAGCATTACGCGATGTCGGTTGCCTACGCCATGGTTGAACCACCGCAGCCGATTGCCGGCGGCAAGAATGTCGGTAATTCCGTTTATGGCTATAACCCCTACCTTGAAGCTGGTTTTGGGCCCGATACATTTGGCATTAGCCGTCCGATCAATGGCAAGATTAATAACACAACAGGCATTCAGACCAATTGTATGACCTGTCACAACATGGCGGCTTATGCGCCGCAAGTAAAAGGTGGAATGCCATATGCTGCCGATTTTTACATCAGCATTAGCGATTCTGTCTTTAATGGGACACTTAAGACAGATTTTTCGTGGACAATACCGACTTCGCTCGTGCCAGCTTCAACTAAGTGATTTAGAAAATAAGTTTTCATAGCTTCATCAACAGGGATAACCGGCGTAATCAGTACCCAATGGATTTGGTTTAATAAACCGGTATCCCTGATCTTTATTCAAGCTTCCGTTGATGCAATTCCGATGTCACGCTCGCTCGTCTCTGATGACATCATAAACCTGTCAGCGTGCTGTTGTATTAAGCTTATTCAAAATCTCTCGGTTTACTAGTCACTATTTCAAGCGATTGTTTTACACAATGGATAATCATTCCATATTTTGTATAAAGTGCATTATTGCTAACGAAGCATTTCCGTTCTGTCGAGAAAATTTCAGAACTGTAAGTTAGGTATGCAATAATTCAGTTAAGTGTTGTGGTTTTGTAGTCAAAATATGGGGAATTTAAGAGATGGTTTCCCATAAGTGGTTATTTATTTCTTAATGGAGGAACAATGAAAATATTCTTACTGTTGGCGTTTATGCTGAGTTCTTATAGTTATGCTCAAAGTGGTCATGATCATCCAGGCGATGCAAAGAAGACTGATCATCATAATGAAATGCACGGCGGCGATCATCATGGCGGAATGGGTGGAATGCATGGCGGCCACCATCAATTAGATAAAAATACTTTAAAACAATTTTTTGAACCTCTTCCTGCATCAATCATTGATGAAAAAAAGAATGAGGCCTTAATCGCGCTTGGCAAGAAGCTGTATCTGGATCCCCGACTTTCAATCAATGACCAGATTTCATGCAACTCTTGCCATCGGTTAGATAATTTTGGTGTGGATAGTCAGCCGACTTCACCCGGTCACGAAGGAAAGCGTGGTGGCAGAAATTCGCCAACTACAATGAATGCCGCACTGCATATCGCTCAGTTCTGGGATGGGCGCGCAAAAGATGTTGAAGAACAAGCACTGGGCCCTATTTTAAACCCGATTGAAATGGGTATGCCGAGTGAAGCTGCCGTAGTTAATAAATTGAAAAAAATCGATGAATATAAGTTATTGTTTGCGGCAGCCTTTAAAGATGAAAAAGAACCTATTCAATACAAAAATATTGGCAAAGCAATTGGTGCATTCGAGCGCACACTATTAACTCCTTCTCGGTTCGATGATTTCCTCAAAGGTGATCAAAATGCCTTGAATGAAAGTGAGAAAAGAGGTTTGCAAAAATTTATTCATATGGGGTGTGTCACTTGCCACAACGGAGTTACGATTGGTGGGAATTCATACAAAAAAATCGGCCTTGTCGAGCCCTATGAAACAACTGATATGGGAAGATTTGAAATAACCGGAATTGAAACTGACAAGAAGGTGTTCAAAGTACCAAGCCTTAGAAATATCACCAAAACAGCTCCATATTTCCATGATGGTTCAGTTGCGACATTGGATGAGGCGATTCGGGAAATGGCCGAGCATCAACTTGGCCGCAAAGTTGGCCCTGGATTTGTTGACGATGTCAAAGCGTTTCTGGGATCTTTAACCAGTAAAGGTAAAGAATAACGGTTTTGGTTTTATATCCCCTGCAGCTGGGCTATGGGGGGTATTTATTTTAACTTGTGATTCCCCGTTGGTAAGACCACGGGGAATCACAAGCTGATTTAAGTTTCGCGGGCTGTAAGTTGGTATTGCTTTACCAGAGTTTCATGATCAGATTCATTCTTAATTCCATGCCGTGTACATTTATAGTTAATTCGACTGCAATCATCCGTAACATAAACCTTAGGAACATTTGACTTTAGCGCCACAGATAAGGCGGTATCAGGCTATTAAACTTGATGCTAGAGAACTGAGTGACCCCGAACCTTGGGTGCTATGATTTCTTCAATTGTAGTAGTCGCGACCTGATGATCTGACAGTCACCCGATTTGACGATATGCCTATTAGACCAAATTCAATTATTCAATGTGGTGATTTTATCGTCCCATACCTCCTCCTTTGCGTCAATTAAAGTTTGCATTGGCGTGCGCCCGCAGCACATCTTGCCCTGGTGAGTGCGCGCACTGTTGTAATACACCATCCATTCATCCAGATCGTACTGTAACTCTTCAATAGACTGGTAAATCTTGCGCCGGAATGCCACTTGGTAGAACTCCTGCAAGATGGTTTTGTGGAAACGCTCGCAAATACCGTTGGTTTGCGGATGATTGGCTTTCGTTTTGGAATGCTCAATCTCGTTCAGTGCCAGATAGAGCTGGTAGTCATGATTTTCCGGTTTGCCGCAATATTCGGGTGCCGCAGTCGGTCAGGATACGGATGACGCCCATACCCTGCCCAACGAAGAACGGCAGTACCCGGTCATTGAGCAAATCAGCTGCCGTGATCGGCGTTTTGGTAGTATACAACTTCGCTGCTGCCCACTTGGAATAAGTGTCAACGAAGGTCTGCTGGTAAATCCGTCCCACGCCCTTGATGGTGCCGACGTAAAACGTGTCTTGACTACCGAGATAGCCAGGATGAGCCGTCTCGATTTCGCCATGGGCCACATCATCTTCCTGTTTTTTCTCTAGCGCCGCCTGCACCTGTGCTTCGGTTAGCACCTTCCCAGTCTCGGCAACATGCTTTTCCAAGGCTGACAGACGTTTTTTGAATGACTCCAGATTTTGGCGCAGCCACACTGAACGAACGCCGGATGGAGAAACAAAGATTCCGCGTTTGCGCAGTTCATTGGAAACACGAACTTGGCCAAAAGCCGGTTGCTCCGGAGCAAAAGTGGTGACCGCTGCTTCTGTCGCTTCTTCTACACGATTCTTAATATTGGGCTTGCGCCGGTTTGCATCAAGCAGAGCCTCAACACTACCTGCTTCCACACCGCTGCCTGATAGTGATAGAAAGTATCGCGTGAAAAACCCATCATCTTACAAGTGCGGGATACATACCAGGCTCGACCGCCAAATTAATCAAACCGGGTAATCTCACATCTTGGCAAGACCCTAAATATCAGATCAAGTTTGGACTACTACACTTCAATCCTTCCCAGCTCATTTGAATCTGACGCCTAGTTAGATTATGAGCTGTTTCAACAGATTACATTGCTTTTTTCTCCCATGCAGCAGAATTCATTATAATTGGATGCGTTTCTATCGTACAAGGTACTCTTAAGAATAATTCTTTCTACTTTTCAATTATTCGTATAATGAAAGCCTGTAAGGATATTTAGTCTTTTTTCTTATTAAGTTATCCCAATGAACGCAAAAATTACAATTGCCTAATTAGCTAATTTTAAGGGGGGTGAAGAATATGCGTAATTTAATTAAACTTGTTGTTTTTTACTATTTAAGCATTTCTTGTAGTTCTGTTTTTGCTATTACAAATCTTCAGGTATTCTCATACGCCGAAGCCAATTACTCTGATATTTTTGCTGGAATACCATCAGATGGCCAATATCAACAATATACATATCGATACTATCCCGAAAGTGGGAATTACCTAGGAATAGATGATAAAAATGAAATTTTTATCCTTGGTCCTTATACAGGGAATGTAATAACTTCTGTTGGATTAGTTTCCTCCTATACTGATTTAATTAATACCTGGGAAAATAGTATTGCACAAATTAAGTTTGAATATGAAGTTCCTGTCACTGGAGAGTTGCCACCAAAACAATCTATTACAGTTATAGAAATTCAATCAGATGGTAATGTAATAGGTGTAATAAGAAGCCCACTCTCAGGACTTCCTGAAAAAATGTGGACTGCAGGTCAAACTTTAACTGTAAGTATGACTGGCGGCAGTGCAATTATCCGTTCCAAAGTAAGATTATTCGCTGAGGAGTGGACTAAACATGCAAATATTCACTTTGATTTTGTAGATGATCCCTCAATTGCAGATATTAAGATTCATTTCAATAAAGGAGGAAGTTGGTCTACTATAGGACGTGATGCTCTTCTTGTTCCGTTTGACTTCCCTACGATGAACTTTGGTTGGTTGAATGACGACACTCCAGATTATGAAGTGAGTAGAGTTGTCTTGCATGAATTTGGTCACGCATTGGGTCTCATACACGAGCACCAATCTCCAGCGGCAGGGATACCTTGGGATAAAGAAAAGGTATATAGCTACTATAGAATTACTCAGAATCCTCCTTGGGATAAGGCAATGGTCGATTCAAATGTATTTCAGAAATATGAAGTATCTTCAACTAATTATTCTCAATACGATCCAACTTCAATCATGCACTATGGGATTCCTGCGGAACTTACATTAGATGGCAGTAGCACTCCAGATAATTTCGTTTTATCAGATACTGATAAAGAATTTATTAGGAGGTGGTATCCGAAACCGAGTGACGCTAGCGGGCAATTACGTACAGGTGATGACTGTGATACGATTGAATTTAAAGTTGAATACGGGGTTGTAGATCCAGAATTTGTGCACTTTACTCTAAGTCCTGGGAGTACTGTAACTTGGTGGAAAATGATTGAAGTACCTATAGAAGGAAGCGAATATATTAAATTAAGAATTAATCGTGGCTTATTTGATCCGCCAACTCCCCCTGAAGAAAATCCTGATCGATTGATTCATAAAGTATCGCTGGATAGTTCTAGGCCAATTCGATTTAATAAGGCCAAATTTTTAGGCGTGCATACTTTACTTGATTATCGGTGGGATGTTATATCTGCTTTGCGAGGTGGGAGTAGGGTAACTTTAGTATGGACAAAAGATACTTGCGGTTAAAATAGCAAGTTTTAGTGCAAGAATCTTACTGGCAACTACGTTTTCAGGTGCGAGTGTCGGTACGGTTGAGCGGTATTTTATTGGCTAGTTGATGTACCTACCGATCAAGTGGATGAGGTAGGGAAGAGCATAAAACAACATCAATCAGAAGTGGGAATTGAAGGTACGGAACAGAATATACTTGCATTTCCTTGGGCAAATAGCAGTTATCTGGTGGTGATTCTTTTCGAGAAGTTGTGTGTTAGGAGTAGGATGCTTCGCTTTGATACAGCCTGGGTCCTCAAAGTAGAAACCAATGGGCGATTGACTACTCTGTAAGAGATTATTCCTGCAAAAGTCATTTGTAAATGACTTCGTTAATCCGGAATGAACTTTAAAACATTGCCATTGATGCAATAACGCTTGTTACTTGGGGGAGGGCCGTCGTTAAAAACGTGTCCCAGATGAATGCCAGAACTTGCGCTACGAACTTCTACCCGTTTCATACCATGTGAATTATCATCGTGGAGTGTGACAGATCCTTCGATTGGATCAAAAAAACTAGGCCAACCGGTCTTGCTATCAAATTTGGTTTGACTAAGAAAAAGTGTGGCGCCGGTAATCGGGTCAACAAATTTACCTGGGCGTTTTTCATCTAAATTGGTGGCTGTAAATGGCGGTTCGGTGCTTTGCTCAAAGGCAATTTTCTGTTGTTCAGGTGAGAGTAACTGAAATCCCAACCATTTCCAAAAATTGGATTTTTCCCCGTTATACCCTGTATAACGCGCTACTTCCTTGCCGTTCCTGAATAGCACGATGGTAGGAGCAGCAAATAATGGCTTTTCTAATTCCCACCCGAGAGGGGGACTGGCGTTTTTCGTTGCAACAACGGGTAATTCTGATTGCCAACGACTGAAAATATCCTTCTCAAATTGTTTACAGAATTCGCAATTTTCGGTCTCAAAAATAACCAGTTGTTGCGCAAAGTCTAAATCTTTACCCTCTAACGGATTCATGTGATCGGTAGTAACAATTGTACTTGAAGAAGCGTTCTGTGCGATTTCCTGGCTTGATGTAGGGTATTTTATGCCCGTACCACCGAGGCCGCAGTATCCATTGGGATTCTTCTTAATATAATCCTGATGATATTCTTCAGCTGTGATGTAGTTTTTCAATGGTAAGATTTCAGTTGTAATAGGGCCATATCCTGCGGCACTCAGCGCTTGTTGATAATTTTTTTGCGATGCCAACGCAAGGCCTTTTTGGGTCGCATCATGATAATAAATAGCGCTCCGGTAATTACTGCCGACATCATTGCCTTGGCGGTCACCTTGCGTTGGATTGTGATTTTCCCAGAATTTTGCCAAAACAGTTTCCAGTGTTACTTTCGTTGGGTCAAAAATTACTTTGATGACTTCGGCATGATTACGGCCAGAGGCTCTACCAAAGCGAAGCGCTTTCTCATAATTTAATATCTGTTGATAATTAGCATCAGGAATGTCACCGCCGGCGTAGCCGCTTTCTACGTCAAGAACTCCAGATATTTCGCTCATGCGTTTCTCGGCACCCCAAAAGCAACCCATTCCTAAAACGATATCATCTGTTTTTGAATTGAGCGTTTGATTTAATCTTAGAGATTTGGCGTTCTCTGATTTCGCCATAGTAAGTGTTAGCATAACAATCGCTAGGCTTATTATTCCCATAATAACTGTAATTGTTTTCATTGTTTACCTTCTACACTATGTTAATTTTCTTTCGACACTCTGGGGTCAACTACAGTTCGATGTAAAAAGCCTCTATCCATTTTTATGGAATAGAGGCTTTTTAAGTCTCAGGTATTTCTTATGTTTCTTATAAAGTGGATGTTGTTTAAGCAAATGTCGATTTAATTCGACCAGTATTTGGATTTACTGGCTGCGAATAAAAACATCCACATTACCAGAACGAATGGGAACGTTAAAGTAGGTAATCCGATAGGTACTAAGAAGCTACTTAAGGCACCCTGACAAATGACTGTTAGAATTCCTGCAAGTAATGCAAGTAATGCAGTTCCAGTCGTGGGCTTAAGAAAAACCCAACCAACTGCCATCATCGTTAGAACTGGGTTAAAACCATATAATCCCATTTTAATAAGGCCTGCATCTGCACCAAGCAGTATTGGAAACACTACGCCAACGATGGCGCCCATGAATGCCATGACAGCCCCGCGCATAGAGGTAATAGCAATACCGATGAGAAATAATATGCCAACAATGATGCTATCAGCAAACATGACTTCAGCAACGCCTTTGGTGATAGCTGTGTACCAGTCTTGTATCACTTCACCCGTGAATGAGCCAAACCAAGCTCCGATTGAGACCGCAGACTCTACCGCAGCAGCGGTATCGGCTATTTCAATTGGTGTGCCTGCAATAGGTAATATTGGGCCGCGTGAATAGCTATCAAAAGCGAATACGGCGACCATAAACATCCAGCAAGTTAAGACAAAAGGTGAAGTAGATGCAGGGATATTATAAGGTTGCAGGATTCTCATCAAAGCTGCTAAAACTACAGTCGATAAAATCGATGCAAGCACGACGTATAGCCAGAGTTGCGGTGTATTTTCGAGAAACAGGAATAAACAAGGACCGACTAGCGTGCCATTGAAACCATATAATCCTGCATCAATATCATCTTCTGAGAACCCCAACACATAAGCAGCCGCTGTACTGGAGATTACACCTACGGTCGCGGCTAGACCTGCAGTGATGCCACCTACATATAAAGCAATTAAAAAGATCAGGCCCGTTACAGCATTGCAGCAAAAAAATACTTGCCCAACACCTCTTAAGATAACACGTAGAGGTCTGGGGAGTGCTTTGTCAATCGATAAAGACCAATCCATTGTGATTACTCCTAAAGTTTTGAGAAAAAATAACTAGGGTTATAACAATACAAATAGAATTTTAAATAGTATTGGTTTATAAATTCTATTCGATAACAACAAGATACCGCTTCATGAGTGATGTTTTACTTCATCCAATAAGCCTTGCTTTACAATAAAATTTACAATTTGATCAACACCTTCTCCTGTATGTAAGTTGGTAAATACAAAAGGTCGATCACCGCGCATTTTCTTGGCATCACGTTCCATAACTTCTAAGCTAGCTCCGACATAGGGCGCTAAATCTATTTTGTTAATGACGAGCAGCGCGGATTTCGTGATGCCGGGTCCGCCTTTGCGGGGTATTTTTTCTCCCGCAGCGACATCGATTACATAAATCGTTAAATCAGAAAGCTCAGGACTGAACGTTGACGCAAGATTGTCGCCACCAGATTCAACCAAAATTAAATCTAGATTTGGAAAATCTGCTGTCATACGTGCAATGGCTTCTAGATTAATAGAAGCATCTTCGCGAATCGCTGTATGTGGGCATCCGCCAGTTTCAACGCCCATTAAGCGTTCTGGGGGAAGGGCATTGGCACGCAACAAGATTTCCATATCTTCTTTCGTATAAATATCATTTGTAATGACAGCCATTTCATAACGGTCGCGCATTTTCTTGCTGAGTGCTTCGCATAGTGCAGTTTTTCCGGAGCCTACCGGTCCGCCGATACCTACACGAAGTGGATTTGATTGATTATTCATAATGTTAAATTATATAGTTATGAGCGATAAATCCTACTGTATTGAGTTTCATGTTGCATCGATAATAGCGATAATCCGGGTGCCCAGTTCGATAGCTCATCGTCTTCGAGCCGCTGTGCGTGCTGTGCAATCGATTCAATGATAGGATGCAGTGAGAATAATAGATTCTGACCTGATACTTGCCCCAGAGGAACTGATTTGACGCAAACAAGCACTTGATTTTCTACCAATGAGAATAACATTCCGAGCAAAGCAGCCTGATGTGGTATACCTAATGCCTCTGCGGCAAATGCAAAGGCAGTTGGTAAAGGAATTTCTGATTGATCAGATAAGATCGACTGTAGTGATTCATCTGCGATCTTTAGGTCAATGACTAACTTGCTTAAGGAATATCCCATTTGTATTGTCTCTGCACGAAATTCAGCCGTATCTCTCGCCGCAATAAAGCATTCTGTCCAGTGGTTAACGGCTACAGAATCGCGCTGAGAAAATGCTTTCATGAGCCGCCACGCTATTGGAGCCTCAAAATCTCCAATGACGTCAAGTGATTCGGTAATCCATTCGCGTGCAGATTGTTCATGATGCACAAGTCCTTTTTCTATGGCTGACTCTAACCCTTGCGAATAAGTATAAGCACCAATAGGTAAGGAAGGGCTTGCAAGCTGCAGTAATCGAAGTAAAAGCACCGATTGCACGATTACTCCTTATTCGATTGTGAATCAGATGGGCGATGTATTTTTTGCCTGATCGGAATCGGTGCGAGGGGGCCATGTGAATGATAATGCCCGTCATGACTATGATGATGGTGTTGTTCATCGTGGTGACTATGACCGTGATCATGACTGACTGTTCCACCACTATAGGCTCCGGATTCAGGTTCAAATTGGGCGTTTTCATCAGTAACGGTCGCACCCAATCCTTCAAGCATTTGCTTTAATACAGAATCTTGGTGGATACGTAGGAAACCTTCACCTACCTGCGTTTGCGTGTGCCGATTTCCTAGATGAAAAGCACAACGCAGTAAATCATGAGGCGTCTTGCATATAATTCTATAAGTCGGCTCGTGCGCAGCGACTATACGAACCACACGACCATCATTACTCTTCAGTAAGTCGTTGTTACGTAGAACGGTACCGCGTGTCGTTAAAATTGCTACTTCTTCGCCTGAAGCAAGGGTAGCTCTGAGGCGACTGTTTTCACGCATTTCATAAGGTAGAACAAGGTCAGAAAAAATCGATTCTGCATGATCTATTTTTGAGTTTAGAGTAAGCATCAGATTATCTTTTTAGTTATATGTGTTTTTTATAGAAAAGCCAACTTGCAATGTTGGAATGCTATAAATATCTTTGATAAAGCGCTTGGAAGATGGAATGCCCCTCGCTTCTCAGTAACCAATCACATGGAAAGCAAGGGGATTACTATACTGCTAAAATAAGAAATAGCGTTGCGCCATTGGCAGCACATCTTCTGCACCGCATGTGAGTAGTTGACCATCCGCGCGAACTTCATATGTTTCCGGATCAACTTCCATCTTGGGAGTTGCGCTATTATGAATCATGTCCTTCTTGCGCAGATTGCGCGTGTTCTTCACGGCAATGAGGTTTTTATCGAGCTTTAATTGATCAACTAAACCCGC
Source organism: Nitrosomonas sp. (assembly GCA_024281825.1). Taxonomy (GTDB): domain Bacteria; phylum Pseudomonadota; class Gammaproteobacteria; order Burkholderiales; family Nitrosomonadaceae; genus Nitrosomonas. The sequence goes on along the minus strand of JAMWZY010000014.1, from coordinate 12,713 downwards.
TCCCAGCGCTGCTTGCGAGGCGAAAGTGAAACAGGAAGTTTTAATGCCTCCACCGTATCCACCAAACATGTAGCGGTAATGAACAGGTTGCGGGGTGGGAATAGAAGCATTCGGATCACCCATTAGGGATGCGGCGATCATTCCGCTTTTTAGAATCATGGATGGTTTTACACCAAAGAAAGCAGGTCTCCACAGCACCAGGTCAGCATATTTACCGACTTCTACCGATCCGATCGCATGCCCAATACCATGAGTGATCGCAGGATTAATCGTATATTTTGCAACATAGCGCTTAACACGGAAATTATCATTTCTTGAATTATCTTCTTGTAATGTTCCGCGTTGTATTTTCATTTTATGCGCGGTTTGCCAAGTACGTAATACCACTTCACCAATACGACCCATCGCTTGGGAATCCGATGACATCATTGAAATTGCACCCATGTCATGCAGAATATCTTCCGCAGCAATTGTTTCCTTACGAATGCGTGATTCGGCAAAAGCAAGATCTTCTGCGATATTGGCGTGCAAATGGTGGCATACCATCAGCATGTCCAGATGCTCATCAAGCGTATTGACGGTATATGGGCGAGTTGGATTGGTTGATGATGGCAGTACGTTGTCCAATCCGACGACAGCAATAATGTCCGGTGCGTGACCACCGCCTGCGCCTTCAGTATGGAAGGTATGAATAGTTCGGTCTTTCATTGCTGCAATGGTATTTTCCAGATAGCCACCTTCATTAATGGTGTCAGTATGGATAGCAACCTGCACATCATATTTGTCTGCAACATCCAGACAGTTATCAATGGCAGCAAAAGTGGTACCCCAGTCTTCGTGGAGCTTTAAACCGCAACCTCCGGCCAGAATTTGTTCTTCAAGCGGTATTGGCAAGCTAGTATTGCCTTTACCAAAGAAACCGGTATTCATAACCAATCCATCCGATGCTCTGAGCATTGAATGAATATGCCAAGGGCCTGGTGTACAAGTGGTTGCGGCCGTACCTACTGCAGGGCCGGTACCACCGCCGAGCATGGTAGTGATGCCATTCATCATAGCGTCTTCAGCTTGCTGTGGTGAAATGAAGTGAATGTGCGTATCTACTCCGCCTGCAGTGACAATCAAGTTTTCACCGGCAATGATTTCGGTTGCTGAGCCAATGGCCATGGTGACATTAGGCTGAATATCCGGGTTCCCGGCCTTACCGATGCTTGCGATTTTGCCGCCTTTAATACCAATATCGGCTTTAACAATTCCCCAGTGGTCGATAATGACGGCATTGGTAATAACGGTATCCATAACATCTGCGTGATTACGTTGCGACTGACCCATACCATCGCGAATCACTTTACCACCACCGAACTTTACTTCTTCACCATAAGTGGTAAAGTCTTTTTCAATTTCGATCATCAGTTCCGTATCAGCCAAACGAACCCGGTCTCCGGTTGTTGGGCCCATCATCTCAGCATAAGTTTGACGGGAAATTTTGACGCTCATTATTTTTACTCCTGTAAAATTATTGCGATACAAACTATTTCAGTTTGCCCATCACTTTTTGATTAAACCCATAAACGATCCGGTCTCCCGCTAGATCAACGAGTTCTACGGTTCTTTCTTGTCCAGGTTCAAAGCGAACAGCGGTGCCGGCCATAATATTCAAACGCATGCCATAAGCAGCTTCACGATCAAATTTCATGGCCGAATTCACTTCATAAAAATGGAAGTGGGAGCCAATTTGAATGGGGCGGTCTCCACCATTCGAAACAGTCAATGTCTTTGTTCTTCTGCCAGCATTTAGCTCGATGTCACCTGGTTCAGTAAATACTTCACCTGGAATCATTGGTACTCTCATAGCGATCTCCTATTCTTGTGATCAATTAAACGATTGGATTATGCACAGTAACCAGCTTGGTTCCATCCGGGAATGTCGCTTCAACTTGAATATCCGGAATCATTTCAGGAACACCTTCCATGACATCCGAACGACTTAGTATTCGCTGACCTGCTGACATCAATTCCGCTACAGTCCGGCCATCTCGAGCACCTTCTAGTACAGCGCAAGTGATCAGCGCAACCGCTTCTGGATAATTGAGCCGCAGGCCGCGGGCTTTGCGTCTTTCAGCCAATAATCCGGCAGTAAATATCATTAACTTGTCTTTCTCTCTAGGTGTTAAGTCCATAGTTTTTCTCCTGGGTTAAATAACAGTTTTAGTCTTGTTGTATTAATTCAATACTTGAGGTTACTACTCGTTCCCCTATAATGAGAGTGATTATTCACGTGTTCCACATACGTGGGACGGTTCCAATACGTCCAAAGAATTCTTGACGAAATAAATCCCAACAGCGAAGCATGACGTTACGAGCTACTTCATTGGAAGGACCCAGGTAGCGCACGGCTAATACCGATTTAAGTTGGGATACGCCCACTTGACCCCTATCATTGATAATGCGTGCGCACTCTTGCCGTGTTTGATCAATGATGGCAGCAGGGATCACTTTTCCGGATAACAATAAGGTAGCGCATACAGTGTGCTTACCAAGCGTTAATGATCTATTTTGTACGGAATCTTGACCATTTAAACTGATTTGTTCAAACCAAATTGTCTTACCGTTTCGCTTAATGCTGGTACGTTGTTTAATTTGACCACTATTAAAAACTTCCCCTGAAGCAGTTCGGCCGAAACACAATATTTCACAGCCGAGATAAATGGCATCATCTTGGAGTGTTACTTGATGATCAATTGCGACATTGGTATTGTTGAAGAAAATAGTTTCTTGTGGCAGCCATTCGAATATACCTCCTTTATCAACATCAATTTTGATCGTTTGGCGGGCCGTCCTACCATTGGATTTATACCATTTGGCAGCACCTGGTGTAGTAATCTGAGTCTTTGCCGAAGGGCCTATTTTTGCTGATATTTCGAGTTGATCGCCACTAACAACGCCACCAGGAGGATGTATGATTACTACGTGACAGACTTCGTTTCCTTCTGGATAAAGTGGTTTTTGTACCAACAAAGGGCCAAACCGGTCTCTTTCAGTCAATCGCGTTGTTCCGTCTATATTTGCAAACTTCAGTGACAGTTTGGCTTGTAAAGGCGCGTACTCAGAATCTGATTTCGGGTCAATCGGAGCAATTAATTGATCTGATTCCGAGCATCCTAAAGTATCTATATTTTCCCGCTGTTGTTCCTCTGAGGTTTCTATTTTTTTATACGCGGATATTGGCATTTTAAGTTTGGGTAAGCATCTATCCAATACTAGATTTGTAGTTGGAAAGAAAGTTTATAAACATCAATCGCTGGGCCACCTATTGCGAAAGGCGAGTAATTTAACCCCCTCGTTACAAGATCACCATGTTGGTAATATGCGGAGATACGCGCGTTGAAACCATCGATAATATAATTCAAACCGGCTTCAATTTCATCTCGATTTCTGCTGTTGCTGCTATTAGGCTGAACACTGGTATAGCGACCATAAGGTTGGAAATGTCCAATACCAATTTTCATTGGAAGCATATAAAGACCGGTTACTGTCCATGATTTACCATCGAACATACAAAAACAATCACGGTCATTAAATGCGGCAACGTCGTAATTTGCATAAAACTGTTTGTATTCTGCGTTAACAGTCGCTACACCCATACTATTAGGCATTACTTTTTCAAACAACAGGTCACCTACAAGACCCAGAAAATCACTCCGATGAGTTGAGGATCCTGCACCATTTTTTTGATGAGACATACCAAACGCAAGCGCTAAAATGTCACCAGCCTTGCCGTAGTAGGTGCCTGCTGTATAGTATCCGGGGTTTTTTTCTGGATTTAAAAAATTATAAGTAAAGCGTGCGGCCATCAAAATACTGTCATTCGGGTTAGGACCAAAAGCACTTGTGGAACGTAGGCCACGAAAAATACCCATGGCATAACTAAAGGTTCCAGGAACTACTTTAGGTTCTGCGCTACCCCAGAAAGTTGCGCCATCATCACGACCATACATGCCTGCGCCGTTATTGTTGTTATAACTGGTACTAAAGTCTTGGGAGAAAAAAGGTGTTTTAAAACCATCATGCGTCGCATGGAAAAATGGACCGTTCAATTCGCCCCGTTCGGTTGGAGCTAACATACGGCCACCCCAAACATTTAAGTAACGGTTATATTCAAATTTTACGATAGCATCCAGAATGTTATAGGACATTCTTGGGTTGTCGCTTGATTTTGTGTTATTACAAAAATAACACTCAGTATTGACTTCGAACTTTAGATAAGGGCCAAATTGCCCGTTTAAATAAATACGGGCATTATCATTACTATATCGGCCCTCATTAATGTTGCCTGTGCCGATATTTTCACTCCATATACCAGTTCCTCGATAACCAGCTCCAAATCGAATCCATTTATTATCATCTGCTTTGAAATTTAATTTATCGGAGATAGGTTTCATGGAAACATCCATGGCGCTAACATTTAACGCACTCAAAATAAAGAGACTCATAAAAATCATTTTTATGAACTTTGAGGAGGATTTATTTATGATGTTATCACTCGACTCATATTTTAATGCTTTGTTTGGCGAAGAATATAACTTCGTGCTAGTTATTAAATTGTTTTTATTGCGTTCGATTTTCATGAGAAGTCCTATTTGAAAACTTGAACAACTGAGAGATATATACCAATTTGTGCATTCTATGGTATTTTCTTAGGCCAACTATAAAATAATATTTTTTTCTTACTTTGTGTGAATTGAAACTGATCAAACTTTATCCGTAACAGAAGTTTTTCAATGAAAATGATGTCATGTGATTAGTGATCTCGCCAATAGAAATCAAATATGACTTGTCGTTTTTGTGACAAAAACGTCTGTTTCTTGCAACAAAATACGCTTCGAGGCTTAAGTGGAAATTTTTAATGCAAATGAAATTGAGACTTTGATTGTAAACCGTTAGAATTTTCTGCGTATCAAGCTACTTTCTCTAGTAGATATTTAGAGGATTTTTCAATCAATCGTATCTGTTCTATTCATTTATGAGGAATTGCTATGCGCACATTTACTAAATTTTCTCTGATTACTATTATTTTCTTATTATTCTCATCAAATGTGTTGGCATCCGATAGTTATTTTGGCAATGCTTCGGAAAAACTGGTGACGGGCTTTGCCAATGCTTTAACAGGGTGGATGGAGTTGCCAAAGAATGTTATTTTAACTTCGCGAAACGAAGGCCCAATTTACGGTGCTACCGTTGGTTTGGCGATGGGGGTTATGCATACAGTAGGTCGTAGTTTAGTTGGAGTGTTGGATGCGGCGACTTTCTTTATACCGACAAAACCTTCCGTAACACCACATTTTATTTGGCAAGATTTTTCTCGCGAAACATCTTATTAAATCTTAGTATAGGTACTGTATTGAAAGTCGAATTATGATCACCTAGATTGTTGATAGCTGTATGGGTTTAATAGTATTAAAAAATTAACAAATCTATGGCAAGATAGAAGAGTGGCAGATAGTTCCTATGAGAAATTATCGATCGCTGCAAATAAGTAATTCTTGGGAAGAATCTTGTTCTGTCTTCTACCTCCTTTAGGCAACGATAAGTATTTGTTGTCAAAGTGAAAGCTTTTAGTTATGGTAGCAAACGGAAATCTTTTTTGACTTTTAAGGATAACTTTGATTTCTGCTGGATACTTTATTCCATATTTTACTTGTAAAAGATTTCGGTAAAAATTACTGCATTTATTGGGATTCCTTATTATTGTTTTTAAGTACTGACAAGTATCGTGGCCATTCAAAGTAGGGACCGGGATCAGTTTTTCGTCCAGGTGCGATATGGCAGTGCCCCGCGATATCTTGAATGGGATATCGTTGACATATGCATTGCGTAAGTGCTATTAACTGGGCGTATTGACTGTCAGTAAAAGCAACCGTGTCACTGCCTTCTAGCTCAATACCAATTGAGAAATCATTACAGCGCGCTTTTCCTTGCCAACATGAGATGCCAGCATGCCAAGCACGTTTATTGCATGAGACAAATTGGAGTACTGTGCCCATGCGACGAATAAAAAAATGTGATGAGACTTCTAAACCAACAAGTGTCTGGTAGTAAGGGTGTGCTTGTGGATTAATTTGATTGGTAAATAGATCGATCACACCATTGCTGGCGAAATCATCGGGAGGTAAGCTGATATTATGGATAACTAGCAGGTTGATATTTACTCCACTAGGTCGGTCATCATAATTGGGAGAGGAAATAAAATGTGCGGTATCCAACCAACCATCTGTATCAATGTGCATAAATAGGTAAATAGCCGAAAAAATTTGGATTCCGTTTTTAGCTGTGACGATAACCTGTTTCAAGAAACTCTTAATTGTTTACTCTTAAGCTTCCCTCTGATTTTAAATTGATTTTCTAAGAATTCTTAAGCCAAAATGAATGCTAAGTGCCCATACTTGGTATGGTAACCTATAATAGCAAAATTGATAATCAGTTCAAAAAAACAACATATGCAAGGTAAATTTATTACGGTGGAAGGTATTGATGGCGCAGGGAAAACTACTCAGCTTGCTTGGCTTGCTGAGATTCTGCGGCGCCATGGTATAACTTTTATTGTAACCAGGGAGCCTGGAGGTACTGTACTGGGGGAACAGCTACGTCAATTATTATTGGATAAAACGATTTCGATGCATGCGGAAACAGAAGCATTATTGATGTTTGCGGCGCGGAGAGAGCATCTTGATAAAGTTATTCTGCCGGTTCTAGCGGGTGGACAATGGGTCATATCGGATCGATTTACCGATGCAAGTTTTGCTTACCAAGGTGGGGGTAGGGAGCTAGAGAATGATAAATTAGTTATTCTTGAACGATGGGTGCAAGGCGATTTGCAGCCTGATTTAACATTGTATTTTGATGTCCCCGTGGAATTGGCACAACAACGTATTAAACAAATTAAACACGCGGATCGCTTTGAGCAAGAACAGTTTGATTTTTTTCAACGTGTACGACAGGTCTATCTGCAGCGCGCTAAGTTACATCCACAACGCATTTGTAAGATTGATGGCAGTCTCAATCTGGAAGCAGTAAAAATTGCGGTTGAGCAGGCTTTGCAATCCTTGTTGAAGCATGCTTGAGCTTTATCCTTGGCAGCAAGAAATCTGGCAAAAATTGCTACAGAATCGGCAATATTGGCGTCATGCTTTATTGCTCATAGGAAAAAAAGGAATTGGCAAATATACATTTTCTCTTCAACTAGCTAAATCTTTATTGTGTCATTCAGCTAAGGCTGAACATATCGCTTGTGGTGCTTGCTTAAGTTGTGGATGGTTTGAGCAAAATGGACACCCTAATCTTCACTGCGTGATCCCAGAAGCATTGTCCACTGATAGCGTTGCTATCACTGATCAAGAGAATAGAGAATCGAGTTCGTTGTCGAAAGCTAAAAAAAATCTCAGCCAACAGATCAGCATTGATCAAATCCGTCACTTAAACGATTTTGTTTATCTGACCAGCCATCAAAAGGGATATAAAATTGTCCTCATTTATCCTGCTGAGACGATGACACATGCTGCTGCCAATGCGTTGCTGAAAAAACTCGAAGAGCCACCGGCAGATGTTTTATTTATTTTAGTGGCACATCAAATACAGCGTTTGTTGCCAACCATCCGCAGCCGTTGCCAACAAATTGTGATGCCCATACCGAGTGTTGAAACGTCGATTATGTGGTTAAAGCAGCATGGTATTAGTGATCCAGAACTGATTTTGCCGTTGAATGATTTTTCGCCTTTATCGACATACTCATTCGTTCTGGAACAACTCTCAATACCTCATCAGCGTTTTGTTGATTCAATAAAGCAGGGTAAAAACTTCGATCCGTTTGCTTTGGCACTATCACTACAACAAACCCATTTGTCAACAGTAGTGGGTTGGTTACAAAAATGGTGCTATGACCTCGTGAGCTATAGAATTACGGGTAAAATTCGTTATTATCTGAAGCTATTACCGATTATTCAGACTTTAAGTAAGCAAATTGATCTGATTGCATATATGGCATTTCTCAAAGAATTGAGCACCCATCAAAAGTTATCGCATCATCCGTTGAATGCTCGGTTATTTCTCGAAGAAATGTTTATTCGATATAGTTTTATGCTATGTAATAAATAGCGTTACGTTATTTTTTTTCGTAGGTTTCATCTGCTTTTAGAACTCTTAATGCCGCACTGGCGCAAGCTTCATCGAATTCAATACCAGGTGCACCTCCTACGCCAATGCCACCAATGATTTCACCGCCTATTTTAATGGGAAACCCACCGCCGAGTAAAAGAATGTGATCATTTAAATGAGACAAGCTTTGTAGCTCAGGTCGTTGAGCGACTAAGGTTGCATATTTATGAGTGGAATCTCGCAAGCTGTTTGCAGTGTAGGCTTTGCGTCGGCTGCTATCTAAAGTGTGAGGACCAGCGCCATCTGCCTTTAGTTGTACTTTGATTAACCCTGATTGGTCAACGATAGCTACACTGACTCTAAAACCATCATCGTGGCATTTTTTAATGGCTGCTATAGCTGCTTGTGTGGATAATTCTAACGGTAATAATTTTTGTATGGAGAAATCCTGTGAAAAAACAGGATTACCTATTATGTACAATAATAAACCGGAAACTATGTATGAAAATCGTTGAAAAGTCTTCGCCATAATAAAATCCTTTAGACTAATGAATAATGTATTGACATCGTACATCGAATTTGGTTTAAGGTTAAAATGATTTTTGTTGGTAAAGCCAGGGGGTAATTGACGGAGCAGAACCACTATTTTGATTGCCGCTCCGACAAGGTGTGCTAACGATTATTTAATGTTATTATTTTTTAACTGCTTTATTATTTTGAGAATTACTATCATTTGAGTCATCATCGGATTCATCATCCTCGGGCTTGTAACCGGTCATTGTTGTGTTATCTTTCAGGAAAGTGACTTCCCAATTAGAGGAGTTGCCACGTCGATCCATGTTCACAGTAAGATAATTGTCATTGAATTTTACGCAAGGAATTGTCAGTACACCTTTATCCATGTCGACTGTTGAAATACACTCTTTAACCGGAATAGTTTTTTTCTCGAGACATTTTGCTATATCAACGATAACGGTATCCGTGGTCGTGTTACCTTGATCATTAGTAGGATGCGTTGTCACTACGGCAAGATTGCGTTTAATAACGATATCTGTAGCGGTTGATAATAAGCTGGTAACATCATTACCATTGGGGTCTAATAATGGGGGTGTAAGGCATTGATTGGGTTGCCCCGTAAGCAGATTTTTAACGGTCAACCCTTTGTCAGCAACAAATATTTGATCATCTTTGACTGCAATACTATCGCCAAATGCTATGCTATTTACGCATAATAGAGTAACTATTAGAGATGTTGAAAGTACTATTCTTCTTGAAAATTTCATTATTAAAACTCCTCTTGAATGGCTAACGATGCATAAATTTATTTTTAACTTAAAAACAAAGTACTCTTATTGTTGATACCTGCGTACTAAAGGGTTTTAGTATCGATGGAAATGCAATAAGACAGGATTGTTAACGAATCAGATTTTTATTTATTAAATTTTTCTATGAGATGAATATTATTAATGGAAATCAAAAAAAGAGTCAGGCTATGATTGTTAGAACACTGGATTATCAAGACGGTAACGCTCAATTGGAAGGCTACCTGGCTTACTATGAAAGCAATGTGAAGAAACCGGTCGTATTAGTGGCGCATGACTGGGGAGGACGTAGAGAGCTGGCTTGCAAAGGTGCCGAGAAAATTGCAGATATGGGGTATGTAGGCTTTGCTCTAGATATGTATGGTAAAGGTATTTTCGGTGCAGATGGTGATGTAGAAAGAAATAGCGTATTAATGGCGCCGTTTGTACAAGATAGAGCATTGCTCCGGCGCAGAATTGGCGCTGCATTATATGCTGCAAGAAAGTTGCCGCAAATCGATGTCAATAAAATCGCTGCGATGGGATATTGTTTTGGCGGTATGTGCGTATTAGAACTGGCGCGATCTGGGGCTGACGTGATGGGAGTTATCAGCATACATGGTATTTTTGCACCAGGAGAAATAATTAATGAAAGAATAACAACTAAAGTACTTTGTTTGCATGGGCATGATGATCCAATGGTACCTCCGGAACAAGTATTAGCTTTTCAAACTGAAATGACAGAAGCTTGCGTGGAATGGCAAATGCATATCTATGGTGGAACAATGCATGCTTTTACCAATATAAAAGCTAACAACCCGAGCTTTGGAACGGTATACAATGAGGTCGCAACAAAACGAGCCTATCAGTCAATTGAAAACTTTTTAAAAGAAATATTTCAATAACTTTACTTGCGATGATTTGGTTTTATTCTATTAATAATGTTTTCCAGTTCGATAAAATAGGAAAAGTGTAAGTAAATAGTGGGAATTGTAATAACGTTTTTGTATTTGAATGGCGGATTGCGAAATAAATTTCATAAGAGCTTTCATTTGATACCACTACTATGAGTTACAAATAATGACCATGCCACTTGGTAAAGCATTGTTGATTGATCCGGTGCATACCAAATCGACTGCATTTACACGATCTGAGCGCGAACAATATGGTTTGCGCGGATTGTTGCCTTATGACGTGGCAAGTATGGATAAGCAAAAGGAACGTGTTCTTGGTAGTGTACGCAGCAAAAATAGTGATATCGAAAAGTATATTTTCTTAAATGCGTTGTTGGAGCGTAATCAGCGGCTATTTTACCGTACTCTAATTGATCATATCCAAGAAATCATGCCTTTGATTTACACACCTACGGTTGGCGAAGCCTGTAAGCAGTTTGCGCATATTTTCAGAAAGCCTCAAGGGTTTTATATAACACCCGAAGATCGCGGGAGTATTGCGGAGATCTTAAAAAATTGGCCTGAAAAAGATATACGTATTGTGGTCGTAACAGATGGTGAGCGCATCCTTGGATTGGGAGATCTCGGTGCGAATGGTATGGGAATATCGATAGGAAAAGCTGCTCTTTATGTGGCTTGTGCAGGCATAGATCCAGCACATTGCATGCCGGTAATGTTGGATGTTGGTACCAATAACGTGACATTACGTGAGGATTCGCTCTATTTAGGTTATCCATATCCAAGAATCAGTGGGGATGCGTATCGATCGCTGGTTGACGAGTTTATCCAAGGGATACAAGCAAGATTTCCCGATGCACTGATTCATTTTGAAGATTTTGTGACACCACATGCATTTGAATTCCTGGATTACTATGGATCCAAAGTACGCTGTTTTAATGACGATATACAAGGGACAGCTGCAGTTACCTTGGCTGGCATTTATGCTTCATGCCGAATTACCGGTAAGAAATTTGCTGATTTAAATGTCATGTTTTTGGGCACAGGCTCTGCTGCAAGTGGAACGGCGGAATTATTGGTGGCTGCATTTTGTGCTGCAGGTTTAAGTGAGCCGCAAGCTCTTCAACGTGTTTGGTTTATTGATCGGAAAGGATTGTTAACGACTAGGAGTGCAAATATCAAGCCACGTATTCAGCAATTTGCACAGGAATATCCTGAATATAGCTTCGAGGAAGCTATTGATCACATTAAACCTGATGTATTAATCGGTGCTACTGGGGTTGCTGGAACATTTAATGAGGCTATTGTCCGAAAAATGACTCAAGCCAATCAGCGCCCTGTCATTATTGCTTTGTCCAATCCAACTTCGCATACAGAATGTACCGCTGAGCAAGCTTATCAATGGAGTGGGGGGCAAGTGATTTTTGCGAGTGGTAGTCCATTTAACTCGGTATGCTATGCAGGTGAATGGTTCCGACCGGCGCAAGGGAATAATGCATATATTTATCCTGGCGTAGGGCTTGGTGTTTATGCGAGTTCCGCACAGCTTGTGACGCAAAGAATGTTCTTGGCGGCAGCAGAAATTCTTGCACAATCTGTTACCGATCAAGAATTAAATGTGGGGGCAATTTATCCTTCCCTTACTCGAGTACGTGCAGTATCACATGCTATTGCAGTAACCGTTTGCCGAGTTGCTATTCAAGAAGCTCTTGTCAAGACTAAACTACCCGAAGATCTCGATAGTTATGTGAAGTCGCTGATGTATGATCCGAGCTATTGAATTATGTGATTGCGCGGGCTAAAGCGGAGCATGGGGTAAATTTGGAATAAATCTATTACAACTCCTAAACAATCGTAGAATTTACTAAAAGGAAATGATTATCGCTTTGACAAAGTTGCAATACTATTGAAAAAAAAGTATGATCGTGACCATTTTATTATAGGAATTGAGGTTTATGGCTAATAGTGCTCAGGCGAGAAAGCGTGCCAGACAAGCAATCAAAAAAAGAATTCATAATGTAAGTTTAAGATCGAAATTACGTACCGCGATTAAATCTATTAGAAAAACAATACAATCTGGAGACAAGACAATAGCGCAAGTTGCATTTAATAACTCCATTGGTATAGTTGATTCTATTGCAAGCAAGGGTATTATTCACAAAAATAAGGCTGCGCGTTATAAGAGTCGATTGTCAATTGCAATTAAGTCGATGGCTTAAAGTATTAAAATTGCAATTTCTAAGTTGCATTATTGATATGGATAAAGCTAGCTGAGTATTACTGAAGGTATTGTTGAGTGAGGAAATTAAAGGGGGTTAAGATGGCTATGAAGTTATGGCTGAGGGTACAG
>JAMWZY010000004.1 GCA_024281825.1 Nitrosomonas sp. | reverse complement strand
CTGTACCCTCAGCCATAACTTCATAGCCATCTTAACCCCCTTTAATTTCCTCACTCAACAATACCTTCAGTAATACTTATACAGCATTATCAACCGATACCTCTAATTCAATTCCCAACTCTGGAGTTTTGTTTTGACTCTTACGTTTATTGTGGAATGACAACCCTGTTCCGGCAGGAACAAGTCTTCCAACAATAACATTCTCTTTGAGCCCACGTAACTCGTCTTTTTTACCCATAATTGCTGCTTCCGTCAATACGCGCGTCGTTTCTTGGAATGATGCCGCAGAAATAAATGAATCTGTCGATAATGATGCTTTAGTAATACCTAACAACATAAATTCATAGGTTGCAGGGACTTTTCCTTTACTGATTAAATGTTCATTCTCATTCAGTAAATCCGCGCGCTCAACTTGTTCACCTGGTATAAATGCTGAGTCTCCAGCATTAGTGATTTGAACTCTTCTTAGCATCTGACGCACAATAACTTCGATATGCTTATCATTGATCCTAACACCCTGTAAGCGATAAACATCCTGGACCTCATCGGTAATATATCGCGCTAAAGCCTCAACACCTTGCAAACGCAAGATATCACGAGGATCAGCCGGCCCATCGACAATCACTTCGCCTTTATTAACCACTTGACCATCATGGGCCATAACGTGCTTATCTTTGGGAATCAGATATTCATGCATAGCGCCCTCAAGATCTGTAATAACAAGCCTTTGTTTACCTTTTGTATCCTTACCGAAAGAAACAATTCCTGTCACTTCAGCCAACAAGCCGGCATCTTTGGGTGATCTTGCTTCGAACAATTCTGCTACTCGAGGCAAGCCACCAGTAATATCCCTCGTTTTAGACGTTTCTTGTGGAATTCTTGCCAAAACTTCACCTACGCTTACTTGCTGACCATCACGTACTGTAATAATACAGCCGATCTGGAATGTAATACCAACAGATTGATTGCTACCAACTATCTTAATTTCATTGCCATCATCATCTAAAAATTTAACAAGCGGACGCAATCCCTTGGATTGTGCTACACCACGACGTTTTGGATCTATCACTACCAAAGTAGACAATCCAGTAACTTCATCAATTTGTTTTGCAACGGTTACGCCCTCCTCAACATTCTCGAAACGAACTTTACCCGCATATTCGGTAATAATCGGACGTGTATGGGGATCCCACGAAGTCAAAATTTGACCTGCTTTAACAGTTTCTCCATTACGCACTAGCAAAGTAGCGCCATAAGAAGCTTTATGTCTTTCACGCTCCCGCCCACTTTCATCTTGAATAATAATTTCGCCACTTCGAGAAATTGCAATTAGTTCATTTTGCGCATTTGTCACATACCGCATGGTAGAAGAATAATGTACGGTACCGCTTGACTTACTTTCAACTTTACTGACAACAGCAGTTCGAGATGCAGCACCACCAATATGAAACGTACGCATTGTCAGCTGTGTACCAGGTTCACCGATTGATTGCGCAGCGATAACACCCACAGCTTCACCCACATTGACTAAGCTACCACGGCCTAAATCTCGTCCATAACATTTTGCACATAGACCATAGCGTGTCTCGCACGTTAGTGGCGTGCGTACTTTGACTTCATCAATGCCCATCGATTCAATCAAATCTACCGCGTCTTCATCCAGTAAAGTACCTGAAGTGAAAATGACACTTTGATTTTCAAGATTAATAATGTCTGTCACCACAACTCTACCAAGAATCCTTTCACGCAACGGTTCAATTATTTCCCCACCCTCAACTAAGGCTTTCATTACAACGCCATTTCCTGTATCACAATCATCTTCAGTAACCACTAAATCTTGCGTGACATCCACCAAACGACGTGTTAAATAACCTGAATTTGCTGTTTTTAAAGCTGTATCTGCCAGTCCCTTACGTGCACCATGAGTTGAGATAAAGTATTGCAACACGTTCAGGCCTTCACGAAAATTAGCCGTAATGGGCGTCTCGATAATCGAGCCATCAGGCTTCGCCATTAATCCACGCATACCAGATAACTGTCGGATTTGTGCTGCTGAACCGCGTGCACCTGAGTCAGCCATCATATAAATAGAATTAAATGATTCTTGCGTGACTGGTCCACCTTTACTGTCGGATTGAATTTTATTGGTTATTCGATCCAGCACAGGTTCCACACCCAGCTGATTCATCATTGCTTTTGCAACTTGGTCACCCGCACGCCCCCAAATATCCACTACCTTATTATATCGTTCCCCTTGTGTCACTAGCCCAGAAACATATTGTCCTTCAATTTCTTTCACCTCTTTTTCTGCCGCAGCAATAATATCGCCTTTTTCTACCGGCACGAGCATATCATCCGCACAAATTGAAATACCGGCACGAGTTGCATAGGTAAATCCAGCATACATGAGCTTGTCTGCAAAAATTACGGCTTCTCGCAACCCGCATCGCCTGAAGCTAGCATTGATCAGTTTAGAAATTTCTTTTTTCTTAAGCGTAGCATTTAGTAAAGAAAAAGGCATTCCCGGTGGAAAAATTTCAAACAATAACGCACGCCCTACAGTGGTTTCATATCGGCTATTTTTTTCAATGATTTCATTCTCACTATTTTTATCATATTCTTTAATGCGCACAGTTATTTTTGCATTTAATTCGACGCGACGACTTTCATAGGCGCGTGATACTTCATCCACATTCTGAAATAACATACCCTCGCCTTGCGCCCCTACTTTTTCTCTTGTGGTGTAATACAACCCAAGAACAATATCCTGCGAAGGTACAATGATCGGTTCGCCATTAGCAGGAGATAACACATTATTGGTTGACATCATTAAGGTACGGCATTCCATTTGCGCTTCTAATGAAAGAGGCACATGAACGGCCATTTGATCACCGTCAAAGTCCGCATTAAATGCAGCACACACCAATGGATGCAATTGTATGGCTTTACCTTCAATTAAAACAGGTTCAAAAGCCTGAATCCCCAAGCGATGCAACGTAGGTGCCCGATTGAGCATCACCGGATGCTCACGAATGACATCCTCCAGGATATCCCAAACGACAGGAGTTTCATTCTCAACCTCACGTTTCGCGGCTTTTATGGTACTAGCAATCCCCATAAGCTCTAGTTTATTGAAGATAAATGGCTTGAATAATTCAAGTGCCATTTTCTTAGGTAAACCACACTGATGCAGTTTGAGTTGCGGTCCTACCACGATAACCGAACGGCCTGAATAGTCGACACGTTTACCCAGCAGATTTTGACGAAAACGACCGCCTTTACCTTTAATCATATCAGCAAGGGATTTGAGTGCACGTTTATTGGCGCCCGTCATCGCTTTACCGCGACGACCATTATCAAGCAGCGAATCTACGGCTTCTTGCAACATACGTTTTTCATTACGTACAATAATCTCTGGCGCTTTTAATTCAAGCAAGCGTTTTAAGCGATTATTACGATTAATAACACGTCGATACAAATCATTAAGGTCAGAAGTTGCAAAACGACCACCATCCAGCGGCACCAAAGGCCGTAAATCTGGAGGCAATACTGGGAGTACCGTTAGGATCATCCATTGCGGTTTAATGCCTGATTTATTAAATGCCTCTAGCAGCTTAAGCCGTTTGGAAATTTTCTTAATTTTTGTTTCCGAACCAGTACTTTCAATTTCTTTACGCAGACTTTCGATCTCAGCGGTAATGTCTAGATTACTTAATAAATCACGAATTCCTTCTGCCCCCATGCTGGCACTAAAGTCATCACCGTATTCTTCGGTTTTAATAAGATAATCGTCTTCAGTAAGCAATTGACATCGAGATAGCGGTGTGAAACCGGGATCAGTTACAACATATGCTTCAAAATATAATACCCGTTCGATATCACGCAAAGTCATATCCAATACCATACCCAGACGAGAAGGTAATGATTTTAAGAACCAAATATGTGAAACTGGGGTGGCTAGTTCAATATGCCCCATACGTTCTCGACGAACTTTAGATAAAGTTACTTCAACGCCGCATTTTTCACATATAACACCTCGGTGCTTGAGACGCTTATATTTTCCACATAAACATTCGTAATCCTTGACTGGGCCAAAAATTTTGGCACAAAACAAACCATCTCTTTCCGGTTTAAATGTACGATAGTTGATAGTTTCTGGTTTCTTAACTTCACCATATGACCATGAGCGAATCTTCTCTGGAGACGCCAATCCAATTTTAATGGCGTCAAATTCTTCCTTTTGAACAACCTGTTTAAATAAGTCTAGCAGTGCTTTCATTTGTCACTCCCATAATCAGGGACAATATTGATTCTTGTTATAATTTAGATAGTAATCAGAGAATGCAGTACAGTTCCAACTAGCACAACTGCATTTGTGTCATCGTCAACAATTAATGCTGTTCCAAATCAATATCCATTCCCAATGACCGAATCTCTTTAACTAACACATTAAACGATTCTGGCATTCCTGCGTCAATTTTATGATCCCCCTTAACAATACTTTCATATACTTTGGTTCGCCCAGTTACATCATCAGATTTCACTGTCAGCATTTCTTGTAATGTATAAGCAGCGCCATAAGCTTCTAACGCCCAAACCTCCATCTCACCAAAACGCTGCCCACCAAATTGCGCCTTTCCACCTAATGGTTGTTGTGTAACCAAGCTGTAAGGCCCCGTTGAACGAGCGTGCATTTTGTCATCCACCAAATGGTGCAATTTCAGAACGTGCATATATCCTACCGTTACGGATCGATCAAACACTTCGCCCGTACGGCCATCATATAAGGTAATTTGGCCTGACCTTGGCAACCCCGCCAATTCCAACATATCTTTAATTTCACCCTCGGTGGCGCCATCGAATACCGGCGTTGCAAAAGGAACACCCTCTTTTAAGTTCTCAGCAAGTGACAAAATTTCGTTATCATTTAACGCAGAAATATTTTCCTTATTACCACCTGAGTTATAAATTTTATCAAGGAATCCCCTGATTTCTCGGGTATTCTCTTCCATTCTCAACATTTCATCGATCCTTTTCCCAAGGCCTTTAGCTGCCCAGCCCAGATGCACTTCAAGAATCTGTCCTACATTCATTCGTGAGGGAACACCGAGTGGATTCAATACCACATCAACAGGTGTTCCATCAGCCATATAAGGCATATCCTCCAAAGGAACGATTTTTGACACAACACCTTTATTACCGTGGCGACCTGCCATTTTATCCCCCGGTTGCAGTCGACGCTTAACGGCAATATAAATTTTTACCATTTTTTGTACGCCGGGTGCTAACTCATCTCCTTGAGTCAATTTCTTTTTCTTTTCTTCAAAAGCCACATCAAATGTTTTACGCTTTTGTGCAACACTTTCACGTACTTGTTCGAGCTGTATGCTGGCTTCCTCATCTGCTAATCGAATATCAAACCAAAAATGCGGATCAAAGCTTCGCAAATATTCAGAAGTAACCTCCTTACCTTTACCCAATTTTTGTGGCCCGCCCGTAGCGACCTTACCGACTAATAAGCGCTCGAGACGCTCAAATGCATCCTGTTCCATAATCCGCATTTGATCTGCCAAATCTTTTTTATATTTTGCAAGCTCATCATCAATAATTTGCTGCGCACGCTTATCGCGCTGTATTCCTTCCCGTGTGAATACTTGCACATCAATGACAGTCCCTGAAATGCCTGATGGAACACGCAAAGATGTATCTTTTACATCAGACGCTTTTTCACCAAAAATGGCGCGTAATAGTTTTTCTTCCGGTGTAAGTTGTGTTTCACCTTTAGGTGTCACTTTACCGACCAATACATCACCGGCTTCAACCTCTGCCCCAATATAGACAATTCCTGATTCATCAAGTCGACCAAGTTGATTCTCAGAGAGATTAGGAATGTCCGCAGTAATTTCTTCGGTACCCAGCTTGGTGTCCCTACTAACAACCGATAATTCCTCGATATGAATAGAAGTAAAACGATCTTCAGCAACAATACGTTCAGAAATAAGGATAGAATCCTCAAAGTTGTAGCCATTCCATGGCATAAATGCTACGAGCATATTTTGCCCCAGTGCCAGCTCACCCAAGTCAGTCGAAGCACCATCCGCAATCACATCATCTTTATCGATTTTGTTACCGATCTTAACCAGAGGCCTCTGATTAATATTGGTATTTTGATTGGAACGTGTATATTTTGTTAAATTATAAATATCCACACCCACTTCACCAACAATGGTTTCATCATCATTGACTCGAATCACAATCCGTCCAGCATCAACATAATCGACAATCCCACCACGTCGCGCACGAACCGTCGTACCTGAGTGAATTGCAACCACCCGTTCAATTCCGGTACCTACAAGAGGCTTTTCTGCACGTAAACAAGGAACAGCTTGGCGCTGCATGTTAGATCCCATGAGCGCACGATTTGCATCATCGTGTTCCAGGAAAGGAATCAGCGACGCCGCAACCGAAACGATCTGTGCAGGTGCAACATCAACATATTCAATGCGATCAGGAGTAGAGAGGGTAAATTCATTCTTATTTCGACAAGAAACAATTTCACTGATGAATCGATTCTTTTCATCTAATTCCGCGTTTGCTTGTGCAATAACAAAATTACCTTCTTCAATGGCAGAAAGATAGTCAATCTGCTTCGTTACTTGGCCACCTTCCACCCTTCTGTAAGGAGTTTCTATAAACCCATAATCATTAGTTCTCGCATAAAGCGCCAATGAATTAATAAGGCCAATGTTTGGCCCTTCAGGTGTTTCAATAGGACATACTCGACCATAATGCGTCGGATGAACATCTCGAACTTCAAATCCAGCCCTTTCACGCGTTAACCCTCCCGGCCCTAAAGCCGAAATACGTCGTTTATGGGTTATTTCAGAAAGAGGGTTAGTTTGATCCATAAATTGAGACAATTGGCTCGAGCCAAAAAATTCGCGTGCTGCCGCAGAAACTGGTTTTGCATTGATCAAGTCATGCGGCATTAAATTATCCGACTCTGCTTGACTGAGGCGTTCTTTTACTGCGCGTTCTACACGAACTAAACCAGATCTGAACTGATTTTCTGCCAATTCACCTACTGAACGAACGCGTCGATTTCCTAGATGATCAATGTCGTCAATTTCACCACGACCGTTACGCAATTCTACTAAAATTTTAATGACTGCAATGATATCTTCATTGGATAGCGTGGAGGATCCCTCTAATTCGGTGCGTCCCACTCTGCGATTGAACTTCATTCTTCCCACAACGGATAAATCATACCGCTCTTCGGAATAAAATAATCCATAAAACAGCGCCTTAACAGCTTCTTCCGTAGGTGGCTCTCCAGGACGCATCATGCGATAAATTGCAACCTGTGCAGCCATTTCATCGGCAGTTTCATCGATTCGGAGTGTTTGAGAAATATATGCACCGTAGTTCAAGTCATTGATGTATAGTGTATTAATTTTCTTGATATTAGCCTTTCGTAGCTTAGTTAATAACTCTTCTGTAATTTCATCGTTAGCTGAAGCTACAATTTCACCAGTTTCCTTATCAACTATGTGTTGCGCAAGAACCCTGCCGAGCAAAAAATCTTCTGGCACATCTAGTTGTTTAATGCCCATTTCTTGCATTTCACGAATATGCTTGGCTGTAATGCGCTTGTTCTTCTCAACAATCACACTCTTATTTTTTGCAACAATATCAAAGCTCGCCACTTCACCTCTTAATCGCTCTGGCACCAATTCAAATTGAATACCCTTATCAGAAAGATAGAAGCAATCGAATATGAAAAATTCTTCGAGTATTTGTTCAACCGCACAACCAATAGCTTTCAATAACGTAGTGACAGGCATTTTACGGCGACGATCTATCCTAAAGTAGAGACAATCTTTAGGGTCAAATTCAAAATCTAGCCAAGAACCACGGTAGGGAATAATGCGTGCCGAAAATAACAATTTTCCTGATGAATGCGTTTTACCGCGATCATGCTCGAAAAATACTCCGGGAGAGCGGTGCAACTGCGATACAATCACTCGCTCCGTGCCATTAATCACAAACGAACCTGTTTCCGTCATCAGAGGGATTTCCCCCATATAGACTTCCTGCTCTTTGACTTCTTTGACAATTGGCTTCGAAGACTCTTTATCCATAATTGTCAATCTCACGCGCGCCCTTAGTGGTGACGCATAAGTGAGGCCGCGCTGCTGGCATTCCTTGACATCAAATACAGGCAATCCTAGTTCATAACTTATAAAATCCAGTCGCGCATTTTTGGTATGACTCTCAATCGGAAAAATTGAATTAAAAGCAGCTTGAAGTCCCTGGTTCTTACGTTTATTCGGTAGCATTTTTTCTTGTAAGAAAGCAGCGTAAGATTCCAGTTGAGTTGCAAGGAGAAATGGAATCGGTAGTACACTTGCACGTTTAGCAAAACTTTTACGAATGCGCTTTTTCTCGGTGAATGAATAGCTCATGAATTTTCTCCGAACGAAGAAGATAAGAAATTGAAAAAGCTTAAATTAATGATAATTATCACTATCTTGTAGTAATTGATATTTTCATGAAGACCTATTTATGAAATACCAAAAGGCCGGCAAGATTTAGAATCTACCAGCCTTGATTCTGTTTGTTGACAGATTATTTAATTTCGCAAGTTGCTCCAGCCTCAACCAATTGTTTTTGAATTGCCGTGGCATCCTCTTTCGATATGCCTTCTTTAAGAGGCTTCGGTGCGCCATCGACTAAATCTTTAGCCTCTTTTAATCCTAAACCTGTAATTGCTCTGACAACTTTAATAACATTCACTTTACTTTCACCCGCAGTAGACAAGATAACAGTAAACTCTGTCTGTTCAGCTGCTGCGGGAGCTGCTCCTGCACCACCAGGTGCGGCAACAGCAACAGCGGCTGTTGCAACCGCAGATACACCAAATTTTTCTTCCATTTCTTTGATCAACTGCGATAACTCCAATACAGTCATATTTGCAATTGCATCTAATATTTCAGCCTTTTCTACAGCCATTATTTTCTCCTGGTTAAATTATGTATGTTAGTTACGAGTAATAGAAGTATTATGAATTTTTACTATCACGCACCATCGCTAAGCCACGAACAAACTTCGTTGGAACTTCGTTAAGTGTTTGAACAAATTTACTAATAGGTGCTTGCATCGTCCCAAGTAATCTAGCCAGTAACTCTTCGCGGCTAGGCAATGCAGCCAAAGCAGAAATTTCTTCTCGAGACATAATATGCTGTCCCATTGCACCTGCTTTAATAACAAATTTCTCATTTCCTTTAGAAAATTCATGCAGTACCTTCGCAGCTGCAACAGGATCAGCGCTTATACCATATACAAGCGGACCAATCATATGCTTAGCTAATTCTGCATAAGGCGTATCAGTTACAGCACGTCTTACAAGCGAATTTTTAATGACTCGAAAATAAATTCCCGATTCACGTGTTTTTGCTCGTAACTGGGTCATTTCACCCACTTCTATTCCTCGATATTCAGCAATAATAATAGCTTGAGCATTCGCTACTTGTGCGCTTACTTCCGCTACGATTGCTTTTTTATCATCAAGATTAAGACTCAAGGTACATTCTCCATCAGTAAAAATAGTGTTTGATTAGATAAATCACACATTTCATATTTACTCCCAAACACTATAAACTGGTGACCATATAACCAGGAAAACCATTCCCGTTTGGATTCACCATCTACGCTGGGTAAGTTATTAATAATAGCCACGCCATAAAAACCATGCAGCTATTTATTTCCCCCTAGGTTTAAGCCATTACAAAAAACATTTCATACTTATAATTGTAAAGCCCCAACGGTCTTTGACAATCCATTTGAATTTGCTTAATAAGCAGTTTTGCATTCAAATGGCCCAAAGTTCTTTATTGCTGCATAACACTGGATTGATCTACTCGCACACCGACCCCCATCGTGCTGGAAACGGATATCTTCTTTAAATAAACCCCCTTAGATGCTGCAGGTTTCGATTTATTTAATGCTTCTATCAAAGCCAATAAATTTTGCTTCAAAGCATCAATCTCAAAGGATGCTCGTCCGATTGTACAATGAATAACTCCTGTTTTATCTGCTCTAAACTGAACTTGTCCAGCCTTTGCATTCTTAACAGCACCGGCTATATCTGTTGTGACTGTTCCAACTTTTGGGTTAGGCATCAAACTGCGTGGACCAAGAATTTGCCCTAACTGACCAACTACTCTCATCGCATCTGGACTCGCAATTGCCACATCAAAATTAATATTTCCCAATTTAATATCAGCTGCCAGATCATCGAAGCCAACGATATCTGCACCAGCATCCTGTGCTTCTTTTGCTTTATCACCTTGCGCAAATACTGCCACACGAACAGTTTTCCCAGTCCCTGCTGGCAAAACAACCGATCCACGCACGGCCTGATCCGATTTTTTTGCATCAATACCAAGGTTTACCGCGACGTCAATAGATTCATTAAATTTTGCCGTTGCATACTCCTTAACCAATTCTAATGCATTATTCAATGGATAAATCTTACTGCGGTCAATCTTTCCAATGATAGTTTTATAGCGCTTTGATATATGTGCCATTTATACCCCCTCTACCTCAATACCCATACTCCTTGCACTGCCTGCAATAGTTCTAACTGCGGCATTTAAATCTGCTGCAGTCAAATCTGGCATTTTCGTTTTTGCAATCTCTTCCGCTTGATTTCTACTTAATTTACCGACTTTATCCAAATGCGGTCTAGCACTACCTTTGCCAACACCCGCAGCTTTTCTGATCAAAACGGATGCAGGGGTAGTTTTCATTACGAATGTAAAACTTTTATCTGCATATGCGGTAATAATCACGGGTACTGGTAAGCCAGGCTCGATTTTTTGTGTGGCCGCATTAAAAGCCTTACAAAACTCCATGATATTTAGTTGACGCTGACCAAGTGCAGGCCCAATAGGAGGACTAGGATTCGCCTTGCCCGCTGGCACTTGCAATTTAATATAACCAATTATTTTTTTTGCCACTGTTTTCTCCTTGAGGTACAAGCGAACAGCCTACTTGTTCTCCCTCATAAATTAAGATTTTTCTACCTGATTAAAATCCAACTCTACTGGCGTAGGTCTGCCAAATATAGAAACCGACACTCTAAGCTTACTTTTATCGTAATTTACATCTTCAACATTACCGTGAAAATCCGTAAACGGGCCCTCTCTTACACGAACTGCCTCTCCCATCTCAAACAATATCTTGGGTTTAGGTTTCTCAATACCCTCTTGAATTTGTTGGAGAATGTTATCGACTTCCTTTTGACTGATCGGTGTAGGTCGCATCGCTGACCCCCCCACGAACCCTGTAACCTTATCGGTATTCTTTACTAAATGCCACGACTCATCGGACATTTCCATTTCGACCAGCACATAACCAGGGAAAAATTTCCGCTCACTAATACTTTTCTGGCCACTTTTCATCTCAATAACTTCTTCCACTGGGATCAAGATTTGACCAAATTTATCTTGCATGCCAGCGCGCTCAATACGTTCTTTTAGTGCACGTTGAACACTTTTCTCATACCCTGAATAAGCGTGAACCACATACCATTTCTTACTCATTCACTTTCCCTTTATGGAAGTTGTCACACTTCTTGATTCAATAACAATTTCACAAGTGACATCAAGGCAGCATCTATTAACCATAAGAACAAAGCCATTGCAATAACAAACGCAAACACCACACCTGATGTTTGAAGTGTTTCTTTGCGATTAGGCCAAACTACTTTTCTAGTTTCTTCTATAGATTCTTTAGAAAAAGCATAAAATTCTTGCCCTTGCGTAGTAAATTTAGCAGCAATCCCAGCCAACAAGAATCCAACCAGAATTGAAAGGATACGCAATACCATCGGGCTTTCACTAAAATAGATGAATCCCACAATCCCTGCGATAAAAAATACAAATACTAATGCAAGCTTCAATTTATTCACACTAACAAGATCCTTTGCATCCTAGTTTTAGGTATACCAGTAACTTATCTATAACTATAAATATTTACAATATTTTTTAGAATAAAATGATAAGTTTTTTTATACAGAAATTTAGAAGCTAATTATATTTCTAAATTCATTATCTTAATTACAGTATTTTTGTACCTGCAATCCCTTTTGAATAAAAATGTGGCAGGCCAGGAGGGCATCGAACCCCCAACCTTCGGTTTTGGAGACCGACGCTCTGCCAATTGAGCTACTGGCCTTTATTACTAACATTTTTACTAAAAGTCTTTTTCAAACAAACTCAATTCATTAAAATAAAACAATAATTTACTCAATAATTTTTGCGACGACACCGGCACCAACTGTTCTTCCACCTTCTCGTATCGCAAAACGCAAACCTTCCTCCATCGCGATCGGTGCAATCAAGTTAACCGTTACCAATACATTATCCCCTGGCGTCACCATCTCCCGTACCAGCAGGTAACTCAATCGCACCCTGTCACATCCGTCGTCCTAAAATAAAAATGCGGACGATAATCTGGAAAA
Organism: Nitrosomonas sp.; assembly: GCA_024281825.1. Taxonomy (GTDB): domain Bacteria; phylum Pseudomonadota; class Gammaproteobacteria; order Burkholderiales; family Nitrosomonadaceae; genus Nitrosomonas. The sequence goes on along the minus strand of JAMWZY010000004.1, from coordinate 216,486 downwards.
TGGTGTACGCCTACCACACCCTCTTCTTTACTCAATACATATATCTCTGCTGTAAAGCTTCATATCCGGCGATATACTCCAGGCTTAGCCAATACCTGACCCCGCTCAACTTCTTCTCGCTTCGTGCCCGTAACAATATACCTACATTGTCACCAGCTTGGCCTTGATCCAACAATTTCCGAAAACATCTCAACACCTGTGCACACCGTCTTTAGCGTCGGCTTAATACCTACAATCTCAATCTCTTCCCCAACTTTAATTATGCCTCTTTACCCGGCCAGTAACCACCGTACCACGCCCAGATATCGAGAAAACATCTTCCACCGGCATAATAAATGCACCATCAATTGCACGTTCCGGTTGCGGTATGGTAATGATCCAAGGCTTCAGCAAGTTTTACAATCGCGCCTTCACCCATATCACTCGAGTCACCCTCTAACGCTTTTAGCGCTGACCCTACAATGATCGGATATTCATCTCCAGAAATTCATATTTCGACAATAATTCACGAATTTCCATTTCCACCAATTCAATCAATTCAGCATCATCCACCATGTCCGCTTTATTCATGAATACGATGATATACGGAACGCCTACTTGGCGTGCCAACAATATATGCTCACGCGTCTGTGGCATCGGACCATCTGCAGCCGATACCACTAAAATCGCTCCATCCATCTGCGCAGCACCAGTAATCATGTTCTTCACATAATCCGCATGGCCCGGACAATCCACATGCGCATAATGACGCTTCGCTGTCTCATATTCCACATGTGCCGTATTAATCGTTATACCCGTGCACGTTCTTCAGGCGCCGAATCAATTGCGCATAACTCTTCGCTTCACCACCAAATTTCTTCGTCAATATCGTCGTAATCGCCGCCGTCAGCGTCGTCTTACCATGATCTACATGACCTATCGTCCCTACATTTACGTGTGGCTTCGACCGCTCAAATTTACTCTTCGCCATGACTCGCTCCCTTTTTTACGTACTAAACCCTTTAATTCACAATAATCTTAGCCTATGGAGCCCATGACCAGGATTGAACTGGTGACCTCTCCCTTACCAAGGGAGTGCTCTACCACTGAGCTACATGGGCAAGCATAACCATAACTCTATTTAATGCCTTATTCCGTCTCGCAATGATACTTAAATTGGAGCGGGTGAAGGGAATCGAACCCTCGTCGTAAGCTTGGAAGGCTTCTGCTCTACCATTGAGCTACACCCGCACAATAACTATAAAGAATATGCGGTACCATCACTTGCAAAATATATAACCTCGCTAGGTCATACATTTTTACCACTAACCAATTGACTTGGTGGAGGGGGAAGGATTCGAACCTTCGAAGGCAGAGCCGTCAGATTTACAGTCTGATCCCTTTGACCGCTCGGGAACCCCTCCAAGCGAAACCGCGAATTATGAATATTTTACTGCTATAAGTCAATCTGATAGTAATACAGTACCGTGGATAGATTGAAAATTATACGCAAACTACAATCCAATAATGGCCATAACACTCATCTCATTGATAAGTTAAATCAGGCGGATACGTGGATCAACTAGGGTATAAGATATGTCCGTCAAAATAAGTCCGATGATGTAAAGCATGGAACCCAAGAAAACCATTGACCGGACAATAGCAAAATCCTGGGAATTGATCGCATCAATCGTATAACTACCGAGACCAGGAACACCAAAAAACGATTCAATTAACAAGCTTCCCATAAATAGTAGCGGTACAACTGCAATTGCCCCAGTCATAATTGGAATCATCGCATTTTTTAAAACATGTTTGAACAATACCAAATACTCCGCCAATCCTTTAGCTCGCGCTGTACGTACATAATCTTTATTCATTTCTTCCAAGAAAATAGTTCGATACCAACGAATATTTGCTCCTGCGCTGCTCAATATTCCAATAATCACAGGCAATACCAGAAATTTGCTAACATCCAGTCCATCTCCATATCCTGAAATAGGCACCAAACGCCACAGTTTTCCTAACAAAAACTGTCCCGAAATGATATAAAACAATCCTGAAATCGACATCAATGCCACACACAAAACCATACCCCAGAAATCAATATAAGTGGCTCGAAAAAAAACCATCAGCAATGCGAAACTTACATAGCTCATTAGTCCTAGAAAAAAGACTGGAACTGCAATTGCCAGACTGGGTAACATGCGTGATTTCATTTCTTCGGCAATATCACGTCCATCATCTGACCGACCGAATTCAAACAAAAACATTGCAATCGATTTTTCAAAGAAAATTGTCTCGGTCAATTTGTTCCTTAAATTTTCTTTTTGTGTATTGAAAAACAATGGCTTATCATAGCCCTTATCAAGCTTCCACTTTTCTATTGCTTCTGGAGTCACGTGCTTAATCCCCAGCTGCATACGCGCCATATCATCAGGCGTATTCACAACAAAAAAAAGCGCAAAAGTAATCAGGTTCACACCAATTAAAATTGGAATAGCATACAAAATACGTCGCGCGATATAGTCAAGCATCGTTATTTATACGCTTTATATCTATGCAGCCTAGTATTGCGGTACTTTTCTCTCGACGCCGAAAAGCAACTATTGCCGGAATACTTCCGGCTACCAACAATACAAAAAATATTAGAGCAGGTCCAACTATAGGCGTGTTCCATTCTCTTTGTTTGCTTTGTCGCTTATCTCCATCAATTTTAAAATACTTAAGTGTATTATTGGATATCCTGTTCGGCTTCACATTCTGATACCAAGCATGATACAAACCAAAATCCTTAGGATGATAACCCCATAACCAGGGCGCATCATAACGCAATACTTGCACCATACGATCAATCAGCTGTTGTCTTTCTGGGTTATTATCCATATTCTTCATTCTCTCAAACAATTGATTGTATTCAGCATTATCATAATTTGCCGCATTTTCCCCACTATTACTGACCTTTTGTTGCGGTCCATATAACAAAAACAAAAAATTCTCAGCATCTGGATAATCCGCATTCCATCCCCATTCAAAGATTTGTGCGTTACCTTTGCGAATCTTGTCTTGAAATCGATTATAGTCCGTGCTACGCACTACCAACTGAATATTAAGCTTCTGAAATTGCTTACGCATCCAATCCAGCTTAGATTTGTCGTCAGCACTACGCGCTGTAACGTCGTAATAAAGTACCAGCGGTGATCCGGTTTCTTGATTGATGCCATTAGGATATCCCGCTTCCTCCAAGAGTCTTTTTGCTGCTTTGATCGTTTTTCGCTTAGCTTGCCCATCGATCCAATCATAAACAATTGGATTCATGCCTTCCTTACCATCTCGATACCCTATAATGCCCGGAGCAATCGGTCCATGCGCCACCAAACCTCGGCCATTCGCAAAAATCGATATGAACTCTTCATAGTCTACTGCAATGGAAATCGCTTGCCGCAACTTTCTTGCCGCCTCACGTTCTTTGGCACTACCGCCACCATCGCCGACAATCGGATTCAACATGTTAAATCCCATGTAGTAGGTTGAAACAGCAACTGTCGTTTCCAATCGAATACCTTGTTCAGCCATTTCTTGTGTGACCATGGCTTCCCCCTGCCCTGTCAATTGCACCGCCTGATCAAAGCTATCTGAACCAATTCCAGCCGCATCATAATATCCTTGCAAGAATTTGTTCCATCGTGGAATATTTTCTTTCTCACGCGTAAAAATGACTTTATCAATCAACGGAAGCTTTTTATTTGCATCAACCAACAATCCTTTCTCTTCGTCTCCGGGCATTCCATCAACAGGATAGCGCTCTTCATGGAAATTTGGATTCTTCTCCAACACCATACGCAAGTTTGGATTATTCTCTGTCAACATATAAGGCCCTGTACCTACCGGAAACCAATCCAATGTTAAATTTTTCTTTATCAACCCTGGTTGTGAGTAAAACAAATCAACTTCCCATGGAATTGGAGCAAAAAATGGCATTGCCAACCAATAAATAAACTGTGGATATTTCCCTTTAATTTTAATGCGATAGGTATAATCATCAACCACCTCCAGCCCATTTAATGCATATTTCCTCAAATCCAAATAATGGCCGTGCATTGTCTGTGAATCTACCTGCTTTAATAACGTAGCATATTCCCTAAGCCCGATAATATAGTCTGCCATTAACTCAAAAATCGGCGAATGTAATCTCGGATGCGCCAAGCGTTTAATTTGATAAACATAATCTTCTGCCACTAACTCACGCGTACCTGTTCGAGGGAAATCAGCTGGTTTGGAAGCTTTGGCTATCTCTTGCTCACTGAGTTGGTGATAGAGCCACTGATCGCTTTCATCTTTTGCAAATGCAGGATGCGGTTGATACAAAATACCAGGAATAATAGTAATTTGGTAAACGCTATAAGCTACCTCGTCAACAGACTCACCCGATATTAAATTTTCATTTTCATCTAAATACTGAATTGTTGGGAGTTCTGTTGCAGTGGCAGGAATTAATGTGAAAGGACGTTTAAGATAATGATACTGTAGTGGCGGTTCATAAATCTGCGCAGTAAACTGAATCTCACTTGAACTATACGACTGTACTGGATCAAGATGCTTTGGTCGCTCGCTAAATACACTGTATAAAACATTCTTTTGTACATCCTTCTCTGAATAAGGATTATTCCAAACACTCAATCCACATGAAGTCAGTAAGAAAAGACAGTAGATCGACATTGCAATAAAGTTTATTTTTTTTAGCAATGAATAATTGATTTTTAGGTTCAAAATAACTCTCTAAACAAGTAATTTAGTCATATCATCTTATTTGCGAATTGCAACCTCATTATCATCAGCTATAATGACACCGCTTGATCAATATTAAAGGAAATTTGATGGGATTTCTCTCCAATAAACAAATACTCGTAACCGGCCTACTCAGCAATCGTTCTATTGCCTACGGTATCGCCAAAGTGATGAAGCGAGAAGGTGCAACCTTAGCATTCACTTATCAAGGTGAAGATATACGCAGCCGAGTTGAAAAACTAGCCGCAGAATTTGATTCCACTTTATTATTTCCTTGTGATGTAGCTAGTGACGATGAAATTACGGCTTGTTTTGATGCTCTGAAGCAGCATTGGCACGGATTGGATGGTATCGTGCATTCTATCGCATTTGCACCCCGCCACGCCCTTTCTGGTGATTATCTAGAAAGTGTGGATAGAGAAGCATTTCGCATTGCACATGATATTAGCTCTTACAGTTTCTCTGCTCTCGCCAAAGCAGCGTTGCCATTGATGGAAAACAGAAATGCTGCGCTCCTCACTTTAAGCTACTTAGGTGCAGTTCGAGTCATGCCAAATTATAATGTGATGGGGCTAGCTAAAGCCAGTCTAGAGGCAAATGTGCGCTTTATGGCTTCTAGCCTAGGACCTAAAGGTATTCGAGTTAATGCGATTTCAGCTGGACCGATCAAAACTCTAGCCGCAGCCGGGATTGGAGATTTTGGAAAATTACTGGGATATACCGAAAAAGTTTCACCGCTGCACCGCAATGTAACTACTGAAGAAGTAGGTAACGCAGCTGCCTTTTTATGCAGTGATTTGGCGAGTGGAATTACTGGCGAGATTACTTATGTTGATGCAGGTTTCAATACTGTCGCTTTCAATATTAGAACTTCTGAAACCTAAAAACCATCTTGATTTATTTTTACGTCATATTGCTTTCTAAGCCCTGACAAATAGGCTACTGTTTCTTCTTGAGTAATCATTTGCTGCAATTGCTTCTTAAAGATATCAAGCTTTTCCTTTTCCATAGCACTCGGCTCAATAATCCTACTGATTCTCAGTAAAGTAAATCCATCAGGGCTTTCTAAGCCGATATATGCCGGCAGTTCCTTAATATCTGCTTTAAAAACAGCACGCAGTTCTTCAGAATTCATATCTTGCGACTGCATGTAAGATATCAATTTTGGCTCATCCCATGCAACTTCTTCTATATTACCCGATGCTGCTTGTTGAAGCTGCGCTAATCTTTTTAATCCAATCTCAATGGCTTTAGTTCTCGCCATTTGTTTTTTCAATGCTTCAACTATCTGAGTCTCAACTACTGCAAGAGGCTGAATAGTTTCTGGTTGATATTCAATGACTCGCGCTGAAGCAAATGTATCAGCTTCAACTTCTATCGCTTCAGTAGGTTTTTGGCTGGCAATCGCATCGCTTGAAAAAATTGCCGATAACAATCGCTCACTACTCAGTACCGGCAGTTCGGTACCAATCTTAGTTATCCAATCACTTTTATTAATAGTTAAACCAAACTTATCCGCAATGGCCTGCAAATTCTCACTCTGTTCATAAACCATGTTACTAAAATCTTCAGAGATCTCTCCAAAAATTTTCTCAGCTGCTTGTACTTTTAATTGTTGTTCAATTTGTTCACGCACTTCCTGCAATTCAGGTTTCTTTTCCCCCTTAATATCAGTCAACTGAATTACATGAAAACCAAAATCCGTTTCCACAATGTCACTGATTTCGTTTATTTGCATCGAAAAAATCTGCTCTTCAAAAGACTTAACCATTACACCACGGCCAAAAAATCCAAGATCGCCACCATTATTGGCTGAACCAGGATCATCTGAAAGCTCTTTTGCAATTTCTGCAAACTGTTCTGGATTTTGCTTAACCTGTTCTAATACCTTCTGCGCTTTTTCTCGAGCCGTTTGTTTATCTTCTGGCGAAGCATCTGCAGCTACGCTTACTAAAACATGGCTCGCTTTACGTTCCTCTGGTTGAACAAAATCATTGAGATGCTCAGCATAATAGACTTCAATGGCTTCATCGCTGATTAACTCTTTTTTAGCAACATCTTCTAAAGACAGCACCACGTATTCGACGCGCACTCGTTCAGGTAAATGGAAAATTTCTTGATTTTTATCGTAATAAGCTTTTATCTCCAGCTCATCTGGTTGTATTTCAGAAAAAAATTGCTCTTCTTTAATAATCGACTGACTAACTTCGCGTTGCACTTCACTTAAATAAGATACTTTTTTCGCAACCATACCTGGCGCAAAAGCATTCTCACTATATCCATCCATTAACTGCTGTATCATTAACTCCTTACGTACACGCAATTCAAAAAGTGCTGGCGTCAATCCTTGCGCACGCAATAAATCTTCGTATTGTTGTTTAGAAAATTTACCCTCTTTTTGAAATGCTTGGATATCTTGGATAGTTTTGATTAGCTGCGAATCCAGCACGACAAATCCATTTTTCTCAGCTTCCGATTGAATCAAACGTTGTTGGACGAGGCGCTCCAACACTGAATTTCTAACTTCAAAGTTATCCAACATTGAACTATCGAAATTAGCGCCTAACATTCCGCGAACGCGTTCATGGTGGTCTCGTAATGCTTGCTCAAACTCGCGACGTGAGATTTTATCACCTTCCACAATAGCAACGAACCCATCGTCACCCTTATCACGATACGATTCTACTCCCCAAAACAAAAATGGCAATACTGCTAACGCCATAATGATTTGAACAATACGTTTCTTGCGATTGACGAAATCAAACACGAAATGAACCTAACTGAATATTAAGATTGATATGCGATATTTTCACAAAGAGTGAATTCGTGGCGGAGTGGACGGGACTCGAACCCGCGACCCCCGGCGTGACAGGCCGGTATTCTAACCAACTGAACTACCACTCCCTACAAACTAAAATTAAACCTTGTTACTAACAATTTAACTGGTGGGTGCTGACGGGATCGAACCGCCGACATTCGCCTTGTAAGGGCGACGCTCTACCAGCTGAGCTAAGCACCCCAGCAAAGTGCGCTAGTTTACTGCATCTTTTAGCGCTTTACCAGCACTGAATTTTGGAACTTTTGCTGCTTTGATTTTTATAGCGGCGCCCGTACGTGGGTTACGGCCTGTACGCGCAGCTCGTGTGCCTACTTTGAAGGTACCAAATCCGACTAATGTCACACTTTCATTTTTTTTAAGTGCTCCTTTTATTGCAGACAATGTTCCATCTAAAGCATTTCCAGCAGCAGCTTTAGAGAGTTTGGCGGATTTTGCGATTGCTTCAATGAGTTCGGATTTGTTCATAACATTCCCCTTCAAAGTTAATGGTAATTAAATCACAAGCAAATACTGCAAGCGCACTTATATCAAGCCATTAAAGCTTGGTCAAGACAATTAAGATACTTCAGTTTCATGATTTATCAATCTTTTTTCAATTGAACTCAAAATAAGTCCTATTTATTAGGAAGTCTTTTACTTAATAAACAAAAAGATATAAAAATAATTTAAAGAAACTATAGAAGTCTACAATCGTTAATAAACTTCTGTTTTTTGTTCGCGATTTAACAACACTTCCACCGCCGAACGAGGAGATACTCGCTCATGAAGAATGCTATATACAGCCTGTGTAATTGGCATTTCGATATTTAACCGTTTCCCCAATTGCAAAACCGATTGTGTCGTATATACGCCTTCTGCAACGTGACCTAATTGCGCAAGAATTTCATCGATTGATTTCCCTTCTGCAAGCATTAATCCAACTCGACGATTACGTGATAATTGACCGGTACTGGTTAAAATCAAATCACCAATTCCAGTCAATCCCATAAAAGTCTTTAAGTCACCACCTAATTTCAATCCTAACCGAGTTATTTCAGACAACCCTCTGGTAACTAAAGCAGCGCGAGCATTATTTCCAAACCCAAGTCCATCAGAAATTCCCGCGGCAATACTGATCACGTTTTTTATTGCGCCACCAATTTCTACGCCAATAACATCTCGGCTAGTATAAATGCGTAATTTCGGATTATGTAGGCTAGCTGCCATCTGTTTGGAGAACTCTGGGTCTTTTGAAGCCAATGTTAACGCGGTCGGTAAATTTCGAGCTACTTCGTCAGCAAAACTGGGCCCGGACAAAACTCCACACTGTGATACGAATCCAGAGTATTCTTCTTGGATAATCTGGTGAGGTAATTTAGCAGTACTAGACTCAAAACCTTTACATCCCCACAACAATGGAAGTTTAATTCGAGATGCTGTAATTTTTCTTAACGTTTCACGCAAACCTGAAATGGGAACCACAACTAGCGCAAAATCTACTTCTTTTAGAGCGTCCGTAAGCACAGCTGAGATTTTGATCGTTTTAGGTAATGCATAATGCGGCAAATACCGTTGATTAATACCTGTTGCTATCATTTCCATGGCATGATGACTATCCCTAGTCCAGAGATTCACCTGATGACACGATGACAAATTTATCGCTAAAGCAGAACCCCATGCACCCGCACCTAATATCGCAATTCTCATGAACCCCAAACCTGAATACTCTTTACGTACCCTATTTGTCCATCTAGGTGACGGACTCTGACCCAGCCCGGATTATCAGCATCCATCCATTCCATAACAACATTTTGTTCAACTTGAAACAGTAACACTGAGTTAATATCTGGAGCTTGATGCACACTTGCAATTGAAGCGGTAACAACAACGTAACGTTTATCACTCAAAGCTTTCTTTTCTATCCAGGCAAGCACTCCGCTACTATCTCTTACTTTCACCCAATTCTCCACATCTACAATTATTTCGACGGGATAATAAAGACCCACCACATATTGTTTTCCGGCCTTTAGGGAAGGTGCGTCGTACATTATTGTGCCATTCTCAGCAACAGAGAAATATGACATTTCAGCTAAAACATAATTCGAAAAATACAATCCCGCTATCATTAAAACAGCACGTAAAGAATACGAAAGCTTCTTCATTTATTCCTCCATATCAATCCGTTAAAACATTTAGCTCGCCCCATTCACGATAGAATCCGGTTTCTTTTGACGATAAATAGCTTCAAAATTAACCGGATTAAGAATGACTGGTGGAAAACCAGCACGTATAACGATATCCGATACCACCTCGCGCAAATACGGAAAAATAATATTTGGACATCCAATGCCCAGTATAGGACCAATTTCATCTTCGGAGATATTGTCTATACGAAAAACACCCGCTTGTTGGGCTTCTACTAAAAACAAAACCTTATCTTTAATTTTTGCTGTTACAGTAACCGTCAATAAAACCTCATAGAGATCATCACCCAAATTTTGATTTTTACCACCAAGCTGCATATTAATTTCAGGAGCTTCCCTTTCCAAGAAAACCTGAGGTGCATTTGGAATCTCTAACGATAAATCCTTAACGTAAAGTTTCTCTATTACAAATGTCGGTTGTTGTTGTGGTTGCGCTGGCTCACTCATATCATTTTCTATCCAAAATTAGCATTAAACACTAGTTTTTCTTATATAGTCCTTGGGCTTAAACTTCGCCAGATTACAAGAGTAAAGCTGACAGCTCACCTTTGTGATCTAGCAATGACAAATCATCATAACCGCCGATGTGTTTTTCATTGATATATATTTGTGGAACTGTACGTCGACCAGTTTTAGTCATCATTTCATGACGCTGCTCAGAATTTAAATCCACACGGATTTTTTCGATATCCTGTACACCTTTTGTTCGTAATAAATTTTCTGCCATCTTGCAATAAGGACAAGATCCCGTTACATACATAGTAATTTTTGACATCAATTTCCTTCATCGCTTTACTATGGGAAGATTCGCTCTTTTCCAAGCATCAATCCCTCCCATTAAATTAAAAATTTGGAGAAAACCATTCTTTTTTAACAGAGTACTTGCGCTACTGGATCGCACTCCTCCACGGTAAATCATTATGACGGGTTTATCCTTGTATTTTTCCAGTTCCTTCCAGCGCTCTTCCATTTTTTCAGCAGGGATATGCTTGGAATTTGGTAGATGCCCATTCGCATATTCACTATCATCGCGCACGTCGACAATCGCCGCATTTTCATAGTTAATTAACTGTACCGCAACTCTAGTATCAATTTCCTTGACTCCACGCTGTGCTAACAAGCTCCACAGTAGCATTAAGCCACTGACAATTGCTGTAATCAAAAAAATTAAATTTTCAATTCTTAAAAGAAAGTGGTTTTGAAATAATGATAGATCCATGTTGATAATGTTATAGCTTTAATAATTTTAAAAAATTTACTTCAATCGAAAAATGTTGAATATTTACCATATTCTAATGGGCACGTATATTAACATTATGTCTGCGAATTAATAATCTATATCGCTTTGATTAAGCCGCGCCTCGACATAGCTTAATTGTAGACAAGATTCGTTATTTAAGAGTAAATATGTGTAAAGATGCTGCAAATAGCTCCGGAATATACTAGAATATGGCGATTCTATTCCGCGTTACGATTATTCCATTCTAAATACCATGAAGAAAATTGTTCTCCTGAGACACGGAGAGAGCATTTGGAACAAAGAAAACAGATTTACTGGCTGGACTGATGTAGATTTAACGCCACAAGGGATACAAGAAGCCAAGAATGCCGGACAGCTCCTTAAAAATTTAGGGTACTCATTCGACATCGCTTACACTTCTGTGCTTAAACGCGCTATTCGCACCTTATGGATTGCCCTAGATGAAATGGACCAAATGTGGATTCCCATTGAGCATACTTGGCGCCTAAATGAAAGACACTATGGTGCACTACAGGGATTAAATAAGGCCGAAATCGCTGCACAGTATGGTGAGGAACAAGTCTTGATATGGCGCCGTAGCTACGATGCAAAACCGCCTGCCCTAACACCGGGCGATAGCCGTTACCCTGGTTCTGATCCTCGCTATAAAGATCTAACTGCCAACCAATTACCGCTTACTGAATGCTTAAGGGACACGGTAGAAAGATTTTTGCCTTATTGGGATACTATTATTGCGCCACAAGTAAAATCTGGCAAAAATATAATTATTGCAGCTCACGGTAATTCATTACGAGCATTAGCACAATACTTGAATAATTTTTCTGAGGAAGAAATACTGAATTTCAATATCCCGACAGGTATCCCGCTAGTTTACGAACTTGATGATAATTTGAAACCGATTCAGAATTATTATTTAGGGAATTTATCTGAAATACAACAAGCGATTCAGTCAGTTGCTGATCAAGCAAAAACAAAGACTTAAAACATTAATTACCATTACTCAAACTCAAATCTGAAAACAACTATAGGTTAGGATATTTTTAGATAGCTTGAATAGTTCTTTTTATCAACCCCAATTATGCTACCTTCGCTCCTTTATAAAAGGACACTGTAACTGTATCTGTTTTCTGATATTTTTTTGCTCATCACCAGTTTTTTCTGATAACCAACAAAAACTAAAATCAGTGCAAGAACGTATTCAATCTTTACAAAAGGATTTGGCTAACAAAGAAACAGTCAAACAAGATACCGCGATTAAAATACAAGAAGCTCAGCGTGCCATTAGCGATATCATGTATCAACTCCAAAAACTGACGGAAAGTAAAAAAATAGCAAACCAAGAGTTACAAGATTTAACAACGCAACTTCACCGGCTTAGTTACGATCTTATAAAAGAACAAAATCAGCTAGAACAATTGTTCTACCACCATTATGCAAAAGGACAGCGCAATTATCTGCAATACGTTTTTAATCAGAAAGACCCCAATCAAATTCTTAGAGATATGTATTACTTCAAGCAACTGCTGCTGGCAAGTTCGGATGGTATTCAGAACCTGTTAAATCATCAACAGAAGATAACAAACCTGTCAGAAACACAACAAAAAAAACAGCAGGAAATGAGCTCCATACAATCGCAATATATCTCTCAGCAAGAAAATCTGGCGCGAGAAAAAAACAAGCACCAAGCTATACTTACGCAGGTTTCAGGGCAAATTACGCAACAACAACAAGAAATCAGTAAATTGCGTAATGATGAGAAACGTATTTCACAACTCATCAGCAAAATTAGCCAGGCCATTCGCCAGCAGCAAGCACAAGAAGAAAAACGTGCAAAAACCCCTCAAGAAAAAGCACCTATTAATGGCAGCAAACTTCCACAAGCTACGACATCTAATGCATCACTCCAATTGCAGAAAGGCAAATTCAAATTACCGGTTCATGGGAAACTTATGAATCATTTTGGTGACCAAAGATCTGGAAAACATGTAATCTGGAAAGGACTCTTCATTCAATCCCAGACAGGCAATGAAATTAAAGCAATTACCGATGGTAAAGTCGTATTTGCCGAATGGCTGAAAGGTTTTGGAAATTTACTTATTGTGGATCACGGCAAAGGCTATATGAGTCTTTATGGTAATAATGAGACACTTCTCAAACAAGTTGGCACAGCTATTCGAGCAGGTGACACCATTGCTACTGTTGGAAATAGCAGCGGCAATCTTGATTCTGGGTTATATTTTGAATTACGCTACAATGGTAAGCCGCTTGACCCCTTAACCTGGATAAAAATAGAATAATGAGTATCTTAGGAAGTATTTTAGAATACACACACAAATCGATCAGTGCGGAGAAAGCATCATGAGTCATATTGTTAAAAAATCGGGATTACTAATCGTCGGCATTATCGCTGGAATCATGATCAGTTTGAATTTTTCTGCCATTGCAAAGAAAGAACATTTAGAGGCAGTTCATCCGCTTCCGATTGAAGAATTACGAACCTTTGCGCAGGTTTTCGGGCGCATCAAAAGTGATTATGTAGAATCCGTAGAAGACAAAAAATTAATTACTGAAGCGATTAATGGAATGCTCGTTGGTTTAGATCCACACTCGTCCTATCTAGATAAAGATGAATATAAAGAGTTACAAATAGGTACTCAGGGTGAATTTGGTGGATTGGGAATACAAGTTACTATGGAGGATGGTATTGTCAAGGTTATTTCTCCTATCGAAGATACGCCCGCTTTTCGCGCGGGTATTAAAACCGGCGATCTGATTGTAAAACTGGATGACAAAGTCGTCAAAGGCATGACATTGAATGACGCCATTAAGATGATGCGTGGTAAACCAAAAACTTCTATTAAAATTACTATTGTTCGTGAAGGTGAATCGGAGCCTCTAATATTCAATTTGGTTCGGGATATTATTAAAATCCAAAGTGTTAAATCAAAAATAATTGAACCTGGATATGCATATATCCGCATTACGCAATTTCAAGAACAAACCGGCGAGAATTTAGCACAAGCCATTAAGACCTTATTTTCTCAAAATAATGGTGCAATAAAAGGCTTAATTCTAGATTTGCGTAATGACCCAGGAGGATTGTTAAATGGTGCAGTAGCTGTCTCTGCAGCGTTCTTGCCTGAAAATGCATTAGTTGTTTATACCGAAGGACGTAGTGCCGATGCAAAAATGAAATTACTCGCCAGCCCAGAACACTATTTGCGTGGTTCCGATGACGATTTCCTAAAAGGATTACCGAAGGAGGCAAAAACTGTTCCGATGATCACACTGGTTAATGGTGGATCCGCTTCAGCTTCTGAAATCGTAGCAGGTGCTTTGCAAGATCATAAACGCTCGGTAGTAATGGGCTCACAAACCTTCGGTAAAGGCTCAGTCCAAACCATATTACCACTGGGTAACAATACTGCAATAAAATTGACCACTGCACGTTATTACACGCCAAACGGTCAATCGATACAAGCTAAAGGAATTACACCTGATATTCTGGATGAAACCAATAGCGGCGATGAGGGAAGTAGGCTGCGTGAGTCCGATTTGAATCGTCATTTGTCGAATGGAAAAAATGATAAGAAAAATAAAGCGCCTACGAATCTAGATCCAGCAATACAGATAGAAAAAGCTATTCAAGAAACCTCAGACGAAACCAAAGAAGAAAAAGCCCAAAGCAAGAAAAACAAAAAACCTCTGGAATTCGGCTCTGAAGAAGACCAATTGCTCACTCAAGCCATAAATTACTTTAAAGGTGATACAAAATCCACCCCAGTACCCAAAAAGAAAAACGATAAAACTGATAGTTAATAATGCTGTGAATGATCATCAGCTGATTAGGTACAGCCGGCATATTCTGTTACCGGAAATTGATATTGAAGGACAAGAAAAGCTTAATCGATCACATGTATTAATTGTAGGAATAGGAGGATTAGGCTCCCCAGCTGCGATGTATCTGGCAGCCAGTGGTATTGGATATTTAACGCTTTGTGATGGTGACCAAGTCGATTTAACCAATCTACAACGCCAAATCATTCATCATACTAGATCAATCGGTTTAGCAAAGGTTGATTCAGCAAAGCGGACTCTTACAAACATCAATCCTGAAATCGATATTACTGTAGTTCCCCAACGAATCGAATCAGCTGCATTACAAGCACTCTTGCAGAACGTTGATATTGTTATCGACGCCAGTGATAACTTCTCAACACGCCATCAAATTAATCAAGCTTGTGTAAAATATAAAAAACCTTTAATTTCAGGTGCAGTAACACGATTTAATGGACAAGTTACTGTTTTTGATACACGATACCCCAACAGTCCGTGTTACCACTGTTTGTATCCTTTCGAAGGAGAGTCAAACGATATGCCATGCGCAGTGATGGGAGTATTCTCGCCCTTAGTTGGCATCATAGGCTGCATACAAGCAGCCGAAACAATAAAAACCCTACTCAATATCGGCGATAACCTGCAAGGCCGCCTACAATTGTTGGATGGCTTAACGATGAGCTGGCGCTCAGTAAAACTTCATAAAGACCCATATTGCATGGTATGTAGAAGCGCCTAAAGTCAGATTTCTCGACTAACCCAATAATCAATATTGTCATGGTAAAACACAACTTTCGAGTCGGCGACAAAATAAAGCATTCAAAGATAATCGCATCAAGCTTTTGTTACGCCTATTTCATAATACTCTAAATGCTGCAATAGCAACTAATGTTGGAGGAATTGCTGCAACTAATAATCCCAATGGATGAATAGATTGCTCGTCAAACTTGCTTTTAAGAATAGAAAAACCTGCCGGATTAGGTGCGTTTGCTATGACTGTTAAACCCCCACCTGTCACTGCACCCGCCACCAAGGCTATTTTAAATTCCTCTGTCAAACCTTCCACCAACGAGCCTAAATACGTCAGCGCGGCATTATCGGTCACTGCAGTCAGTGCAGTAGCACCAAAGAAAACAGCTGTTTCACTCATATTCATCAATAAGGGCTGGAGCCACCATTGCTGCTGCCCCCCCAGAACCACTAATCCTGCCAAGAAAAAAGCAACCAACAGAGCTTCGCGCAAAATCAATGGGCTTTGATGGCGTTCATAAGCCGCTGTATAGCCGAGAAAAAACAGAAACAATCCCATAAATACCACAGGATGATGCGCAAACACCACCACCAACACTAAAAAAAACAAATGGATCAATACAACGGATAAAGGAATTTTACTGGCAACAGATTCGATGTCTTTTAATGGATCTGCCTGATTGAATTCTCGACGAAACAACCAAGTCACCGCAAGCGCGTTCACCATGACAGCGATTGCTGCTTTCCATCCAAAATTCACTAACATAAACGCGATATCCCAATTCCATTTTGCCGCCACCATCAGAACGGGTGGCGCTGCAAAGGGCGTTAAAGTACCCCCTATAGAAATATTGACAAACAATA
The DNA here is from genome assembly GCA_024281825.1 of Nitrosomonas sp. Lineage (GTDB taxonomy): Bacteria > Pseudomonadota > Gammaproteobacteria > Burkholderiales > Nitrosomonadaceae > Nitrosomonas. The sequence continues at coordinate 199,985 of JAMWZY010000004.1, read as the reverse complement.
CGCCAACCGTTGCATATTTTAAACGTGTCGATATATCTCGGCTAAATAATGTTTCGCGTAACATCAATGCAGCCAATGTCATTGCCGCAGGCTCAGTAATAAACGATCCTAGCAAAGGAACAAACGCTAATAGCAAGAAATACATGACCATACGTTGATTGAGCGGTACCACCATTGCTATACGCTGTACCACGGTCGCAACAAAATCCAGAATGGGGCGTGTTCCGGCAATCACCATGATGACAAAAACAAACATCGGCTCAGTAAAATTACGTGACTCAAGATAAGTGATCGCGTCGTACTTCCCGCTAAGAACAAAAATAAACAAAATCAATATCATTGCCCACAAACCAAAAACCACTTCAACTTCACCCAACAAATGCCAGACCCCAGCATGTCGTGGCTGAATATGCGCAAGATGCTCAAAATACTTGGTTGAAAATGTATGCGTTATAGCTAACGCAAATAGTATTGCTGCAATCAATTGAATTGAAGTAGGATCAGTCATATTTATAGTATATATCTCTAAATACCACGTAATAATTCATTTATACCTGTTTTAGAACGTGTTTTTGCATCGACCTGCTTGACAATGACTGCACAATAAAGACTGTACTTCCCATTTTCCGAAGGCAAATTCCCAGACACCACGACCGAACCCGCCGGAATACGTCCGTAACTGACCTCTCCCGTATCGCGATGATAGATTTTAGTACTCTGGCCAATATAAACTCCCATCGAAATTACAGAGTTTTCTTCGACGATGACCCCTTCCACAATTTCTGAACGCGCACCGATAAAACAATTGTCTTCAATGATGGTTGGATTGGCTTGTACAGGTTCCAACACGCCACCAATACCGACGCCGCCGGATAAATGCACGTTCTTACCAATCTGTGCACAAGAACCTACCGTCGCCCAGGTATCAACCATCGTACCTTGGTCAACATAAGCTCCGATATTCACATACGAAGGCATCAGCACTACATTTCCCGCTATAAATGATCCTTTGCGCACGGCTGCAGGGGGAACTACACGAAATCCGCCATCCCGGAAATCCCTGGAGCTATAGTCAGCAAATTTTGAAGGAACTTTATCAAAATAATTGGAAAAGCCACCTTTGATGAAACTGTTGTCCTCAATGCGGAAAGACAACAATACTGCTTTCTTGATCCATTGATGCGTCACCCAGCTACCATTAATTTTCTCGGCTACGCGCAACTTACCGCTATCTAACATAGCCAAAACTTGGGCAATGGATTCCTTTAAACTGGCTTCAACATTTCGAGGGGTAATATCCGCTCGACGTTCAAAAGCTTCTTCAATAATGCTTTGCAATTCGCTCATATTGTTCCTTATATTGGAATATCGCTTAATTTAAATCGCTCATAAAATTCTTAATTCTCTGCATGGCTTCAGCACACTCTAAAGGGGTAGTTACTAACGCAATGCGCACATAGTTTGCTCCAGGATTGACACCATGCACATCCCGAGCCAAGTAGCTACCCGGCAGCACAGTAACATTATAGTCTTGATAGAGCCTTTTGGTGAATTCAGTGTCACTGATTGGTGTCTCTAGCCAAAAATAAAAACCCGCATCCGGCATCTGTAAATTGATTACATCCGACAAAATCCGCTCTGCATCAGAAAATTTTTGCGTGTACAAGCGTCGGTTTTCAATCACATGCACTTCATCATTCCAGGCAATTGCACTTGCTGCTTGCACTACTGGACTCATAGCAGAACCATGATAAGTCCGATAGAGTAAAAATTTTTCTAATATTTGAGCGTCACCCGCCACAAATCCCGAACGTAGCCCTGGCACATTGGAGCGCTTTGATAGACTATTGAATACCATTAAGCGTGGAAATCCATACTGCCCCATTCGTTGTGCCGCATCCAGTGCACCTAAAGGAGGAACCATTTCGGTGAAATAAATTTCCGAATAACATTCATCCGACGCGATTACAAAACCATAGCGATCCGATAATTCAAATAGTTGTTTCCATTCTTCCAAAGTCATCACACGACCAGTAGGATTGTTAGGCGAACAAACATAAACGATCTGAGTATTGGACCAGATTACATTACTTACTTGGGAAAAATCACACGCAAAATGATTTTGTGAAGATGCATTCATGAAATAAGGCTCAGCACCAGCTAACAATACAGCGCCTTCATAAATTTGGTAAAACGGATTGGGGCAGATCACTATCGCCCTACCCTTATCGGTATCTACAACCGCTTGTGCAAAAGAAAATAATGCCTCACGACTACCGTTGACTGGAATAACTTCGGTATCAGGATTGATTTCCGTTAAATTAAACCGCCTCTGAATCCAATTTGCCAAGGTGTTTCTAAGTGAAACAGAACCCGAAGTCATAGGGTATGCAGACAATCCATCCATATGATCGATCATCCCTTGTCGAATGAAGTCAGGTGTAGCATGCTTTGGCTCACCAATCTGTAAATTAATCGCAGATAGCCCTCTATTGTGCGTCACACCATCAAGCAGTTGTTTTAGCTTTTGAAATGGGTAAGATTGCAGTTGGTTCAGTTTTGGATTCATGACAAGTAATAAATGGTAATCACTGCTTAAGTTTAATTACCGTTATCAGTACGAAATAAGCTTTAATGAATTCTGAAAAATCGAATTAGAATTATAAATCGCGTAGGAAAGAATAACCAACAAAAAACCAAAGACAAAATGGATGGTATAGACGATACATCGACAAGCCCCCAGATATTTTTGGCCCAAATTGTCAATGCATAACTGGTGAAGGATGACGCAAAACTGTTACTTTACGATTACCTTGAACAAAAATGACACAATACTTACTAAGCAAATTCACGATTAGGGGGAGCAGGCTGATGCATTTTTTGCAGTGCAAATTTTTTCCCCAAGATTGTGCAAATTTTTTGGAAGTCCATGCGAATTACTGCAGGTTTCTGCTTTAAGTAAGCTGCCAGTATTCTAGAGTCTGTTGTTTCTAAAACGAAACACGCTTCCATCAAGCGTTGTAACGAAGGCGGCAATGTATTATATCCATCAATAGACTCAACAAGACGCGCTGCGTGCATCTTTGCACGCCGCATTTGACCAGACTCATAAAAGGATTGACCATTTCTTTGTTCGGTTGATGAAACGTTTACTGCATCTATTTTCAGATCAACCTGCGATTGTAATTGCTTCATTTGAATTCACTCCTCACATAATTTTTAAGGATAATCTCAGAATAGCAAATGTATGTGACAAAGATATAACAATGAATGTTAATTTTCTGTTCTGTTATCACACTCTATCCCATAAAAAATAAAACTACAATGCGACAAATTGTCACCCTGTTTACAGCCCCCATCCAGTAATGGTTACGATGGGGAAATATTTTTCTAATTTGGTAAAAAATGCCACATGTTTGATTTGAGATCCCATTATAAGGATGCTACATTTATATCTCCTTACTTCGTCACTTACAGGAAGAAAAATGTTCCGCTTCGCTTTGATATTCTTGGTTGCTGCAACCAATTTTTTTGATCAACACGGATATTTGTTATCTACTGCCCATGCGCAACGATTACAGCCGGAATTTACCGTGCAACAGGTTGCAAATGGTTTAAAATTCCCTTGGGGGATGGCATTTTTACCCGATGGCAATATCTTAGTGACCGAACGTATTGGTCAATTACGCATTATTTCTGCCAATGGTCAAATATCTGATCCAATTCAGGGTGTTCCCGAAGTATTTTTCAAGCAACAGGGAGGATTACTTGATGTTGCACTCGATCCTGAATTCTCAAAAAATCGACTGATTTATCTTTCTTACGCCGAACCCGAAGATCATAAAGCAAGCACTGCGGTTGCTCGAGCGGAATTAATTCATGGTCAGCTCAAAAATTTACAGGTGATTTTTCGACAACTGCCCAAAACCGCAGACGGTATTCATTTTGGATCGCGCTTAGTGTTTGCACGAGATGGCAATCTTTTCATTACACTGGGTGATCGTGGTAGTCACGCCCATGATGCTCAGCAACTGGACAACTATTTCGGTAAAATTATCCGTATCCGTCCTGATGGAACGGTGCCTCCTGACAATCCACTTGTTAAAAACCCTCAAGCAAAACCAGAAATATGGTCTTACGGTCATCGAAGTATCCAAGGCGCTGCCATCCATCCCAAAACAGGTGAGCTGTGGATACATGAACATGGCCCTAAAGGTGGCGATGAAATCAATATTCCACAACCTGGGAAAAATTATGGTTGGCCACTAGCATGTTATGGTTCCCATTATGATGACACGCCTATTAAAGATGAGCATGCCGAACAAGGCTTCGAAGAACCTATTCGTTATTGGACACCATCAATTGCACCTTCCGGCATGGCGTTTTATACCGGTAATCAATTCCCTGCATGGCGTAGCAATCTGTTTATTGGTGCACTGGCTGGAAAACATATTGCACGATTGAGCACAGACGGTAATAAAATCATACATGAAGAACAGCTGCTTATGAATACGACCCGCTTTCGCGATGTAAAACAAAGCCCCGATGGAACATTATATTTACTGACCGATGATATTAATGGAAAATTATTAAAAATCGTACCCAGCATAAAATCTCAGTAAGTTTGTGTGTTGTCATCATAAATTCACAGATTCATCACCAACAATTCTTTAACATTGGTAATCTTTGTTATTGCTGCTACATTTTTCCTGGCACTGCAATCAGATAACATAAACAGATTGCGACTGCATGAATCATTATTTTAAAAACCAGTTATCTTGATGGATATCACTGACCTTAAAAATCCAGCGTTTTATATCAACCGTGAGCTAAGCTTACTTGAATTCAACCTGCGTGTGATCGAGCAAACAAAAGACGAAAATCTTCCTTTATTAGAAAGATTGCGCTTTTTATGCATTGCCAGCACAAACCTAGATGAGTTTTTTGAAATCCGTGTAGCAGGACTCAAACAACAAGCCAAATATGGTTTAACACAAGCTGGCCCTGATAATCTATCTCCAGCCGAAGTACTGATGCGCATCAGTGAAACAGCACACCGATTTGTCGAGGAACAATATCAGGTCTGGAATGAAATGATGATACCAGCGCTCTCCAAAGATAAGATTCGCTTGCTACGTCGAACACAATGGAAACCACAAACAAGTCGATGGATTCATCGCTATTTTAGAAATGAAGTATTACCAGTGTTAAGTCCGATTGGATTGGATCCGGCCCACCCTTTTCCCAGGGTACTTAATAAAAATCTGTATTTCATCATATCATTGGATGGCAAAGATGCATTTGGGCGTGACTCGGGCCTTGCTATCGTACAGGCACCTCGTTCCCTCCCTCGTATTATCCAAATTCCTGCACGGTACAGTGGCGGCAACCATGATTTCATTTTACTTTCCTCTATTATCCATGCCCACGTCAGTGATTTATTTCCAGGCATGAATGTGATGGGTTGCTATCAGTTCAAGGTAACACGTGACAGCGACTTGCTCATCGACGACGAAGAAACGGATGACCTATTGCGTGCTTTGGAAGGTGAGCTACCTTCACGAAGATTCAGTGATGCTGTTCGGCTTGAAGTGGCCGATAACTGCCCTGATGAATTAAGTCATTTCCTATTGCAGAAATTTGAGTTGCGCCAAGAGGATCTCTATCAAGTGAATGGCCCCGTTAACCTGGGTCGACTACTGGCAATTTGTGATTTGGTCGACCGGCCAGAATTAAAATTCCCCGGCTTTACCCCTGATATTCCTCGGCGCTTAGTAAAAAACACCAGTATTTTTGATACCTTGCACAATGGCGACATATTATTACATCATCCTTTCCAATCATTTGCACCGGTCATCGATTTTTTACGTCAAGCAGCGACAGATCCTCATGTATTATCGATCAAACAAACGCTCTATCGCACGGGGGCCGAATCAGTCGTAGTAGAAGCGTTAAAAATTGCTGCACGCACGGGCAAAGAAGTCACCGTTGTTATTGAATTACGCGCACGATTCGATGAAGAAGCTAATATCGAATTAGCCAGCGAATTACAACAAGCTGGCGCACACGTAGTGTATGGCGTGGTTAATTACAAAACGCATGCAAAAATGATTTTGGTAGTACGAAGAGAAGGCCGTAGTCTTCGCCGTTACGTCCATTTAGGCACCGGTAATTACCATGCTAGAACCGCACGATTGTATACCGACTATGGCTTACTTACGAGCGACAAGGCAATTGGCGAAGACGTCAATAAATTATTCCATCAACTGACTGGGCTGGGTCGAGCTGGCCGCTTAAAAAAACTGCTGCAATCACCTTTCACATTACATAAAGGAATCCTGACTTATATTGATAAAGAAATCAGCCTAGTCAATGAAGGTAAAAAAGGATGGATTATTGCCAAAATGAATGCTCTGGTCGATCCGGAAATTATCATAGCACTTTACCGTGCTTCCCAAGCCGGTGTAAAAATTGATTTAATCGTTCGAGGCGTATGTTGCCTTCGCCCAGGAATCAAAGGGGTATCAGAAAATATTAACGTACGCTCTATTGTCGGACGCTTCTTGGAACACACGCGGGTATTTTATTTCCATCAAAATGGGGAAGAATTACTATTTTGTTCAAGCGCTGACTGGATGACACGCAACTTACATCATCGCGTCGAAGTATGCTTCCCGATCGAGGAAAAACGAACCAGTGACACCGTTATTGAATTGGGTCTACTAAATTATCTTTCCGATAACACGCAAGCTTGGTCATTACAAAACGATGGCTCCTACAAACGATTAAAACCCGGCACACACAAACCTCGCTCAGCGCAACAATTATTATTGGAGCATTATTGCAAGTAATATAGCGATTATGCAATTGTCGCATTTCATCTTTTCTTCCACTTACGATCACATGGTCGATTCAAAATAGATTATTTCCAGAAATCTAACCATCTATCAAACATACCTTCTTGAAAATGAAGTTTTGCAAAGAACACCATCTATTCATAGGAAGGACATATTGCTTAGATAAATAGTACATCTGCCTCATAACCAAATTCAAATGAATTGATAAAGTCAATCCGTAGTGAATGGTCGTTATTTAATTTTCTAGTTTTAACTAGATTCATCATCCATTAAAAGAACATTCCGCTGATTTAACTTTTTAACTTACAAGGGCTTTGTTTGGGGCCTGCAATCATGACGATGAAGCTATTTACTGGTATTCAAAGAATTACACAAAACACTCTCAGAAAAATACTGTTAGTAGCTATAACTTTTTTAAGCATTTCAATGCCAGTTTTAGCAACCAATTCAACAGCCCATTTACAAGGGATATTCGGGCCATTGCATCATTGGCCAATCATCCCAATTGCGATGATGCTAATGCCGGATGGAAGAGTGTTTGCTTATGGAACAAACCTTGCAGGTGCACAAGGTGCGAAAATGTATTACGTCGTATGGGATCCTTCTTTGGGCACTGGATCGAGCGCATTTGCAGTGTTACCCAACATCACCGATACCGATATTTTCTGCGCAGGTCAATCCATTATACCAGCTACCGGTCAGGCATTGATTGTGGGTGGTGATGCACTGGTCAACGGACAACGAAACTATGCTAACAGCGACATCAATATTTTCGATCCTGCAACCGAAACACTCATACGCCAATCTCATCAAATGGCCTATAAACGCTGGTATGCAACGACCGTTGCTTTGCCAAATGGTGAACATACAATATTGGGTGGGCGTAATGATAGATATTTTGCGGGTAACACCACCCTACCCGCTACTGAAGCCTCATACTCTCCAATTCCCGAGGTACGTGCCATTGATGGAAGCTGGCGCTCACTTACGAGTGCTGCGAATGACTATGCTTATGGCGCACTTGGTTCAGCTTCTTGGTACTATCCACGCGCCTGGGTAAATCCACAAGGCAAGATTTTTATTCTTGGGCACTATGATGCCGCATATAAACTTGATATATCAGGTACGGGTACAATCACGAAATATCAAACGACTAAACCCAAGGCAGGCCGTTGGGAATTGCCCAGTGTAATGTTTTCCCCAGGAAAGATCCTTTCGTTACGCAGAAATAAACTTGCAGTTATCGTAAATATCAATGGCAACGGTGATCCTACCGTCACTTCCGCTGGTACCGCAAGTATGGAGCGTTTATATGGCAATACGACTGTACTTGCTGATGGCAAGGTCTGGGTAAATGGTGGTTCTTCTACAGGCAATAATCTCACAGGTGCCACATTGACTTCGGAACTTTGGAATCCAATCACGAATACATGGACAGCAACTGCTAACGCCTCCACAGTAAGACTTTACCATTCGGCTTCAATTTTGCTACCCGATGCAACAGTTATGACAGGTGGAGGCGGAGCGCCTGGCCCAATTAAACAAATGAATGGTGAAATTTATTATCCCCCTTATTTGTTCAAAACTGACGGCAGCGGAGATCTTGCCTCACGTCCCACAATCACTGATGCACCATCAGATACTATTACTTGGGGGCAGGACTTCTCTATTGAAGCGAATGAAACCATTCACCGTGTAACGCTACTTCGATTAGGCGCTGTCACACATAATATTGATGTGGAAGTCCGTTTCTTTGACTTACCTTTTTCACAACCTAATAACATTGTAACAGTACAATCACCAGCCACAGCTAATATCGCTCCTCCCGGTTTTTATCAACTGTTTATTTGGAATTCTTCAGGTGTACCTTCTATCGCTAAAATTATTCATATTCATTAAATCAAAATAAATTATTAAAAAACGATCAAACAATATTGTTATGAATTAGATCTAATTTTCTAAAATCCAGAATAGCGGTAAAAAAACTAGCTCTTCCGTGCGATTACGAATACCAGTATAATTTTTACTATTCTCCATACATATAATGCCACCAAGTATTTCATTAATGGTTGGTGGGTTCTCAAGGATTAGGAAAAATGAAACCGCCTATTCGTATAGCCATAACAGGCGCAACAGGGCAGATTGGCTATAGTTTACTTTATCGCATCGCTGCAGGTGACATGTTAGGTCATGATCAGCCGATCATCCTGCAACTGCATGATATTACTGAAGCTCAGCATTTTTTTAAAGGCATCGTCATGGAATTAAATGATTGTGCCTTTCCGTTATTAAAGCAAGTTATCACTACTGATGATCTCGATATTGCTTTTGGTGATGCGGATATTGCATTGTTAGTAGGTGCACGTCCTCGCGGCGAAAATATGGAACGTAAGGATCTCCTTGCAGCGAATGGTCCAATATTTGTGCGACAAGGAAAAGTCCTCAATTCAGTTGCAATGAAAAATATCAAGATTCTCGTAGTGGGAAACCCTGCAAACACTAATGCATGGATTACTCTAAATAATGCTCCTGATCTCGACCCCCATAATTTCTCAGCAATGCTCCGGCTTGATCATAATCGTGCGTTATCTCAAGTCGCACAAAAAGTTAATATATCAGTATCAGAAATAAAAAAAATGATAGTGTGGGGCAATCATTCCAACACACAATTTCCAGATTTAAGTCATGCTACGATTAGAGATCAGAAGGTTGTTTCGTTAATTAACGACCCCAATTGGATAGAAAACAGTTTCATTCCAACCGTACAAAATCGTGGCGCCGCTATCATTGAAGCACGTCAAGGAAAATCAAGCGCTGCCAGTGCTGCGAATGCTATTATCAACCATATGCAAGACTGGATTTTCGGTACTAAAGAAAATGACTGGGTTTCAATGGGTGTTGTGTCAACAGGATGTTATGACATACCAAGCGGTGTGATCTACAGCTTTCCAGTAACCTGCATCAACGGTCAATATAAAATTGTAGAAGGATTGGAAATTAATCCATCCAACTATCAAAAAATGCAAAAAAGCTATCAAGAACTACTCAGTGAACAAACAGTCATTCAATAGTATTCGTGAAACAGCACAAAAAAATGTACCATCAATAATGGTTTTATAGAAGACTCCCCATTCAAGCAAATCGTTTGCTCATGAAGGCATTCCAGTAGACTTAGGCTTTACCCGTATTTCTTCCGATTTCGCCGTCTTTTGTTATGTGCTGTCCGCAATTCAGATTCTGTCAGTGGCTCTGGCTTTTTATCGGAATAAGGATTATGTCCAACCTTAAAATCAACACGCAACGGAGTGCCTATCAGTTTAAAAGTCTCCCGAAAGACATTTTCTAAATAACGCCGATAGCTTTCTGGTACATGCCCCAGCATACTGCCATGCACAATGATCAAAGGTGGATTGGATCCGCCCTGGTGAGCATAACGCATTTTGGGTCTTGACATGCCTCCACGTGGAGGAGGGTGTTTCTCTACCGCCGCAATCAGAGTACGAGTCAGCTTCGGAGTAGGCAACTTTGCCATTGCAGCGGCATAAGCTTGGTCAATAGAAGGCAACAAATTATTAGTACCTGTACCATGCAATGCAGAGATATAGTGTAACTGTGCGAAGCTTAGAAATTGTAACTTACGACTCAGCTCACGTTTGATTCTGTCTCTTTGGTATTCATCCAAATCATCCCATTTGTTGACCGCAATCACCAATGCACATCCTGCTTCTAGGATAAATTGAGCAATATGAGCATCTTGATCTGAGATCTCGCTATGCGCATCAAGTACCAATATAACCACATTGGCATCCTCTATCGCTTGCAATGTTTTGATAACCGAAAATTTTTCTATAGTTTCATTAACTTGACCTCGGCGTCGCAATCCGGCGGTATCAATTAAAGTATAGTTCTTATCTTTATGCTGGAAATCAATATAGATACTATCGCGCGTTGTACCTGGTTGGTCAAAAACAATCACTCGTTCTTCACCTAATAACGTATTGACCAAAGTAGACTTTCCTACGTTAGGTCGCCCTACAATTGCAATTTTAGGGTGCTTATCTTGCGGCAGCTCATCCGTTGCATCTGAGAAATCATGCAATACCCATTCGACCAAATCGTTAACATGATCGCCATGCATCGCGGATACAGCACAAGGCTCACCTAAACCCAATTCATAAAACTCAGCAGTTACAACCGAAAGCGCCATACCCTCTGTTTTATTAACCACTAATACAATTTTTTGCCCCGACTTTCGCAATTGTTCTGCAATGATTTTGTCATGCGCAGTAACACCTTGTCTTCCATCGACAACAAATAAAACTTTGTCTGCCTCATCAATTGCTTGCAAAGTCTGCTTTGCCATGGCGTGCAGAATGCCCTCTTTAACAACGGGTTCGAATCCTCCTGTATCCATGACCAAATAAGGTTTATCACCGACTCTTCCTTGTCCATAGTGGCGATCACGAGTCAATCCAGGAATATCTGCGACAATAGCATCCCGCGTCCGTGTCAAGCGGTTAAATAGAGTTGATTTGCCAACATTCGGTCGTCCAACGAGAACAAGGGTGGGTTTCATAGTATTAGGTCACTCCTCATCTATGAAGCACATTGCGTGTCCAAGAACAGAGAAACCAGTAAAAGGTAAAATAGTAGAACGCTATTGAGCTAAAAAATATCTACAGAATAAGAATATCGAGAATCACTAAAAATTCGTACTAAATACAAACACTCCACCCTTAGCCGTTTGCACTGCGAAACCATCATATAACAGAGTAGGCGGTGCTTGTATACGACTACCATCAGTTGCCGAACGTGCAACTAAAGTCCCATCATAATTACGTAACAAATTTACAAAACCCTGATCATCAGCAACAATCACATATTGTCCTTGTATCATAGGCCGAGTCAATCTTTTACTTCCGAGTTTTGATTGCTTCCACATCCCTGCGCCACTAATCAGATCATATGCAGCCACAATCCCTTTTTCTTCAGTAACATATACATAATCTTTGTCCATCGACAACCCAGCACTACTGGATGATTCACGCGACCATATCTGCGTACCATCATTTAACACAAAACAGCCCAATCTGCCTTGATATGCAACAGAGCACACAAATTGGTTACTCACCACGGGTGCGCTCGTAATATCCGTAATCCTTTCCAGTTCAGTAACACCACGAGGAAATGATACTGCTACCTCCCATCCTACGTTACCGTTAAATGAACTCAACGCGACCAATTTCCCCCCCGGAAATCCGGCAAATGCGGCGCCATGCGCCAGTGTTACCCCGGCTGTACTTCGCACAGTCAGCGAAGGTGTTGCGCCTTGATAGACCCATTTACGCGTTCCATCGACAGCGTCCAACCCAAAGATTCGTCCATCCAAAGTACGCACTGCAATGATATTATTATATACTTGCGGCGGACTCAAAATCTCACTCGTGACCAATGACTGCCAAACCATTTGGCCCGCATCATTATAGGCCAGCACTTCACCTTTGAAGGTGCCAATTAAAACCAATTGCTCATCAACACTTACGCCAGCAGAAAATTTTCCGTCTGTTTTCAGTTGCCAGAGTTGTTGTCCAGTTACCGCATCAAATTTTGTCACTCCACCCGTTTCATCAGCGACATATAACGCACCACTATCATAAGCTGTTTGGAAATACCCGATACTGCTTTCTTTAACTTTAGCTTTCCATTTTAAAGGAATCACCTCAGCCGTTTTGAGTGCATCTAGTTCTTCTTTTTCGTAAACAATTTCTTCGTCTTTCACAAAAAAGTCAGATATGCCTGTGCTCATTGACTCCACCATAGGAGAATCCAATGGATTGGGCATGCTACTACAACCAGTAATTAGAAAAATCAGTGCTATGAAGAATTGAGATAATGGCCAGGATTTGGCGCTATTTATTTTCTGCACCACGTTCAATCAAGTACTTATTCAGCTTCACCCAATGCATCCAATTTCATTTGGACGATGTTGTAGTAGTTATTAGTTTTGTTTAATTTCCCAATTGCTTCCTGATAACTCAATCTTGCTTCGGAAAATTTATGGGTTGCAACCAAGATATCACCTTTACGATCCAGATATAAACCCGAGAAACTATCACCATGAGGAACGCTAATCGCTCTTAATGCTTCATCATATTTTTCTTCATCTAGCAGAATACCAGCAATCCTCAAACGAGCCAAATCACGCAAAGGGGCTTCCTTTGCATGGTCAACAACCCATTGCAAACTCTGCAGGGCCCGTTTGGCATTACCATTTTTCTCGTCAGCTTGCGCTGCAATGAACGCAGCACGCGGTGCATAACCACTTGACGGATAACCTGTCATCACTAACTGTGCCGCATCATTAATTTTCGTTGCATCATCCGAAGCTTGAATTTGCTGCAACAAAACATATAGATCAGCCGCCTGATGCGCCTGCTTTTGTTGATAGTAATCCCATGCCTTCATACCGCCCATGGTAAATAATGCAACCGTGAGTAAAACGACCAGCACCGTGCCGAATCTATTCCACCAAGCTTTCAGTCCGTCAATTTTTTCCTGCTCTTCAAGAGAATAAGCTGCCATGCTATGTTCCTAGAAAAATGATTAATTATTGTTTAATGAACCGCGTCACATCATCCAAGTTTAACCTGACCTGTTCAGATGTTTGACGTAATGATTTCACTGTAATTTGATTTGCTTTTACTTCCTCATCACCAATGATCAGAGCGTAATAAGCACCAGATGTATCAGCTTTTTTCATTTGTGCTTTGAAGCTTCCACTACCACAGTGCAAAACAACATCAAGGCCTTTATCCCGTAAAAATTCCGCGCACTTCCAAGCATAATCACGCGTAGTTTCTCCTTGATGAACAAGGTAGCAATCGGGATTAAATTGCATTTCTGCGGAGTTATGTTGATTCATCAAAGCCAGCAAGCGCTCGACTCCCATCGCAAAACCACATGCCGGCGCTGATTTACCCCCAATCTGCTCAACTAAGCCATCATAACGCCCACCTGCGCATACCGTACCTTGTGCACCTAATTGATCGGTAACCCACTCAAATACTGTGCGATTGTAATAATCAAGCCCTCTTACCAAGCGCAAATTAATCGTAAAAGCAATTCCCTGGTTCCGCAAAATGGCTTGCAGCTCATCGAAATGATTTTTTGATTCTGAATCTAAATACTCTATTAATTTAGGTGCATTCTCGATGATCCCCTGTAATGCCGGATTCTTACTATCCAAAATGCGCAAAGGATTAGTATGTAGTCGCCTTAATGAATCCTCATCCAGTTGATTGCGATGGCGCTCTAAATACTCGAGCAAATGAATGCGATAAGCCGCGCGCGCTTCGCTATTCCCCAAAGTACCAATTTCAAGGCGCAAGTCTGAAATTCCCAGTAATTCCCACAAGCGCGAACACATAACCATCAACTCAGCGTCAATATCAGGGCCACCATACCCCAATGCTTCAACACCGACCTGATGAAATTGCCGATATCGTCCTTTTTGTGGCCTTTCATGCCGAAACATCGGACCCAAATAATAGAGTCTTTGCGGGCCGCCATATAGCAAGTTGTGTTCGATGGCTGCACGTACACAAGACGCAGTGCCTTCGGGACGCAACGTCAAACTGTCATTATTCAATTGGTCCGTAAACGTATACATTTCTTTTTCGACAATGTCGGTTACCTCACCGATCGAACGCACAAACAAATCAGTCTGTTCAAGAATGGGGGTACGTATATTCCGGTAACCATACGATACAAGCCATTGATGTATGGTTTTTTCAAAGTGAATCCAGCGATAGGTTTCACTTGGCAGGATATCATTCATCCCGCGAATAGCCTTAATACTACTGACCATCAGATATGTTTTCTTGGATACTTTTCACTGACATAATTGGCAACAATTTGCCGAAAATCGCTGGCAATGGTATCACCTTTTAACGTGACCGTTTTCTGACCATCGACAAATACCGGTGCAACAGGACTTTCACCCGAACCAGGCAAACTGATGCCGATATTTGCATGTTTGCTTTCGCCAGGCCCATTCACCACGCACCCCATTACTGCGAGTGTCATGTTTTCGACACCTTCGTATTGTTCGCGCCATACCAACATTTCATCACGCACATAAGCTTGTATACTTTCTGCAAGCTCTTGGAAATACGTACTAGTCGTACGACCACATCCGGGACACGCCGCCACTAAAGGAACAAAAGCACGCAATCCCATTGTCTGAAGAATTTCTTGTGCAACAATCACTTCTCGCGAACGAGAACCACCTGGTTCAGGAGTCAACGAAATGCGAATTGTATCGCCAACGCCTTCTTGCAACAAAACTGCTAAAGCTGCAGACGATGCAACAATGCCTTTAGAACCCATGCCCGCCTCAGTAAGTCCTAAATGCAATGCATAATCACAACGCGCTGCAAGCTCACGGTATACCATGATCAAATCTTGCACACCGCTCACTTTGCAAGACAAAACGATTTTGTTACGACTCAATCCGATTTCCTCAGCCTTAGCCGCACTCTCTAGTGCTGATGTAATCAATGCTTCGCGCATGACATACTTTGCATCTTGAGGATTGTCGGAAGCTGCATTTTGATCCATGATTCTTGCCAGCATCTCAGGATCAAGACTACCCCAATTGACCCCAATTCGAATCGGTTTATCGTATTTACATGCCGTTTCAATCAGCGTAGCAAATTGTTCATCACGTTTTCTTCCATGCCCCACATTACCTGGATTGATACGAAACTTAGCCAATGCTTTGGCACATTCAGGATGAGTGGTTAATAATTTATGGCCATTGAAATGAAAATCACCAATCAACGGTACATGACACCCCATATCGTCAAGACTTGCACGAATACCCGGTACGGCAGCGGCCGCTTCCATTGAATTCACAGTAATACGTACCAATTCTGAACCTGCGCGCGCAAGCTGCGCCACTTGCTCGACGGTAGCTGCCTCGTTGGCAGTATCAGTATTGGTCATTGATTGCACTACAACCGGCGCATTACCACCGATTTGGACATCGCCAACGCAAACCCCAATACTCATTCTGCGTTTACGAGATAAACCATTCTCAGACATAATAAATAATTGACTAAACTACGTAATAATTACAAATTAGGAAAATTCCATAGCCATTACTGCAACTTAAACCGTGCAGTCCCATCTTGTTTTTTATAGGAATCGATATTAACTTCTTTATCATTATAGGTGAGATTAACCCCAGATGCATTGCCAATCACGATACTAAATGGTTTCTTCCCGGTTAATACTTGTTCACTGCCTTTTTTACGCATTTGCTCTAAAAGAGGTACACCCTTTCCATCTACAACTTTAATCCATGAATCGGCAGTAAATGTAAAATATAAGCTTCCTGTGTCTTCGCTCAACAAGTTTGTTTTGGCAAATTTACCTTCTTCAAGCGCTTCAAGTTTGTCCTCTGCGAGTGAAGTAGTCTCCACAACTTGAAGGTTTTTCTTATCCAATGTTTCAAAAAGCCTTACACCACTGGAGGACAGATCTTTCCTTTCTTCATTGTTCAAATTTTCAGGCACCTTATTGACCGGAAGATTGACTTCGCTTTTTGTCGAGCCCGAAATAGGCAGTTGAATTTCCATTGATCCTTTTCCATTTTCTGATTTAGTGCTTTTTTCAGTTATTTCATCCACGGAACTTTGCAACCAAGTGTTATTTTCTAGAATATAGTAAGCTCCGAAAATCACCAGCAAAAGCATTACAATCGGTATCAAACGACTACCACCCAAGCCTTCCCTTCGATTGGCAGAAAAAGATAGTTGCTTATCTTTAAACGGTGTGCGTTCCTGGGCCGCAAGTATCGGTGAGGAACCTGGTAGCGACTCTAATAGCGGCGCAGATTCTAACTGAACAAAATTGGCGTAATTACGTACAAAACCACGCAAAAAAGTACGCCCAGGCAATTTATCGAAGTCTTCTTTCTCAATAGCTTCAACCTGCTTCACTGAGATTCGCAATTGCCGAGACACATCTTCGGTACTCAATCCTCTAGCCACTCTCGCATTGCGCAATACATGACCAACGCTATGTACGAAATTACCCGAATGAACATCATTATTTACTAACGTACCCGCACCAACACTGTTGTCATTATCCAAGTTCATAGTTATGCACCCATTTTATAAGTCGCAGTAGATTCAATCTATCTTTAAAACTAAAAAACTAACCATTCCAACTTCAACTAATTGATTTTTCCTTCTCGTACTGATATCGCCTCTTTCGAATCGGGGAATCGCTTTTGCAACTGAAAAATATAGCTATCCGCGCTCATTTGATCACCGATGGCTTGTTCAATTTGAATTGCTAGCAAAAGACTTTCCGGGGTTGGTGAATTGTTTTGCATCAACTCAACCAATTTTGATTTAGCTTCAACCAGCCTGCCACGCCGAAAATCCATATCGACCAGAGCCAGCAAGGCTGTGAAATAGCTAGGTTGTATTAATAGTGCCTTGCGTAAATACACTTGTGCTTCATCATAACGCTGGCGTTTGATTTCACAGATCCCCGCATTAGTTAATGCCATTTCTGGCGTTGTATACAGTGGATTCTGCATGGCTTGTGTAAATTGCTCGATTGCTTGATCCATTTGCTGAGAAACACGCTGACATAAGAACCAGCCATAATTATTGCGTATTTCAGCATTTTCCGGTGTTAATTTCAGGGCTTGCGTGAAATTCTGCAACGCTTTCGCATCGTCATTTAGCTTCATATTCACTAGCCCTAGTACATTATAAGCAGGCGCATAATTGGGCTCGGCTTTTAATGCTTCATCAATCTCCTCCAGGGCGACATCCATCTGCCCACGGTTATAGTACTCCCCAGCCAATTCGGTATGCACTTTAGCACTTTGGAGTGCACGTGCACTTTTTTCTTCTTTAGTAGGCTCAGCGACCCTTGGTTGCTGCACACAACCACCGAATCCCAGAACAAGGATCAACAAAGCTAATATTGGCGCAATGATCTTTTTCACTTGGTGCAGTTTTGAGTTTGCATATTAATAGTCGTGCGGCGTGTTTTGTCTTTTACCTGCCCCGCCAGTTGACCGCAAGCAGCAGCGATATCATCTCCGCGAGTTTTTCTGACCGTAACAACATAGCCAGCTTGCATCAAAATATCACGAAAAACACGAATATTCTCTGATGTAGATCGTTTATACCCGGAGCCATGGAACGAATTAAAAGGAATCAGGTTAAACTTACACGGCGTATCCCGAACCAACTGAGTCAATTCACGCGCATGCAGAGCAGTATCATTAACACCATCGAGCATCACATACTCAAAAGTTACAAAATCCCTAGGGGCTACGGCAAGATATCTTCTGCAAGCCGCCAACAATTCTTGAATCGGATATTTTTTATTAATGGGTACCAAATGATCTCGTAACGCATCATTTGACGCATGCAAAGACACTGCGAGCGCTACTGGACAACGCTCACGTAGCCGATCCATAGCAGGAACCAATCCTGAAGTGCTCACAGTAACACGCCGCCGAGATAAGCCATAAGCATGATCATCCAACATCAGATCCAGTGCCATAACCACATTCTCGAAATTGGCTAGCGGCTCACCCATTCCCATCATAACGACATTACTGACAAGGCGCTCCGAATCCGGAATATCGTTTGAAAATTGCCGTAAATCTTCTCGAAGTAATTTATTGGCAATCCATAACTGCCCGATAATTTCAGCGACAGTCAAATTACGATTAAACCCTTGCTTACCTGTCGAGCAGAAAGTACAGGCCAATGCACATCCAACTTGGCTAGAAACACACAACGTGCCGCGGCTCACTTCAGGAATAAAAACAGTTTCAATGGCATTTTCAGCGCCAACCGACAACAACCATTTACGTGTTCCATCGGACGCAACATGGTCAGAAATTACTTGCGGCGCTTCAATAACCGCTAAATCAGTCAATTTATCGCGTAAGCTTTTTGCCAAATCGCTCATGCTGACAAAATCGATCGCACTGGATTGATGAATCCAGCGCAACAATTGCTTTGCACGAAAAGGCTTTTCCCCGATTTCAATACAAAAATCAGTCAACCCCTTTACATCAAAATTAAGCAGGTTAGCAGTCACCATTCTTAATAAAATCTAGCGTGAATAAACATTCAGCGCAGGAAAGAAACAAGCAATTTCAGTCGCTGCAGTTTCTGGAGCATCCGAACCATGAACAGCATTCGCATCGATACTGTCAGCAAAGTCAGCACGAATGGTTCCTTTGTCTGCCTTTTTAGGGTCCGTTGCCCCCATCAAATCGCGATTCTTCTTGATAGCGCTTTCACCTTCCAAAACTTGCACCATTACAGGCCCAGACGTCATGAACTTAACCAAATCCATAAAAAAAGGACGGCCACGATGCACCGCATAAAATTGTTCAGCATCGGATTGCGACAGATGCACCATCCTTGCTGCAATGATTTTTAAACCACTTGATTCAAAACGTGAATAAATTTGCCCAATAACATTTTTTGCAACCGCATCCGGTTTAATAATGGACAACGTTCTTTCAACTGCCATCAAATACTCCAATAAGATTCGTTAATTAATCGCTCATTTTAACAAAAATCTGTTATCGATTCGGAAAAACATCAAAACGATTTCACACGCATGCGTTTAAACAACATAAATCCATTCCTGTTACCACGCATTCATTGGGCGACTCAAGCTGGTCGGTTACGAAAGTATTTTTTGTTACAGTAATAAGCTTTATCGTTGTTGTTTTTATCCCAACCGGGATACCCTAACAAAGGAACAGGCGTTAGATCATCATTTGAAAAGAAAGACTCTAATAAATGTAACTTCAGCATCACATCGACGGCAACCAATTGTTCCGTCACCGCTTGCTCAAAAAAATCACCCGGCACATGAAAGCACATTCCTTTGCCAGTCATTCCGATATAGGGATTCAATGCTTTTTCATATAATCCATGACCAAATACATAAAAACGCATCTTTGACAAAACAGCTGAACGCTCATGCCAAAACAATTCCTCCCAGCAAAATTCTTTCAGCATATTAATCAGCTTAACACTGCTACTCACGACGATAACACCCGATTCATCAAAAATTGTTGCAGCATCTCTTAGAGGGCTGCGTTGTTTAAGATTATGCGCAAATTCCATTTGCTGCGCATGAAAATGCAAATAATTCAATACGGATTTAGCAAGTGGAAATACCCGCCAAACCAATGCATTAAAAAAATCATGCCAATTGCTGAGACGCGTAGAAATTTCTCCGGTTAAATAAATTCTTGTTTCATAACGCTCTTCGATTCCTGTTTTATTTGCGTGTGGGGGCACAAAGCAGACACTTTTACCGGATTGTGTGCGCATTTCATAGCCTTCGAGCACATTCAAATGATTAAAATCGTCATAGGTCGGCCATTTCTGCATATTCTCAATATATGTCCTAAACTGCAGCAACGGCCCAAACATAGGAGATAGCGTTAAAAAATTGGCATTCCAAATTTGTGGTGACATGACTCAAGTCGAATAAAAAACCGAAGCTATTGCTGCAATTGGACAGTATCCGCTTGGTCTTTTAAGCGCAAAAACTTTAATTGATGAAGGCCGAAATGAATAAATGCCAGCGCTGTAAAAATCGGGGCAAAAAAATTCAATACAGGAACAAACTGCATCAACCCAGTCAACAAACCCAATATCCAGAGAGCATATTTATTGAGCGCTACAACCGTTTTAATTTCTTGCTTATTCGCATGCTCCGATAGTGCGTCATAACGAAATAATTGCTGGTTCATAAATGCCGCAGCAACAAAAGGAACGACAAACCCAATACCTATCGCCCACAGAGGCAAAGTAACAATCCAAATCACAATAAAAACACCGCTGGCTAACAATGCATTCACTACGCTGCCAGTCACACCGCCGCCATTTTCCCGCATGAGTTCTGGATAGTTTCTATCAGCCACCAGCTTTATCAATGCTGGCATTACAAAAATAGACGTGATTATTAAGGTGGTCATAATAATCAAAGGACCTATGATCAAGATATGCAAAAAAAACTGGATGCTTGAAAGAAGCCACGGCGTTTGAATGTTAGCCAATCGCTCTCCAATACCAATCACATCAAATGCCTGATACATCAATACTGATAATTCATCCCAAAAAACATACCCAATACCAAACCAAAAGGTCATTGAAAGCATTAATGGCCAAATAATAATCCACGCAACCCTGAGTCTAAATAAATCACGGAACGCACTAACAATTGCTATAAGAACTGGAGACATATTGATAAATTTTATAATCGAATGATGTTATTTTTAGAATGAGCACTAATGATACTATTGTGTGCATATCATAGTTTATCGGTATACTAGCCATCAAAAATATTTCTTATTTCTCTATGACATGTCAATTAAGGAGAACGCATGAGCAATGCATTTTTTTATGTTTTTATTTATTTTCTTGGTTATTACGGTTCAAATGTTCTGAACATGTTGACTGTACGTCCGCTCATTACCAATCGCTTTGTTGCCGCATTGATTCCGGTTTATGGCTTTGCTTTTACGCATGCTTATATGATTGTCAACAAGGCACCGCCTCCGGGTATCACTATCGAATCCGCAATACTTTTTTCAGTCGTTACACCGCTTGTATTAGTAACGGTTGGCGCAATTTATTTTATGTGGCGCAGTAAAGACAAACAGGATGAGGATTTAACTGAAGCAACGCAACCAAATATTGATCAACAAGCTGCTGGATCGGCTGAGGCCCGCACAGCAGAAGTTTCTGAACAAGCAGCGCGAGCACCGGAAAAAACTGAATTATCCGATACAAAACAATCGTCACAGGATAGCAATAAAACGCAAAACTAGAATCGATCAACGACTCTATCAATTAGGCACTCAGAAAAAAAACCTAGCGTATCTTCTCGACAACCACATGCCCCTTCTGCGCACTCAAGGTACCCTGTTCAATGATCGCCAAAGTTAACCTTGAGATGGCAACTCGCTTTCCGGTGGCTTCTTCGGTAATATCAGTTTGCCATACCTGCGTGCGCCTACCCACGTGTAATGGCGTGCATGTGCCAATAACACTGCCTTGGGTTACTGCGCGAATATGATTAATGTTAAGTTCCAAGCCAACCGCGCGGTATTTGTCCGGATCAATCGTCATCCACCCCGCTACACTGCCCAAAGTTTCAGACAAAACACAACTGGCGCCGCCATGTAAAATGCCAAAAGGCTGTGTAGTACGATTATCTACCGGCATACTTCCCTTTAAAAAGTCCGCGCCGACTTCAGTGAAATGGATACCGATATGCTCCCCCATATTCGCGTTACGCAACCCTTCGAGATACTCAACCGTATAATCTTTAAACCAAATCGATATCATTTGCTTAGTTTTACCGTACTTTTCAAAAAATCAACAAAACACAAAACCCAGTTCGTTTAGCTTCAGAAGGGTTAAAATAAAAAAACCGCCGTTTGGCGGTTTTTTTAAGATGCCATAATTTATGAATTAATGGCCGTCTTTGCCTTTACCACCATATGGACGTGGATCAGCGCCTTCTTTCAAACAATTACCATTGCCATCAAGACCATGTGGGCACTCGATCGATTCACCCTTCATCATTTTTTCATAATTTGCTTTTTCTTGCTCAGGCAAAGCTTGATCAGGTTTACCACATGCTGACAGTCCAAAAGCGAGTAATGCAGCTAAAAGAAGTGTATATTTCATTTATTTATCCCTTTTAAAAATATTTAACTTTAAGTTAGGCCTTGCAGTATATAACGAATTTGATAAATCGTTGCAATTTTTTCATTTAGCGAGATCACCGAGAATAATAATTATATAACAAACAGCATGTTATGCTGATTTGGTTATTTAAATCTTCAAAGTAAGTATTTCATCCAATACCCGTAACACTCCGCTCCGCCAATTCGGTAAACTTAGTCCAAATGTTTGTTCTAGTTTTGAAGTATCTAACCGAGAATTTAATGGACGCTTTGCCGGTACCGGATAGTCGGTACTTGGAATTGCAATGAGCTGACTGGGCGGTTTAGTAAAATAAGTATGTTCCCGCTCGACATGCCTCAAAATAAACTGAGCAAATTCATACCAGCTCGTGTACTCTTTTGCCGTCAAGTGATATAACCCAGACACTGCAGATTGAGACTTTAATGTACGCACTGTATGCGCAGTCACGTCAGCAATCAGCTCAGCGCCCGTTGGAGCACCGATCTGATCATTCACGATACTCAGCTTCTCACGCTGCTGCGATAACCGCAGAATCGTTTTAATAAAGTTATTCCCATGTGCCGCATAAACCCAACTGGTACGAAAAATCAAATACTGACACCCGGATGCAATAATATTGTTTTCCCCCTGCAGTTTGCTACTTCCATACACATTGAGTGGATCGGGTAGATCCGTTTCATGATAGGGCTTATCGTTTGCGCCATTAAATACATAATCCGTTGAATAATGAATCAAGCAGATATCGCGTTGCTTAGCCTCTTGAGCCAACAGTGCCGGTGCTTGCGCATTAAGGATATTGGCTTGTTCCGCGTCGCTTTCGGCTTTATCGACCGATGTGTAAGCAACCGCATTGACAATAACATCCGGCGCAACGCTTTGAATCGTCTGACGGACATCATCAAAGCGTATCAAATCCCCGCATAATTCTTGACTGGATGAGCTCAGTGCTACTATTTCCCCCAATGGTGCAAGGCTGCGTTGCAATTCCCAACCAACCTGGCCATTCTTACCGAATAATAAAATTTTCATGATATACGTTGCTGGTAGTTTTTTTCAATCCATTGGCGATAAGCGCCTGTTTGAACATCTGCCGTCCATTGCTGGTTATCCAGATACCAATGGATGGTTTTACGGATACCGGTTGCAAACGTTTCTGCTGGCCGCCAATTCAAATCACGCTTGATTTTTGTAGCATCAATGGCATAGCGCCGGTCGTGCCCAGGACGATCGGTAACATACGTAATCAGTTGCCGAAACTGCCTATCAGGATAGGTTTCTGTCAAAAGATCGCAAATCGTTTGGACAATCTCAATATTGGCTTTTTCATTCCATCCGCCAATATTATAGGTATCCCCAGGCACCCCCATCTCCAAAACCCGGCGAATTGCTGTGCAATGATCCGTCACAAAAAGCCAATCCCGAATCTGCAAGCCATCGCCATAAACAGGCAAACTCTTTCCCGCCAAAGCATTACAAATAATCAATGGAATTAATTTTTCAGGGAACTGATAAGGCCCGTAGTTATTCGAACAATTCGTGGTCAGTACGGGCAACCCATACGTATGATAATAGGCACGAACCAAATGATCACTCGAAGCCTTACTCGCCGAATAGGGGCTGTTAGGTTGATAGCTATGTGTTTCAGTAAATGCTGGCGCATGCGGCGCTAGTGATCCGTAAACTTCATCGGTGGATACATGCAAAAAACGGAAACCAGATTGAACCGCATGATCCAATTCTGCCCAGTAAGCACGAACGGCTTCCAATAAATGGAACGTACCCAAGATATTCGTTTGAATAAAATCTTCCGGACCATGAATCGACCGGTCGACATGACTCTCCGCAGCCAGATTTACGATAGCGCGCGGCTGATACTGTTTCAGAAGTCGCGTGATCAGTTCGGTATCACCAATATCACCCTGAAAAAAAATATGCCGGGCATCGTTTTTAATGCTTGATAAATTTTGCAAATTACCGGCATACGTCAATTTATCGATATTGACAACACCCTCATCGCTCTGCCGCAACCAATCTAACACAAAATTACTACCGATAAATCCTGCCCCACCCGTCACCAGAATCATTCAAGTCCCTTTATTTATGCTTTTAGTCGCTCAAGCTCCGTTAAACAGCACTATTTTTTACCTAGAAGTTTGCATATTTTCTAGATTTAATTAGTTTTTATCGCATGCCAAACTGGCAAAATCCCCGTTCCCTCCGATTTTACTTGAAAGTCACAATCAATACCGATGCCAGGCACCCAAATCAATCGATCTTCACAAAATAATAAAGGTAATATTTTCCGCTGCCATGGGGGTATAGAAGCTTCTTGTAATAAGTTTTTCAGACTGCGGCGTGGACGATTACACGCAGGTTTAAAATTTTCCCCACCCACACGCAAACGGATCGCCAACAATCGGTTAGCTATTTTTTCACGGCAAATACCTTGATTTTCAGACCAGGAAAATCCAATCTTCCCATATGCATATTGCATTTCTTGTCCAATCTCATCATTCCAAACCAAACTGTCAGAACTAGCAAGGCATCGTTCGTGGGTTGGCGCTGACTCAATTTTGCGCAAAATATGCACAGCCCCCTTAAAACAGCGGATTTCATAATCAACTAAATCAACTCTAAGCTGTCCACCGTCACGCATTAACAACAATTGCTGCGTTAAATTTTCTATTTTCCCAGTACTGGGTAACTGTATCCCTTGGCGCATTAATGTATATCGTAAGAGATTTTTCACGCGCGGCATTCCTAGTTGGCGCAAGCTACCCAAATCAAGCCGCCCGGAAACTGTACACCGCTCACTGTCTATTGTAGCCAATTCATCCAATAATGCGGAAGCTTCGGAAAGATGGCGGCTCGCCCTTGTCAAGGTTTTGGCATAATTGATATAGCGCTTTTTTAATACTGGCAATATTTCGTGACGCAAGAAATTTCGATCATAAGCCGTATCATCATTACTTTCATCAACAATCCAAGCTAAATTGTTATATTGTGCATAGTGCTCTATTTGCCGCCGTGATACGTTCAATAATGGCCTTAACAACTTAGCTTGATGTGCTTGCCGTTGCTGCCGAATAGCTGGCATACCGCTTAATCCCTTGATTCCCGCACCACGTAGTAATTGCAATAATAAAGTTTCGGCTTGATCATCCAAATGATGTGCCAGCACCACATAGTCTGCTGCAATCTCACTAAAAACACGATAACGCTGCTCGCGTGCAGATGCTTCCAAGCTTACGCCACGCGCTTTACGGATATGCAAATAAGCTACCCAAATGGAAACACCGTAATCGTAGGAACGCTTACAACAAAATTGAGACCAAACTGTTGCATTGCTACTGATACCATGATTGATGTGCACAGCGGACAAGGTAAACTGCATTTGCTGCGAGAATATCGCCAATACGTCGAGCAACACGACCGAATCAACGCCGCCGCTCAACGCAATACATAAATGATCACCCTGCTTTACATGTGTGTGCAATACTTGCTCAACCTGAACAGACAAGGCAAACAGCGGATGATCTGGCTCAGACTTCTTTAAACGATCCATAAGCCATCAATCGTTCATGGCGTTTTTCCAGCAGCATATCGGTAGAAAGATCTTGTAGTTTATGCAATGATTCTTGCAATACAGTACTCACGGAATGCATGATGACCGTGTAATCGCGATGGGCACCGCCAATCGGTTCAGGAATAATGCTATCGATTAAATTCAAAACCTTGAGGCGATCGGCAGTAATCCCCATAATTTCTGCTGCTTCAGGAGCCTTATCTGCACTTTTCCACAAGATTGATGCGCAACCCTCAGGTGAAATCACAGAATATGTCGCATATTGCAACATATGCACCACATCACCTACCGCAACCGCCAAGGCGCCTCCGGAGCCCCCTTCACCAATAATGACACAGATAATTGGTATTCGTAGTTCAGCGAGCACATAAAGATTTCTGCCAATCGCTTCTGATTGCCCTCTTTCTTCAGCATCGATACCCGGATAAGCCCCAGGCGTATCGATAAAAGTAATCAAGGGAAGTGAAAATTTCTCCGCTAATCGCATCAAACGCAGGGCTTTGCGATAACCTTCCGGCTTGGGCATACCAAAATTACGGTAGATTTTCTCCTTGGTATCTCGCCCCTTTTGATGGCCAATCACCATCACCGGTTGCCCATTGAAGCGCCCTAAACCGCCGACAATCGCATGGTCATCGCCAAAATTGCGATCACCATGCAGCTCTTCAAAATCAGTGATTAAATGATGGATATAATCCAGCGTATAAGGGCGCTGTGGATGCCGAGCCACTTGCGAAATTTGCCAAGGTGTCAACTTGGCATACATGCTTTTCGTCAATGATTGGCTTTTTGCTTGCAGCCGCTCGATTTCAGACGAAATATCCAACGCGGAATCATCTTGTGCAAAGCGCAATTCCTCAATTTTGGATTCAAATTCTGCGATATTCTGTTCAAACTCCAGGAAAGTAATTTTCATGTAGGCTGAGATATAATCTTAAAACCTGAAATGATACAGGATTTATAGGTGAATCGGCATGCAACGCAATTGACCCGACGGCATACAAAATTGACTGCTTTATTGATCCACTCAGCAATGACCCGCACTCACAACATAAAACGGCGTAACATTCTTCAAGCACTGGGCATTGTTCTTTGTGCGCCTATCGCTTCGGCATTAACTTTGCCGCGGGTATTTGCCCATTCACATTTAGAACCACTCAATAAACCTCACATCGCTTGGCGCACACAACTTTCACCCGAAGCTTATCACGTGTTATTCGAACACCACACCGAGGAACCCAATAGCAGCGAACTCAATCACGAGCACCGCGAAGGCACGTTTATCTGCGCCGCATGCTATCTACCGCTATTTCAAAGCCAGCACAAATATGAAAGCGGTAGTGGTTGGCCGAGTTTTACACAACCCATTGCACGCCATGTTGGCACTCAACCGGATCATCAATTCGACATTGTACGCACTGAATATCACTGCATCCGTTGCCACGGACATCAGGGTCACGTTTTTAACGATGGGCCGCTTCCAACCAAGCAACGCTGGTGCAATAACGGATTAGCTTTAAATTTTGTGCTTAAAACCGACCCGCTCCCCTTACTTCGAAGCTAATCAATACCTACATGAACACTCCCTCTTTAATTTCCTTGGGAAACCTTACACCAGAATGCTTTTTACGCGAATACTGGCAAAAAAAACCATTGCTGGTAAGGAATGCAATACCCGATTTTAATGGCTTACTCTCACCGGCCGCATTAAAAAAGCTCGCTTGCCATGATGAAGCCCAATCCCGGCTCGTTATTCATGAAAACCAGCAATGGCAGTTACGGCATGGCCCGTTCCGCAATCAAGATTTCAGGAAATTATCTGGCAAGCAATGGACTTTACTAGTACAAGAAATTAATCACTTCTTACCGGCAGCACGCGATCTTTTAACGCAATTCCGCTTTATTCCACATGCGCGTTTGGATGACTTGATGGTCAGTTATGCACCTGAAGGCGGGGGCGTCGGCCCACATTTCGATTCATACGATGTTTTTTTGCTGCAAGGGCTTGGCACACGGCGTTGGCAGATCTCCGCACAACCGGATCAGACATTGATCGCCGATGCGCCATTAAGAATCTTGGAACACTTTCATATCGAACAAGAATGGCTCCTGCATGCCGGTGATATGCTTTACCTGCCGCCACAATACGCCCATAACGGTATCGCAGAAGACGATTGCATGACTTATTCAATCGGTTTTCGTGCACCAAGCCACCAAGAACTGATTGAACAATTCCTCATCTACTTGCAAGATTCGATACAAATCGAAGGCTGGTACTCAGACCCAGATTTGCAATTGCAACAACACCCCTCCCGCATCGGTTCCGGCATGCAACAACAAACGCGCAACATCCTTAAGAAAATTCACTGGAACGAAATGAAGGTGGAAGATTTTCTCGGCCACTACCTATCCGAACCGAAATCACACGTATTCTTCGATCCACCGGAACAACCAATGACTCAGCGCCAGTTTCAAAAACATCTACAGGAAAATGGCATCAAGCTTAACTTGAAAAGCCGCCTGCTGACTGCAGGCAACACCTTGTTTATCAATGGAGAAGCGTATCCTGCCAACAAACACGCATTTACAACCCTGACCAAGCTGGCCGACGACTATACGTTGCCCGCCGCAATGCCTGTCGATAAAGAAACGGAAGCACTGCTGTATCAGTGGTATCTGAGTGGCTACTTAGATTAAATTTGATCAGCTACTCAGAGCATACTTACCTTTTTCTTTCACTAGGCACCCATACCAATTGCCAGCTTGGCGAGTACTTGGCTTCCAGCAAGCCATTCAAGCGTAAGCTAATCCATTTGCGTGTAGGCATTTCCAAGTACCGATAACTCCAAATAGCAATCGGAATGAGCAAACCGACCATACACACAATAAGTAGGACCGATCCCATCGCGCTACTCTGTACTGGCAATCCTGTCAGCCCCTCCCAATCCCGCTTTGCGATAAACTTGATCAGGTAATGCCACATATAAATAGAAAACGACAACACGCCAATCGTATGGAGATAACGCGTATCCAAGCAACGGCATAAGTAACCACGATCTTCCCAGGTCACCCAAACGATCAGGGCCATCAGGATGATCGCTAAAATATCGGTCAAGCCAAAATGCAGCACAAGCAGTAGCGCAGTACAAGCGACCATCTGAATCACCGTCAAGCTTTTTTCTGATAAAGCAGAAATCGCTCTACGTCCCAGGAACAACAAAATTCCGATCGTGAAAGCCGATGCAGCGCGCACAGTCGATAACCGGAAAATCTCATCCACATCGCTACTAGCTGCCATACATAAACAATAAAACAGCACGGCCATACATGACAACGCAACTAAAACCAACTTACGTTTGGCACCATTGATAGTGAGCAGCGCAGCAAAGAGTAGATAGCAAAACAGTTCAGCGCTCAACGACCATGAAGGCAGATTCCAGGTTACCCAATCAAACATTCCCCAGGCGTGAATCAAAAGTAGATTGGCTGCCAGGGATTCCGCTGTGCGCAGGGATTCATCGAACACATGGTAATCCTCAGTTCCCAGGGCCCAATTGATTAGCGCCATCAACATAAAAAACAACAATGTTGCCAACAGCGTCATAAAATGCAGCGGATATATCCGAGCGATCCGTGCAATCAAATAGTGTATAGCATCACGTGCGCTATAACGCTTGGGATGTTCGATATCGTACACATACGCCATCACGAATCCACTGAGAATAAAAAAGAAGTCAACCCAAAGATAGCCCTTGTATAAGAAAAATGTGATTTCATCGGGATCTATCGACGTATGAAAAAAGGATCGAAAATGTACGAAGACAACCATCAAGGCTGCCCAGCCACGCAAAGAAGTATGCGAGCGAATTTCTTTTTTATTTAAAATAGGGATCATAAAGCAAGCTTTCCAGTAATACCCCTCATCATTGTTAGCAAAAAAAGGGGCTACTATTTATTATTATTGATAGAAGTATTAAGTGTTGATGTACCAGATTAAATTGGACAGTTGCCGAGCAAAGCAGGTATCTGATGTCTGTTAGTGTTAGATGAATATAGCTGCGTATTATAAAGGCATTGAGCAATGAATGCGCTTTTTAATATCATCCGGCATGCAAAGTTCCTCAATGTAAGAGGGTAGTCAACCTTAAAAAATTCCCATCGTGGATGGTTAGGGATAGTTTATTTCACCCACTTTTTCAGTTATAGGATATCAACATATGGATTACAAAATTTTTTTGACGATTTTCGCTACTGTATTTCTCGCGGAACTGGGTGATAAAACGCAATTAGCCACGATGCTATTCGCCGCCGACAAGGAAGTCAGCAAACTGACCGTATTTATCGGTGCGTCTTTAGCTTTAATTACTGCTTCCGGGATCGGTGTTTTAGCAGGTAGCTTTTTGTCGGATACGATCAATACCCGGTACTTACACTATATCGCGGGTACTGGATTTATTATGATTGGAATTTGGACACTGATAAAAGCACAGTAGCCATTAAAAACCGCCTGTAAATCCTGTAACATGTCCGATCAACATTCCATTCAAGAAAAACCCCATTAAACGAGCCATTCCTTGCAGATCATCATTCCCATGTCCGGTTTTGGCGAGCGGTTTCGCCGCGCCGGATACACTGTACCTAAACCGTTGATTGAAATCGAAGGCAAACCGATCATTGCGCACGTCATTGATCTATTTCCCGGTGAAACGGGTTTTATTTTTGTCTGCAACCAGCAGCATCTCGATGAACCAGCTTATCGCATGCACGCCATCTTGCAACATTATTGCCCTTCAGCACGGATTATCGGCATTGCACCGCACAAGCTCGGGCCGATCAATGCAGTACGCCAAGCGGAGCACCTGCTCGATCCCCAGTTACCGGTGGTAGTGAATTATTGCGATTTCACGTGTTATTGGGATTGGCAACATTTCAAACGGTTCGTTACAAAAAATCAGTGCACAGGCGCGATTCCGGCCTATCGCGGATTTCATCCACATTCGCTGGGTAGTACCAACTATGCGTACATGCGAGAAATAGACGGTTGGGTACAGGACATCCAGGAAAAACAACCTTACACTGCGAACCGCATGGAGGAATTTGCTTCCAGCGGCACATATTATTTCGCATCGGCGCACTTGATGAGCGAAGCTTTTCATCACACCATGGCGCAACAACTGAACGTCGGCGGTGAATATTATGTCAGCTTGGCCTATAAACCTTTGCTGGTACAGCAATTGCCGATTGCCGTGTATCCCTTGCAGCATTTCATGCAATGGGGCACACCGGAAGACGTGGCGGAATACAATCAGTGGTCAGACGCATTTAGAAACCTGCTCAATCCACCGCCCTCCCTCCCTCCTCCACGTGGTTCCCTGGTCATACCCATGGCAGGGTTGGGACAACGTTTTGCTAACGAAGGTTATACCACGACCAAGCCGATGCTCCCCGTTTCTGGAAAGGCCATGGTGACACAAGCCGTCCATGACTTGCCACCAGCACAGCATCAGGTTTTTGTGTTACGTACTGACATGCCTGAATATCAAGCGATCATCACGGAACTAAACCATGCTTATCCGAGTGCGATCATTAAAACCATCGATCACGTAACCGAGGGCCAGGCGATCACTGCGTTAATCGGTATCGATGCTTTACGAGATACGTTAGAAAACATTCCCGAACCTATCACCATTGGCGCTTGCGACAATGGCGCGCTCTATCGACCTGAGCTTTTACAACAGCTCATTGATGATACGAACATCGATGTCATCGTGTGGGGCGTGCGCGGTTATCCCAACGCAATCCGAAATCCACACATGTTTGGCTGGATCGATACGGATTCAAATGGCTTGATCCGGGCTATCTCAGTAAAAACACCCTTACAGAATCCTGCAACGGATCCCATCATACTCGGAACATTTACTTTCCGTCGCGAACAGGATTACCGTCGCGCCTTAGAAAGACTCATGGCGCGCGATGGACGAATTAACGGCGAATTCTATATCGATTCGTGCATCAACGATGCGATAGCACTTGGACTACGTTGCCAGTTATTTGAAGTCGATCACTATCTGTGCTGGGGCACGCCGAATGATTTACGCACGTTTGAATACTGGCAGTCGTGCTTTCACAAATGGAACGGGCACCCTTACCGGCTGGAGCAGGATGCTCGAATCCCAGAAACACAAATTAAGCATCTTGAGCAACGCTACCAAGCCTTGGTTCCCCATTTCTTGACTGCAAAAAATCATGATCAAACGTGAGCTCGGTATTTTTTTAATTGTAGGTTCATTGACCGTACTGGTCGACTTCGCCGTTTATCGCGGCTTGCTATGGCTGGATGTTGCCAGTATCGACCTTGCCAAAGGTGTTAGTTTCTTGGCCGGAACAGTATTTGCCTATTTTGCTAACCGCTTCTGGACATTTGGCCACCAATCGATTGCCGCCGGTAGCGTGGGGCGTTTTGCCGCATTGTATCTGTCTACCTTCATTGCTAATATTGCAGTTAATGCATTAGCACTGAAAGCGTTAATCGATGTTCCCTCCAGCCTACAGTGGGCTTTTTTGTTGGCAACAGGTGTTTCGGCTACATTGAATTTTCTCGGCATGAAGTTTTTTGTTTTCCACTCACAGGCAAAATCGGCAAATTCCGTCAATCCTAACAACTCTGCCAAACCATCGGAGCTTCCATGAGATTTTCACTGATTATTCCTTGTTATAACGAATCCGCCAACCTTCCCTTATTGCTGGAGCGTTGCAAACCCTTAGGAGCTCAGCCCGATATTGAAGTCATCCTGGTTGATAATGGCTCAACCGACCATTCGCCAACAGTATTGCAAAACTTACTGCCCCAATATCCAGGTTGCCGCAGTGTGCGCGTAGACAATAACCAAGGATATGGCTTTGGCATCCTGTCCGGCCTCAAAGCAGCCGAAGGAGACATTCTGGGCTGGACACATGCCGATATGCAAACCGATCCGCAAGATACGCTGCATGGCCTGGAATTATTTGATCGTTACGGCAGCAACAGCTTTGTCAAAGGACAACGCTACGGCCGCCCTTTCATGGATGTGGTATTTACCGTTGGCATGAGTGTTTTTGAAACCATTTTGATGGCCAAGCCAATGTGGGACATCAATGCGCAACCAACCCTGTTTTCGCGTGATTTTTTTCTGACTTGGCATTCGCCGCCGCATGATTTTTCGTTGGATTTGTATGCTTACTATCAAGCACAGCGGCAAGGATTAGCCGTGCATCGCTTCCCCGTTAAGTTCGGTGAACGGGCGCATGGTGTATCGCATTGGAACGTCAATTGGGCAGCCAAATGGAAATTTATTCGCCGCACCATCGATTTCAGTCTGCAACTGAAAAAAAATATCTCGGCATGAAACTCATTGCCCACCGTCGTAATACCATCGACGAGCTGCGTGCCACGAATCCACAATATGGCATCGAAATCGATATCCGCAGCCTAGGTGACCAGCTGATCCTGCAGCACGATCCATTTCTCAGCGGTGAATCACTGACCGAATGGATTAACGCTTATCAGCATGGAACCTTGATTCTCAATGTCAAAGAGGAAGGATTAGAAGCACGGCTGATCGATCTGATGCGCAAAAAAAACATTACGGATTATTTTTTTCTCGATCAATCGTTCCCATTTCTGGTGAAATGGTCGAAAACCGGAGAACACCGCTGTGCGGTAAGAGTATCTGAATTTGAATCGGTCGAAACCGCTTTAGCATTGGCCGGTAAAGTTGACTGGGCATGGATCGATTGCTTCAACCGTTTTCCATTGACGTCACATGATGCACAACGGCTCCAGACGGCTGGCTTCAAACTATGTCTGGTTTCCCCGGAATTGCAAGGACGCGATGCGCACAGTGAAATTCCCGCATTGGCAAGATTGCTCAATGAGCAGGCTATCCCCGCTGATGCTGTGTGTACTAAACATACCGATTTATGGGAACAACAGTTTTCTAAAATATGAAAAAATTGCTGCATCATCCTCTATTTATTGCCGGATTGATGGTTCGCATCCTATTGATTGCCAGCATCACGCCATACGCCGTATCAGCATGGTATGCGCCCTTTCTCGACATCAGCACGCAACAATTAACGTTTGACCCTTGGTCGACCTGGCACGTCAACGAAGGTATTTTGACAGCATTTCCATACGGTTACGTCATGTGGCTAGCGCTACTGCCCATGACACTGCTAGCCAAACTATTGGGCTTCCCACTTGTCATCGGATATGCCCTGACGCTGCTGATTGTAGATGTTGGGTTATTACTCACGTTGCATCATCTATTGCCGAAACGACACTATCTATTGTTGCTCACCTATTGGTTATCCCCGATCGTGATTCTGGCCAGTTATGGCCTAGGGCTGAATGACTTGATTCCTGCCTTGCTACTGACGCTTGCACTGTTTTTTATCCGCGAAGCGGCATTGCGATGGGCCGGAATACTATGTGCAATGGCCATTTCCAGCAAATTAAGTATGATCATAGCGTTGCCTTTTTTTCTCATCTATCTTTACCATAACAAAGCGTTACGGCAATACGCACTTGAATTTGCCAAAGGCTTTGCCATTGCCGCTCTGGTGTTTGGCGCACCTTTTTTGGCATCCAGCGATGCACTTCTGATGTTATTCAGTAACCCGGAAATGGGAAAAATCTATCGACTGGCGTTGAGCCTGGGAGATCACATCTCCCTCTATATCGTTCCTCTGATCTATCTGATCCTGCTATACCAGGTCTGGCAGGTACGCCGCTTGAATTTCCACTTGTTCCAAGCCACCATCGGCATCGCTTTTCTATTGATCGTACTGATGACACCGGCTTCACCGGGCTGGTTCGTATGGTGCATTCCTTTTTTAGTGCTGTATCAATCACTCAGTAACCCAATGACCCAGCTACTGATTAGCTTGTTTTCATTACTATACGTACTCGGCATATTGCTAGTCACGCCACTGCAACTCACTGCCACAGGAATCCTTGATTTAAATTCCGTGCTGCAGTTATCCGAACCCTTCGGCAGCCATGCCGTTTCGTTGTTACACACAATGATGGTCGCTATCGGCATTATTCTAGCGCTGCGCGTTTGGCGAGAAACAATCAATCGTAATGATTTCTTCCGCTTGAGCCGGAAACCTTTCGTGATTGGAGTTGCCGGTGATATCGGTAGTGGTAAGAGTTTGTTCACTGATGCAATCGCCGATTTATTCGGCCATCATTCCACTGTCCCATTATTGGGCGATAATTATCACTTATGGGATAAACAAAAACCAATTTGGCAAATAATGACACGACGCAATCCGATAACCAACGATCTGGAAGGATTTGGTAATGACCTAATGGCGCTGGCGGATGGCAAACGAATTCAAGCAAGGTGTTCGAATTGGTTAGATGGCCAATCCAATCCAACGTTGTTGATTGAAAGCAACAATTTCATTATTGCAAGTGGATTGCACGCACTCTATCTTCCCTGGTTACGACAATACTATCACTTAAAAATTTTCCTCGACATGTCAGAAAATCTGCGCGACTATTTTCAACGCAAACAACATCATGACTTGGTAGATACTACGAGTACTTTGGAAAATACACCGGATATTGCCGCACAAAAATTTTCCGATTCACAGCGATTCATTGTGCCGCAATCGGATCACGCCGATCTGGTATTTTCCTTGCAACCAATCCACCCAAACATGTTAGAAGATTCGGGCAAACGACATCCGATGCGGCTTAAATTGGTTGTTAAAACTCGTCATGGTTTTAATGAATTATCATTGAATCGTGCGTTGATCGGTGTGTGCGGCCTGCATGTTGATATTGCGACCAGCAATAGTACCGATACCATGCAAATGACCATTGAGGGGGAAGTATCGGCTGCTGATATGGTGTTAGCGGCAGAGATGCTTTGCCCACACATGCTGGATTTTCTGGATATTCCACCGAAATGGCACGATGGCATGATCGGCTTGATGCAACTGATTACCTTGTCACATATCAACCAAGCATTGACACGGCGTTTTGTATGGTAACCCTGTATCAACCACAACATTTTACGCGCTTACCCGATGCCATCCTGTTCGATACCGATAACACCCTCTATCCTTATGCCCCGGCGCATGCAGCTGCACAACTGGCCGTACGTGAAAAGGTCATGCTGACCTTGTCTTTAAGCGGAGAAGATTTTGACCGCGCATTCCAAGAAGCGCGCCATCAAATCAAAGTACGCTTGAAATATACCGCTTCGTCACATAACCGGTTGCTGTATCTGCAACGTATGTTGGAAATCATGGGTTTGGGATCACAAGTACTACTCGCGCTGGATTTTGAACAAACCTATTGGCGCACTTTTTTGAGCAACGCCACATTATTCGATGAAGTCAAAGAATTGCTCGACGATATCCGTATGCTGGCAATACCGACCACAATCGTCACTGACCTCACCGCACAAATCCAATTCCGCAAAGTCGTTTATTTTGGACTGGATCACTATTTTGATTATATTGTCACCAGCGAGGAAGCCGGATTTGATAAATGCCATGCAGCGCCTTTTCACATTGCACTGGAAAAAATGCGCCCGCAGGGCGATTGTATTTGGATGATTGGCGATAATCCGATCAACGATATCCGCGAAGCACGTAGAGAAATCAATGCGGTCACTTTACAAAAAATCCATGAAGACACACCATTGGGAACGGGTGAAAGCACCCCGGATGCGGCATTCAAGCATTTTGGCGAGCTCCGGCGCTTGCTGATACGGTTAAGAGAACACACATGAACAACCCTAACGACCAGACACGAGCGCAAATCATTCGGTTTTGTGCAGATATTGGCAGAGATCCTCTGTTAGTACAGGGTGCGGGTGGCAATGTGTCATGGAAAGACTCTGACACATTATGGATCAAAGCATCAGGAACCTGGTTAGCTGAAGCGGGTCAACGCAACATTTTCGTTCCGGTCAATCTGCAGTCGCTACAACACGCTATCCAGCAACGCAATTTTTCTGTAACCCCTCAATTGATGGACACATATGAATTGAAACCCTCGATTGAAACGCTGTTGCATGGGCTGATGCCACAGCCGGTTGTGATTCATTTGCATGCCATCGAAATACTGGCCCATCTGGTACGAGCTGATTGCAAAAGAACTTTGATGGCCGCGCAAAATGATTCGTTATCGTGTGTTTTAGTGGCTTACCATAAACCTGGACAAGACCTTGCCCAAGCAGTTTACGATGCACTCATGCAGAAACGAGATGCCCATGTCGTATTTTTAAAAAACCACGGTGTCGTGATAGGTGGATCCAGCATCGCAGATGTCGTGGCAACACTCAACACGCTGATTGTCATGTTTCGGACACCGGTTGCCGCACAAGACCATGCACACCATACTCCTGTTTCCAGGCACCCGGATTATGTGCCAATCCAAGACCCTACATTGCATGAGTTAGCAACAAATTCAGCACTGTTTGATCGACTCGCATCCGGCTGGGCGCTTTACCCGGATCACATCGTATTTCTTGGCCCGCAAGCGCACACCTATACGAATTGGGAACAACTCGAAACCCTATTCGCTGCAAATCCACATGAAAAACCTGAATTGATATTTATTCGTGACTACGGTGTCTTTGTCACCCGCACCTTCAATATCGCAAAACAGGCTCAGCTACGTTGCTACTATGATGTCCTCACAAGACAACAAACCGGTACTGTGCTGGCATCGCTGCACCACAATCAAATTGCGGCCTTACTCGACTGGGATGCGGAAAAATATCGTATGCGTTTAGCAGATACTTTCTGATTGTTTAGCCTAAAAACACCATGCTGAGATCTGTCCTTTCGTATCTACAACTTTTTCGCAACTGGATGCTACGCAATGACAGTACGCAACCGGTCAACGATGATCACCCTCTGCGCCCCATCCTGTTTTTCCTGTTGTGTATTATCTCTTCCTGTATCTATGTAATTGCGCTGCAGTATCAATGGTTGTTAAGTGGCTCAATGTATGCCGAGATGGGGACCAATTACTTCCCCAAAGCAAACGATCCCTCGTTATACGAAAATTTATTTGCTACCGATGCAGGTTATATTCCACTACCACCGCGCATGATTGCCTTGCTAGGCAGCCTTTTAAATCTCCCGGCATCGATTATCCCGTATCTCTATAGCGGTTCGGCCATTATTCTCACTGCTGTCATGGTCAGTGCGTTCTGTTTGCGCCCTTTCCGTATCCTGATACAAAACGATACGCTACGCTTTTTAACGGCCATCACGATTGCCATGGTGGCTGATT
Source organism: Nitrosomonas sp. (assembly GCA_024281825.1). Lineage (GTDB taxonomy): Bacteria > Pseudomonadota > Gammaproteobacteria > Burkholderiales > Nitrosomonadaceae > Nitrosomonas. The sequence goes on along the minus strand of JAMWZY010000004.1, from coordinate 161,450 downwards.
TTGAAACACGCACATTCATTAATTTTTCGTATTTTTCGGCTTTTTTTATTGCTACTATTACAGCGCTCGCTTTTGTTGAAAAGAACCGTGAAATTCCCTGGTGGTCGTGGTTTATCCCCTTACTGATCCTTTCTAAACCGGCAATTCTTGCGACGCTTCCAGCGATGGTTATTACAGCAATGGTGAGTAATCGCCGCTTCCGCAACATCGCGATTGTTTCTACAGCATTAGGCTGCCTACAAATTATTCAACTTGTCATTAGCCAATCAGGTGCCTTGATTGCAACATCCGGTGATAATACGCTGTGGTTAAAAATCACCACTACTACTCAGTATTTTCTGGGATTTATCGGCGAATTTATATTAGGCCCTTTTCTCAACAAAATACCAGTTTCAGTAACCATAAGTTTTGGTGCGCTGTTTCTAGGCATTATGGTCTTGTTGATTTCCTGGCACCGGAAACCTCCCGGAATTCTTGTGGTTATCGGTTTAACACTGGTATTTTTCCAGGCATTGATCAACGTATTTGCAATGAATGCATCATGGAACCAAGAGTTGTTCCAGCTTCAATATTTCACGCTCAATCGCACCACCATTGTGATGTTTTTTGGTGTTGTAATGATTGTGAGCGGAATACTTGCAATGCTTCCTACCAATACTCGTCTGCTACAAAATCGCTGGATGACTCTACCAGCCCTATTATTTGTACTTTGGTTTGTATGTTCCGGTTGGGCTTTCTGGGCACCTAAAATTAGCAAATCTCCTCCGTTTCCGTCTATCCATTCTTCACAGTGGCAACACATGTCATCGTTGATCGATTCGAATGTATCACCTCTATGCGTTCCCATTGATCCACTGGGTTGGTATTACTTGCGAAATTGCCAGCAATTGAATTCTGAATTGAATTGGTTAGTAAAGATTACTTTTGATTCGCTCCCTTTAAAGGAACCTGCCCATTCGATTACCATTCAAATCCCTGAAAATATTATGGGCTCGCAATTATTGGCATTAGGAATCGTTGTTCGCCCTCATGAAAAAAAATCCTCTTATCCAACTCAAGCCAATGTAACCTTCACCTTAAAAAACGGTGAAACCCTATCGCTCTCAGGTGAGCGTCAATTAAAATTCTCAGGCGGACTCATCATGGTCGACACGAACACTCCAATTCCTCTGCAAGCAATCGAAACGATTACGTTACACTTTAATCAACCCGTAATCGTGGGAACATACTTTGATCAAATGGAACAAAAACCCGTAATCCTTTGGATGGGAAATTAAAAATCCGCACAGTGTCTTTTTTTATCCGAGAATCGTGTAAAATGACGCACTTTTCTTACTGTATGGGTCAGTAATTCGTGGCATTTTATGTTCAGAAATACGGCGGCACTTCGGTCGGTAGCACCGAGCGAATTAAAAATGTAGCCCGAAAAGTCGCCAAATTCCATTCGCAAGGACACCAGATTGTGGTCGTCGTTTCCGCCATGAGTGGCGAAACCAATCGACTGATCGCGCTTGCCCATGAAGTACAAGCATCGCCCGATCCACGCGAAATGGATGTCATGGTATCCACCGGTGAACAAGTCTCGATTGCGCTGTTATCCATGGCGCTCAAGGAATTAGGTGTCAATGCTAAAAGCTATACCGGATCGCAAGTCAGGATCTTAACCGACAGCACCCACACCAAGGCACGCATACTGAACATCGACGAATCCAGAATCCGTGCCGATCTTGAAGCCGGTTACGTCATCGTTGTTGCCGGATTCCAAGGTGTCGATGAAAAAGGCAGCATTACTACGCTGGGTCGCGGAGGTTCAGACACTACAGGCGTTGCATTAGCGGCGGCACTCAAAGCCGATGAATGTCAGATTTATACCGATGTGGATGGCATTTATACCACTGATCCGCGTGTTGTTGCTGAAGCCAGGCGCTTAAATACCATCACATTTGAGGAAATGCTTGAGATGGCCAGCCTTGGCTCTAAAGTGTTGCAACTCAGATCGGTTGAATTTGCGGGAAAATATAAAGTCAAGTTGAGAGTGCTGTCCAGTTTTGAAGAAGACGGACAAGGCACGCTGATTACTTTTGAGGAAGATGAGAATATGGAACAAGCCGTTATTTCAGGAATAGCATTTAACCGTGATGAAGCGAAAATTACGGTCGTTGGCGTTCCTGATCATCCGGGCATTGCTTATCAGATTCTGGGACCAGTAGCTGATGCCAACGTTGATGTTGACATGATTATTCAAAATGTCGGGCAAGATGGGTTAACAGACTTCTCATTCACGGTTCATCGCAATGAATTTAATAATGCGATGAATATCCTGAAAGAAAAGATTCAACCGCATATTGGCGCCCGCGACGTCATCGGAGGTGATAGAATCGCAAAAGTTTCCGTTGTCGGTGTTGGTATGCGTTCACATGCCGGCATCGCTAGCAAGATGTTTCGTGTGCTTGCTGAAGAAGGCATCAATATTCAGATGATCGCAACATCAGAAATAAAAATATCCGTAATAGTTGATGAGAAATATATGGAATTAGCGGTCCGGGTTCTGCATAAAGCATTTGATTTGGAACAGGCCCTTTGAGCATGGCTGACATACTGCAAACAGCAGTCATACTGAATTCGCAATTAGTAACATTCATCATTTTATTATCGTAATAAAACCGGAGAGATGGCCGAGTGGTCGAAGGCGCTCCCCTGCTAAGGGAGTATAGGCTCAAAAAGCTTATCGAGGGTTCGAATCCCTCTCTCTCCGCCAATTACCCACCTAGCATTGCCCACCAACACCAACAAGACCATTATAAATAATACACTTATCAGGATTTTTTCTAATTGTAGCCAATCATGTGAAACGTGAGTAACAAGATAAATTTGTGAGTAAGATCGTGAGTAACTATAATACTCATTAGAATGTTACTCACATATTTATTTAAGCTACAGGTTGCAAGTGCTTTCACATGAAGCTAACAGATCCAGAAATTAAGGCGGCCAAACCTAAAGAGAAGCCCTATTCACTTCCTGATGGTCATGGGCTACTTCTTATGATTCAACCTTCCGGGGCGAAATGGTGGCGGTACCGCTATCGCTTTAATACCACCGCTAAAATGCTATCGTTGGGTGTTTACCCTGATGTGACATTAAAAGAAGCTCGTAACAAGCGGGAACGCTCTAAGGAACTATTAACACAAGGCATTGATCCCTCACTACACCGTCAAGAACAAAAACAACAAAAAGCAATCACAGCGGCAAATAGTTTTGAAGCTATCGCCCATCTTTGGTGGACACAATGGAGTGCGGCACGTAATCCACGACATGCAAGCTACACAATGCGACGATTAGAAGCAGATGTGTTTCCGATAATCGGTAGAAAGCCGATCACGGAATTAACCGCCCCTATGCTGCTAACGGTAATAAAAAAGATTGAATTACGTGGTGCATTGGATATTGCCAAAAGGGCGTTAACTACATGCGGACAAATAATGCGCTATGCAGTAGCACATGGACTCGCTGAACGTAACCCAGCGGCAGACATCAAGCCTTCCGATGTGCTCAAGCCAGCCAATAAAACAAATCACGCACGACTAAGTGAAAAAGAATTGCCTGAACTATTACGCAAGATCGATGGTTATGACGGGCAACCGCTTACCCGCTTTGCATTGCAATTAATGGCGTTAACTTTCGTACGAACCAGTGAATTGATTGGTACACGATGGGATGAGTTTGATTTGACCAAGCGAGAATGGCGCATACCGGCAGAACGCATGAAAATGAAGACTCTGCATATTGTTCCCCTATCCGATCAGGCCATTTCAATACTAACGGAAATAAAGAACCTGGCAGCCGATGAAATATTGCTATTTCCCAGTGAACGCAGGGACGGCAAATCAATGAGTAATAACACCATCTTGTATGCACTCTATCGATTGGGCTATCACAGCCGCATGACTGGCCACGGCTTCAGGGGCATAGCGTCGACGATCCTTCATGAGCGCGGTTATAACCATGACCATATTGAATTACAACTGGCACACAGTAAACGTGATGCGGTGTCAGCAGCTTATAACCATGCTTTATATCTTGAGCCACGGGCTCGCATGATGCAGGATTGGGCGGATTATTTGGAATCGATAAAAATGGAAGCGATATGATTTTTTTTGATTATCAGAGATTAAGTGACCTTCGGTTAGCTATCCTTGCCGATCTCAAAGAAATTATTCCACCTGGTTACTATGATTTTGTTGAAGCGGCATACCGTACTCATTACGATGTCGAATTGACACAGAAGGTTAGAAAACTTGAGCAAAATTCCAGCTTAAGCCCGCGTTTAAGCGCTGCTCGCGAAGTTCTAATGAGCCATACCAATTATCAATTATCAATTCAAAGGTTTTGTACAAAATACGCAGCATATTTGGAGTCGGAAAATCATCATGAAGAATTAATTAACGACCTTAAAAAAGAAATTAATTTTCTATGGAAAACATCTGAAGCCCTTGTTGAATCAGTAAGATATTGGGTGTCGTATTTGTCGGAAAGAGAAGGAAGGATATTCCATCCAGATAATCTTGGTTATTCTGTTGACAAAGCGAAAGAAAGAATCATTAGTTTTTGTGGGACAAAAGCTAAATTTTTATCTGATCATATCGATGTGCTATATGGGAAACCTACATTCAGAACCACAACCAAAGCTCCATTGAATGGAGTTGACAAGAGAACGATAGCGCTCAAATTCCATGACATTTATTGGAGTGAATCTAAGTGGAATAAAAGTCTCGCAAGCCCACCCAAGTGGCTAAAAGAATGCCGTGTGTCAAGGGGTACAAAAAGCAAGAACAATCCTTCATCTTGGAACCCTGTGGATATTGCGATTGCGCTCACTGATAAGGGAATTTCCACTAGTAAACTTGATGCTGTGTTTATAAGCCTCAGTTCTTGGCGCGATGAATGGGGAATAAAGTCAGAATATCTACGTTAATACTTCCATCATACCGGTCTATCATACCGCGATCATACCGGATAATCTCCTGAAACCAGCATAAAATATAGGTTGATCATACCGCGGCATGATTGAAGAAATAGCGGTATGAAATGATTTGGCTATCACTAACAACAAAGGATGGCTATCATGACACATAAGCAGCAACTACCCACACCAGAAGCTTTACCCGCCACCGGCAAAAGCCGGTTCTCACAAATCAAGAAATTCTCACCTGTATCACGCGAAAAGTTCAGACAGCTAAGCAAAGAAGGACGTGCACCGCAGCCTGAAAGAATGGGAATCAGATGCACCTTCTACGACAATCAAGAGCTTCATAGATGGCTTGCTGACCCGATTAATTATCGGGTGGAGGTGTAACCCATGTCCACAAAAGCAAACTCCCTGCAGGAACAGGGAGCGATATCTAATCACTACAGGCAAAGCAATTATACCATGGGCGCGGATAACCTTCAGGTGCTCTTAGATCAATTACACAAAGTGCGGCAAACAGGCAATGGTCAATACATCGCGTGCTGCCCTTCACATGAGGATAAAAATCCGAGCTTGGCTATTCGTAACGACAATGGCAAGATATTGTTACGTTGTTTTGCTGGCTGTTCTGCTCATGAAATTGTCAGTGCAGTCGGTTTATCCTTGAGTAATCTTTTTCCCCAGGAATCGATTGATTCAAAACCTATAAAAAATCCTTTCCCAGCGGCAAACGTACTTCGGTGCATTCAAAGCGAAGCAATGATTGTTGTCGTGGCAGCGTGCAATATCGCAAATGGCATGCCCCTCTCCAATGAAGATTTACAACGCCTTGTATTAGCGTGCTCACGTATAGGGGCTTGCTATGAGTAGCCAATTTATTGAACAAAGTGCTACTGAGGGCGCACAATTTTTAGATAGCAAAATCTTACGTGATGCTAATTCATTAAAAGCAATCGATGATAGCTCGAAGGAAATCGATCCTGAATGGCCAGAACCACAGCCCTTGACGGCCAAAATAGAACCGGAAGTCTATCCGATTAAAGCATTACCAGAAACGATACGAGCAGCGGTTGAAGAAGTACAAGCATTCGTCAAAGCACCTATTCCATTAGTAGCATCATCCGCATTAGGCGCTATATCGCTAGCCGTTCAATCTTACGTTGACGTGGAACGAACGCAAAAACTAACCAGCCCTGTCAGTTTATTCCTACTTACTATTGCCGATTCCGGAGAACGTAAAACAACTTGTGACAGTTTCTTTTCAAAGGCTTTAAGGAATTATGAACAAGAGCAGGCCGAAGCCATGAAACCAGATATAGAGCGTTATCAGGCTGAATTAGATGCATGGAATGCTGAACGAGATGGATTGTTGGCAGCAATAAAAGAAGCCAGTAAGAAAAACAAACTAACTGATCAATTAAAAATCGATCTTGCAGCGGTTCAACATAACAAACCAAAATCGCCCAGAATACCCAGAATCATGCTAGGGGATGAAACGCCTGAGAATCTAGCTTGGCGGCTTGTAAAGGAATGGCCATCGGCTGGTATCGTATCAAGTGAAGCAGGCTCGGTATTAGGGTCTCATGGCATGGGAAAAGATTCCATCATGCGTAACCTGGCCTTATATAACGTTTTATGGGATGGTGGAACGCATTCGATTGGCCGCAGAACGTCAGAATCATTTACTGTCAAAGGTGCACGGTTAACCACTGCCTTACAGGTACAAGCGGCAACACTACGTGAATTTAATGACAAAGCTGGAATGCTGGCACGTGGCACGGGTTACTTTGCTAGATTTTTGATGGCTTGGCCACAATCAACACAAGGCATACGGTTATTTACTGAAGCACCCGAGTCCTGGCCACACCTTGCGACCTTTAATAGGCGGATTAGTGAAGTCTTATCGGTACCTATACCAATGAATGCTGAAGGACATATAGAACCCACGCTATTGAAGTTTTCACCAACAGCAAAAGCATTGTGGATTGAATTTCATAACTCTATTGAAATGATGCTACTCAGTGGTGGAGAACTCTACGATGTACGCGATGTAGCCAGTAAATCAGCCGATAACGCTGCAAGATTATCAGCCCTGTTTCATGTATTCAATCATGGCATAGGGGGATCAATAGGTGCAGATAGTTTTGAAGGAGCCAGTCAAATCGTTGCCTGGCATTTATCAGAATCAAGGCGCTTCTTTGGTGAATTGGCTTTGCCTGATGTGCTCGCTGATGCAATAAGGTTAAATGACTTCCTGATTGAACATTGCCGCATCAATCAAACGCACATGGTTAGTAAAAGCACCGTTTTACAATTTAGCCCGCTTCGTAAAAAAGAGCGGCTGGATGTGGCAATTAATGAACTTTTCGAGCTTGACCGGGTGAGAATCGAGAGGAACAGAAAGCGCATAACACTTAAAGTAAATCCTGCATTATTGAAGGTTGCTAATGCTAATCCTGCTAGTTTTGCTAATTTAAGAGAAAGTACAGTATGAATACTAGCAATATTAGCAACTTTAGCATTAGCAGGCTCATGGAAATGAAAATAACGAAAGAAATATCATGAATCTGAAAAGCATGATCCATAAAAAAAATGAATCTTTGAATGTTGCTACAGCTACACCTGCTACAGATAAACCGGTATTAGTTCCAAGTGTAGCAACTGTAGCCGTAGCAAAGCCTACAAATGAAAAAATCAATCGTGATATCGAAAAGATCAGGTCGTGGCTTTTTCATATTGGTGAGCCAGTAGAAGATCATTATCTGGTATTGGATAAGTGCAGAAATGACCTTGATGCCATGGATTACTTCTTGAAGCATGCAAGGAGTAACTTTACAAGTGGCAATGATGGAGAAGCTTAGCAATATGACTATTAACGATCAATCAAGGTACTGTGAAGGATATAAACCGCGAGGGTAATTCGAACCTCGTAAAAACGCCAGCTTATCAGCTTTACAAATGGGTTTCACGGCATAGTTTCACAGTTTCAGGAGAAAACATGGAAACAAAACAAATTGCACCACTTCTTGGTATATCGATTCAAATGGTGAACAAGCTTAAAAGGCGCGGTATGCCTTGTGATTCTCTAGAATCGGCTATCGAATGGAGACGTCAAAATCTCGACGTAACCCAAACAAGAAGCTGGCGAATTGATGGAAATTCAGGTGTTAAACGTCAACCGGTACGGGTTAACAAAAACGCTTTAGATAACGACGCTGAACGGAAGATCGTTACCAAAGTTTTAACACACGTTGTACCCCAGATTTGGTTTGATCATATTGGTGCATTGGCTTCAATAACCGCAGATTGCGGCGTTAAAATATCGGCTGAATCGTTTCTTGAAATTCATCAAACCTCATTCTTAATGTATCTGCATTATTCTGATGAGTATCTGCAAACTGATGCGGTTTATAGCCTACCAGATGCCGTGCTGATACAACCAGGGCATATAGGATATGCTTCATTAATTGAGCAATTAAACAAGATATTAGGGAAGCCAAAAGGACACGCCGCAGGGAAAACACACCAGGAATGCCTATAAAGAATTATTTATCAATGGCCTAGGGTATATAAACTCCTAGGCTTTTTTATTGGTGCAATCCCTTGTATTCCCGCCATCCACCGAAATGAGTTATTTCCTGTTTTCCTTCACACAAATAAGATTCCCCCAGTATTCCCAGTACTTCCCGATTGTCAGCTAAGAGAATTTTTCCAACAGAGAGCCGCCCGATGTACCGCTACGTGTGCACCAAACAGCACCACATTCTAGAAGCTTCATACATCGGTGAACGTGTACTGATTGCGCCCGAGTCATGCAATGATTACCTAACGAATGTATATAACCTGGGGGGGTGCTAAAAGCTTGCAGCTTATGGCTTCTAGACCGTTCGCTTATAGTTTTGTGCAAAAAATTGAATTAAAAGGTAGGGGGGTATTGGAGAAATGAACTTAACAGGAAAGGAATGATATGAAAAACTGTATTAAATGCAAACAACCTATTAAGAGCGCGTTATACTGAAAGGATTAGCTGAGACTTGCTTGAAATAACCAGAGGGGTTCTGATGAACCCCTCTGGGTACCATTGATAAAGTGAATATTATGCACGCTCTCATAAAACGCAATAGTTTTATCGGCATTCCCAGTAACAACTTTAGAAATCACTTAAGAGGGTAGATTTCAAATTGTGAGTAACTTAGTGAGTAAGTTACATTTTATAAAATACCAAATATCCTTTAACAAAGGATTACAAGACAAAATATGAATCCCTCTCTCGCATGGTCTTGCAATGGCACTATCTAGCAGGTGTTTTTCTGTCTTTTTTTCTTCCCCTGACTACTTTTCTCATTCACAGAAATTGGATATGCAAAACCCTGGAATGAAGCTCGATGTCCACATTAGGAGCTCCGCCCTGACTCATCCTGCAGCTGTGGCTGTTTTCCTGGGAGTACTCTGTTTGTGCTTGCATCATAGTGCTTTGTCAGGAGGATGGCGCTATGATGATGGTGCGCATCTGTATTTCAGTTTACGCCATGCACCGTGGCAGTATTTTTTTGTACCTGATGTCATGCGCGAGCAATCCTGGGCACATTTTACACCCTGGAACGCTTTCTTTTATGAAATCGGATTGCCATATTTTGGCTTGAACCCATTCGGCCATTATGCACATTTATTGGGAATACTTTGGGCAACATCATTAGCAACATTTTGTTTATTGCGCCTGTGGATATCACCATTTTCTGCATTGATGGGAGCTATCTTATTTCTAGCCATGCCGGCGACAGGTACAATTGCACAATTGCTCATGACGGGACACTATGCTTACGGATTGCTCTTTTCAGTATTGGTTTTCTATTTCTTCGTGCGTGGTCTTCGTGAAAATAAGATCAGCTATTCTTTTTGGGCTGCGACTTTTTATTTTCTCGTCTGTTGGAGTAAAGAGCTTTACGTGCCTATCATCCTTATCATGTTCTTATTGCCGGAAAGTAATTGGCGAGAAAGATTCCGGCATCTTTGGCCCACCGTAATAATCGCCTGTCTCTATGCGATATACAGACTGGTGGTTCTTCACGGCATTGGGGGTTATGGATCCTATAACATAGTTGACATCCCAATAACTGCCGAGGTGATCACCCGATTTCTGGTCAATATGCTCGGTAGTGGATGGAATTGGGTACTGATTGTAGGATATGCGAGTATTTCATTACTGTTTGCTTTGATTATGCAGACGCGGAAAATTAACTTGTTTTTTTCCCTGGGATGTTGCATTACTTTGATAATTCCAATTATCCCCATCATACACTCTGATTTTGCAGATGACAGACTACGATTTTTATTCCTAATTAGTTGGTTTCTGGCAGTCTTGCTTGTCTGGTTTTCCGAATCAGGAAAATTAAGTTCCTTTGCTTTACTGGCTGTGACTGCCATTCTTATTCTCTCTCAGCAAGCTACTGTTGGGAGGCTAATTGATAGAGTAAATGTTATAGATCAGGAAGGGTTCTTTCTGATTGACAAAGACCCTGATGGCATATTGTTACCTTTCGAGTTAGAAAATCATATGCTTGCTAACCTAAATTATCTTCAGCAGGCAACCATTAGTTTCAATCAACATACACCGAAATCTATACTGCAAGATAAGCTGGAATTAATTGCATTAGGAGAAGAAATTGGATCGAAGGTCTATCAATTTGATGAGCACTGTAAATGTATACGATCTATTGGTATAGAGAGATATCGACTCATTGTCGATGATTTTCGCTCGACCCTTTTGGCAGGTTCCGATCAACCGTTTAGTATTTATCTTGAAATTGAGGGAGATGGTTTCCGCAGGCGCTTGCAATGGAAATTCTCTGATATAGAGGGGGATTATATTCTTAAGATTCGTGAATATGATGCGCTACCTATACCAGCAGCTGGAGCAATGAATTTTGGTGCAGTTGGTGCATTCGATCAGATTCTGCATGTCTATGTGCAGCTAACTTCGCCTGACGGCTGGATCGCGAGATCTCCAGTTTTTGAAATAGATCCAAGAATAAATAGCCAAATCTCTTGGAATAGTAAATCAGTAGTAAAGTGAATCGCCTTGGGGCGATTCACTTCTCAGTTAAAAACTACGTTTTAACTGAGAAGATCACCTTTTCAAAGTCCTTCGAATTGAGGTGGCTAATGTTGGAACGAAGCGTTTCAATATTCGATACAGAGATTTTGCAAACCTAACAAGCTGCGACTGGACACGAATCGAAGTCGCCCGATGCAGTCTGAACTCCTGAGCCAAACGCCGGAAACTATTTGCTACAATCAATGGGTCATCTTCACTGCACATAGGTTCGAGCATTACAAAAAATTCTAGTTCGTTGATGGCAGTACCGATAGCATGTTTGGGTTTAAAGGAGAGCATCGAAAGTTCTGTGAGGTCTGCCATACAATTCATGAAGGATGTCGGAGTAAAAACCCAACAATGAACATCTGCGTAGGCAGTGCTTTTACTCACGACTTCAGCGTGTTCCAAAGCATTAAGTAGGGTTCCGCTAAGTGGAAGGTCTTCGACATTAATAGAACGATTTCACATATCAGCACAATCTACCTGACAATAACAGGCCCAAAAGTCGAAAACTTGTCGCACCATTGGTGTTCTTCGCTTGGTCAAAAATGCTTCCACTAACTCACCAGTGGTGGAAACGGGTCGTTTCGCGTCGAAACAGTAACGCTTGTCGGGGATCACAAGCGATACCATACCGCCAGGCCGGAGAACTTCTCCAAGCTCGATAAGCCATGAAACAAGGTCTGGTACATGCTCAATGACATGACTTGCGACAATGTAATCAACTCGTATGTCCTTCAGATGATCGCGGAGGGGCTGATCGGAAAGAACAATGTCAACTTCGACGATCGAATTTGTGTCCCAACCATGCCCGATGTACTTACGGCGAAGCTCATCTGTTGTCGCATGATCAGCATACAGAATCCTACCATCGGTCCGACGAACAAAGGGGTTAGCAAGTGGCCCAATCTCCAGACCAAAGCTCGAAGAAACCGAAATTCCTGTCAGTGCTTTACTACGTCGATCCATAGTGGAATGTACCTAAGATATAGAAAACTTATGGCGTAATGAAATGGATTTCTATTACCCTGAACGGCATCGAAGTGTAACAGTAGTCGCGCAGCATAAAACCCACTACTAAAGAGAAACATCCGAATGGAAGATTACACCGACTGAAGTTGACTTGGCAATAAAAACCCCCTCCAATATGCTTATGCGGCTTCACGGTATTGTAGAAGTTAATGAAACGGATCATCTGAATACGGCGATCAGTTTTGTCTTTAAAGCAAATTATGGGGTGCCACATGTCCATTAGAGTGCGAATAGCCCGCTCGGCTTTGCGTTTGCCTGAGGACGATTGATGCCGGTAAATTCCTGAAGTCTGGCGCGTTTTAGTACGGCATAAATCGTTGGCCGGCTGACCCGGAAGTATTCCGCCAAAAGCACCTCGTGGTATTACCACGGGAATTCTCAAATTAGAATCTAAATTACAAAATCTGAAATATGTATTTTTTCTTTACTCGGAGAAAATAAGTTTATTCTTTTGGGCTTAATAAAAACGGCGTCATTTTTCACAAGCTGTAATTCACGAAATTGTTCTTTACTGATTTCGACTCTAACGGGAGTTTTTTCTCTATCATTACTACGTGTCACTTCTAATCTAACAATTGGCCCCAATGCCGTAACCTGACTTACTTTGGCCGCTATTCCCGTTTCGTCGTCATCTGCTTTCAGAACTTCTATTTCATGTGGACGAATATATGCGATAGCAGCAGTTTCTTCGTCATTTGCCAAATGTCTATGTGTTTTAATTTCAAGATCATCTATCCAAAGCCGGCCATGGTATAGTCGACCATGAAAGGAATTTACGTTACCAAGGAATTCGTATACAAATGGGCTTGCTGGATGTTCATAAACTTCATCGGGCGTACCAATTTGCTCGATTTTCCCTTCATTCATGACCACGACACGATCAGCAACTTCAAGAGCTTCCTCTTGGTCATGGGTTACGAATATACTGGTAATGTGCATTTCATCATGCAATCTTCTTAACCATGATCGTAGTTCTTTCCGGACTTTTGCATCCAAAGCACCAAAAGGTTCATCCAGTAGTAATACACGTGGTTCAACAGCCAATGCCCTTGCCAATGCAATACGTTGACGTTGCCCTCCGGAAAGCTGGTGCGGATAGCGATGAGCTAACCAATCCAACTGCACCAGTTGCAGTAATTTTATTACCCGTGATTGTATTTCTTTATCGCTTGGACGAAACTCCTTGGGACGTACACGCAAACCAAAAGCAACATTTTCAAAAATGGTCATGTTGCGAAACAATGCATAATGCTGAAAAACAAATCCTACTTGGCGTTCACGCACATGTTGATCGGTAGCATCTTCTCCATGGAACAATACTTGCCCATTATCAACGGTTTCGAGTCCTGCAATTACGCGCAATAAGGTGGTCTTGCCAGAACCAGAGGGGCCAAGCAGAGCCAGTAGTTCTCCTGCATTAACTTGTAAGTTAACATCCTGTAACGCTGTAAAGTTACCAAATTTTCTAGATAGATTTAAAACTTCAATACTCATTTTTCACCTCGTTCTTTTAAATTCTTTTTATTATGGATTTCAATCAGTGTTTTTAAGACTAGGGTAATTAATGCCAGCAAGGCGAGCAGCGACGCTACTGCAAACGCTGCTGCAAAGTTGTATTCGTTGTAAAGTATCTCGACATGCAGAGGCATTGTGTTGGTACTCCCGCGAATATGGCCTGAGACTACCGATACGGCACCAAACTCTCCCATTGCTCGGGCATTACATAAAATTGCGCCATACAATAAGCCCCATTTGATATTCGGTAGTGTTACTTTATAAAAGGTTTGCCAACCGCTAGCACCCAAAACCACCGCAGCTTCTTCCTCCTCTGTACCTTGCGCTTGCATGAGGGGAATTAACTCTCGCGCAATAAAAGGAACCGTAACAAATACAGTTGCCAGAACGATTCCCGGAACAGCAAAAATAATCTTCATATCATGTTCGGCCAACCATGATCCAAACCATCCCTGCAATCCAAATACCAGTACATAGATCAATCCGGAAACAACGGGAGAAACTGAAAAAGGCAGATCGATCAAAGTAATCAACAAATTTTTACCACGAAACTCAAACTTAGCAATCGCCCACGCTGCTGCAACACCAAAAACCAAATTCAAGGGCACTGCAATTGCCGCTACCGTTAAAGTTAATTTGATAGCGGAAAGTGCATCAGGATCAGTAATTGCAGCTAAATAAACATCTGCTCCTTTTTTGAAGGCTTCATAAAAGACTGAAATCAAGGGGATAAACAAAAATAATGTTAGAAATGCAAACGCCAAAGCGATTAACAACCATCGTACCCAATTAGGTTCTTGTGTTGCCCGCTGAATGGACGTTTGAGGAAGCACAGGAAATGTACTTGTAACCATCATATTTTTCTCATGTTTTACTACTGCGTCGGCGACTCCACCATTGCAGTAAGTTAATGATTAATAGCAAAGTAAACGAAATGACTAACATCACTACCGATAACGCGGTAGCACCCGCATAGTCATATTGCTCGAGCTTAGTAATAATTAATAAGGGTGTGATTTCGGAGACCATTGGCATATTTCCAGCAATGAAAATAACCGAACCATATTCACCGATAGCGCGTGCAAAGGCGAGCGCAAATCCTGTCATCAATGCAGGGAAAATCACCGGGAAGATCACTCGCATGAATGTTTGTAGCCGATTAGCACCGAGCGTCGCTGCGGCCTCTTCCAATTCGGTTTCGATGTCTTCGAGTACTGGCTGTACAGTACGCACCACGAAAGGAAGGCCGATAAAAGTTAGCGCCACAAAGATACCCAGTGGAGTAAATGCCACCTTGATACCTAATGGTTCTAAAAATTGACCAATCCAACCATTACCTGCATACAAGGCTGTCAATGCGATGCCAGCAACGGCTGTTGGTAACGCGAAAGGCAAATCAACCAACGCATCGACAATTTTTTTCCCAGGAAAGTGGTAACGCACCAACACCCAAGCCACGAGTAAGCCAAAAACCACATTCACGGTTGCTGCAGCCAATGATGCGCCAAAGGTTAAACGATAAGAAGCCACTACCCGCGGTGTTGTGACAATAGACCAGAATTCTGGCCACGTCAGTTCAGCCGTGCGCAGAAATGCGGCCGACAAAGGAATTAATACGATCAAACTCAGATACACCAAGGTGAATCCAAGCGCCAGATTAAACCCTGGCAAAATGCTATGTTGCTTTAAAGTAATCAAGTTTGACTCCTATTATTTTTGCTGTAAGTGAGCGTAAATTGACGACGAACTGAGTGTTTCTAGAACCGGTAAATTATCAATTGTTCTAATCGTTTGCATTGGTTCAATGAGTAAGTTTCCTTGCAGATAATCGGCTTTGGTTCGTAATGCGGCGACTAATAGGGTAGGCGTTACAACTTCACCTACCAACAATTTTGCACCGAAACCATGGATGGTATCTGTCAGTTCGGTAATGGACTCATGCCTCAGTAAATCGTAAGCGTCGATTCGCACAATATCTGGGTATAAACTTCCCAATTCCACCATCCAATCGCTTCGGGTACCGCTGTAATTGGCTGCAATTTGATAACCACGAGACCGATAATTGGTGATGACATGTTGCAGAAGTTTCCAATTTCGATTCACGATCGCTGGAATTTGTATGACAACCTGTGATGTCCTCACCCCAATCAAATCAAGAAAGTTTTCAAATGCCTGCCCATGATCGTCTTTAACACTCTCCAATAAGCGCGGATGCACATCGACCAATAAGTGAGTTAATTTAGAAGCATTGTTAAAATGGTAGTTAAGAGCATGAATTACTCGGCACAAACGATCCAATCCAACGAGCTGCTCATCCTTAGATGCTAAAGAGAAAACCTGCCATGGCCAAAGTGCTACGTCATCATCCGTTTTAGATCGAATATAAGCGGCGTGACCAATAGTTTTGTTTTGATCAACGCTAAAAATAGGCTGAAAAACACTTGTTAGCTCGCAATGGTAAAAAAATCCACTGATCCAATCATTCTCACCACGTTTTAGCGAGTAATCTGTGGCGGATTGAATGAGCTCAAATTCATCCTTGACTGTAAGACTGTGGTTTGCTGTTGTATTCATGGATACCTCTGCATATATTGATGCTGCTATCTACTAAAAGCGAAACTACTTGAATTTTTAGTGCAATCTCTGGAATTGATCTTTACTTCCACAAAAACTTTCACAACAACACGCTTGATCTGTTTCACGAGCATTCAACAACTTGTCTTTCAGCTCATTCACTGAGCGATGGCAATAAACTAGCGGAATACCACTGTGACTTGCTTTTTCCTTCACTGCATTGGCAAGACTGTGATTGACGTAGTCGCAAATAACGACAATTAACTGTGTTTTGTTTGGTAATGAACGTTTGTTCAATCCTTTCTTGCGACCATTCCAGTGCTCAATGCGCTCATGACGCTGAGTGAAAATGAGATGTTTGAACGATGCAACATAATCCCCGCCGACAATTAGAACAGTCATTTTCAGTCCTTTATAGGTGGCAGCGCACCGCGGCGCGCTACAGCGTGTTTTACTTCAAGTAAATCTGATCAAATGTCGCACCATCCGAAAAGTGAGCTTTGTGTGCACTTTTCCAGCCGCCAAAAACGTCATCGATTTTGAACAACTCGATTTTTGGAAACTTGCTGGCATATTTCTCAGCAATTTTTACATCGGTAGGACGGTAAAAATGCTTGGCAACAATCTCCTGTCCCTCTTCGGAGTAAAGATACTGAAGATAAGCTTCCGCAATCTGGCGTGTGCCTCTTTTGTCAACGACTTTATCGACGACCGCAACCGGTGGTTCTGCAAGAATACTCAGTGATGGAACTACAATTTCGAGCTTGTCTGCGCCGTATTCTTTTAATGCCAGAAAGGCTTCATTTTCCCAAGAGATTAAAACATCTCCCACACCTCTTTCGACAAATGTAGTCGTTGATCCACGTGCTCCTGAATCTAAAACGGGAACATTTTTATAAATAGATCCAACAAAATCTTTTGCCTTATCCTCGCCATAGCGACGTTTGCCAAATTCCCAAGCAGCGAGGTAATTCCATTGCGCGCCACCGGAGGTTTTCGGGTTGGGGGTGATGACAGAAACACCGGGGCGCACCAGATCGTCCCAATCTTTAATCCCTTTGGGATTGCCTTTGCGCACCAGAAAAATGATCGTCGAGGTATAAGGCGTGCTGTTGAGTGACAACCGCTTCTGCCAATCTTCCGGAAGCAGTTTGGCTTTCTCGGCGATTGCGTTAATGTCATTTGCTAAAGCGAGCGTTACCACATCCGCTTCTAAGCCGTCTATGACCGACCTGGCTTGTTTTCCTGAACCACCATGCGATTGTTGAATCGAGACTTTTTCATTTTTCTTAGATTGCCAATATTTGGCAAATGCCGCATTAAATTCTTGATATAGCTCACGGGTCGGATCGTAAGAAACATTGAGTAAGGTTTTTTGCGCTAATACATTACCGCTGATAAAGAGACTTGCTGTCAAAAAACTTGTTACTAGCCATGTTTTAGTTTTCATTATTTTTCCTGATATTAAAAGTTGAAAATGTTTATAAAAGACTGATTAATACTTCAAAGTATAGAAAATCCGTGTCGCCTGAACGTTGATCGACGCAAGGATGCGCATGGCCACCAGCGCAGGAGTTGGCTGATATGCGGTTTTTTACGAATTCTCCCGATGTGAAATGGGTATAACCAAGAATGGTATTAATCCGTGCTGTGGGTTGATAGCGTATGCGGCCTTCAAATGCATGGCCTGCAAAATCACCACTTTGTCCAGTGCGGTCACGATTGAATCCAGGGTCCTTGACGGTATTACTGATATTGCCGTCGAGAATATCGAACATGCGATCGGTTTTACTAGCTAGCCAATACGCACCATAACCCAGCTCAAACCCGAGTTTTTGAGTTGGCGCAAATTCAAATCTGACTTTCGGAGCCTTAAGGTTCTCATAAATCACGTAGTGATCCGCTGACCAAGGCCGTGCAAACCCAAAGAAGCGATCAAAACGGTTGTCGACATTATCAGTAGGATCTTTGTCACCACTGGCGTACCCATAAAATAAACCCAAACGAGGTTTCCAAGCATGATCGAATGTTCGTCCTACTTCGATGGTATAACCATGCGCATCCACGCGATTGGGACCGGAAAACCCTAGCTGGTGGTTGTAGCTGACATCAAAATCAACAATGTTGCCTGCCTTACCGTAAATACGGAACCCTGGCATATGAATTTGCCGATCCAGCCGATTCGTAGCTGTAAAACCATTCGGATCCGCTGTTTGTTTCTGTCCGTGGTAATAGGCTTGAATAGTGGCTATATCCGACCACTTACGCCAAGTACCGATGGCACCAAAAAACCATAGATGATCATTGGCTTCATCGAACTTGGTTTGCAGTCGTCGAACAGGTTGCATGCCAAATAAATCAAGCTCCCAGTCATTGGCTTCTTTTCCTAAATTAAGCCGAAAACCCTCAAAAGTATTGGTTGTGTTACGCCATTCATTTCTAGCGATAAAACGCCGATCCGTCGTTTCGTAAGCCATACGACCAACACGAAACCTAATTGGGCGATCCTGATTCCGATCATCTACACCCAGTCCCTTTTTAAAGTACAACTCTCCATATGCATTAAGAAGGTCATATTCATTTCTTTCTTGATC
Organism: Nitrosomonas sp.; assembly: GCA_024281825.1. Classification (GTDB taxonomy): domain Bacteria; phylum Pseudomonadota; class Gammaproteobacteria; order Burkholderiales; family Nitrosomonadaceae; genus Nitrosomonas. The sequence goes on along the minus strand of JAMWZY010000004.1, from coordinate 142,672 downwards.
GGTAATGGCGTGTTTATTATTTACAACTCGAGAGTCTTGAAATTCAACAGCAAAACGGAATGGATCCAAAATCTCCTTAATACCTATCCATGCACGATTCCGCAAAAATATCGGATTATCTTCTCCACCTTCTATGCGTCGCACATCATTATTGCGCCATTCATATCGCGTACGATGCTCAAGACCAACCTCTAACCAGTTGATATTATTAAATCTCTCTACCCCTATTTCACTTAATTTACGCACATAACGTGGAGGATCGGAGTCCGGATTAGTAGCATAGCTATTCGAGCGTTGATGATAGCTCGTAGTCGCTTGTTGCTTGTTTGCAGGGGGTACGATCGTGGGTAACGATTTTTCAACCTCAGCAGATTTAGAGTCCTGTGAAGATTTATTGTCGATTATTGTGCTTTTGTCTGCATTATTTGCCTGAACAATTTGCACAATACTTTGTTGCATCGCTTGAAAATCAATTGATGTTTTTTGATCGGATGCAGCATGACTAGAGCTTATAAAGAGTGTGCTCAATAAAGCAGTCTTCAAAAAAAGACCAAATAACCTCATTTTGTTATTCTCCTAAGTGACCTCTCCGGTAATCCGGTTGATTCACTTGTTTTTAAGTTATTTAACCTCCTTTTTTCGGTCGGTTTTTATGTTGTCACTACAGGCAAGAAATTTTGATTCGGAAACTTAAAGCAACAATCATTAAGAACGAGATATTTTGCGTCTTACAATTCCATGGTCGTTTAGCCGAATCTTTTCTCGATATTCGATTTGTACAACTTTACTGTCATGAACTACTACTTCAACTGATCCATACTCGATACTAGAAACAACTCGTAAAATTTCCTGCGCAATAATTGCAGGCAACTTATTTTCGGTATTTGTATTCTCTTCTTTAGGTGGTAAGTGCTTATCCATTTAACTTTTTATTTATCAATATGAATAGTGAAGGATGCGAACGATAACAGCATTCTTTTATAATAGAAAATATTATTTACTTAGTAACTAATAACCATTAGTTATATAATATGAACCTTCTAGGAAATTCAGAATATTGCGAACTGTAAGTAATTCACTTGAAAATTAATTACATTAGGATTCGATACGATGAGCGCAAAAAGAAGAGAAATAAACTGCTAAATGCTCAGATACAATGGGAAAGTAAGAGAATCAAACAAGCAAAAGTGATTATCAATAAATTGGCCGCTTAATTGCTGACAAATCTACTGTGTCTTGGCACGAAGATAAAGAATCTTCCTATTTGATCCCAATGTTTGCCGCTCTTCTACCGTGAAGAGATCTTTCTTGTCTTTGACGAGATCAGAGAGTTTCTTGAAACCATATAGCCTTGAATCAAAATCAGGTTGCAATTTGGTCAGATAGCTCCCAAAAACACCCAGGCTCGCCCATCCATTATCATCTGCTGATTGTTCGAGTGCTGTCAGCACAAAGGCTTCCGGAAATTGCAGCTTTTGCTCTATGACCTTAGTAGCAGCTTTATTTTTAGTAGATTTCTTTTTAGCTTTAATTTCTGGTGACTGTTCGACCGATTCACTGATTGGGCTTGAATGCAGAATCTCGGTGAATACAAATTTATGACAAGCATTGCGGAATGCATCGGGTGTTTTCTTTTCTCCAAACCCAAGAACCATAAGCCCTTCCTCACGAAGACGCATGGCAAGACCGGTAAAATCACTATCACTAGTGATCAAACAAAATCCATCAAATTTTCGGGTATAGAGTAAATCCATCGCATCAATAATTAATGCGCTATCCGTAGCATTCTTCCCAGTGGTATAGGCAAACTGTTGCACTGGTTTAATGGCATATTTTTGCAGCACTTTCTTCCAGGAGGAACTTGCTGAAGCAGTGAAATCACCATATATTCGTTTCACTGTCGCTTCTCCAAACCTTGCGATTTCAGCTAAAAGAGCTTCGATCACAGCCGCTCGAGCATTATCAGCGTCAATTAAAACGGCCAATCGTAATGTTGGTTCTTCTGGTTCATTTTTTGTGACTGATCGTGAAGATACCAAGGCAGCTCCAATTCTTGAAAGTTAGTCATAATTCATCTAACAACAATACACTCATATGCTATGAACCTGGAAACGATAACCACATGTTCAGAAATATTGTTACCAGAATACCAGGAGCTTTCAACTAACGATAAAATAAATTATCGCTCGTAAGCAAAAATTGATTTCATCGCAGAATAAATTACCACAAAAACAATTCTAAATTGTCATAAAGATGTAACAATTTGCTAATAAAATGCTATCTATCAGAAATATTACTTTTTGGAAAAAATGGAGTATCAGTCTTGGCTATAACAATTCTGATTGTTGAAGATGAAGTCGCAATTCAGGAGCTTATCGCACTCAATTTGAAACGCGCTGGATACTCGGTACTCTGCGCGGAAAGAGCTGATCAAGCCAAGTTACTAATCAACAATGTTTTACCTGATTTGGTACTATTAGACTGGATGTTACCCGATGTAAGCGGCCTGGAATTTGCGCGCAAGCTCAGACAAGAAGCACGTACCCAATCGATTCCCATTATTATGCTAACCGCTCGCACCCAGGAAAACGACAAAATTTCTGGATTGGAAGCAGGTGCTGATGATTACATTACGAAACCTTTCTCACCCCGGGAACTACAGGCCCGAATTAAAGCGGTGCTGCGCAGGCGCTTACCGGAAATGTCCGAGGAAATCATTGAGCTCGGCGGATTAAGGCTTGATCCAGCCACACATCGGGTGCATGTTAGAAATAACAATGGAGCATCACAACTGACTGAAATTAATTTAGGCCCTACTGAATTCCGCTTACTGCATTTTTTGATGGCTTACAAGGATCGCGTTCATTCACGCGCGCAGCTATTGGACCGGGTGTGGGGAGATCATGTGTTTATAGAAGACCGCACTGTCGACGTACACATCCGCCGGTTACGCAAAGTTTTAGAGGCCGTCTGTAAAGAAAGCTTGGTACAAACAGTACGAGGCACAGGTTATCGATTTTCGGTTGAATACCAAGAACCAACCGTGGGGTAAAAAGAGCAAAAGAAATCGATTTTCCAGAGCTGTTAGAAAAAGAATTTTCTCGGAAATTTATACAAATTGCCCCGCTGCATATCCAGATGACCATGCCCATTGAAAATTAAAGCCACCAAGATGCCCAGTAACATCAACAACTTCCCCTATAAAGTATAATCCAGGTACGCGATGGGCCTGCATAGTTTTTGAAGACAATTCATGCGTGTCCACGCCACCGAGCGTCACTTCAGCTTTTTTATAGCCAACTGTGCCGCTGGGGAAAACCTGCCAGCTATGCAGTCTGTTTGCAATGCGTTGCAGCTCAACATCAGAATATTGCTGCATGGATTGAATCTCGAGTGATAACGCATTGCAAACGCACTTGCATAAAATTTGTACAAAACGCTTTGGTAAATAACGCGATAGCACGTTAGGTAACAACAAGGAGCTATGCCGAAACTCGGCAAATATTTTCATGGCATTCTGGTAAGGCAATACATTGATATCAACAGCTTGCTTAGGTCGCCAATAAGATGAAATTTGCAAAATGGCTGGGCCACTTAAACCGCGATGCGTGAACAATAATTGCTCACGGAATACAGCACCATTACAACTCACTTCGGCTTCGATGGAAAGTCCTGAGATATCCTTGAATTCCGTAAAATCCTCGGCATTGAAAGCCAAACCAACCAATCCAGGTCTTGGCGGTACAACAGCAATACCAAACTGGTTGGCAATTTGATATCCATAGCCACTCGCACCAATTTGAGGAATCGATAATCCTCCTGTAGCAATTACTAATGAAGCGGTTTCGATGGTATTGCGTTCAGTCTTCAGCCAGAACGATTGCGTTACGAAGCGTGACTCATCCGCTGCACGATATTTTACTTCCTTAACACAAGACGGCATTTGCCATTCAACCCCAGCCGCCGCGCATTCTTTCTGCAACATAGCAATAATTTGCAATGCACTATCATCACAAAATAATTGCCCAAGCTTTTTTTCATGATAGCGAATATCATGCTTTTCAATACGTGCAATGAAGTCTTGTGGCGTATAGCGTGCCAATGCAGAGCGGCAAAAATGCGGATTATTGGAAATAAAGTTTTCTGAAGCGCAGTACCGATTGGTAAAATTACAGTGGCCACCACCAGAAATCCGGATTTTTTCTGCCAATTTATGCGCATGGTCAATCAGTATCACACGTCGCCCGCGCTGACCTGCTTCGATTGCACACATCATACCCGCAGCGCCTGCCCCTATGATAGCTACGTCTTTGGATATCCTGTTAGCGATGCCGGACCGCATAACGCCAAAATACTATCTATAAAAAAGAAACAACTACAACCATTAAATCAGCATTAACCGGAAGTCATCTCTAGTCGATGAGCGATCATCATGACAATAAACAAAAAAAACGACAAGCCGATACGGATGCTCAATGATCTGACCATGCGTGTGGAATGGCCCTTATCTTTGTACATGTAATAAAGTGCGGAAGCCATGCTATATATAATGATTAGAAAAACAACAATAGCAAAAATTTTCAAAATTTGATCCCTAACAAAATTTACTCACTTGAAGTGTAGCTGAGTTTAAGCATTTGTCCAATGACTACTTTTACTTCAAAACACAACAGAATCAATTTTCGAGATTGCATTTCGTACTGAGAATATCATCCGTTCGATAGTACAATCTACGGTTATCCAAATGAATTAATTCCGCAAATCCATCCACTCTTTATGCATTTACCACCCGCTATCTTTCTAATGGGCCCCACCGCCAGCGGCAAAAGCCAGATTGCCCTAGAGATTGCAACACACTTCCCCGTTGAAATTATTAATGTTGATTCCGCACAAATCTATCGTTACATGGATATAGGTACCGCCAAACCTAGCTCTCTGATATTGCAACAAATCCCGCATCATCTCACCGATATCATCGATCCGGTGCAGCACTACTCAGTCGCTCAATTTCGCCAGGACGCATTAGAATTGATGCAAGACATTACTGCGCACCACAAAATACCCCTATTAGTAGGCGGCACGATGTTGTACTTTAAAGCGTTGTTGGAAGGCCTTTCTGAATTACCCTCGGCGGATAAGAACCTACGTTTAATGCTTGAAAAAGAAGCATCAGTGATTGGCTGGTCCGCCATGCACCGAAAGCTTTTACAACTTGACCCAGACACCGCCAAGCGAATCCAGCCAACTGATAGTCAACGCATCCAGCGCGCGTTAGAGATTTGCTTATTGACGGATAAACCCCTATCCGAAGTCATACAGACCTCCCAACCCTCAACCGGTCTCCCCTACCATCCGATCCAGATTGCGTTGGTGCCTGACAACCGAATTGAATTGCATCATCGCATCGCAGAACGTTTTCAAACCATGTTAAGCACCGGATTGATTGAAGAAGTATCCTCTCTTCACAAGCGATTTCCTGAGCTCGACACACAATACCCTTCCATGCGATGTGTCGGGTATCGTCAAACTTGGCTTTATCTAAATAATCAAATCAGCCGAACTGAGCTGCACGATAAGGGAATCGCTGCCACACGCCAGTTAGCAAAACGACAATTAACTTGGCTGCGCGGTTTAAACAAGCATTACCCTATACAAATATTTGATTGCCTGTCTCCTCAGCTTTCACAACAGGTGATTCATTTTTTGACCCCAGAAATCGATAAACTTCAATCCCACTCACGAAAATAATTCGGATATAGCAAAACCATATCCAGATTATTCAGAATAAAAAACCTAATTTTTGCGATCGGTGTGAGATCTTTCACAGATCCTATTGCACCATAAAAATATCATGCTTCATCACTGAAACAGTTTCCTATAAAAATGATGAGGGGTTATGATGAAAAAAATAATAGCTTTAGTCGCCATTTTATTGATGACATCCATCAATGTTCATGCAAACTACTTCAACCGAGACTTTAAAATCTTCGGCACTGTCCTGACAGATAGCTCCCAAATCGATGAAGTCGCTGCATATAGCAACGCATTTGGATTTGTACCGAACATAATCGACGACATCACCGAATATCTCAACGTCAATAATAACCCGCCTTCTACCCGTGATTAGTATCAATCAATTACTGCTTAATTCAGAAACAGGACTATACCGACACGACGTAAGCAACATCATCGAAGCAATCGAGAAAGCTGATATCCACGATCATGAGTTTTTATTTTTGATTGACGAACCTCTATGGATGATCAGATCTGCCTGTAGGGAAAAAAACCTGCCCGCCGCTTGTACTGAGATTACTAACAACTACGTAAAAACATTAGCGACCTTCCGTAAAGTCGGCGAATCGCTACGACAAAGATTTCCAGGTTCAGGAATCATACACATAGAATCGTGGGCTGAATTAACCATACAAAAACAACAACGTCCTCATGATCACGTAATCATGCTTGATGATGCGGAATTCTTGGGTTTCGATTGTTACGGTGACATTGATTCCTGTGGATCACATGAATATGGCTACCGCAACCAAATCGAATACGGAACATGGGTGTGGGATACCATGCTTGAGTTGGAATCTCACAAACCAATCAATCGTAAGTTATTCTTGGTTCCCGGCTCCTTTCTAATGGATGAGGATTCAAACGATATCGATAAGCTACTGGAGCAATTAGGATTTTATGCCTGCGCTACAAGCATTCGATAAGATTGGTGGGTTTGGTGCATTCTTGTGGGGTGACATGGTTGAAAATGGCAAATACTTTACCGGAACCAGAAATATCCAACCAGTTGCCAACTTCCTTGCGCGTATTGCGGAGTATTACGATGTAAAAAGCCACTAACTTATTACCAAGCTAACACTACGCTCCTACAAAAGAAAACGCCCACTGATCTGGGCGTTTTTCAATAAAAAAACTAATCAAAATCAAAGTATAAATCCGATGCATTAATCCTTGTAATGGCAGCGCCCGTCAATTGTATTTCCATTTCTGGCCTATTACTTATTAGATTAGTGGAGACTAAAATCCTTTACAACATTGTTCCATTTATCTTTAAGATCCTCTGATGTGCCATAAAACTTTTCATTATAGGGACACTTGCTATCACGCCCAAATAGCGCCGGAACCGCACAGATAATTGCCTCTTTATCTGTTAAAAGCGTGTTGTCATCCTTTTCATCATTCAATCTAAAATTTGTTGCAATATTATTCAACTGACGCTGCAAATCGGGGTTAGGTGTTTCATCAAATGTGATGTGTACAAACTGCATTTTCCGATGAATGTCTTCGTTTAGTTCATTCCAATAATGGGGGTTATTACAAAATCTTGTCGCATCAGTAGCTCCTTTCCAATTAAAAAAGCTGTTACAGGCCGTTATTTTTCTTTTGTTAGTACCTTCTATTCCCTGATTTTCCATACGACTATATGGAAATATTTTCTTTGTTTCAAACTCGGTTAGAAGTCTTTCTCTATTTTTTGCCAATAATGAATCTGTGGCAACAATAAAATTTAAGTCAACAATATAGCCGTACCATGGACGTGGATCATTGTATTTTTCATTCACACCGCTCGAATTTACATAAGCATCCACCAGAATGACTGTGATTTTCTCATAATCCTTTAATTTATTGTTTCTATGTAGGCTCCAAATTGCACGCTTGATACTGGTAAGTCCGAGATTATCTGCATTTCCTCCATCAAATACATGCACATATTGATCTTCGACACAATGATTTTTTAATGTCATAAAATTAAATACACCGGGAAAAGTAGCCGATGCCATGACTCCTCGAGATAAGTCGTACTCATCAATTGATGAGCAGATCTTTCTAAAATCTTCAACGGAAAAAGTAAAAGCCTGTCCAAATGAATTTTCACTGAGTTGTTCTTGAGTAAAATTAGAGCTCCCTTTGGTAGCGTTGATGATTAAATTGGGACGTGCGGGATTAAGCTCTGAAAATTTAAGATCGAGCCCATTGCTCTTCCTGTCAAATAGATTATCGGCAAATGTTTGAGCCATGATGTCAGTACGATCATACGTCGAGAGCCAATAATGGAATATATTATCAGGCCAAAACCAGTTTCCTATCCACGGCAGAATGTAATTCTTACTCATTAATTTGATAACGTTTTCTTTACTCCACTCCCGCCCGGAAACCGCCTTATCACATTCATTTTTAGCTTCTGGCTCTCCAGAACTTACATAATATGCTGCTGCCAATGATCCACCGGAAACTGAGGATATTAAATCTACCTCTGACAAAATGTCATAACTGCCTCCATTGGCCTGGATATTCTTCATCTCGTCCATCGACAAACCGGATAGCAATGCCGCTCGAGAACCACCACCCGAGAGCGCTAATAGCACCAAATTTTTTTTATGTTGCTTGGGATTACAATCCAGCTCATGGTGCTCATCGCCTATTTTCTTGATACGTGCATTGCGTAATTCAAAGCTAGCTTGTAGCGTTGATTTTTCCCCTTCCAATAATTTACTGTTCGTACTTGCCTTGTATGGAATACTTCCACATCCTGATAGGATGAGTAACAGCATGGCTAATGAACTAACAAAAATTAAATTAGAATGCATTTCTCAATACTCACAAGATTATTGAAAAGCGAATATAAGGCTACAACGATTCAAACACGCCAGCGGCACCCATGCCGCTTCCGATACACATCGTCACCATGCCGTATTTCTTGTGATGACGGCGCAAACCATGCAACAAAGTTGCTACTCGGATAGCGCCAGTCGCACCCAATGGATGACCTAATGCAATGGCCCCCCCCAAAGGATTGACTTTTTCACGGTCTAATCCCAAATCATTAATGACCGCAAGACTCTGCGCTGCAAATGCTTCATTCAATTCGATCCAATCTATGTCATCTTGTTTAATGCCAGTTTGCGCCAGTACTTTAGGAATAGCTTTGATCGGGCCGACGCCCATAATTTCAGGTGGCACGCCAGCCACCGAGAAGCCGACAAATCGACCTAAAGGCGATAGATTAAAACGTTGCATCGCTTTCTCGTTCATCAGTACAACCGCACCCGCACCATCGGACATTTGTGAACTATTTCCTGCTGTCACCGAGCCTGTGGCGGAAAAAACCGGCCGTAATTTCGCCAATGCCTCAGGGTTGGTATCCGCACGCGGCCCTTCGTCGGTATCTTTCAACGATACTTGCTCGAGAACCTTTTCAGCCTCTAAGTCGGGCCTTTTTTCGACGACTTGATAAGGAGATATTTCTTGCTTAAATTCACCCGAATCGATGGCTTGCAATGCACGCTTGTGACTTGTCAAAGCGAATTCATCCTGGGCCTCGCGCGAGATATGCCATTGCTCCGCAACTTTCTCACCAGTCATACCCATGCCATACGCAATTGCAACATGCTCTTGGTGTGTAAAAGTAGCCGGGTTAATGGCCACTTTATTGCCCATCATAGGTACCATGCTCATGCTTTCGGTACCGGCGGCGATCATGACATCTGCTTCCCCAAGGCGAATTCGATCCGCAGCTAAAGCCACCGATTGCAAACCCGAAGCACAGAATCGGTTAATGGTCATACCTGAAACGCTATCCGGGAAACCGGCCAGCAATAATGCAACACGCGCGACATTAATTCCTTGCTCAGCCTCCGGCATGGCACAACCGGCAATCACATCATCAATTGCAGCCGGATCGAGCCCTTCACATTGCTTCATGACTGCTTGCAACACATGCACCAGCATATCGTCCGGACGTACATTTTTAAACATACCTCGCGGCGCTTTACCAACCGGCGTACGAGTAGCAGCTACGATATAGGCTTCTTCAGTTTGTTTGCTCATGAAAGTCTCCGTGAATCGGGAAGATTAATCAATTTCTTAATGGTTTTCCGGTTTTGAGGGTATGTTCGATGCGCTGCTGTGTTTTCTCGGTCGCTATCAGCTCCATGAAAGCAGCGCGCTCCAACTCAAGAAACCAATCTTCATCCACCAAGCTGCCAGGCGTCAAATCACCGCCACACATGACCTGCGCAATTTTTTTACCGATTAAATAATCGTGTTCGGAAATAAACTGGCCTTCGAGTAGGTTAACGAGCTGCGCTTGAATGGTTGCAATGCCAGTACTGCCTGCGACCGGGATTTCGCGTGCACGTAATGGTGGACGATAACCAGCTTCTGCCATTGCTAGCGCTTGCGCTTTGGCAACATGTAGCAATTCAAAACGATTCATCACGATAGTATCGGCACGACGTAAATATTCAAATTCTTTTGCTTGCTCTGCGCTTTTCGCTAATTCGGCCATCGCTACCGTTTGAAAATAGTGTTTTAACAATGGAAAAGGGTCGCCATCCTTTGCATTCCGTGCAGCCTTAAGGGCAAATTCCTTACATCCACCACCGGCTGGCAATAAACCAACACCTGCCTCAACTAGGCCGATATAACTTTCCAGCGTTGCCACGGCACGGTCGCAATGCATGACAAATTCGCACCCGCCTCCCAAAGCCAATCCATCAACGGCTGCAACAGTTGGGATCATAGAATAGCGCAACGCTTGCGATGTTTGCTGGAACTGCTGAATCATGTGATTAACTTCAGCCAGCTTACTGGCCATCAGTGCATCTGCCAGATCTAACTCACGCGCGGCTTTTAGTACCGTCGCCTGAGTAGTTTTCATAAATTTTCTGAGAAATTGCTGGAACGCAGATGGCGGCGCGGGCCGATGACCTGATGGTTTCGGTTTTTCAGTGGCTTTCTGCAAATTAGCACCCGCAGAAAATGGCAGCTCCGTTTGCCAGATCACTAAAGCACGCCAGTTCTTTTCAGCCTCTAGAATGGCTTGTTGCACACTTTGCAATACTTCAATGCCAATGGTATGCATTTTGGTGTTGAAGCTCAGAATGGCAACTTGATCGTCATCATCCAAATGCCACATTCGAATTGCGTCATTTTCAAAAATCGTTTTACCGTACTCCGCTGTTTCCCCGATAAGACGATCCGGATAAAGCTGACGCCGATAAACCGGTAATCTTGAACGAGGCTGCAACTGATCGAAAGCCGGTGCATAAGAGCCTTGCGGGGTATGTATGCTTTGCGTGCTGCTTTGCGCGATCTTATGCACCCATTGCGGTAACGGTTCAGAGCTCATGCTTTTGACCGAAGCGATATCTTGCTCAATCCATTCAACCAGTTGTTTCCAACCTGCTGCTTGCCATATTTCAAAAGGCCCTTGGTTCCAACCAAATCCCCACCTCACCGCCAAATCGAGATCTCTGGCGTTGTCCGCGATGTCCTCTAGTTGTACAGCACAGTAGTGGAATAAATCCCGGAAAACCGCCCAAAGAAATTGAGCCTGTTGCTTCTCAGCAGTACGTAACACAATAAATTTTTCTACCGGATCACTAAATTTCAACAACTGCTTGATATCTTCATCCACTTTGCCTGCCGATAATCGATAGCTTTGTGTGGCTAAATCAAGCACATGAATCTCACCGTTTATTTTTTGATAAACACCGCGCTTAACCTTTTCCCCCAGCGCACCGGAATCAATTAAGCCTTGCATCCAATCGGGTACTTTGAAATAACGGTGCCAGGGATCATCCGATAGGGTATCGCGCATGGTATTAACCACATGCGCCAAAGTATCGAGCCCAACCACATCAGCGGTACGAAACGTAGCGCTTTTCGGTCGCCCGATCAAAGTACCGGTCAACGCATCCACCACATCGAAGCCAAAACCAAATTCTTTCGCATGATGCATAGTCGCCAATAATGAAAACACACCAATGCGGTTCGCAATAAAATTGGGCGTGTCTTTCGCGCGAACAATGCCTTTCCCGAGGTAAGTCACCAGAAAAGCTTCCAAGTGATCCAGCATCATGGCATCACTCGACTGACATGGAATGAGTTCCACCAAATGCATATAACGCGGCGGATTAAAAAAATGCACGCCACAAAAACGATGCCGCAATGTTTCTGGGAAAGCTTCAGCCAATTGGTTGATTGAAAGTCCCGAAGTGTTGGACGCAAAGATGGTTTGTTCGCCTAAATGGGGCGCGACTTTAGCATATAAATCACGTTTCCAATCCATGCGTTCGGCAATCGCTTCTATCACCAAATCGCACTCTTTCAGCAATCCCAAATGTTGCTCATAATTGGCAGGACGAATGAACGTTGCTTTGCTTTTGATCGATAAAGGCGCGGGTTCTTGCTTGTTCAGTTTTTCTATCGCCTTGAGTACATTGGCATTCGGGGTTTTTTCATCTCCCGGCAATTCAAACAATAGCGTTTCAATATTGGCATTGACCAAGTGTGCAGCGATTTGCGCACCCATGACACCAGCGCCTAATACGGCCACCTTTCGGATAATAAAGCGTTGATTATTCAATTTCGCTTCTCCTGCTTGATTCGGTTATTGAACGGGTCTCTACTGCATCGGAATCTATGAATAGAGCATTCGCCACACATACATCACAGTACATGTCGTTTTGCTGATAATTATCTTGATTAGGAATATAGCGTAAAGCGCTCGATACTGCCAACAATCTTCTAGGAAAAGCGAACTAACAAGGCGTGGAAAATCATTATTTCCATGTCGCTAAAAATTGTTCCGCATTGAAACCTACCGTTGCACGCTTCCCATCCGTCAATAATGGCCGTTTGATCAAACGGCCATTCGTTTCTAGCAAACTCAACATTTCTTGATAGGTCAGCGTAGGGAGCATTTGTTTAATATTGAGCTGGCGATACTGTTCACCGCTGGTGTTGAACATTTTTTGCGGCAATACATCGGCCAGATCTGAGATCCTAGCCAACTGGGTCGCATTGGGCGGATTTTCAGTAATATCGATAAATTCGTATGCTAAATTATTTCGTTGTAAATGTTGCTCGGCTTTGCGGCAAGTTGTACATTTTTTGTAACCGTATAACAAAATAATCATAGCAAAGTTAGTAAGTAATCAGGAATCTAGGAATCCGTTTATCGATCGAAGCTATTCTCCACCCTTAGGTCCCCAAAAAACTACCCATGTAATGAAATCGGAAGAAAAATTTTCAAACCGATGCTCAACATGTGCTGCAACAAAAAACACCATGCCCGGTGCAAATGAATGCCTCTCGCCAGCAATCACCAATTCACCCTGGCCAGAATGAATAAAATATAACTCATCCTGATCATGGGGCGTTTGGATATCGGTTTCTTTCGGGGTATAAATCTCAACAGACATGGAACCATGGGCAAATGCCAGCGCAAACGGTTCGCCCATCGGCCATTCGGCGCTCGCTTTACCCGGAATTCTATTCAAAAGCTCAGTAATTGTTGCTTTCATTCGGTTTCGTTTCCTTAAGCATTTTTAATAAGATAAAAAACATCAACAGAGTTTTTTACTTTTATTTTTTGCTTTTATTAACCAATTGTGTAACAGCCCTAATGGCTTCGTGACACATTGCATCGCGGTTCTGATCATGGACAATTTTGGCAAACTCACTATCCCCTTCCCCTCGTCCCTTATCAAATTCAGCTTGAATATCGATCCCAAGCTCACGATAGGTTTTCTCACCACCCGCCATATTCTCATCAAAATTTGCTTTGTATGCGACTAATACATCATTTGAAGCCCCACATCGCTCAATAAATTGATGCATTCTTCCCGTATTCAACGCGCCCGCCACAATAAAACCCTTAGCGCTGCCACCCCCTGCTAAAGGATGCTGCTGCGCATAGGTCGCAGAAGCAACAGAAAGCAGCAACCCTAATAGGCTTAGCATATTCAGCATTAACTTTCTTTTTTGAAGTATATTTTTCTGATTCATCACAGTATTCGAATTATTCCCGTTTAATCTGCCAACAGCCCCATTAAATAGCCATGATGGTAACACAATCACCTTTTAGCAAAAAAATTCTCAATTTCTGATAATTCGCGTGTACGCCTCATGGGTGGCAAGCTCTGCCAGATCTGTTTACCGTAGGCTTTGGTAATCAAACGAGGATCACAAATCATCAACACGCCCCGATCCGTTTCATCCCGAATCAAACGCCCAGCACCTTGCTTTAAATTAATCACCGCACGCGGCAATTGGTATTCAATAAAAGCGTTTCGCCCTTCAAGATTAATTTTTTCAATTCGAGCTGATAATACGGGATCATCAGGCGGTGCAAAGGGTAATTTGTCAATAATGACTAATGAAAGCGCTTCCCCCCGTACATCAACGCCCTCCCAAAAAGACTGGCTGCCGATCAGGATAGCGTTCTTCAACTCCCTAAATTTCTCTAAAATATAAGAACGCGAGCCTTGGCCCTGCAACAACAAAGGGTAATCTAATGCTTCAGCAGTTTGCAGTAACTCATAAATACGCTGCATCGCACGCAAACTGGTACACAAAAAGAAAGCCCGGCCGCTGCTGGCACGCAATACTGGCAAGGCCGATTGAACCACTTGATCGATATAGTTTGGATGATTAGGTTCTGGCAATCCAGTTGGCACATACAACAGCGCTTGTTCGGGGTAATTGTAAGGACTCTCCCAGTATGCGGTTTGCGCTGAAGCCAGACCCATTTCTGCAGTGTAATGTGTAAAATTCTGCTTAACCGATAAGGTAGCGGAAACAAAAATCCAAGCTCTTGCCGTCGCGCTGAGTTGCTTTTGGAAAATATCCGCAACGGATAATGGCGTTATGTTTAACTGTAATGCCTGATGAAAAATCTCAACCCAGCGTATTTCGTTTTGTGATGACTGTTCGTCGCGCCACCGTTGTATAAAATGCAAATGATCGGCTGCACGCTGCCAGCAATTCTTCAATCCTTCTGAGCGTTCGGCTTGACTTTCCAGAAGCTTAACCAATTCAAGCAATTGATCAATAACGTCATTAAGCGTATGTTTGAAACGCTCATTTTTTCCTATCATCGACTGTGATAGGCGGATGTTTTCTTCCGGAATTGCTAAACGAAAATCGCGTACGCTTTTTTCAAAAGCAGCGTTAACCAGTGGAAGCGCTTGAAAATCTCTCGCTGCTTCAACAGCTTCAATTTTAGTGTCACGTACCAATTCTAATAATTGACCTGTACTAACCGATTCGCCAAAAAATAGACTGGCGGTTTCTGGTAATTGATGCGCTTCATCAAAAATAACTGTATTGCAGGCTGGCAGCAATTCATTCAAGCCTTCATCGCGCAACATCACATCCGCAAAGAATAAATGATGATTGACCACTACGACATCTGCTAATAATGCTTGCTTTCGTGCCTCCATGACAAAACAATCCTTGAAGTTCGGGCATTCTGCACCGAGGCAATTGTCTCGCGTTGAAGTTACCATTTGCCATATCGAGGCATTTTCTGGAATCTCACTTAATTCACTCTTATCACCAGTCTGGCTAACACGCGCATAACGCTCGATGGACTGCAAGTATCGAATATCTTCACGCGCCGTAAAACTGATGCGATCATCCTGTAAGCTCTTTTCCAAATGATAGTGACAGATATAATTAGCACGACCTTTCAACAAAGCAATCGTAACTGGTATTTTTAGTGCTGATCGTACGCTTGGAATATCTCTTCTGAAAAGCTGGTCTTGTAGTGTTTTGGTTCCTGTGGAGATAATCACTTTGCCGCCATTAAGCAAAGCAGGAACTAGATAAGCAAGTGTTTTCCCTGTTCCTGTACCCGCTTCTGCTACCAGAATTTGCCGCTTGTTAATCGCGTTGGCAATAGCATTCGCCATTTCCAATTGTTGACGGCGCACGTGAAATTCATTGATGTAACTTGAGAGAACCCCACCCTCAGAAAAAATTGATTCCATATCAAACATAGGTATGCAATAACGCGATTAGTCTTAGGCATTGATGGTTGAAAAACTGACGATTCGTCAAAAGAGAAACAACTTAATAATTAGTGAGTACAAATAAACAATATCCTAATGAATGCATATAGATTTATAATTATAATAATCGTTAATTGCCACAATTAGAATGCGAATCAATTTTGATGTACTCTCCCCAGCTCATAAAGGTATTAGATGGACTCCATCTCAAATGTGTAATTGTTCAGTCGCTGATATAAAACCCCTTGATTAAAAGTAAAACAGGATTAGGAAAAATTACTTTGCTCAAGTCTGAAAACCTATCTGATTGCTGCCCTATCTTCTCTGTATTCTTCAATAGGCAGCTTTTCCAGAATAGTTGCGTTTTGCTGTTATTGTGCCTGCTTCCACTGACTGGATTAAGTGACGAACTGCCGCCCGTTCAGTCTTCCGAATCGGATGAAAAATCAAAAGCGATCATTAAACCACAAAAAAAACCGGTTTATATCGAAGCAGACAATATTACCGGATATTACAAACAAGAGGTAGAAGCGAGCGGAAATGCTGAATTGCGACATGGTGACAACATCTTAGTTGCTGATCGCATGAAATATTTTCAAAATACGGAAGAAACCGAAGTTGAAGGGAACATCCATTTAGATAGAGTTAAGGAAATCATTAAAGGCGATCATCTTAAACTCAACTTGCAAACCAATGAAGGACAGATGTCCGAACCCAAATACTACTTAAAAAACGGTAAAGGTCGTGGATCTGGAGAGATGCTGTTCTTTGAAGGCAAGGATCACTACCGCATCGAAAAAACCAGTTATACCACCTGCCCCGAAGGCAATCACGATTGGTACATTCGTGCGAGTGATTTAAAAATTGATAATAAAAATGAAGTCGGCACAGCTCGTAACGTTAGTATTATGTTCAAGGACACGCCGATCCTATATTCTCCATGGCTGGACTTTTCTTATAGTGGTAAACGTAAAACAGGTTTGTTAGCCCCCTTATTGGGTTATAACGTTCACACCGGGTTTGATACGGCGCTGCCTATTTATTTGAATATTGCACCCAATATCGACGCAACCATAGCACCCCGCGTAATGACTATGCGTGGCTTTATGCTAAGCAATGAGCTGCGCTATATGGGAGAAAAAATGAATGGAAATTTGCTTTTTGACATTCTCCCGACGGATATCAATACCAACAAAACACGCTGGGGCATTTTATTTACGCACACGCAAAACTTTGGCAAAGGCTGGCAAGGAATACTTAACTACAATCGGGTTTCCGATGATCGATATTTTCGTGAATTAACACCCAACCTTTCTCAAACCAGTTTAACCAACCTTTCTCAAATGGCGGCCACATCCTATAATGGTCGTTTAGGTCTTGATGGTACGGTCAGTTTCAATGCACTGGTTCAGCGTTTTCAAACCATTCAGGATCGATTACAGTTATTTACCGCACCCTATTCACGCCTACCTTACGTATCATTAGACATTAATAAACCCGCTTTTGGCGGTTTACTTGAGTTTGGCTTGAATAGCAGTTGGGGAAATTTTCATCATCATGCATTGCGAACGGTGCCCGACACCAAATTTCTACCCGATGGACACCGCTTCGTAATTAACCCGTACGTCAGCATGCCGCTACGAAATGAATATGGTTACATCACACCCAAAGTTGGCTTCCACTACACGCATTACAGCTTGTCGAATGCCGTTCAAGGTCATGAAGATAAGGGACAAAATCATGATCGCGCTCTGCCTATTTTCAGCATAGACAGTGGAACAACGTTTGAGCGATTAACTCAAATGAGTGGCACCAAATTTACGCAAACGCTGGAACCACGATTATTCTATGCGTATGTTCCCTACCGCAATCAAAATCATCTTCCCGTCTTTGATTCTGCAATTAATGACTTTAATTTCGCGCAAATACTGCAAGAAAACCGCTTCAGTGGAAGCGATCGTATTAATGATGCAAACCGTTTGACGGCGGCATTAACATCTCGTTTTGTGGAACAAGAAACCGGTATTGAACGACTCAGGCTCGCTGTTGGCCAAGTATTTAATTTTAATGACCCTAAAGTAAAATTTTTGGACCCCCAGGTCACAAGTGGAAAATCTGATTTTGTTGCTGCTGTTTCTGGACGATTAACACCACAGCTGAGTACTGATTCTAATATCCAGATGAACGAAAAGGGGCTAGAAATTGAGAAAATTCGTTCAGGTCTAAGTTATCAACCCGAACCAGGAAAAGTTCTCAATTTTGGTTATCGGTATACACGTAATGTTTTGGAACAAGTTGATTCATCACTTCAATGGCCTATCGTTGGTGGTTGGCACGGCGTCGCACGCATCAACTACTCGCTGAAAGACGACAGGATTCTGGCTGGGCTTGCCGGCATTGAATATAACTCGTGTTGCTGGGCTTTTCGCGTTGTCATGCAACGCATAACAACCGCAACACAAACTACCACCACAGCATTTTTTGTGCAGCTAGAATTGAAAGGTTTGATGGGTATCGGCAACAATCCGTTACAGGTGTTGCAAAATACCATTCCTGGTTATACCAGCATTTATTAATTAAATGGCACGTTCTTATTAAGCTTATTTATCCAGCACCATCAAACATGCATCAAAGAAAACATTTTCATATTCTTCTATTGGTCGCATTGTTAGTGCCCCATTTGGCAAGTGCAGAAGATCCTCTTTCCGAGCCCGTCACACAAGCTATTCCTACCGACACACAGATCAGTAAATCTCTTAATCGCATCATTGCAGTAGTCAATGAAGATGTCATTACCGAGAAAGAACTTACAGAAGCTATCAAAACCGCCACTAAACGGTTGCAATCGCAAGGAGTTCAAATACCTGATGACCCTAAGCCACTTCATAACCAGGTTCTCGAAACTATCATTACCAAGCGCATTCAACTGCAACACGCGAAAGAAATAGGATTAGACATCAACGACAATGAAGTCGATGAGACAGTCAATCGGATTGCCGATGAAAATAAAATGACTTTATCTGAGTTCTCAAGCGTACTCGAGAAAGATGGTATTGGCATGGAAAAATTTCGGCAAGAAATACGTGATGAAATGATTATTTCACGCCTCAGAGACCGAGAAACAAAAGCACAAGTCAATGTTACTGATGGAGAAGTTGAGAATTTTCTCCGAACACAAGACACCTCATCGATTGGTAGTGATGAATACCGCCTTGGGCATATCTTGGTAGCAATAGCGGAAAACATGAACACTGCACAAATTCAACAAAAAAAAGAACGTGCAGATTTAGCCTATGCAAAATTAAAAGAAGGTATCGACTTTTCCAAAGTAGCGTCGGAATTTTCCGATGCGGCTGATGCAGCACAAGGTGGGATTGTGGAATGGCGACCTGCATCACAATTAGGTCCACAGTTCGCTGAACTGCTGGGCACACTTCAACCAGGTGATTTGACGCAGATCATCCAAAGCCCAGCTGGCTTTCATATCTTTAAACTGATAGATCGCCGTCTACAAGAAGTGCCCACGGTAGTTATAGATCAAACACAAGCACGACACATATTAGTTAAAATCAATGAATTGACTTCTGATTCTGACGCCAAGCTTAAAATTGTCAAACTAAAAGAACGCCTTGATAAGGGTGAGAATTTTGAAGAGCTTGCCAAGCTTTACTCGGAAGATGCGAGTAATAGCACTGGTGGAAATCTTGGCTGGCTATCTCCGGGTGACACCGTACCCGCTTTTGAACAAGCTATGAATGCTCTGGCACCAGGTCAAGTCAGTGAGCCGGTTAAATCACAATTTGGTTGGCATTTGATTCAAGTAATCGAACGCCGTAATCAAGACATCAGCATCGAGCGACGCAAGCAAGCAGCTCGACAAGCGATACGTGCGCGAAAATCCGATGTAGTCATTCAAGAATGGATAACACAACTACGCGATCAAGCATATATCGAATTACGCCTGGAAGACGACGATTAGTGAGATCAAACCAGTTATTACCAACGTTGGCTTTGACTGCGGGTGAACCTGCCGGTATCGGCCCCGATTTATGCATACAAATTGCGCAGCAGTCCATCGCATGCAAGTTAGTAATTATCGCAGATCGAGAATTACTAACAAATCGTGCACAGCAACTTAAGTTACCGATACAAATTCAAGATGCTTCTATTCATTGCCAAGATATACACAAGCCAGGCAGCTTAAATGTATTGCACACGCCATTGTCACAGCCCGCATTACCGGGAAAGTTAAATTCGCGCAATGCGCAATACGTAATAAAAACACTCGATATCGCAATCGCGGGATGCCAATCAGGGCAATTCGATGCCATGGTAACCGCCCCTGTTCATAAAGGTATCATCAATGATGCCGGCATTGCGTTTACTGGGCATACCGAATATTTAGCGGAGGCTACGCACAGCCCAGTCGTAATGATGCTAGTAGGTGGCAATATGCGTGTCACGATTGCAACCACCCACATTCCTCTCAAAGAGGTAGCGGCTGCGATTACGCCCCAACTCATCGAAAACAAACTGCGCATTATTCATCAGGACTTGATTAATCGCTTTAAAATCAGCAAACCATGCATTGCTGTCGCAGGACTCAACCCACATGCAGGGGAATCAGGTCATTTGGGCCGCGAAGAAATTGATATCATCATCCCGGTAATCGAGAAATTAAATACCGAAGGGATGCATTTGATCGGTCCCATTCCTGCAGATACACTCTTCAATCCCACACAACTGAGTCAATATGACTGCATTTTTACCATGTACCATGATCAAGGATTACCGGTACTCAAACACGCAAGTTTTGGCGGTGGCATTAACGTCACTTTAGGGCTCCCGATTATCCGCACATCAGTAGATCATGGCACAGCCTTGAATTTAGCCGGAACAGGACAAGCGCACCATAGCAGTTTAATCGCTGCGATCAATATGGCCATCGAACTTACCAATATTCAGTTTGCTTAAATATGCGGCATATCCCGCGCAAACGTTTTGGTCAGAATTTCCTGATCGACCCATACATCATCGCCAAAATCATTGCCGAGATTAGCCCACAAAAAGACGATCGTGTGATTGAGATTGGCCCAGGGTTAGGCGCGCTGACCAAGCCACTGCTGCAACAGCTTGAGCATCTAACCGTCATCGAAATTGATCGTGATATCGTTGCGCAACTCAAAACACTATTTTCTCCGGACAAGCTGACCATTTATGCAACCGATGCGCTTAAGTTTGATTTTTTATCTCTAGGCAACCAGCTCCGCATCGTTGGAAACTTGCCTTATAACATTTCGACGCCTTTGCTATTCTACCTGAGCCAATATTCAGAAAACATTTTCGATATGCATTTCATGCTACAAAAAGAGGTGGTACAGCGCTTAACTGCAAAACCGGGCACATCGGACTACGGTCGCCTTTCAGTTATGATGCAATATCACTTTAATATGACGCATATGTTTAATGTCTTACCGCAATCATTCTCACCAGTCCCCAAAGTCCACTCCGCCATCATCGAAATGATCCCTCGACCGAAAAAAAATAAAAGCGCGCATGATGAAACATTACTCTCGCAAATTGTCTTGGCTGCATTTTCTCAACGCCGAAAAACATTGAGAAACACGCTTCAGCAATATTTGACTACTGATGATTTCAATAGCATAGGCATTGATTCAAAGATGCGCGCGGAGAATTTATCGGTAGAAAATTTCGTCACGATCACAAACCTTTGCTATTCTAAATAATACGATAAGCGTTCGATTATTTAAGCGCCCATCACAACACCACAATCTATCCCATTGAATACAATGATCATTCGTTTTTACCCGATATTACCAAGCAGAATTGGTTGTGATAAACTAGCCAACAGCTCAATCAGTTTCCGCGGTTTGAGCTGCTTATAGTGCTATATATTTAATGACTTCACATTGAAGAAATTAGATTTTTTATAACAATAAGAAATAAAGAAATTTTTATCGAAAAGGAATACGAATATGGATCTTTTTGAAAAGATTGCCAGTAAATTTGTTACGGATACTAACAATGACGGTAAGATTGATGCACAAGATGTTGCTAATGCATTTAAAAGTTTAGTTTCTGAAACTTCAGATTCACTCGATCTAAATGGTTTGGTAGAAAAATTTAAAAAAGCGAATTTATCCGATACAGTTTCATCTTGGTTGAGCAATGGAGAAAACAAGCCTATTACTGCTGAACACATTGATGAAGTTTTTGATACCGAAAAATTAAAAGCTTTTGCAAACTCTTTAAAATTGGAGATTACTGAAGCAAAAGAAATGCTTGCAAAAGCTATTCCCGATTTAGTCGATAAATTCAGCAGTGACGGTAAATTGTTAGATATCAAATCTACAGATGCCACTAGCTTACTCGACAAAATCAAAAAACTGTTCTAATTTTAGATGTTTTAATGGGCTGTTGAAAAACGCATCCAATGCAGCCGGTGCAAGATAAAATGGGCGAAAACATTGTTTCATGCTTAACGCATAAATATTTTGAACCTTTTTAAGCACCGCAACGGCAACGCAAATAGCTTTCTCAACAGCCTGTAAAGCAAGTCCGCTTATATCAATGCAGAAGTAGGTGATTCTTTGCGCGTAATTTTCTGGATGGATATTATTATCAGTAAAATCACACCACCAGCAATAATTCCGACCAATGCATTACCCAGCGTCATAATTAGACTCTTGTTAACAAAACATGGCCTTGCAATCGGCATCGATTACTAAAAACGCCAATCAAGCTGCAAACCGCCGATATTGAATTGCTCTGAATAGTGACCAACCAAAGTATCCGCACTTACACCTTGCCTATTTATTGCCAAGTCCTCTACAAATAAATGGGCATAAGCACCATGCACATAAATATTTTGAGAAAGCGCGTAAGTAAAACCGAAGGTTAACCAATAGCGATTACCATCTGGAATTCTAGGAGATCGAAATTGTGCTCCGGAAACCGGACTTTGATCATATGCAAAACCACTGCGTAACGCCCATTTATTTGATTCTGATTGATAATTAGCGCCAAATGCATAACGCCAAGTATCACGCCAGTTTAATGTTAGTGTATCGTCCCGCTGTGACGATGTAAAATCTGTCCTCAGCTCACGTATTAAACTCCAATGAGTCCACAAAGCATCGGCTGACAAAGTCCAACGTGGTGTAACGCGATAGGAAAAACCAAATAACACATTATCTGGCAATGTTACGGAAGTTTGTGCGTGAGTATCAATATACTGACTTCCCCGTGTAAATATCACGGCATTATCCGGAACCGAAAAATCTACCTTGCTATACACATCATGCATTACTCGGGAACGATAACTAGCACCCAGGTGCAGATTTTGAGTGAGCGCATAGAAAGCGCCAAAGTTATAACCAAAACCAACACTATCGCCTTTCAAAGAAACATGTCCATCATTGAGTTGTGGCAATACGCCTTGATTGAAACACTCAGAAGGATTTCTGGATTGCCCGCACATTGCACCAAAATCTAGCGCGTTGGTTAAAGTCGTTTGCATGTATTGCACATTAAAACCAGCACCCAGTGAAAAATCTTTTGTCACACTATACGCAACTGAAGGATTAAAATTAATGTGCCTCAGTTCGGAATCTAACCCCTGATATCGCCCTTTCCAATCCGAATTGTAGCTATTTTTCATACCAAATAGCGTATTGACCCCCAACCCAAGCGTTATCCGATTAGTCAGCGGATGCACATAATACACATTGGGAATAAAAGCCCAATTCCCGGCATTTCCACCATCATTACCTAATAACGGAAAACCACGAGAAGCAGAACCAAAATGTGAATTCTCATTATGAAAATTAACTGATGGCGCAATCACATAGCCCGCAACCGAAAGTAACCTACCTTCGCTTCGATTCATCGCAGCAGGATTAAAAAACACCATACTAGCATCACCAAAATTAGTCGGTGCACCAGAAAACGCTTGTCCCATTTCCTTAACACTTTGCTCCATCAACGCAATTCCGCCACCCAATGCCGGCATTACGAGCCAAAACAAAACAAATCCCAGGAAATTAAATATTCTTTGCCAAGAATATTTAATGACGCCGCGCAATTGAATCATTGCTATCCCTAATAAAAATTTAACGCTCCCTCATGAAGAAAGGTCAGTGTTTTTTTTATTATCTATTTTTCTACGAGTATAATCTGATTATGCAATCGGTGCGATAACTGTTTCAACGCTCAATCAAATGATTCGAAAGAAATTTCCACCAATTAAGTATAATTTAGATTCCTACGGGAAGTATCATATAAATTCAATCCAGTCTTGAAATGAAGATTGACGAAAAACGATCAGATCTAAATCACCTGGATAAAAATCACTTATCTGATCAATCCAATCGTTCCACTGCATTGCTTGCGGAACAAATCAAGTTACTCTATTTTCAAACAAATAAAGCACTAATAGCCTCGTTATTGGTATCTTTTGCCTGCATTCTCATTTTATGGAGTCATATTTCTCAACCGATACTACTGAGTTGGTTTGCCGCGATCTGTTTACTAACTTTCGCTAGATTCTTACTGACAGTTACCTATTTTCGCAAGAACCTTAATAATGAAACATCTCTTCAGTGGGGCAATTATTTTCTCGTTGGTATAGGCCTATCTGGAATTCTTTGGGGTGCCGCCGGCGGAGCTTTCTTTATTTCAGATAATATGCAGTATCAGTTATTTCTTGCCTACATCCTAGGAGGGATGATTGCAGGTGGGATGGCAGTTTTATCTTCATATCCCGGCGCCTTTGCGCTATTTACAATTCCTGCTATTGCACCTTATACCTATCGTATATTCACTCATCCAGGTCAGAACCACATCATAATTGGCGCTACATTCCTACTTTTTACTTTTTTGATGTGGCGCATCTCACGCCGCCTGCATCAGACTATCATTGATTCACTAAATCTTAGATTTGAAAATCATGATTTGATTAATCATTTACAAGAAGCACATAACTTACAGAATACCGTAAATTTGGAATTACAAAGCCAAATTACCGAAAAGAACCTTACGCAACGCGCATTACAAACCGCAAAACTTGAACTCGAACAACGCATTTTAGAGCGGACAACAGAATTGGCCTTATCAAATGACCGCCTGTACCGCGAAAAAGAATTGTTCCAAGTTACTTTAGCCAGTATTGGCGATGCCGTCATCACAACCGATGCAATGGATCGAATCACCTATCTCAATCCAATCGCAGAAATATACACCGGCTGGAATAGCGATAAAGTTCACGGTATTCCGATACAAGAGATCTTTCGAGTTAAAGATATCATCAATCAGAATATTATTGAAAACCCACTCCATATTGATTTACCTCCAGTCAGCGTTGGTAAATCCAAGAAAAATCGGGAATGTATACTGACACGTAGAGACAAACATGAATTCATCATTGATTACTCGGTAGCGCCGATACGTAACCACCAAAACCAAATCATCGGCAGCGTATTGATTTTTCGCGATGTAACTGAACAACGTAAACTGACCGATAAACTTACTTATCAAGCTACACATGACTCCCTAACCGGTTTATTAAATCGCAATGAATTTGAGAAACGCTTAAGAAAAATACTCAAAACATTTCGTCGACATGATGTTCATACATTGCTATTTTTAGATTTGGATCAATTCAAGATCATCAATGACACCTGCGGACACGGTGCAGGCGATGATTTATTACGACAAGTCACCGCGCTATTAAATTCTAAATTACGCACCAGAGACACACTTGCACGTCTCGGTGGTGATGAGTTCGGTGTTATTTTAGAACACTGCCCTGAAGAAGAAGCTTTACAAGTTGCAAATACTTTACGCGAATTAGTACAAGATTTTCGTTTTCAATGGCACGATAAAACTTTTTCCATTGGTGTCAGTATCGGCCTCTACTCAATTAATCGTGCCAACCAAGTATTAGAAGATGTTTTGCATGCGGCTGACAATGCCTGTATGGTTGCCAAAAACCAAGGCCGCAATCAAGTGCAAATCTATCGTGAAAAAGATTTTACAGCACAGGACAATGATGAAGCTCAATGGTTGCCACGTATTCAGAGCGCCATAGTGAATCAGCATTTATGCCTTTACTTTCAACCGATTGTTGCCATTTCTCATTCCAGCAATCTGAAGGAACATGGCGAGATTTTAGTGCGGCTATATGGTGAGAAAAATCAATTAATTCTACCGAATTCTTTTTTGCCTATAGCAGAACGCTATCATCAAATGGTAGAAATTGACCGTTGGGTCATCAAAGAATCGCTGAAACTCATCAATACCCGACTTAAGCAACAATCTAGAGGAATGTATGTTATCAATCTATCCGCACACGCCCTTAGTAATGAAAATTTTCTAGACTATGTCGTCAATCATCTGAATCAACAAACTTTTCATCCTTCGAATATTTGCTTTGAAATCACTGAGAATATTGCGCTTGCTGATTTACAACGCGTAGTAGCGTTTATTGTTGCACTCAAGAATTTAGGTTGCCATTTTTCGATGGATGATTTTGGTGGCAATCTATCTTCTTTTAGTTATTTAAAAAATATTCCCATCGATTACTTAAAGATCAATGGCCAGCTCATTAGAAACCTCCGCAATGATACCGTTGATCGGGCCATGATTGAATCGATCAATCACATTGCGCATCACATGAAATTAGAAACCATCGCAGAATGGGTTGAAGACATTCAAACACTGCAGTTGCTTGAAGAAATCGGTATCGACTATGTGCAAGGATTTGGTTTAGCCAAACCATATCTATTTTCCTCAGCAGCTCCGAAAAACCAATATACAATCCATTAACTGGCATCAAGACTTACTACTTGTTTAAGGGTGATCAGGTTTTTTCGGTTCGGCAAGACGAGTTTCCAATGCATCTGCCAAAGCATTCCGTTCAAGATTATTCATTTCGATGCCCACATCTTTTAAAGCGACATCCAACACATATCGGATCGGTGAGGTCTTTTTAGTTTGCAATTGCATAACAGACTGATGAAGTACGACCATTTCTGAGAGTACTGGTATATTGCTTTGGTCTAACTTTAATTGATCTCCAATAGGTCCTATTGATTCGGGGTTTTCGCACTGTGCGCTATTACTCCCCCTTTCAATCTGATTTTGATACTTATTCAGCAGATTACTAAATTTCTCAAGTATCTCCGCATCATCGAGATCTGTAGAAGAATTGTTTTCAAACATAATAATATGTCAAACCAATAATTTTAAGAAAATACCGAATCATTTAAATCATAATGCTGAATGTGCAATCCCATTTGCTTATAGTTGCGATAGCGCTCACGGGCATTCTCACTGTCTTGATTGGATAGATCCGCAATTTCAATTAATCGATCAAACTGTTCAAATAATGGCGGACATTGATCATGCAAATTCAACAAAACATCATAACCCTGATCCGAATGAATTTGATTGCTAATAATCACCGGTGACGCACTATATATTTCTTCATTGCCTTTATCTATCGATGAGCAATGCGGTACAAAGCTAGTGGCAGAGAAAGTCCACAGCAGTTCATCCATCTTCTCCATCAGAGCAATATCGGGTGTATAAATAAGTACCCGCATATTTTGCTGAAGCGCCTTAGCGCAAAGACGGCAAGCAGTGACTAATTTATCACGTGCACCAGAATAAAAATAAATCTGCGCCATTCACATTAAAACTCTTAAATTATCTCTGCAAAATTTCATCAGAAAACATTATCGCCTAACTATTAACTTGCGATTGTGTCACTAAGAATTGGCATAATAAAGGGACAGGACGTCCGGTAGAGCCTTTATCCTTGCCTGATTTCCATGCAGTTCCCGCAATATCTAAATGAGCCCAGCGATATTTCTTCGCAAATCGCGACAAAAAGCATGCAGCTGAAATTGTTCCAGCAGCACGACCACCAATGTTCGCCATATCGGCAAAATTACTTTTCAGCAAATCTTGGTACTCATCCCATAAAGGTAGCCGCCATGCGCGGTCACCAATTTTTTCACCAGCCGCTAATAATTCTTCCGCCAAATCGTCATCATTCCCCATTAATCCACTCGTAAAATTACCGAGTGCAATGACGCACGCCCCTGTCAAGGTGGCAATATCGACCACTGCTTTAGGATGAAAACGTTCGGCGTAGGTCAGCGCATCACAAAGTATCAACCTACCTTCCGCATCGGTATTTAAAATTTCGATTGTTTGCCCAGACATGCTGGTAACCACATCCCCCGGTTTGGTCGCCTTTCCACTAGGCATATTTTCCGTTGCAGGGATAATACCGACAAGATTAATGGGTAATTTCATTGCTGCAACAGCATGCAATGTCCCCAATACACTAGCGGCTCCACTCATGTCGAATTTCATCTCATCCATTTCTGCTGCCGGTTTAAGGGAAATTCCACCGGTATCGAAGGTGACACCTTTTCCTACCAGTACGTAGGGATTATCTTTCTTCTCTAATCCGTAATATTCCAAAACAATCAATTTGGCCGGCTCCTGGCTACCTTGTGCAACAGACAAAAGTGACCCCATGCCTAGCTTTTCCATATCTTTTTCATCAAGCACATCGGCTTTAATCTTGTGCAACTTGGCTAAATCTTTCGCCTGCTTGGCAAGATAAGTAGGCGTACAAATATTTGGCGCCAAATTACCTAAATCTTTCGCTAAATTCATTCCTTCTGCAATCGCTAGTCCTTGATGCATAGCACGTTCACACACTTCGAGTTCAACACGATTCTCGATATAGCAAATCACTTTCCGCAAGCTGCTCGTTTCATGATCAGGATTACTTTTAAGCCGATCAAATCGATAACTGCTACTCATTGCTTGAAGGACGATCTGGCAAACTTTCCAATCATTAGTGCTCCTTTTCATCGAAAAATCAGACAAAAACAAAGCTATATCGGTTATTCCTGTTTTTTGCACAGTGGATAAAATCGAGCCAATCGCGCCTTGCAAGGATTTTTCATTAAATTCCTGTTCCTTACCCAATCCAACCAATAACACTCTTTTAAATAAAGTACCTGGAACATGGTGTAGTAATAGGCAAGTTCCAATTTTACCTTCCATGTCCCCCAAAGCCAGTAGATTCTTAATATATCCTTGGGAAGCTTTGTCCAGAATCTTTGCGGAATTACTTAATTTCCTGGACTCAAAAACACCCACTACCATACATGCGCCCCGTTGTTTTTCAGCGGTCCCGACTTTTATTGCAAAATCCACTTCAGACTCCTTTATGAAATTGTCCTAATTTTTCAAAATAAGTAGCATAACACTTCAACATTAAAAAGAATAACATCAAACATACAATCAGTTATCTTTCTAAGGAAAATAACCTCTTTTTCCTATTCTGCTCAGATTAAGCATCTGAATAACCTTTATACTATAATGATCATTGTTGCCGATTAACTAATCCATGTACATGCGTTTCAGGAATGATTAAGTGCTTGATGAAAAAATAAAAAGTCATCTAAATTTTTGCACCACGCTGCCTAGCCTGCCAGCAGTTGCTGTAAAAATTATCGAACTGGCCAATGATCCTGACGCAGATATCGGCACTGCATGCCAATACATTTCAATGGATCCGGTGCTTTCCGCCAAATTACTTAAAACAGCCAATGCGCCTTTGTACAAATCTCGGCGAGTTGCTACCAATATCCGGCAAGCTGTTAGCATACTTGGCACCCACTCCGTTATCGTGATAGCACTCTCCTTCTCATTAAGTAGCTCATTGATGAAAGGATCGCGCGTTGGACATTCAGCCTCTTTTAATCACGATCACTTTTGGCGCCGCTCAATTACCACAGCGCTTGCCTGTCGCGCACTGGGAGAAAAACTCACCTTAAGTTTTTTAGATGACTTATTACTTGCCGGATTGATTCATGAAATTGGCATCCTTACTTTTTCAGCAATCATGCCCGAAGAATATGAACCGATCTATTCGGTACATAATAACCATGACTCCTTACTGAAAGCTGAGCGCAAAGCTTTTGGGTTTGGGCATGACGAACTGGGTTATGCCTTGCTTAAAAAGTGGCATATTCCTGACTATATCGCATTATGCTGCATTACTAGCCACAGCCACCCTAGCCCCAAAAGTCATGGACCTACACTGCAAGCTTGTGTTGCCGCATCGCGTTATCTGGCTGATTATTTTCTCTTTCCGCAAGAAGCCGACAAGCTTGATAATGTGGTTGAAGCCGCCCACAATTGGTTAGGCACGGATTGCGAAACATTGATTGAAGTCATCAAAATTATGGAAACCGGTTTAAAATCCATTGAAGATTTATTCGATATCAACATCTATGGATCACTGAATGCCGCAAAAGTCATGTCCGAAGCAAAAGACTTATTAATGGTCCATAGTCTAGCAAAAATTAAGGATTTGGAAGAAAAATCGCAGCGAGACGGGTTAACAGGTGCTTATAATCGCCTCTATTTCGATGAAACGCTGCTTCGTGAATTTCACTTATCTTCACAATATAAATTACCTCTTACCATAGCCATTATCGACTTGGATTACTTTAAGCAAATTAATGATAGCTACGGTCATGCAGCAGGCGATGCCCTTCTTACCGCAGTAGTAGGCGCGATCTTCGAACAAATACGCCAAGACGACACACTCAGTCGTTTTGGTGGAGAAGAATTTGCCTTAATTTTACCTGGAACCACATTAGCTGCATCAAGAAATCTCATTTCACGCCTAAAAGATTCCATTTCAACCATTAACTTTAAGATCAACGACGATCGAATTATTAATATCACAGCTTCAATCGGCGTAGCCTCAAATGAAGCAGACACAAGTCATTTTCTTACTCCGCTGGATATGATAAAAGCCGCCGACACTGCCCTTTATGCGGCCAAAAACTCTGGTCGCAATCGCATCATCGAATGGCACCATTTGTTATCATCATTCAAGCTTTAAACAACACCCATTCTGTCTTTTATGAATCTTATCATCCAAGGTCTAGACGTTAATAATAGTGATTTACGTGCGATTGCAAAACTATCACTCGCCGATGGCATTGAAAGAATTACCGGACAAGCTTTCCGCTTAACGCATGCCACACACACGGAAAACAGCGTAGAAATTGCAGAATACTGTGCACAAGCGCAATTGGATTTTGCTTTCGTCGATCCATCCCGTAAGCTTTCTGATTTCAAACTCATCGCGATGGATATGGATTCCACGCTCCTTGCGATCGAAACTATCGATGAAATCGCAGACATGCTGCATATCAAGCCCCAAGTTTCTGAAATCACAGTACAAACCATGCGTGGCGAAATAAGCTTTGAAGAAAGCTTGACTCGTCGTACCGCCCTTCTGCGAGGCCTGCACCAGGACATGCTACAAAGCGTGTACGATGAGCGCGTCAGGCTCAGTCCGGGCGCAGAAAGAATGCTGCAGCAAGCACATAAGCATGGTATAAAAACCATGGTTATTTCGGGAGGATTTACGTTTTTTACAGATCGTATCCAAGAAAAGTTACGGTTAGATTTTTCGAGCGCTAACGTATTAGAAATCCAAAATGAAAAGCTTACTGGAAAAGTAGTGGGAAAGATTCTTGGCAGACAAGGCAAAGCTGAAAAACTCAGAACAATACAACAGCAACTCGGAATACACAGCACGCAAACGATCGCGGTCGGAGATGGCGCCAATGATTTGGATATGATGCTTGAAGCGGGGGTCAGTATCGCATACCATGCCAAGCCCATCGTCAAACAACAGGCCACTTATTCCATCGACTATGTAGGACTGGATGGTATCATTAGCTTATTTGCTAATGACTGAATAATGCACCGCTGGCATTCAAAACTGGAGCACAAGCCAGCAATATGTATCAATAAGTCAAAATCAAACTCAAAAAATTAACCTGACCTAATACTACTCTGCTATTCGTTTTTGTATGTTTATCGATTCCCATTGCCACCTTGACTTTCCCGATCTGGCCAAAGACCTGGATGTATTGCTAAGAAACATGCAAGAAAATCAAGTCACGCATGCACTTTGTGTCAGCGTCGATTTGCCGAATTTCCCCCGCGTTCTTGCTTTAGCAGAAAAGCATCAAAACTTGTTTGCTTCTGTGGGCATTCACCCTGATTATGAAGATCAACGTGAGCCCAGTGCCGATGAGTTGGCTGGATTAGCCGATCATCCCAAAATCATTGCTATTGGTGAAACAGGTCTGGACTATTACCGCTTGCAAGGCGATCTGGAATGGCAGCGAGAGCGCTTCCGCCAGCATATCCGCGCAGCAAAGAAAATCAACAAGCCGCTGATCATACACACACGTTCGGCAGCAACCGATACACTACGTATTATGCAAGAAGAAGGCGCGCATGAAGTCGGCGGGGTAATGCACTGTTTCACCGAAAGTTGGGAAGTTGCCGAACAAGCCATTGCGATGAATTTCTATATCTCCTTTTCAGGTATCGTGACTTTCAAAAATGCCGTGACGCTTAAGGAAGTGGCGAAGAATATTCCATTACACCGAATGTTGATTGAAACCGATTCCCCCTATTTGGCACCGGTGCCTTTCCGTGGCAAGACCAATCAACCCGCATTTGTACGGTACGTAGCCGAAGAGATTGCAAAACTCCGCCAAGTCACTGTAGATGAGATCGCCATCGCAACAACACACAATTTTTTTGATTTGTTCAAGCTCGACAAAAATGAATTGCAATCGCATTAAGCTTAATTTCCTGGCGATTCCAATAGCTACAATCACATTTTTATTACCACTCAATACTGCAGCGGATGCTCAAGGCGATTTCTTTCGTGCCATTGATAAAGACAGCCTGTCGTTGGCTTCTGAGGCCATCAAAAGTGGCGCCAATGCTGACCAACCCAATCAGCAAGGCTATACACCCCTCATGATCGCAGCACAAACGGACAACTTAAGGTTAACCAATTTTTTGTTGAAGCTTAATGCAAATCCAAATCTTCGCAACAAATATGGTGAAACAGCGATTATGTTAGCCAGTTATCATGGCCGCACCGACATGGTAAAACAGCTTTATTCAAAAGGCGCGGAAATTCATCATGCAGGATGGAATCCATTAATCTATGCTTCGACCAACGGATTTCTGGATATTATTCGCTTCTTGCTCGATGCCAAAGCTGATATCGACGCAACGTCTCCGAATGGTACAACTGCGTTAATGATGGCTGTCAGGGGTAATCACTACGGAGCAGCGGAATTATTGCTGGAGCGCGGTGCTAATGTCAATATTCGCAATGAAAATGGCGAGCACTCACTTAACTGGGCAGAAAAAGCAGGTTACTTCAGTATTGTAAGTTTATTAAAGAAACATGGCGCCACGCAATAGCTTGATTGCTACCATTATATATTCGGATAAAAAATGAAATCACTGCAAGGCAAAGTTGCACTCGTAACCGGCGCTTCCAGGGGTATCGGTGCAGGAATTGCATTAGCGCTAGCTAAAGCCGGTGCTAAAGTGGTGGTTAATTATGTGCAGAATCAATTAGCCGCCGATAACGTGTGCGCAGAAATTCTAAAACACCACGGCGAATGCATTGCAGTACAAGCCAATGTCAGTGATCCAACGGCAGTTAAAATGCTTTTCGCTAAATCCATTTCGCATTTTGGTTCAATTGATCTGCTCATTAACAATGCAGGAATTCTACTTTTTAAAGAAATAACACACATTCAAGACGATGAATTTGACCGTATCACCGATATCAATTTCAAAAGTGTTTTCTACGCCTTACGAGAAGCCTCCACTAAGATTTCTGACAATGGTCGAGTCGTGACAATTTCTAGCACCGTAACGCGCATGATGTTACCAAAGTATGGGGCCTATGCTGCGACTAAAGCTGCGATTGAGCAATTAACGCGAACTTTTGCTCGGGAAATGGGTGTGCGCGGCATTACTGCAAATATCGTGTCACCAGGGCCGATCGATACGGAATTATTTCGTGCAGGTAAGACGATTCAAGATATCGAACGCATGTCGGCGATGGCTGCATTGGGTCGACTTGGAGAAGTCGATGACATTGCACAGGTAGTTTTGTTTCTTGTCAGTGACAAAGCACAATGGATAAATGGGCAAAATATCGCAATTAATGGTGGAATTATCTAGAAAACAATTCATTCCTGTGGAGAAATAAATGCTTATTGGCGTACCTAAAGAAATTAAAACTCACGAGTCTCGTGTAGGACTGACCCCCACTACGATACGTGAGCTAATTGCCAATGGACATCAAGTGATAGTGCAAGAAAATGCCGGATTATCAATCGACCTGGGAAATGACAAGTATCGCGAGGCTGGGGCACAAATAGTTGGCACACCCGAAGAAATTTTTGCACAAGCAGATCTAATTGTTAAAGTTAAGGAACCACAAAAATCCGAGATCCCACTGTTACGTGAAGGTCAAGTAATTTTTACTTACCTACATCTGGCACCTGATCCAATTCAGGCAAAAGGCTTGTTGAATTCTGGTTGTATTGCAATCGCTTATGAAACCGTCACAGATAAATCGGGGGGGCTACCTCTACTGGCGCCAATGAGTGAAGTTGCGGGTCGCATGTCGATTCAAGCAGGTGCGCATGCATTGGAACTCAATCAAGGTGGACGTGGTATTTTACTCGGTGGCGTTTCAGGCGTACCTCCCGCACAAGTCGTGATCATTGGTGGTGGCGTGGTTGGAACTAATGCGGCTAGGATTGCAATGGGCATGGAAGCACACGTTACACTACTCGAAAAGTCGATCTCTCGCCTCCAGCAATTGGATTCTCTATACGGATCAAGATTAAATACCATATTTTCGACCACCGATGCGCTGGAAGAATACGTTACCACCGCAGATTTGGTCGTTGGTTCGGTATTGATCCCTGGCGGTACAGCACCCAAATTGGTCAATCGTGAAATGGTAAGTCGCATGAAGCGTGGTTCGGTATTGGTTGATGTAGCTATCGATCAAGGCGGTTGTTTTGAAACCTCAAAGCCAACCACCTTGGCTAATCCGTTTTTTACTGTTGATGGAGTGGTGCACTATTGCGTTTCCAATATGCCCGGCGCTGTCGCGCGCACTTCAACTTTTGCTCTGAATAATGCTACTTTGCCGTTTGTGCTGGCGCTTGCAAATAAAGGCTATCGTAAAGCGCTTACCGATGATAAGTATTTTCGTGATGGTTTGAATGTTTATCGCGGGCATTTGACACATGCTGCCGTAGCGCGAGATCTTGGTATAACGTACACAGATGCACTAAATGCGTTAACATAGTTGAACTATAATTTATTAAGAGTAGATGCGTTCAGTAAAATCGGTTAACAATGCTATTACTGCGAGGAATGCGATAAAACTATTATGAAATATTTGCTTGCTTTGGTTTTGATTTTATTTTTTGCCAACACCCATGCAGTAGCTGAATGGAAAAAAATTGGTGAAAGTGAGAAAAGGGACGGCTACACAGCCTATGTAGACTTGACTTCAGCTCGAAAAGCAAACAATCGGGTCAAAATGTGGGTACTTTTTGATTACAATACTGAGCAAAAAGTCTCTGGCTTTAATTTCTTGTCCGAAAAAATACGCCGTGAATACGACTGCGAAGAAGAACAAATGCGAATGCTGTCTTTTTCCCTTTTTAGTTGGAACATGGAAAAGGGAGACTTGGTACGCTCTTACAATCAACCCCAAAAGTGGGAAAAAATTCAACCTGGAAGCATGAGTGAATTGGAATGGAAGACCGCTTGTCATTCAGCGATCAAATCATAAACGTTGCAATAATCTAGCTGCGGCTTAAAGCTCTTTTTACCTGAATTTTTATAACAGTAAGCGTGATAGCAGAGTAAGTTTTGCATACCAACCATCCTCTGCCAACCGCTACTGTTACACGAACATAAGCTGTAATTAGCTTAGCACGCTGACATCATCCCAAGAAATCTGGTGGGAATGCACACCAACCAGCGTAATAGAGACACCAGGGCCAAAATCCACAACAAAATTGTCACCTTCCTGGCGAATTTCATGGATAAAACTAGCCAAGTGATCTCTTGAAGTTAAGCCCAACCCCGTATCGAACACCAGATCGTCATCACTAGAAAAGAAGTCGCCAATTCGCAGATGATTTGCCTCACGAATGACAAAATCATCAGATCCCTGTCCACCATGACAATCTTCGCCACCACGAACGGCAATGAAATCATTACCATTGGTTGGTGAATACTTGAGGTCATCTTTCAATACGAAGCGACTACCAATCCATTGTTCAGAAATCCGGTTGTATACACCGTCACCATCGGCATCAGCATAACGTGTAATTTCCGTTCCCAATAACTTCAATTCACGATGTTCCACCACACCATTCGCACCAACTGTGTAAATATCATCGGCATCAATTGATTTCGATTGGTACGAACCATCTTTAAATTCGAGAACCTGGGTAACTACACCATTACTGATAGTAAATTTGAATTGTTTATGACTTCCTGATTGGGGAGAGTCATCATTGAAATCATCACTTCCTGAACTCATTTTTTGCTCCTAGTTAGTTATTTAAACTCAATTAAATTACAGCATACCGAGAAAAACAATGGCACAAATACCCGATATGCAGTGATATTTGTCATATACTCACTTACTGTTTAATTGGATTGCGTTGTGCTGCAGTGAGCTGATTACCCCAATATGGGGGTAGATTTTGCACCCAACCGTTATAGATTACCGGAATCGGTAATATCCCTTGCCCTCCCATACCTGCATTGGTTGTGATTACATCATCACGAGCCGTAGTGCTTTTGGCAAACAACCCGATTTTACCAACCACAGCAGCATCGGCGGGGTCTCCGTCACCGTTTGGATCAGGATCAACAACTAGCATGCGGTTAGAAAACTTACTGGAAACATAAGCATAATAGCCACCGCCTTTTTTAGCCCCGTATTGCACACCATGACAGCCTGGATCGCAAGGCAACATAGCCACGATTTC
The DNA here is from genome assembly GCA_024281825.1 of Nitrosomonas sp. Classification (GTDB taxonomy): domain Bacteria; phylum Pseudomonadota; class Gammaproteobacteria; order Burkholderiales; family Nitrosomonadaceae; genus Nitrosomonas. The sequence continues at coordinate 105,867 of JAMWZY010000004.1, read as the reverse complement.
ATCCGTCGTGACAAGACCGGGTCTGGTGTCGACAATAGTTATCGTACCTGTCAGAGTATTGGCTGTTACCATGTTTTTACCATCGGGAGACACCGGCGTTTGGATAGGTAATGCACCAACTGGACCAGAAACAGTACCTTTGATTGGATCGTAATGTTCGATCAGATTAATATGTTTAATGACATGATGTGTATTCATGTCTACTACCGTAATTGTGCTATCCAATAAATTAGCCACGTAGTACTTGCTGGCATCGGGCATCATGCCGGTCGCTAAAGGATGGCTCAATGGGCCACTCACAGGTAATATCGCTTCGATGCTATTACTCCTAAAATTGTACTGTGTGGTATCACCCGTCAATACATTGGGAGTCACCATCATTTTGCCGTCATGACTCATCCAATGTGCATGAGGATTACCACGACCAATATCAACTCGGCGTAATACATTTGTTGCCAAGGGACTAAGTTCCATCACCGAATCTGTTCGGGTATCGCCATTATTAGTAATATGGATGCGATCAGAGTCAGTCAATGTCATGACATGAGCAGGTGCCTCGCCCACCGATATATTACGGATCAATGCACCCGTCTTACGATCATAAACAGTCAGTTTTTTGTCAAACCATTGAGTGACATAAATGACCGTCTGGTTCTTGTCGGTCCACATATTGTGAGGATTGTTCATTTGTATGGATGGCAATGCTACTTTTCGAGTCACTTTCCATGAAGTGCCATCGACAGAAGACACCGTACCGGGTTTATTTTTTCTTTGGGTCGTTTCGAACTGCGTGGCAACCCAAACTTCCCCTACTGCAGATATCTTAGGATTTTCCAATGCTTCCAAAGGAATATCGTTTTTATAACGCGCATTGAGAACCTGGGGTAAATTCACTACACCAATATCTACACGTACATCGACATTAGGATAATTAATATGCCAAGGAGCACTGCTTGCATAATCCTGCCAATTGGCAGGATTGGTTGCGATAAAGAAAGTGCGCAACAAACGTGTCGCCAAATCGCTACTGGTTGGAACCGTAATACCATTGATTAAACTAATGGACGAACCCAGATCCAGACCACTGGTATTAGGATTGTCAACAATCACAGCACCAAACATATAGGGATGAATACTGCAGGTAAAAACGTATAAGCCGGGTGTATTTAGAACCACCTCATCGCCACCTTTGGTCGGCTCGGTATTGAATGGCATATTCGCAGCGCCAGTAGGATAAATCAAACTGGTTCTGGTATGCACGGTATTTGAATTGCCAGAAAATTTAACCCGAACTCCTGGTGTAGCAATGGCAATTGACCGATTTCCAGCGACAGCTACCCCTGTATCGAACCAGCGCCCTGGGTTATCAGTCAGTTCAAATTTGATCTCATTGTCGCCAGCAAAAGCGCTTCCAACAGTTGACATGGCCAGCAGTATCGATAATGAAACTGTTGCATTGAAGATCCTGTTAAAAAAATAACGAAGCATTAAATAACCCTCCTAATGAGTTAACAGTGTTCGTATAAAATATATAAACGACTTACTTTCCGATAAAATCGGAGCAGTAAGTTTTGTATATTTAAGATTAGAACAACTTGAATTCATTTTTATAATTATGGTGTTGCGCAAAAAAACTTATTCAATTGGAATAGGCTTTGATTATGATTAGTGTTTTCTTAGTTTTTATTCATCACAAGACAAAATAGGCATTACTGTTAACAATACCTGTCTATATTCGCTGTCAGTACTTGCAAGAAAAACAGCCCAAAAGCAACCGAGGGATGTGAAATTGTGCTTAAGGGCTGTCAAGGCAATTAAATGTTTTTTACTACTATTTCACTGTGCAGGTTCTTGTCGTTTGGGCAACTGTAAATCCTTTAGCATTAATCAGTTGTCCAGTAACTTTTCCGCCTTGGATAAAGTTGCGGCTGATGCGTGTTGCACCTTCAGCCACATCACCTGCGTCGCTATCAAAATCAAATTCCACTTCATCACCGGTAGATGATTTGGGAGCAGATCGTTTGGTATTATCGCCAGAGATAATTTTTGCAGTATAAGTACCGGGTACCAAATTATTGCCATCTACAGAAACTTTAGAGCGATTAGAGCGTTTTTCGCACTTAACCAGAATACTTGCAGCATCAGCATCCGATGCTGGTAATGATGTTGCGAAAATTGCGAATACTACAGTCAAGGCTGTTGATGCTTTCATTATTGTTAATTTCATTACTGTGATCCTCCATTGATTGGATTTGATTTTTTGTGAAATTTCACATATAAAAATTTACATAAAAAAGAATACAAGCAAATTTCTACATGTAAGCTTTATTTAGTATGATGAGAAAATATGTTATTTCTCTTCTTACACGTCGTTTATTTCTGCAAAGCAAAGAAAGGTTCAAATCTTTTTAAAGAAACTTAAAAAGAAGATTCAAAATACAAATAACAAATTGTTTTATATGATAATTGCTATAACTGAGAGCTTCCTGGCTCGAATAGTTTGGTGGTGTGATCTACTGTGTGAAGGCAATTTTTTATTCAAAAAAATCTGGGGAAATATTGATGCAAACAACAATGCAACACAGTTTATTGCGCAACGGCCCAAGATGACTTTTGGACAGTACCTAACAAGTTCTCAATATGCCGTTTTTTTGCTATTTCTAGTTTATTCAATCAATTCATATGCACAATTGAGTGGTAGCGTAACCGGTACTACAGATTACATTTGGCGTGGATACTCCAAAAGTGACGGGAAGCCGGCTTTTCAAGCCAATATTGACTATACATTTAGCAAAGGCTTATACGTAGGTACCTATGCATCAACTATTAATTTTGCTGATCAAGGGCATCAAGATCGCTCGAATTTGGAATTCGTGCCCTATGCGGGTTATGCCTATAAACTATCAAACGACTGGCATTTTAATGCCGAATGGATGCGCTATATCTATGATGGCAAAATCTTCGGGCAAGTAGTTGACTACAATCTTTTTTATTTCTATACGCACTTTCGTGACTTATTGACTGCTAATGTCAATTTTTCAGAAAACAGTTATCAACAAAATCACATGTCCTATAGTTTTGAAGTGATGGGACGCTACCCTATTTCCAATGCTTTAGAGTTATCAGCCCTATTGGGATATAACAACCAAAAGAAAGTGTTAACTTATAATTATCTTTATTGGAATGCTGGGATGACGCTGCACTTTTCTCGTAATATTGGTGCCGATGTACGCTATTTTGGGGGTATTGAAACAGCACATCATCATTCCAATGTTGCCCCACATTGGGGATTTGAGCCCCATGTCGTGGATCATCGCATTGTATTTTCCCTTACTTTCGGGTTTTAGTTTTTTTTTCAATTTACGAAAAAAAATTGAACTATTTGCATTGCATAAGGAATACACGGTCACAAAACAATAATTAAGTGATATATCCTATTATATAAACTCAGCAATGGGGATTGATTTTACAGACAATATGCGCGATTCATCGGAACTAAAATCGCAACCATCTTATCACTCAAAAGAGCAGCATGCGCTTGAACGGAATTTGATCGCAGAAACTGCTAGCGGTGATGAAAAAGCATTTGAACAACTCTATAAAATTTATTTTAATCGACTATATCAATTTATCTTTCATGTAACACGGCGGTTAAATGGCATAGAGGAAGTCATCAATGATGTGATGTATGTTGTTTGGGAAAAAGCTTCTAGCTATGATCAGGTATGCCGTCCTTCAACGTGGATTTTGGGAATTGCTTATTTAAAAGCGTTAAAAAACTCGCGTCAGAACTGGATCAGGGAAGAACAATCTGACGAATTTACAGATGAACAAGATTATTTTCCTGATAGTAGCGCTAGTTGGATAACAGAAATTGAGATTAATAATTGGCTTGAGGTTGCGTTTGACAAGCTCTCTACCGAACAACGTGCTGTGGTAGAAATGACTTATTATCAAGGATTGCATTATCAAGAAATATCGGAAATCATGCAGTGTCCTGAAAACACGGTAAAAACAAGAATGTTTCATGCAAGAAAAATTCTCACAAGGTTGTATAATGATCATAACGGCAGGAGTTAAACATGTCACTTACCGACAACGAAACGATTCATAAAAGTGAACACCAAGAGGTATGGGAGCTTTTGCCTTGGTATATTAATCATTCTTTGGATACTTCTGAAGAACACAGAGTTAAAATTCATGCCAAGAATTGTATTACTTGCAAAATTGAGCTAACCCAGCAGCAACAGATATTCGAGAAAGTAAATCAAGTCAACTTGCTACAACAAACCGCCCAGATTTCATTTGCGCAATTAAAGCAACGTATTGATAAACAACCTAAAGCTTCTGTTATTCCTGAGCATGGCAAGCAAAGAAAAATGATACAAAGGGTTGAGTTCTTTTGCTCGAACTTTTTTAGTTTCAATTATCTTAAATATGCAGCGGTAGTGACGGGTATAATCATGCTAACAGTGCCTTTTATTTTCTCACCATTTGAGATGCCCGAATCGACAAATGTTTATCGTACGCTTGCCACTTCCCCAGAAGGAATCGGCAAAGAAAATAATTTGGCTCGAGTTGTTTTCTCGGAGCACGCAACATCACAACAAATAAAGGATATCCTGATCGGTATTTCCGGCCATATCATCAATGGACCATCGAGAAACGGTGTTTACGAAATTGCAATCAGTAATCATCAAGCAAGTATGCAGGAGATTAACGAGTCTATTACCCGTTTGCAAAATCATAATCTGGTTATTTTTGCTGGGCTGACACAGGGATCCGCATCCGACTAGGAGATCGTATGATACTTACCAGCCGCGCACTGTTAATTTGCTTTTTTTTCTTGATAGTATCATCGTTTTCTTCTGTCGCGCTAAGCGCTGACGAGAAGTTAATCATTGACCCCCAGCTATTTGATCACAAGCAAGCTGATCGGATTATTTTAGTAACCTATGCAGACAGCCACATTAATCGTATTTCTGTAGGATCAATATCTCAACAATATTATCGCCGTAGAGGTGAATACGATAGTTCAACCTGGAGCAAACGTATTGCTTCCAATATCGAACATGAATATCGATTAAAGATCCTTTCTCAATGGCCTATTAAGGAGATTGGTGAACACTGTGTCGTTTATCTGATCAGTGAAAATCATTCAATAAGCGAGATCATCAGTTCCTTAAGTAAAGATAACCGGGTCGGTAATGTCCAAAGCATGGGTACTTTTACCATTATGGCGAATAACTTTACAGATACCTATTACCGCCTGCAAAGTAACATTCACGGAATCAATCTCGACAAAATACATGATCAAACTACTGGAAAAAATATATCAATTGCAATTGTCGATACGGGAGTAGATGCCAAGCATCCTGATTTAGAAGGCCAGATTCAAGTACGGAAAGATTTTGTTACTCAAAAATCGTCAGATTTAACTGCAGATATTCATGGCACAGCAGTAGCAGGAGTGATTGCTGCTAAAGCCAACAATGGCGAAGGAATCGTAGGTATTGCTCCCGATAGCCGCATTACCTCGTTAAAAGCTTGCTGGCAATTAAAACCAGGAAACATGGATGCGGTTTGCAATACCTTTACGTTAGCATTAGCAATCAATACCGCTATTGAAATGAAAGTGAACATTCTGAATCTAAGCCTGACCGGGCCGCATGACCCGCTTCTCGCCAGGTTAATCCAAAAAGCTGTTCAAGAAGGTATCATTGTGATTGCTTCTGAAGCGGATAAAAACGACAGTAAATCTGGATTTCCAGCACGACAATCGGGCGTCATCGGGGTAAGCAGCATCAAAAGTCATTCGCTACACTCTACGTTGGGAGACAATTTAATTTTTTCAGTATCAGCACCAGGAAATGAAATTTTAACCACATTACCAAATGGCACTTATGATTTTGTCTCTGGAAACTCGCTTGCTACCGCGCATGTTTCTGGATTAGCTGCTTTATTGTTACAAAAGAATGGCAAACTGTCTAACCAGGATATTTTTAACTTTTTAGTAAAAGCAAATGAACCCACTTTCTATAAAGTGTTTCTTAAAAGAAAATTGAAAAACCCGATTGTACTTTCAGAAAATAACTACTAATTCTTACAATTATCAGAGACCACGTGCGAGATCTCCCTGCAAATCCTGGACAGCCTCTAATCCAACAGCGATTCGTAACAACCCATCAGAAATACCTGCAGCATCACGAGCATCTTGGCTAATTCTCGCATGCGTGGTAGTCGCTGGGTGGGTTAGCGTACTTTTGGTATCTCCCAGATTAGCTGTTATCGAAATCAACTGTGTTGAATCAATTACCCGCCACGCCGCTTCCTTTCCACCCTTTACTTCAAAAGCAACAACGCCTCCGCCTGTTTTTTGCTGTTTCTTTGCAAGCTCATACTGAGCATGTGATATCAATCCCGGATAAAACACTCTCACCACATTCGGTTGAGATTCCAACCATTGTGCCATTTCCAATGCATGGGTGGAATGTGTTTCCATGCGTACTTTTAGCGTTTCAAGTCCCTTCATGATCACCCAGGCATTAAATGCACTGAGCGTAGGACCAGCCGTGCGTAAGAAACCAAAAATACCACCATCCATCAACAAATCTCGCTTACCTAATACAGCTCCCCCCAATACTCTACCCTGACCCTCCAGATATTTAGTAGCAGAATGGATAACAATATCGGCACCCAATTCAAGAGGCTTCTGTAGCACAGGCGTACAAAAACAATTATCGACAGCCAGCCAGATCCCTGACTTCCGAGCTACGGCTGATAATGCGGCAATATCCGATATTTCCGTCAACGGATTAGAAGGAGTTTCAAGAAAAAAAAGTTTAGTATTCGGTTGAATCGCAGCTTGCCAGGAAGAAACATCAGTGGCCGATACAAATGTGGTGTCGATGCCAAATTTTTTCAGAATATTATTAAATAGATTAACCGTAGAACCGAACAAGCTCCTGGATGCAACGATGTGATCACCTGCAGCAAGCAAGCCCATCACGCATGAAAGTATCGCAGACATACCCGACGAAGTGGCAATACACGTCTCTGACCCTTCGAGGACGGCAAGGCGTTCCTCAAATGCCGTCACAGTAGGATTGGTAAATCGTGAATAAATATTTCCTGGCTCACTCCCGGAAAAACGGGCTGCTGCTTGTGCTGCACTATCAAAAATGTAACTCGACGTCAGATACATTGCTTCGGAGTGTTCGTTAAATTGGCTACGATGAATACCGGTATGCAGCGCAAGCGTTTCCGGTTGCAAATGATCAGACATATAGATTAGTGCCTCAAATAAATAATTAGAAACCTGATATCAGGTTGTGATACGCGATATATCAATTAACAATCCTATTATGGATCCATTGAAATTTCTAGAAAATCAATCAGAAACCACCAAACTCAAGTCTAGCTGTGTATTAGAATGAGAACGTGTTAATGGCGGACAAGCTCGTTGTAACTCAATCCGTTTTAGGTATTCCGCCGTCACATCTCTAGTTAAATAAATTCCATCAAAACAAGAGGTCTCAAATTTATCTACTTTAGGCAATGCTTTTGAAACAGCCGACTTAAGTGCATCTAAATCCTGAAATACCAGATAATCGGCACCAATTTCTTGGCAGATCTCATCCGTACTGCGGTCTGTTGCGATCAATTCCTGCCTTGTCGGCATATCGATTCCATACACATTAGGGAATCTAACCGGTGGCGCCGCAGAAGCAAAATAGATTTTGTTAGCGCCCGCTTCCCTGCCCATCTGCACAATTTCACGGCTAGTCGTACCGCGCACAATAGAATCATCAACCAGCAAAACATTTTTCCCACGAAATTCCACGCTAATTGCATTAAGTTTTTGTTTGACAGATTTTCGGCGTAATTGCTGACCGGGCATGATGAAAGTTCGCCCAACATAACGATTCTTTACAAACCCTTCGCGAAAGTTAACACCCAATTGATAAGCCAGCTGTAATGCACTCGGACGACTGGAATCCGGTATCGGAATCACGACATCAATATCCAAGTGGTGCATGGATTTCTTAATTTTCTCAGCCAGATGCTCCCCCATATTCAATCGTGTCTCATACACTGAAATACCATCCATCACGGAATCAGGGCGCGCCATATAAACATATTCGAATATACAGGGATTCGAAGAATGCTCCGTAGCGCATTGTTTACTATAAAAATTGCCACTTTCATCAATAAAAATTGCCTCTCCCGGCTTAACATCTCGAATCAGCTTAAAACCTAGTGTATCTAACGCGGCACTTTCTGACGACACCAAAAATTCTGTTCCATATTCATTTTCTATCGAGCCAAAAACCAGCGGCCTGATACCAAATGGATCCCGAAATGCCAGTAAGCCATATCCTGCAATCATGGCTACTACGGCATAAGCACCTCGACAGCGTTTATGCACGCCCGCTACAGCAGTAAAAATAGTTTCAGGATCCAATTGATAATTACGCGTACTCGCTTGTAACTCATGCGCTAAAACATTGAGCAACACTTCAGAATCAGAATTAGTATTGACATGACGCAGATCGGCTCGGAACAACTCTTCATTCAACTCTATTGCATTCGTGAGGTTTCCATTGTGACCTAAAACGATACCAAATGGAGAATTGACATAAAATGGTTGTGCTTCAGCTGATGAACTAGCAGACCCAGCTGTCGGATAGCGAACATGGCCAATTCCCATGTTCCCAACGAGAGCACGCATATTCCGGGTACGAAACACATCTCGCACCATACCGAGACCTTTATGCATATGAAAGGTATTGTGTTGTGCTGTAACAATGCCACTCGCATCCTGTCCACGATGCTGTAGTGTTAGCAATCCATCATAGAGCAATTGATTAACAGGTGATTGCGCAACTACACCCAAAACTCCGCACATAAAGAAACCTCATTCGTTTCGCTTACTTGCACTAGTCAATAACAAATAAAATTATCAAAAAAGTACAAATAAATTTTAAAAATCAATAACTCTCTTTTCTATCGAAATTAATATGTTTTGCTAGATCTTCTGGCAACCAAGTCACGACCTGACTTGCCACCATTTCTAATGGCATACTAAAATAAGCTTGTTGCCAAAACGATTGAGTCGGAATCTTTGTCAATCCAGCTATGATTACAATGACAGTCATAATAATCAATGCCCTTAAAAAACCAAACAGAGAACCGAATAGTCGATCAATAAACCCCAATCCAATATTTTTGATTAAAGCAGTCAGTAACATCGTTAGTAATGCAGTATTCACCAATACCGTGAGAAATACCAGCACAAAAGTAACTAAAAACCTTAATGTCTCACCTACTACAGCATCTGGAAGAAATTGCACAAAATAAGATGTATACGCACCCGCTACAACAAATGCCGCAACCCAACCGGCAATTGACAGCACCTCACGAACAAATCCTCGGGCGATACCTAAAATAACTGATACTAAAAAAATAACACAAACAACATAGTCAAAAACAGTCATTACTAAGAAATCGTTCTCGTGTATCAAAATCCTATGTCTCTAACAGCAAATGCTTAAATACCTATAATCACTTCCTTACTTGGAAGTGATCACACCATCAAAACCCAATTTGTTTAGTTTCTTTAATTCATTCTCAGCAACACTTCTTGAAGCTAACGGTCCAATCCGTACGCGAGTCACTTCGCCACTACTGGTTTTAATAACCTCCGTATAAGCTCGAAAACCACTCATAATTAAATTCTCTAATTGCTGCTTAGCTTTTGATTGATCAGAAAAAGCCCCCAACTGTATCACTACGCCCCCTTTAGGAATCTCAGTTGTACCAATGGCATCGCCAGTAACATTGGCAACATTATTTGAGTTATTTGCCACGCTATTTGAAATATGCGTTGTAGAGGCTGCCGAAGATTTTGCTTCCATCACAACCGTTACACGCTTAGCATCTATTTTTGGCTTGATACCCGGTATAGGAAAACGTTTTTGCTCGTCATGAATTGCTTCAAAATCATCCACGAATGGCACATTTTCTTTACTAGCATCATGGGTAGGAATTGAATCAGGAATTTGATTTTCTTTCTGAGTCAAACCATTCGGCGGAGTAGACTGTTTGAGCAGAGAATGTTGAACATTGTTATTAGTCATATCCGCATCAGGAAAATTAATGGTGACTTCCTGTTGCCCATTGCCTGTTTTGGGGTCATCAAAAATAGCCGGCAGCACGATAATCGAAACCATCACCAAAACAATCGCCCCAACCAATCGCCTTCTCGCGCGTTTCCGCAGCAATAACTCTTCTTCACTAATATTTTTGTTCATTTATAATCCAATGAAAATATCTTTCAAAGTGTCTTCCAGTGCCTCAGTACATCACCCACCGTATAGAAGGATCCAAACACGCAAATTCTATCATTTTTAGTCGCTTGTCCACAGGCAAAAACGAATGCATCAATCACATTTAAAAATGACAAGACGGAATTTTTGTCAGCGCTAATACCGGCATCATATAGTTGACTACAAGTATAATCCGTCGTTGCTGCACGTTCAGAGTGAACGGATGAAACCAACCAGACATCAACTTGCTGTTTTATTTGTGAAACGACACCCGCTATATCTTTGTCTGCAAGCATGGCAAAAATCCCATAAGTCTTTCCAGTCGGTTTAGTTGCTGCCAAGTTATCCGATAGTACCGCAGCCGCAGCCGGATTATGCGCCACATCGAGAATAATCATCGGATATGTAGATATGACTTGAAATCTTCCCGGTATGACGACTTCATTCAACCCATCGCGAATATTCTGCATCGTCACCGGCAGCATAGTTTGAAGTGTATCCAAAGCAGCTAAGCAAGCACTAGCATTTTGTAATTGCTTCTGACCCCGAAGTGCAGGAAGAGGAAGAGAATACCGGCAATCTTTTGGTCCCCAATAATCCCATTGCGACGATTTATCAATATAGCCGAATTGCTTATTCAGCAACAATAAATTAGGATCAATTTGATTGATTTGTTGCCATACTTTACTTGGCAAATCGACCTCTGCACAAATCGCAGGTTTTCCGTTCCTAAAAATAGCAACTTTTTCACAGCCTATTTTTTCACGACTATCACCGAGATACTCCATATGATCAAAATCGATACTCGTTACGATAGAACAATCTGGAGAAAATATGTTAACCGCATCCAAACGGCCACCTAATCCAATCTCTAAAATTGCTACCTCTACCTCGGATCGGATAAACCAATCCATTGCCGAGAGGGTACCAAATTCAAAAAAAGTCAATGATGTTTGACAAGCTTCTCTAGCTTCATTGATACGCGCAAATACTCGACATAAGCTTTCATCATCAACTTCTATTTTGTTGATGCGCATTCGCTCGTTATACCGTAACAAGTGAGGCGAAGTGTAGCATCCGACCCGATAACCTGCTCTCGTTAGGATGGCTTCAAGCATGACGCATACTGAGCCTTTACCGTTTGTACCAGCAACGATAATGAGAGGGAATTTAGGGTTTAAATTGAGTTGCTCTTTAACGAAACTAACCCGCTCCAAGCCCATATCAATCACTTTTGGATGAATAGCCTCAAGATAGGCTAACCAATCAGATAATGAGCGTAATGAAGAATGGATGTCTGAACCCCTAATTAATCAAGACGGATTATAATCTTAAAAAACATTAGACTAGTTCACGGGAACCGACCGGCACATCAATTGTATACATAAATTGGCAACCTTTTCACGCATTTGCCGACGATCAACAATCATATCAATTGCACCGTGTTCCAATAAAAATTCTGAACGTTGAAAACCTTCTGGAAGCGTCTGACGAACCGTTTGCTCGATCACACGTGGTCCTGCAAAACCGATTAATGCACCAGGCTCAGCTATTACGATATCGCCGATGAAAGCAAAACTAGCTGAAACACCGCCCATAGTAGGATCTGTCAGAACAGAGATAAAAGGCAACTTACTATGACTTAAGCGCGTTAAAGCCGCAGATGTTTTCGCCATCTGCATCAGTGAAAACAAACCCTCTTGCATACGAGCGCCGCCGCTAGCACTAAAACATACAAAAGGCATATGCTGATCAATACACGCTTGTATACCTCTAACAAAGCGCTCGCCCACCACTGAACCCATCGATCCACCCATAAAACCAAATTCAAACACAGCCACAACAATTGGAAGATCTTTAATTCTTCCTTGCATAACCACCAAGGAATCATTCTCATCAGTACTTTCTTTTGCTTGCGTTAAACGATCAACATACCGCTTGCTATCTTTAAATTTCAGCGCATCAATAGCAATCACTTCAGCGCCGATTTCTATACGATGATCAGTATCCAATAACCAATCAATCCGGTTACGCGCAGAAATACGATTATGGTAACCGCACCTCGGACAAACGTTCAGATTCTTTGCAAGATCAGAATAGTAAAGTACGGCCTCACAATTTTTACATTTGCTCCACAAACCTTCCGGTACAATTTTCTTCTCACCGGTTCCCTTTTTTTTAATTTTGGGTGGAATTATTTTTTGAAACCAACTCATACGTATGTTATGCGGAAAAATCCGTTCATCATTCTGTTAATGTTCGTCCATCGCCTTACGAAAATTCGTCAGCAATAGCCCTACCTTTACTAACAAATCGCCTTGCTTCGCATGCTCAATTTCTTCAATAATTCGACTCCCTATCACCACCGCATCAGCCAAGTTAGCTACAGCCCGAGCCGTAGCGCCATCGCGTATACCAAACCCAACGCCAATAGGAATTGCAATATGTTGCCGTAACTCTTTCAACATCATGTTTACATTTTCAAGGTCAAGATGCGATGCACCGGTCACACCTTTTAATGAAACATAATATACATAGCCCTTGGCGAGTTTAGCCACATGCTCAATCCGCGATTTCGGTGTAGTTGGAGATAACAAGAAAATGGCGTCGATGCCATATTCATTAAGGCATTCTACCCACTCTGCAGACTCTTCCGGAGGATAGTCCACAATCAATATTCCATCAACACCACATTTCTTTGCTTTGCTTGCAAAAACTTCGTACCCCAATGCCTCGACTGGATTAGCATAACCCATCAGGACAACTGGCGTATTAACATCTGTTTTTCTAAATTCCCCCACAAGATCTAGCACTTTATTAAGGCTAACCTGATGTTTCAAAGCACGTTCGGTTGATCTTTGTATTGTTGGGCCATCCGCCATAGGATCAGAAAAAGGAACCCCCAGTTCAATGATATCAGCACCCGACTGTACCAGTTGATGCATTAGTTGAACGGTCACTTCGGGATATGGATCGCCTGCAGTGATAAACGGGATAAGCGCCTTGCGATTTTGCTTCCTCAGATTTGCAAATGTTTGAGCAATTCGATTCATAATCTTATAAAACCTAAAGCGACAAACCGGACATCTGTGCCACGGTTGCCATGTCTTTGTCTCCACGCCCGGATAAGTTCACCAATAATAACCTGTCCTTAGGTAGGGTTGGCGCATATTTAGCTGCATAAGCCAATGCATGGCTCGATTCCAACGCAGGCATAATACCTTCATATCGGCATAAATCATGGAAAGCCTGCAATGCCTCATTATCAGTAATTGCAACATACTCAGCTCTTCCACAATCTTTAAGCCAAGCATGCTCCGGGCCAACGCCAGGATAATCCAATCCAGCCGATATTGAATGTGTTTCGACAATTTGACCATTCTCATCCTGAATAAGATAAGTGCGATTCCCATGCAACACACCAGGTCTCCCTGTAGACAGGGTAGCAGCGTGCTGTTGGGTCTCAATACCCTTGCCCGCAGCTTCAACACCAATCAAGCGGATACCGCTATCATCAATATAAGGATAAAACAAACCAATCGCATTGGATCCACCGCCAACACAGGCAATCAGTGCATCAGGTTGACGGCCGAAAAACTCTTGCATTTGTGTCTTAGCTTCCATACCGATAATCGCTTGAAAATCCCTGACCATCATCGGATAAGGATGGGGTCCGGCCACTGTACCAATGATATAAAAGGTATTTTCAACATTAGTGACCCAGTCTCGCATCGCCTCGTTCAGTGCATCTTTCAATGTACGCGATCCAGACTCAACAGGTACAACCGTGGCACCCAGAAGTTTCATGCGATACACATTGGTTGCTTGCCGTTTCACGTCCTCAGATCCCATATATACGACGCATTCCATGCCATATCGTGCAGCCACAGTAGCACTCGCCACACCATGCTGGCCTGCTCCCGTTTCCGCAATTACCCTTTTTTTACCTAAACGCCGTGCTAACAGAGCCTGACCAACAGTATTATTGATTTTATGCGCTCCGGTATGGTTTAAATCTTCCCGCTTTAATAGGATTTGAGCGCCACCTAAATGTTCTGACCATCTTTTCGCGTGATAAATCGGACTTGGCCTACCAACATAATGTTTTAATTCATAAGAAAACTCGGCCTGAAATTCAGGATCGGTACGATAGTATTCATATTTTTGGCGCAAATCTTCCAGTGCTGAAATCAATGTTTCAGCCACAAAAATTCCACCATAGGGACCAAAATGGCCGTTCCGACCAGGAAGATCATAAGTACTCACTATCGTTTAACCCCTTGCATAAAAGCAAAAATTTTTTCTTCATTTTTAATTCCTTTAGAAACCTCTACCCCACTGGAAACATCAACAGCCCAAGGCTGCGTTTCCCGAATGGCATTTGACACATTCTGCGGGTTTAGCCCCCCAGAAAGTATCAATGGCAACGGCAATTGTTGCGGGATAAGATTCCAATCAAAAGTATGCCCAGTTCCCCCGGGTATTCCGGGTGCATACGTATCAACAAGCAAACCTTTCGCAGTCTTATATTGCTGCGCATATTGTAGCAAATCCGTATCCTCTTTAATCCTAATCGCTTTGATATAAGGTACAGAGAATTGTGCACAAAACTCAGGTGATTCATTACCATGAAATTGCAACAGATTTAATTTAACTGTTTTTATGGTTTGCTCAACCCAAGACACATCCGGATCAACATAAACACCGACAACAGTGACAAAAGAAGGTATCCGACAAGCAATAGAGTAGGCTGAATCAGTATTAATATAACGGGAGCTTTGCGGCCAGAACACAAAGCCGATCGCATCTACACCAGCCTTAACGGCAGATATAGCATCTTCACAGCGAGTAATACCGCATACTTTTACACGTACCGACATGATAAATATTATCGATTATATAGTATCTCAGGCACTAAAGGCATTGCAGAGAAATCCGGTAACTTCCACTGATTGGGATAAGACACTTTTGCCAGATATAAACCCGCTGGTGAAAATGTTGGCGCTGCTAGCATACGGTTGCCGCCTTGTAATAAGGATTGCATCCATTCTGGTGGATATTTCCCTTTACCGATATATACCAGATTACCGATAATATTTCTGACCATATGTTGTAAAAATGCATTCGCACGCAAATCAAAAACGATTAAATTACCGTAGCGTTGTATTTGTAAGTGTGTAATGGTTCGTATAGGAGATTTTGCTTGACATTCAGCGGCCCGGAATGAAGAAAAATCATGTTCACCCAGTAGTAAGTTTCCTGCAATTTGCATTTTCTCCAATGCCAATGCTTGATGAAACCACCCTACCTTCCCTATCTGCAATCCAGGGCGCGTGGATTGATTCAGAAGCAAATAAAGGTAATGCCGCTCAAGTGCACTGTATCTTGCATGAAAATCTGGCAAAACCTCAATTGCCCAACGAATTGCTATATCATTCGGTAACTTTGCATTCACTCCACGTATCCACGCACTAATAGGGCGCTTCGATTCAGTATCGAAGTGCACAACCTGATAAAGTGCATGCACACCTGCGTCAGTACGACCCGCTGTAGTAACACGGATTCTTTCTTGCGCAATCAATGACAAGGCAAGCTCAAGAGCATCCTGAATGGCGCAGCCTCCAGGTTGGCTCTGCCAACCACAATAATGGCTTCCGTCATACTCCAATACTAAAACGATCCTCACAAACCGACACTACTTCTGTTGTGTATTTTGATAAAAATACTTAATCATCAATGCCAGATTGTTACAAGCTTTTCATTAACTTTTTAGCAGCTCTTTTTTGTTTTGCGTCTCCATCACGAATCACTTCTTCCAACATTTCTTTAGCACCTTCTTTATCATCCATCTCTTGATACGCTTTTGCCAAATCAAGTTTAGTTTCAACCTCTTGCCATTGCTCACTATTTTCGCTTGAATCTGATTCCTTATCTTTTTGAACAGCAGAGTCAGCGCTTTCAATATCCAAGTTGATGCTTTCTAAGCCCAATTCAGGAACAATCGGAATGATTTTTGAAGTAGTATCTACTTCATCAGAATCTAGTTGCTCTGTAATACTTGGCTCATCCATTAATTCAAGCGCACTCGAATGATCGTGCATTGATGCACCTGCTTCACCATTTTTTGCAAGTTTTGAATTCTGAATAGCATCATCCGCTAAATTAATTGCATCTTCAGATAAATCAAAATCAATCGTATTGCCTTGATCAGCGTTCGATTCTACCGCATTGTCAAAATCTAATACCGTTTCTCCCGCCTCTAAATCTTTCACTGATTCATAATCCAAAGCATCGATCTTAATTTGATCACTTTGGACAGCTTCATTGGCATCCGATAAATCAAATTCAGTTTCGTAACTCTCTTGAACAGGGTGCACATGAGTATCACCATCATCGGTCAAATCAATACTGTTTGATTCATCCGTTAATTGAGCAGAGTACTTTGTAGTTTCATTGTCTTCCGAATCTATCTGTGAATGAGAGCCAAACTCGGCTTCATCCGATTTCTCTGAAAGATTCGCATATAAAACAGTGCTCTGTTCAAAATCTTCCTCTTCTTCATTAGATTGCTCAACACTCGCAGCGCTCTGATAGGTTGAATTTTCATCATCTGATTCAGCATGGCTATCGGCTGCGACAACTTGTTGTGCACTAGCCATGGCTGCCATTCTTGATTTCATCCTAGAGGAAAAACCTTCTACTGTGTTATCATTTTTATTAGCCTCTGCTTTCTGTTGCCGGCGTTTACGCACCCACAATAACGCGGATAACAAAATCACCATTAAAAAAGCACCCGCATACTCAATATTGGCGAAAACCTGATCAGTTAACGATGCCTCTCCATCATTCGTCTCTGATACTGGCAATGGCAGCGGCATAGGTGTTACTGCTTCCGTAGGCATCGATTGTTCGATAGGTGCTGCTGCCCCCAGGTCTGGAATTGTTGCATCGACTTGATCGCCTTCGGTTACCAGAGCAATGTCTTGTTGTGACTGTATAGATGGTTGCTGAGATTGTGTAATCACGTTCTCAGGCTTGATTTCCGGTTCAATTTCTACTTTATCACTGGATTCCGCTCTAACTTGTGCTTGAGCAAGTGCAGCATCTTTTAACTCTAATAGTTTTTTTAAATTCTCAACACTTTTTTCAAGCATCGCCACACGCTCATTAGCTTCTTTGAGTGAAAGATTTTTCGCAATAGCATCTTCTTCCATCATACGCAAGCGATCCGCCACATTTGATGGTGTGACAGAATCTTTACCACCATCCGTTTGTAACGCACTGGATAAGCGCAACACTTCCTTAGGTTCCGCATTTGAGCTGATTGCTTGCTTCTCGATTCGAGTGGTAATTTTGCCTTGGTCTGATTGACGTATCGCTCTCCGAGAAGATTCCTCACGGGAAGAGGACGCCAATTTTGAGCGATAGTTGTGCCAGTCAATCACTTGCACACGAATTTCTGAACTCGCCGATTTTTTGTCGATCGCATCAGCTTCGCTTTTCTCAGGTATTTTTAGAACGGCCCCAACTCTCAGCAAATTCATATTACCAGCAATAAATGCATCACGATTGGCACGATAAAGCGCAACTAACATCTGATTCAAATCAACGCCTGAGGGCAATACTTGACGTGCGATCGCCGACAAATTATCTCCCGGAACTACAGGACCATAAGTCCCCGCTGTTCTGTGCACTGAAGGACTATTTTCGGTTAGAGGAGCTTGCTTCGTCTTAGGCGGTGTTTTTTTAGATACCTCTGATTCTGTAGGCTTATTTTGCTGAGGTGCTGCTACGACAGGCACTGCAACACTCGGTGCGGTGACCTGCTGCGGAGAAGATTCTGCTGGATCCAGCAACACTGCATATTCTCGCAGAATCCGGCCAGATGCCCAATTCAATTCCACTAATAAATTTAGAAAGGGGTCATTGACCGCTTGCGGTGAACTAAGCTTTATATAAGGATTACCATTTACTCTGGATTCGACAGAAACTTTAACTGCTGAGAAAAAAGGCTCATATTGAATACCCGCTTGAGCAAATGCCTCTTGCGATGCAATACTCGCTCTCAGTGAAGGAATCTCATCTTTATTTGCAGTAACAATATCGATTTCAGCACTCAGTGGTTGCCCTAAAGCAGACATGAGTGATAACTTACCCAATCCTGCTGCAAAAAGTACTGTATACGGAAGTAACAGAATGATTAAGAACAAGCTTACTCTAAAGGAAGTTTTATACACTGAGATACCCTCTTTCTTTTAAAAAATAAATATTACGAGGCCAGCATTACAACGTAGATGCTTAAATGTGCTACGTTTTGGATATAAATCGATTCATTTAGTAAACTTTTATTCAATCACATAGGCAACTCATTTTAAATTTTAATTTAATAACATAACAAGATATGACTGTTCAGTGCTGAATCAATATCCGCAGCATTCTGCGTAAAGGTTCCGCAGCTCCCCATAATAACTGATCGCCCACAGTAAAAGCAGATAGATATTCACCCCCCATTGCCAATTTACGAAGTCGACCAACATTAATTGACAAGGTGCCTGTCACGGCGGCAGGTGTCAGTTCTGCGGTCGTTTCTTCACGATGATTAGGGACAACATGAACCCATTCATTAGAATTCGCAATAATTTCTTCGATTTCGTTTAAAGGAATATCTTGTTTCAATTTAATGGTCAGTGCTTGGCTATGACAACGCATTGCACCGACACGCACACAAATACCATCAACAGGAATTTGATGATCAAATCGACCAAGAATTTTGTTCGTCTCTGCCTGCCCTTTCCATTCTTCTCGACTTTGCCCGTTTGCAATTTCTTTATCAATCCAAGGAATCAGGCTACCCGCCAATGGCACACCAAAATTTTCTGTCGGGAATTTTTTATCGCGCAACGTTCCAGCTACCTCACGATCGATATCTAGTATGTTTGAGGCAGGGTCATCCAACAGGTCCTTCGCCGCACGATGCGTTTCCCCCATCTGTTGTATCAGTTCGCGCATATTTTTGGCACCTGCCCCAGACGCCGCCTGATAAGTCATGGCACTCATCCATTCCACTAATCCCTTTTCAAATAATCCTCCAACTGCCATCAGCATCAGGCTCACGGTGCAATTGCCACCAATATAATTTTTCACGCCATCTTGCAATGCTTGCTCAATCACAGACTTATTGATTGGATCAAGAATAATCACAGCATCCTTTTCCATACGTAGCGCTGAAGCTGCATCAACCCAATAGCCCTGCCAACCCGATTGGCGTAATTGACTGACAATCTCATTGGTATAGTCACCACCTTGGCACGAAACTATGATATCCATAGTACTGAGCTGTTTTATATCACACGCGTCTTGCAATACCGGAATTTCTTTTCCGATATCTGGACCCACCCCGCCCTTTTGTGATGTAGTAAAAAAAACCGGATCAATCAACGAAAAATCATTTTCTTCGCGCATGCGCTGCATGAGCACAGAACCTACCATACCTCGCCAACCAACAAAACCAACTTGTTTCATTACCCTATTTACATCCTAAAAATTAACAAAACCGAGAATCATCCAAAATATTTGATAAATATTAACTTATTTTATAAAGTTACAACAAATGATTTAGCAGGTTGTTACTGTTTAATTTAATTATTTGTAACATTTTCATGTAATTTAAATTCTTGAGCTACAGCGATGACAGTACCGCATCACCCATAGCTTTAGTTCCGACCCAAGGCATATTGGATTCGGCTATATCTTTTGTTCTTAATCCCGATATCAACACCTTTTTTATGGCCTGTTCAATCCGAGATGCAGACTCTTCATGATTAAACGTATAACGTAACATCATGGCCACCGACAGAATCGTCGCCAATGGATTGGCCAAGTCTTTACCAGCAATATCCGGTGCCGAGCCATGAATCGGTTCATACAACCCCTTGTTATTCTGATCCAAAGAAGCCGAAGGAAGCATACCAATCGAGCCTGTCAGCATCGAAGCTTCATCAGACAAAATATCACCAAACATATTGCCTGTAACCATTACATCAAATTGCTTAGGATTTCGTACCAATTGCATTGCTGCATTATCTACGAGCATATGTGAAATCGTGACATCTGGGTAATCTTTGGCTACTTCTGTTACAACATCGCGCCACAACTGCGTACACTCCAATACATTCATTTTATCTACAGAACACAATTTTTTCTGGCGTTTTCTAGCTGCCTGAAAGGCCACATGCGCAATACGACGAATCTCTAATTCACTGTAGATCATAGTGTTAAAACCAACGCGCTGACCATCGCGTATATCAATACCACGTGGCTCGCCAAAATAAATATCACCAGTCAGCTCACGTACGATCAAAATATCCAAACCAGCAACAACATCAAATTTCAGACTAGATGCGCTCGCCAATTCAGGGTACAAAATTGCTGGACGCAGATTGGCAAATAAATTCAATCTTTTGCGAATTGCAAGCAAGCCTCTTTCTGGGCGCTGGTGACGTGGCAGTACATCATATTTTGGCCCGCCCACTGCACCCAGGAGAACCGCATCAGCTTGACTAGCCAAGCGATGGGTTACCTCAGGATAAGGTTCACCTGTTGCATCAACAGCACAACCGCCAATCAATCCATATTCCAATTCAATTGGTAAACCGTCAGCTTTTAATGCTTCTAACACACGAACAGCTTGTGCCATGATTTCTGGGCCTATGCCATCACCCGCTAATACTGCTAATTTCATAATGTTCGATTAATCACTTCTCTTATTAGAATAACCAAGGTTGTTCTTGGCGTCTTTTATTTTCGAAAGCTTTAATTTTATCCGCATGCTGCAGAGTAAGCCCGATCTCATCCAGCCCATGCAATAAACAGTGCTTACGAAAAGTGTCTACCTCAAATTCAAAGCTATTGCTATCTGGTGTGCTAACACACTGATTTTGAAGATCCACAGTCAATTGATAGCCTGGGTGCATTGCAACCGAGACAAAAAGCAAATCCAATATCGCCGTATCCAGCACAATAGGCAGCAAACCTATCTTAAAACAGTTATTAAAAAATATATCAGCAAAGCTCGGTGCAATAATAACTCGAAAACCATAATCTTGTAGCGCCCACGGCGCATGCTCGCGACTTGATCCACAACCAAAATTGGCACGTGCCAATAAAATCTGTGCTCCTTGGTATCTAGGTTGATTCAACACAAACCCTGGGTCAGGTTGACGTTTTGATGAATCCATGCCTGACTCGCCATGATCCAAAAAACGCCACTCATCAAATAAATATTGACCGAAACCCGAACGCTTGATTGATTTGAGAAATTGTTTTGGAATAATCGCGTCAGTATCAACATTAGCACGATCAAGGGGCACAACCAAACCAGTAAGTGTGTGGAATTTTTCCATTTAATTATGTTAGTACTGAAAAAGAATCAAGATTTTTTTATTTTTAGGATAAGCTATCTTTCAATTCGCGCACATCCACAAAGTGCCCAGTAATAGCCGCCGCCGCTGCCATAGCTGGACTCACCAGATGCGTTCTTCCACCAGGCCCTTGCCGTCCTTCAAAGTTTCGGTTAGAAGTCGAGGCACAACGCTCTCCAGGATTTAAACGATCATCATTCATGGCCAAACACATTGAGCATCCGGGTTCACGCCACTCAAATCCAGCCGCCATGAAAATCTTATCCAACCCTTCCTGTTCAGCTTGTTGTTTAACCAATCCCGAACCAGGAACCACCAGCGCCAGCTTTACATTTGACGCAATTCTCTTATCTTTCACTACCTGCGCGGCAGATCGTAAATCCTCGATACGCGAATTTGTACATGAGCCGATAAAAACCTTATCAATGGTAATTTGTTGAATTGGGGTATTAGCTTTCAATCCCATATAATTTAACGCAAGTTGTATGTCTTTACGTTTCAACTCATCAGTAACATACTCAGGATCTGGCACTCTACCATCAATGTCGACAACCATTTCGGGTGAAGTTCCCCAGGTAACTTGAGGCTTGATTTGTGTGGCATTCAGTATTACCGTTTGATCAAAAGCAGCATCGGGATCACTATGTAAGGTTCTCCAGTAAGCAACTGCACGCTCCCACATTTCTCCTTGAGGAGCAAAAGGACGGCCCTTGATATAATCAATCGTAACATCATCCACAGCCACCATGCCTGCACGTGCACCCGCTTCAATTGCCATATTGCACAACGTCATCCGTCCTTCCATTGATAACGTCCGAATGGCACTACCAGCAAATTCAATTGCATGCCCATTACCACCAGCCGTACCAATTTTACCGATAATAGCCAATGCGATATCTTTTGCGGTAACACCCAGACCCAGTTGACCTTCAACAAGGATGCGTAGTGTTTTCGACTTTTTCATCAGCAAGCATTGCGTTGCCAAAACATGCTCAACTTCAGAAGTACCAATGCCAAACGCTAAGCACGCAAAAGCACCATGCGTACTGGTATGTGAATCACCGCAAACCACCGTCATACCGGGTATCGTTGCCCCCTGCTCTGGACCAATAACGTGCACGATACCTTGACGTAAATCATACATCTTGAATTGGGTAATGCCCAGCTCATCACAATTTTGATCAAGTGTATCCACTTGTAAACGCGAAAGCGGGTCATGAATTCCTTGGCTACGATCGGTCGTCGGCACATTATGATCAGCAACAGCCAGAATAGAACTCAAGCGCCATGGTTTACGCCCTGCAAGCTTTAGACTTTCAAATGCCTGTGGGCTCGTCACCTCATGCACTAGATGACGATCAATGTATATCAGTGACATGCCTCCTACGTCAGTTGACTCGGTAGGAACTACATGTTGATTCCAAAGTTTATCGTATAAAGTTTGCATCCTATCCACTCAAAATTCACATTAGGATACAATTATCCCATAAAGTTTTAAAATCAAACAAACTAAACAGGCGTGTTAATTGATGTATGAATAGATTTCATTTTCCATAAGGTTAAAATTAAACTGACACCTACAACCGAAGCACTAATCGAAAAAGTGATATCAGGTCCTAGCTCTTTCCAGGTATAACCGCTAAATACTGCACCAGCCGCCCCCCCTAATCCATAGACTACACTAGAATATATCGCCTGCCCTTTAGCCTGGTGACGACCTCGAAAAAAATGATGAATAATCATCATCGCCGTTATATGGTGCGCACCATAGGTTGCTGCATGCAATATTTGTGCAAACACAATCACCAACGGCCACTCAATACACCAGCCAATCAATAAAAAACGAACAATGGCACAAACGAAACTAAAAATGAGTATAAGCTTTAGACTGAAATGTTTTAGTAACCAAGGCATCAGAAAAAAAATTCCTATTTCGCAAATTACACCGATAGCCCAAGTCCATCCCACAAATCCTTTGGTATAGCCATACTCAACCAAATAAATTGAAAAAAAAGTGTAGTAAACCCCATGTGCAAATAGCATAAACAGGCTAGTACATAAAAACAGCATCACTTCTGGACGCAAACAAATTTGTCGTACTGAATGATGAAATGTTGCGACCTCTCCGATTATCACCTTCTCACGAATTTGATAAGAAAAAATTACAATAAAAACCTTCAACCCCAACACGATCCAAAGCAACCAAAAAATTTCTATCTTATCCAGAACATAACCCACACCAATTACTGTCATAACAAACCCTACTGAGCCCCATGAGCGAATACGACCATAGTGCATCGTACGCTCACCTAAATGCGATAGCGTAATAGCCTCCATCAACGGTAACGAAGCACTCCAAAAAATACTCACCAATAACATAAATAAAAATACCCAACCAAAAGAATCACCTGCAAAAAAACCACAAAAAGTAATCAATCCCATCACTGCAGCAGCTTGAACAACCCGAGCACGTTTTCCAGTATAATCAGCCACCCACCCCCAAAATGTCGGAGAAAATATCCGCGTAACGAGTAACAATGACATCAACAAGCCAATTTGCAACGAATCAAAATTTAATGACTGCAGATATAAAGTCCAGTAAGGTGAGAAAGCCCCTACCAAAGCAAAGTAAAAGAAATAAAAACCAGAGAGCCGCCAATAAGGCAATAAAGGCATACGGTGAGTCAGTTGAAGCAAAGACATACAATCGATTCCTAATATAATAAGCAAAATTCACATAGTAGGATTTTAGAAGTCTAAGATTAATGGCTATTTTATGAAATAAACCAGAAAAACATGACTAATCGATTAATTACACTGAATCCCAACAAGATTCCGGCAACTAACGAACTAAGCATTCGTGGCAATTCCTTGACAAAACATACAGCATCACTATAATCCACCCTTTGTTTCTGAAGCTTCTTAGCCAAATCGCAACGAAGCTTTACAATGCGGGAATAGCTCAGTGGTAGAGCACAACCTTGCCAAGGTTGGGGTCGCGAGTTCGAGCCTCGTTTCCCGCTCCATATCATCAATCAGAAAACAAATTTGTACATTATTGCTGATCTACACATTAAGGCGGGGTGGCAGAGTGGTCATGCAGCGGCCTGCAAAGCCGTCTACGCCGGTTCGATTCCGACCCCCGCCTCCATCATTTATTCCAATATCTATCGCAAACAATCACTTAAGGGGTTTTTTCACATTAGGTTCACGATCTATTAGCATTGACTGTAAAAAAGATACCCTCCACACTTGACGATACGTCGATGGTTTTAATTTTAATGGTGTTTTTTTATCGTTTCAGCGATACGTTCGGCCCAAAAATTGATACGACTCTCAGATTCACCCTCTACCATGACTCGTATCAATGGTTCTGTACCGGAAGAACGAATCAAAATTCGACCGCTATTGTTAAGTTCAGACTCGGCTTCTTTGACCAATTCTTTCAGCTCACTATCGGAATTCCATTGATAAGATGGGGGCACCTTTACATTAATAAGCCTTTGAGGATAAAGCACCACCTCTTGTGTAAATTCAGCCAATGTTTTTTGTGAATCTTTCAATGCATATAAAACTTGTAGAGCTGAAATAATACCATCGCCAGTGGTATGTTTATCCCTACATATAATGTGGCCAGAACCCTCCCCCCCGATCTGCCAATTTTTTTCTTGTAGCAACTCTAGCACGTATCGATCACCGACATTAGCGCGCAAGAAAGGGATTTTGCATTCTTTAAAATGATTCTCAATCGCTAGATTTGTCATTAAAGTACCCACCACACCTCCAGCAAGTACTTTTCGCATTTGACGATGTTTCGCAATGATATAAACCAGTTGATCGCCATCGTATACTTTGCCTGCCTCATCCACCATCATCAAACGATCACCATCACCATCTAATGCAATTCCTAAATTAGCACTATGCTGTTTAACAGCATGCTGTAATGCTGCACAGTGCGTAGCGCCACATTCATGGTTAATATTCAACCCATCCGGATCTACGCCAATAGCGATAACCTCGTCAGCACCTAATTCATGCATCACATGTCTAGCAATGTGGTAAGTCGCACCATGCGCACTATCAACCACTATTCTCAATCCATGTAAATCAAGTGGATAAGGGAAAGTACTTTTACAAAACTCGATATAGCGTGCATCAGCATCACGTAGTCTACGAACCTTTCCGAGCTGCGCAGACGGCTTAGTTTCTATCGGTTTATCCAATTCCGCTTCAATTTTGTGCTCCATCTCGTCAGGAAGTTTGGTTCCTTCAGCGGAAAAAAACTTGACACCGTTATCTTCAAATGTGTTGTGTGAAGCTGAAATCACAATCCCTGCTTGCAAACGTAATGCTCGAATCAAATACGCAATTGCAGGGGTCGGCATTGGTCCCGACAAAAACACATCTACACCGGCTGCACATAATCCAGCTTCCAAAGCCGACTCAAACATATACCCGGACACTCTTGTATCTTTACCGATGACTACCGTAGGACGTTTTCCCTCCATGAGATGCCAGTCTGCATCCGCTAAGACTTTACCGGCAGCATATCCCAATTGCATGATAAATTGCGGTGTTATGGGCCCTTTTCCAACTCTTCCTCGTATACCATCTGTTCCAAAATATTTTTTAGTCATATTTCCAGTATTTAGTAGTTAGATAAAATGAAAAATAAGCGGTAACGTACAAGCTATTGATAATCTTTATACTGCATACTTCATTGCCGAATAGACCGCTATGGCATCTTTTGTAGCCTTAACATCATGCACTCTGACAATTTTGGCACCTTTGATAACGGCTAGCAAGGCAGCAGCTACACTTTCATGAATCCTTCGATCAACACTATTTCCAGTGATACCACCAAGCATAGATTTTCTCGATATCCCCACAAGCACCGGAACATTCAATGTGGTTAAATGGTCAAGCTGCTGTAATAATTTGTAGTTGTGTTGCAATGTTTTACCAAAGCCAAAACCTGGGTCAATAATAAGTTGTTCTTGTGAAACACCCGCAAGCTTTGCTGCATCAATTCGATGCTGCAAAAAAGCTTTTATCTCAGAAACAATGTCCTGATACTGAGGATTGCGTTGCATGTCAATAGGAATGCCTTGCATATGCATTAAGCAGACACGCACATGACGATATTGTGCAACTATTTCCAATGCCCCCGTATTGCGTAATGCATTAACATCATTAATCATAAATGCACCTGCATCAATCGCTTGTTTCATAACCTCAGGCTTTGAAGTATCGACAGAAATAGCTGTATTTTGGCCAGAAAGACCTTCCAACACTGGAATTACACGACGTAATTCCTCATCAATACTGACAAACTGACTACCAGGGCGAGTCGATTCACCACCAATGTCTAATATATCCACCCCCTCGTCAATGAGACGCATCGCATGCGCGACGGCTTGCTGAGTCGATTGATAAAGCCCTCCATCCGAAAAAGAATCGGGTGTTACATTAACAACGCCCATAATGAGCGGACGGTCAAGTGAAAACAGTTGGCTGTATGATAGTAAAGTCAATTGCAAAAAATTGAATTCTACAAACTAAAAATGCGGGATGCGATTTAAAATCGCATCCCGCATTTTAGCTCAAAATTTACTCGACTTCCTTGACTATTTCCTGTGGTGTCGATTTAGGTTCCTCTTTAGCATCCGACACAGGCAACGAAGAATCACCATTGGTTGTTGAAGACATTGATTGAGGCGGTTTCGGTGGTCGAGGTTCGCGACCTTCCATAATATCCTTGATCTGATCGCTATCAATCGTTTCCCACTCCAATAAAGCTTTAGTCATTGCTTCAATCTTGTCTTTATTGGCTTCAATCAGCGTACGCGCTAATGCGTATTGCTCGTCAACAATACGGCGTACTTCTGCATCAACTTTTTGCATGGTTGCTTCACTCATATTTTTATGGGTAGTTACTGAGCGACCGAGAAAAACTTCACCCTCATTCTCACCATAGACCATTGGGCCAAGAATATCTGACATTCCCCACTGAGTTACCATTTGCCGAGCCAATTCAGTTGCACGCTCAAAATCATTCGATGCTCCCGTAGTCATTTGCTTCATAAAAACTTCCTCAGCAATACGACCACCAAACATTACGGAAATTCTTTGTAGAATTTCTTCGCGCTCCATACTAAACCGATCTTCTGTAGGCAGTTGCATAGTTACACCCAAAGCACGGCCTCTCGGAATAATCGTTACTTTATGAACCGGATCAGTCTTAGGTAACAATTGAGCCACTACGGCATGTCCTGATTCATGATAAGCAGTATTCTTGCGCTCATGCTCAGGCATCACCATTGAACGTCGTTCTGCACCCATAAAAATTTTGTCTTTTGCACGTTCAAAATCATCCATATCGACCAGACGTTTGTTACTTCTGGCAGCAAATAACGCTGCTTCATTGACCAAATTTGCAAGATCTGCACCTGACATACCGGGTGTACCACGGGCCAAAATATCTGCTTTTACATCGGGCGAAAGTGGTACTTTGCGCATATGCACATGAAGAATTTGCTCACGTCCACGGATATCAGGCAATGGTACCGTGACTTGACGATCGAAACGACCAGGACGTAGCAATGCTGGGTCTAATACATCAGGTCGATTGGTCGCAGCGATGACAATTACTCCCATAGCCCCTTCAAATCCATCCATCTCAACCAATAATTGATTCAGAGTTTGCTCCCGCTCATCGTTACCCCCCCCCAAGCCTGCACCACGCTGACGGCCAACCGCATCAATCTCATCAATAAAAATAATGCAAGGAGCATGTTTTTTAGCTTGCTCAAACATATCACGTACTCTGGAAGCACCTACACCAACAAACATTTCAACAAAATCAGACCCAGAAATACTAAAAAAAGGAACTTGTGCCTCACCAGCAATCGCGCGAGCAAGCAGCGTTTTACCCGTTCCTGGGCTACCCACCATCAATACACCACGCGGAATACGCCCACCTAACTTCTGAAACTTAGAAGGATCTCTTAAAAATTCGACTAATTCAGCAACCTCTTCTTTCGCTTCTTCACAACCAGCAACATCATTGAAAGTAACTGTATTAGCTGATTTATCCAACATGCGCGCTTTGCTTTTACCAAAGGAAAAAGCACCACCATTACGTCCACCTCCTTGCATTTGCCGCATAAAGAAAATCCAGACCGCAATGAGCAACAGCATTGGAAACCATGAAATAAAGATACTCATCAACATTGAGGGTTCTTCTTCTGGTTTAGCTTCCACAATAACACCGGCTTTTAACAAATCACTCACCATCCAAGGATCGGATGGTGCATAGGTCGTAAAGCGACGCCCGTCAGACTTCGTGCCTTTAAGAGTACGTCCTTCAATAACTACTTTAGCAATTCTACCTTGATTCAATTCAGCGATAAATTGAGAGTATTCCATCGGTACTTGCGTCGGTTGACGTACGCTAAATTGATTAAATACTGTCATCAACACAAGTGCAATCACTAGCCAAATGGCCATATTTTTTATTAAGTTATTCAAAATAGCTCCTTGGTTTGCACCTTAAACATCGGTTAATTATTCTAACTCTATTTTTAAAAATATAATACAACAGAGTTATACACTACTCATCTCTTTCTAAAATAGTAAAAAACTCCACTTACTTTGTTTATTTCTGTCTCATCATTCAGAAATTTATCTATTTAATCTCAATCCTCAGTCACGATTTATTTATTTTCTTCATTCCCAACAAATACAATTCATTACTACGGTTACGTGAAGCTTTAGGTTTTCTTATTAGTACATTCTTAAAGAGTGAACGCATATCGCGCAAATAAGAATCAAATTCACTCCCTTGAAAAACTTTGACCAAAAAATTCCCATCGAAGTTCAGTTGCTCTACGGCAAAAAGTAATGCCAATTCTGCTAGATACATACTTTTTGCTTGATCGTTCACCACGATACCACTAATATTTGGTGCCATGTCAGAAATTACAAGATCGGGTTGATTGTTACCTAGTTTTTCCTTAAGTTTAGAAACTGCGCTCTCTTCACGAAAATCGTCTTGTATGAATTCGACGCCAGGTAACGGGGCCATATCCAAGATATCTAATGCGACAACTAAACCTTGGTCGCCCATGATGCGACGGACGACTTGAGACCAACTTCCAGGAGCCGCACCTAAATCAACGACAGTCATGCTTGGTTTAATTAATTGGTCTCGCTCGACAATTTCAAGTAGCTTGTAAGCCGCACGAGAGCGATAGCCGTGCTTCTTTGCTTGCTTGACATAGAAATCACTCACATGCTCTCGCATCCAAACTTTGCTGGTTTTCCCTTGCTTCATCCAGTAAAATGAAATTTTTGATGGAATTTATGTTAACACTGACTATTGCTCAAAAGCGAGAGCTCAAAGCACGTGCTCACCCTATCAATCCTGTCGTAATTATCGGCAAAACAGGATTAACAACGAATGTTATCAAAGAACTTAATTGCGCCCTTCTAAGCCATGAGCTAATTAAAGTTAAGGCCCAAGTAGATGATCGCACAATTAGAAATGCACTTTTTGAAGAAACCTGTCAACAACTTGGTGCTGCGCCTGTACAGCATATTGGCAAAATTTTTGTGATCTACCGCCCTAAACCTGAAGACTCGAATATTAAATTAATAAAACAGCGTTCCGAAAAAAATAAGCGTTCCTCAATTCATCGAACGAAACGTAGCTTTCAAAGCTAACCTTCAGAAGTTGTTATCAATTTACCCAAACATCAAATATACTTTACATTCAATATTTCGTATTCTCGAAGACCGCCTGGCGCCTGCACCTCAGCAACATCACCTGAGTATTTACCAATTAAAGCACGAGACACTGGAGAACTAATTGATATCTTTCCTTCTTTAATATTCGCCTCATCGTCGCCCACTATTTGATAAGTAACCATATCACCGCTTTGCAAATCCTCCAGCTCAATGGTGGCACCGAATACACAAGCCCCATCCGCATTAATCAATGCCGGGTTAATAATTTGTGCGCTAGAAAGTTTACTTTCTAATTCAGCTATCCGTCCTTCAATGAATCCTTGCCTTTCCTTTGCTGCATCGTACTCAGCATTCTCTGAGAGATCACCATGCGAGCGAGCTTCAGCAATTGCAGCGATTACCGCGGGACGATGCATCGTTTTCATTTCATGCAATTCTTTACGTAGCGCCTCTGCACCTACGACTGTGATTGGAATAGTACTCATCGTGACTTTTACCTTTTACAATAACTGGTTTTATCATTAATTAGCGGTAGCTAAAGGAGTGGCACATAGCTTTAGCTGAGCATGTAATTTTTGTAAGTTATACGTTTGTAATTCGTGTTTATTATTGGCTATACCAACACAAGCAGCACGCGCTCCCGCCAAAGTTGTGTAATAAGTAACTTTACCTTGTAGTGCAGCGCGACGGATGGAATAGGAATCACGAATCGCGCTTGGCTGATTTTTTACCGTATTAATAATCAAGCTAATTTCACCATTCTTAATCATATCAACAATATGCGGTCGCCCCTCTGCAACTTTATTAATAGTAACCACACTAATGCCGGCTTCTTTGATGGCTGCCGCAGTGCCACGGGTAGCATAAACGGTGAACCCAAGTTCCGCAAGCGTCCGAGCGATTTCAACCGCATCCAGTTTGTCTGAACGCTTTACACTGATAAAAATTTTACCAGTGGTCGGCAATCGCACATCGGCAGCCAATTGAGACTTAACAAAAGCTTCTGCAAAAGTCACGCCCATTCCCATTACTTCACCCGTTGATTTCATTTCTGGTCCAAGTATGGTATCAACCCCGGAAAGCTTGATAAAAGGAAAAACAGCTTCTTTGATCGAATAATAGTGAGGTACAATTTCTCCGGTTATTCCTTGTTCAATTAATGTTCTACCCGTCATACAACGAGCCGCGATTTTCGCCAACTGCAACCCAGTCGCCTTCGAAATAAACGGCACAGTACGAGAAGCCCTAGGGTTCACTTCAAGTACATATACCGTGTTATCTTGGATCGCAAACTGCACATTCATCAATCCCACGACTTGCAGCGCACGCGCCATCTCTCCCGTTTGACGCCGCAACTCAGCCAACAACTCTCGTGACAAATTAAATGTTGGCAAAGCACACGCTGAATCTCCAGAATGCACCCCTGCTTGTTCTATGTGTTCCATGATTCCACCGATTAAAACAGTTTCACCATCATAGATTGCATCAACATCCACTTCGGTAGCATTATTCAGAAAATGATCCAATAAAACTGGAGAATCATTAGAAACCTTTACCGCCTCTCGCATATAGCGCTCTAAATCGGCCTTTTCATGCACAATTTCCATCGCACGGCCACCTAAAACATAGCTTGGTCTCACCACCAGCGGATAACCGATTTCTTCAGCCGCTAGCAAAGCCTCATCAGGGCTACGAGCTGTTCGGTTAGGCGGCTGCTCGAGCCCCAACTGCTGAAGTGTACGCTGAAAACGTTCTCGGTCTTCGGCGCAATCAATCATATCCGGACTAGTACCGATAATGGGTACGCCACAGGCTTGCAAATCACGGGCAAGCTTTAAAGGCGTTTGCCCACCATACTGTACGATTACACCTTCAGGTTTTTCGATTGCTGCAATTTCAAGTACGTCCTCTAGAGTAAGCGGTTCGAAATAAAGCCGATCAGAAATATCGTAATCAGTCGAAACGGTTTCCGGATTACAGTTAATCATGATGGTTTCAAAACCATCTTCGCGCAAAGCCAGAGCTGCATGCACACAACAATAATCAAACTCGATACCTTGCCCGATCCGGTTTGGACCACCTCCCAGCACCATCACTTTTCTATTATGCGTAGGACGCGATTCACATTCATCTTCATACGTTGAATACATATACGCCGTATTGGTTGCAAACTCGGCCGCACACGTATCAATTCGCTTATAGACCGGATGCAATCCGAAGCTATGACGATGCTCCCGTATCATGGTTTGATGTGTTCTGAGTAACTTTGCTAAACGCCGGTCGGAAAAACCACTGCGCTTCAACTTACGTAAAGCTTGCTGATCCAACAAAGATAAATCAGTCTCTTTAAGTGCTTGTTCCTGTTTCACCAGATCTTCTATTTGTGCAAGAAACCAGATATCGATATGCGTCAATTGATGAATCTCTTCTATCGACATAGCACAGCGAAAAGCATCTGCAATGAACCAAATTCTTTCGGGACCAGGGTTCGCCAATTCACTACGAATAAAATCCAGATCCGTAGTTTTTTCATCCAAACCATCAACCCCCGTCTCCAAGCCCCTTAATGCCTTCTGTAAGGATTCTTGAAACGTACGGCCAATCGCCATAACCTCACCAACGGATTTCATTTGAGTCGTCAAGCGATCATTAGTTTGTGGAAATTTTTCAAAAGCAAAACGTGGCACTTTTGTCACAACGTAATCTATGGTAGGCTCAAACGAAACCGGTGTAATGCCGCCCGTAATATCATTACCAAGCTCGTCTAAGGTATAACCCACAGCAAGCTTTGCCGCTACCTTTGCGATAGGAAATCCAGTCGCTTTAGAAGCAAGGGCAGATGAACGAGATACACGTGGATTCATCTCTATCACCAACATACGACCATCATCAGGATTGATGGCAAACTGCACATTTGAACCGCCAGTTTCTACACCAATTTCACGCAATACCGCAATCGCTGCATTACGCATCAATTGATATTCTTTATCAGTCAGTGTTTGGGCTGGCGCCACAGTAATCGAATCACCGGTATGCACTCCCATCGCATCGACATTTTCAATGGAGCATACAATAATGCAATTATCCTGTTTATCCCTAACCACTTCCATTTCAAATTCTTTCCAACCGATTACTGACTCTTCAATCAGCAATTCCTTGGTTGGAGAAGCATCTAGGCCACGCTCACAAATCGATAAAAACTCTTCCCGGTTGTAGGCAATTCCTCCGCCGCTCCCCCCCATAGTAAATGAAGGCCGGATAATAACCGGATAACCGACCATTGCTTGCACTTGCAAAGCTTCTTCCATGCTATGCGCCACGGCAGAACGAGCAGAACTCAAACCGATACGGGTCATGGCTTGCTTGAATTTTTCCCGGTCCTCGGCCATATCAATGGCTTCTCTCGAAGCACCGATGAGTTCAACGCCATATTTTTTCAAAACACCGTGCTTTACTAGATCCAAAGCACAATTGAGCGCCGTTTGTCCGCCCATGGTAGGCAACAAAGCTTCGGGCCGCTCTATCGCAATAATTTTTTCCACCATAGCCCAGGTGATTGGTTCAATATAGGTCGCATCAGCCATTTCCGGATCGGTCATGATAGTCGCCGGATTGGAATTAACCAAAACAATCCGATAACCTTCTTCTCTCAAGGCTTTACAGGCTTGCACACCAGAGTAATCAAACTCACAGGCCTGACCGATGACAATCGGTCCAGCGCCAATAATGAGAATAGATTTTATGTCGGTACGTTTAGGCATGCTTTTTCTAAAAATGAATCCATTAGTTCGAGTTTTCTACAATGGAAAAGCCATCATGGAATTGAAACTTTGTAAGTTTCCATGGCCTTAATGAAACGATCAAATAGATAGTCAGCCTCGTGAGGCCCGGGGCTAGCTTCGGGATGGCCCTGAAAACAAAATACTGCCTTATCGATAAACTCGAAACCCTGCAAGCTCCCATCAAATAATGACTTGTGAGTAATTCGTATATTTTTTGGCAACGATTCCGCATCCACTGCGAAACCATGATTCTGGCTAGTGATCATCACCTTACCACTCATGACATCCTGAACCGGATGATTAGCACCTCGATGTCCAAATTTCATTTTTACAGTTCGTGCGCCAACGGCCAAACCTAGCACTTGATGTCCTAAGCAGATACCAAAAATAGGTATCTTACCTTCCAATAATATTCGCACTGCTGAAATCGCATAATCACAGGGTTCCGGATCTCCAGGACCATTAGAAAGGAATATACCGTCTGGATGCAACGCCAATGCCTCCTGCGCAGAAGTCTGAGCCGGTAGCACGGTAATTCTGCATCCTCGTTGCGCCAACTTGCGTAACATGGTGCGCTTAATTCCAAAATCATACGCCGCAACATGATATCGGCAATCCTTACGAGTCGTATAAGTCTCGCCAAGTAACCACTCCCCCTCACTCCAGTTGTAAGGCTTTTGGCAACTAACCACCTTGGCAAGGTCCATTCCGGATAGACCCGGAAATGCTCTAGCAGCCTGCAGGGCTTGTTGTTCATTAACGAGCTCACCTGCCATTATGCAACCGGATTGAGCACCTTTTTCGCGTACAATTCGCGTCAGTTTTCGCGTATCAATCTCAGCAATCGCCACAACATTCTGAAACTTCAAAAACTCCTGCAGCGTTTGTGTTTTACGATGATTACTGGCAACTAAAGAAAGATCCCGTATGACCAGGCCAGCGGCATATATTTTTTCAATATTCCCTGATTCAATATCATGCGAATTTGTACCGGTATTCCCAATATGTGGATAGGTCAAGGTAATGATCTGCTGGCAATAAGAAGGATCCGTCAATATTTCCTGATACCCTGTCATTGCTGTATTAAAAGCAACCTCACCAACAGTAATTCCTGGAACCCCAATAGACACGCCATAAAAAATGGTCCCATCCGCAAGTACTAAGATGGCGCGCTGATAGTGTGACAAAAAAAACTCCTTGGAAATCAACGAGATATAGTGATAGTGATAATGCAAGCCTGTTTAAGGTAATACCTTGCTTATAGGCAACGATTATACTTGAAATGAGCATGCTTTGGCATCTTACTGCACAATGCACAGGCATCAATTGCTTTGCATAAATAAGATAAGTTTAAATAACGCTATTGATAAAACATAAAAAATCAACATATACTTTTCCTTCATATACGTTGTAATAATTTTTTAGGGTGAGCGAAAACCCTCACTGCAATTAAATCACCTCACTCAAAAAAACACATTGCAACCAATTACATTTATGCTGTCCCAATAAGGGCACACCATACTAATCAAATCTCAAAAACCTTTAACCAGGGAGAAATTATTTATGCGTACATTAATCATCATTGTGTTAGTCATTTTTGTTGCAGGTTACATCACTTTAATGATGCAGCATTTCTAATTTTTAAAGCATTAAATATTAAAATATACAGTGAGATAGGTTTATATTTCGCATTGCGTGAATTTTTTTAACTTTAAACCCATCACTTCAAGTTCACTGTATGAAATTATTTAAATTCAACTGCATGTTTTTTATATTACTTGCAGTTGTTACTCTGTTAGCTCACTTTCATATCGAACGATTCCAATCCACAGGCGTTGAATTATTAACCACCTCATGGTCTACCCGCGCTTCCGCAAAGAGTCAGGTCGATATCAGCAAAGACTTTATTCGTATTTCCTCGAATGATCCGAA
Source organism: Nitrosomonas sp. (assembly GCA_024281825.1). Lineage (GTDB taxonomy): Bacteria > Pseudomonadota > Gammaproteobacteria > Burkholderiales > Nitrosomonadaceae > Nitrosomonas. The sequence continues at coordinate 69,657 of JAMWZY010000004.1, read as the reverse complement.
AATGGTAACTTCCGTGTTTCAATATCTACAGCACGTTCCTCATGGTCAGTTAGTGATGTTCTCAGCGGAAATAAAAAGCCATAATGTTACCAAGGGAGCGCACCCTTGGAATACCGCTAGAGTCGCGATAACACAAAAAATTGACGGAACACACGATCAATACCTACCACTAGCAATCGAATCACTGGTTGGCACGAATGAATGGAAGACATATCAAGAGCATTTTTACATTCCTCCAGATGCAAAGACTGTCCGTTTCTCAGTGGAAATGCACCATGCAACTGGATCACTTGAGATCAAGAATTGGCGCTTATACCCTGTCATACAATTGACACCGTATTCATGGAGCAGAGATATTATCCTGTATACATGGAGCGGTTTTTTTATGGTACTAATCGGCTCTTGTTTCTATACTCAGCGAAAAAAATTATTACTACACTTCTTACTGATCTCTTTTTTTGCTGCCATTATTATTGGCGTAAGTTTACCTGGTGATATCAAAACATTCATATTTGAAAATATCGACATTCAAATTGACAACGCCAATCCACTATTTAGCCCTATCAGTGTTTTACCATGGGATTTATCCAAAGTCGGGCACTTTGTTTTTTTTCTGGGATTTGGATTAGTGCTACGATTGACCGCCAGTGATGCCAACACATGGAAAGTTTTAACAATAATCGTTATGATGGCATGCGGCACTGAGCTGGTCCAAATTTATATCGATGGACGAACACCACGCGTAAGTGATGTTTTAATCGATACAATGGGTGGCGCTCTCGGTATCTTCATTGCAAGCATCGTATTCCCATTCAACCCGAAATACTAAAATCATACTATTAATACTCGCTCGGACAATTAATTGGAGTTTCTAAACTTAACATTTGGCATCAAAAAACGACCATACACAAATTATTTATAAATCATCGCGTATCATTGACTCACTCAGATTGCGTTATGATCAAAAAAATGTGGTAACTCACATCGCAAAATTAGAAATTAGTGGTATCAATTTCGATAAATCTAAATATAATTTCTGTGTTTCTGCGTTTAACTAGGTAAGATCAATTATTTGGTTTGTCATTTACGCAGGAGGTCTTCACAATGAGTGATAAATTTTTTTCTTATGGAGAGAAACAATGAGATTTACCAACAACAAAGCATTTACAGCTATTATTCTTTTATCAGCCACAGTCACACTATTCGCTTGTAAACCGATTATTGAACCCAAACACAAACAAAATAAAGATGCAGCGGCCGAACCTGCTAAAGCAGCAGATGCAGCACCAGCGCCAACAACCCCAGTGGTGCCAGCTCCCACAACCGACACAATTGACGATGTTAAAAACGTACCAGTCCTGCCAGGCTCAGGAGTGGTTGATAGCGCAATCAACGATGCTGAAATGATGGTCGAGGAAGCCGCAGAAAATGTAGCTGCAGCTACACAATTAACAAAAGATGCTAGTAGTACAAATGCTGCAGATGATGACGATGATGTGGTGCTCTCATCCCCCAAATTGATGCGCCAAATACAGCAAGCATTAACCGATCGTGGTTTTAATCCAGGACCAATAGATGGTAGAGGCGGCGCAAGAACAAAAGCCGCTCTTAGTAATTTCCAAGATCAACATGATATTCCTCCCGGCAAATTAACTAAAAAGACACTACGTTTGCTAGGTGTTAATTTCTAATTGCAGTAAAAAATAGCGGTATAAAGTTACACCTTATTTTCATCAAAGCATCAGGAAAGCATAAGTTTTCCTGGTGTATTTCGCTTCTTCATTTTGTCGCAATCATTAAAACTGTAGTCTTTCGATTTGTTGTATCCATTTCACTTTTCAGCATAACCATCTTATATTTAATGCTTTTTATTGATTTAAATTTGCCATCATAAAAAGCATGTTTTATAGTGCTGGCTAATAAATTGATTGAAACATGATCTATGCGCGAGGTTGCCTCGTTCATTCCATGAATCTGTTCAATCGAAGAACCAATATTTATCAAGCATGCCCTTATTTAAAAAATTCAAGGAGGTTTTTAATGGGAGTTCCATTACGCCAACAAATTGCAGTTGGCACTTACTTAATCAAACAAAAATTAAAAGGCGTCAAAAAATATCCATTAGTTCTCATGTTGGAACCATTGTTCCGTTGTAATCTTGCTTGTGCAGGTTGCGGAAAAATTGCACATTCTGAAGACATACTGGACCAAAGACTATCCTACGACGAATGCATGCATGCCGTTGATGAATGCGGTGCGCCTATGGTTTCAATTCCTGGCGGTGAACCATTGCTCCATAAAGAAATGCCACAAATCGTTGAAGGCATCATCCGGCGTAAAAAATATGTCTATTTGTGCACTAATGCGCTGCTATTGAAAAAACGCATTAACGATTACAAACCTTCTCCCTACCTCACATTTTCTATTCATTTAGATGGCATGAAAGAACGTCATGATGCTTCGGTATGCCAAGATGGCGTATTTGACCGTGCCGTTGAAGCCATTCAACTGGCTTTGAGCAAAGGATTTAGAGTAACCGTTAATTGCACACTATTTCAAGGTGAAACGCCGGAAGATGTCGCTGAATTTCTTGATTACGCGATGGAATTAGGGGTTGAAGCCGCTACGATTGCTCCCGGATTTAGCTATGAAAAAGCACCCAAGCAAGATGTATTTATCAAAAGCAAAGATACCAAAGCCCTGTTCCGCGGTATTTTCGAACTGGGTAAAAAATTAAAACGCAAATGGCGCCTAAATCATTCTGCACTCTATTTGGATTATCTAGCAGGCAATCAAAATTACAACTGCACACCTTGGGGCAATCCAACTCGAAATGTTTTTGGTTGGCAAAAACCTTGTTACTTGTTATCGGATGAAGGTTATGCAAAAACTTTTAAAGAATTGCTCGAAGATACTCCTTGGGAAAAATATGGTACGGCGAATAACCCTAAGTGCGCGCAATGTATGGCACACTGCGGTTATGAAGCGACAGCTGTGGAAGATACCTTGCATAACCCATGGAAGGCTTTCATCACTTCTTTAAGAGGGCCGCGCACAACGGGTCCTATGGTTGAAGAACCCACACCAAAGTGGACAACAGAGGAAGAAAAAGCCTTTAAAAAGCTTAATGAAATCCCAGTAACAGTCATCAACAAATAATATCGCACTGACAGCATTCAATTTGACTCTAGAATTTTATTGGCATATTAGAAATCTTGGAATTAGTCGAATATTTAGCAATTTTTGGTGCCATTTGCTGGTATGCGGTAATATTATTGCCATGGCGTCCCTGCAAAATCCGAGAAAAACTAGAACGTCCTGTTTCTGTAAGCGAATCGCCATTAAATGATGTTACCGTTTTAATTCCTGCTCGCAATGAAGGTCTCTATATTCAGCGCACGTTAGCAGGAGTTAAACAACAAAGTGCAAAAATACAAGTCATCGTCATTGATGATCAGTCATCTGATGACACAGCTGAACAAGCTCGTGCAAGCAATGCTCAGGTGATCTCTGGAACAACGCCGCCGCCAGGTTGGAGTGGAAAACTATGGGCACTTCAGCAAGGGTTACAGCGTGTTAAAACACCTTTTACGTTATTATTGGATGCTGATATCGAATTGGCGCCGGGGATTATTGCTGAATTGCACAGAAAAGCATCGGTAGAAAATCTTGCTTTAGTATCATTAACGGCAGAACCGCCGATGACGAATTTTATCGAACGGCTTTTAATGCCTGCGTTTATCTTCTTCTTTAAGCTACTATACCCTTTTAATTTAGCTAATAAAACAACCTCATCCATCGCAGCAGCAGCAGGAGGATGTATTTTAATAAAAACGGAAACACTGCATGCCATTAATGCCTTTTCGAGTTTGCATACGGCATTGATTGATGATTGCACTTTAGCTGCGCACGTAAAGCGCGCAGGGCAGCGTACATGGGTTGGCTTAAGTCATGCTGCGCGCAGTCACCGTGGATACTCTGAGTTAATGCAAATATGGAATATGGTAGCGCGTACAGCATTCACACAACTGCGCTATTCATCGATTTTGCTAGCCTTCTGTACTTTTATTATGATCGTAATGTTCTGGATAGGCCCCATAGCTTTCTTAGTTTTTAGCACGCAATTTTTATTGCTAACCAGCATATTCACTTGGATTGCGATGTTTTTTGCCTATACCCCTACTTTGGTTTATTATCAACGGTCAACATTATGGGTGCTAGCATTACCCCTTATTGGCACGCTGTACCTTGCCATGACTTGGACATCAGTATTTCGGTATTGGAATGGAGAGCGTGCTCATTGGAAAGATCGTCGCTATGAAAGCAAAGCAAATAATTAATATGAAACTAATCATCAAACTCAAGCTTGCAGTGTTGTTGCTATTGATCAGTATAGTAGTTATCGCTGATAACAATCCGCTTAATGAAAATCCGGAACAAATCATCGTTCAAATGCAATCGTCTCTTATCCAAGCGATGAAGAATGGTGAAAAACTGGGCTATGAAGGTCGCTTCAAGTTTCTTGAGTCTGTCATTGATCAATCACACGACATTGAACTGATTATCAAAACGATTCTGGGCTCAACCTATTGGTCACAGTTGGATCATGAGCAAAAAAAACTGATTATAAAAACTTTCCGAGAACTGAGCATTGCGACCTATGCAAGTCGATTTACACAGTACGAAGGTGAGCAATTTGAAGTCATTGAACAACGCGACCTACCACACGAGCAAAAGCTTGTACGCAGTCAATTGATAAAATCGGATAGCGGGACAGTCAATTTTGATTATGTGCTGCATAAAACTGAGCAAGGATGGCGTATTGTCAATATCCTATTTGATGGCGTCAGTGATTTAGCTATCAAACGTGGTGAGTACCGCGCGGTGATGCAACGTGACGGATTTCAAGCCTTGATTGAATCGCTCAAAGAAAAAATCGTGTTAGCACGACAAAACTAATCCGTAAACTTCGAACTTCTTAATACGCTTTCTTAATCGTGGAAACCCCCAATTCTTCGGGTCAGCGTATTTTTGCACGCTGGGCTGGTGCCACATACCGATATGCAGTCTGGGTTATTCTCGCTTTATTGCTCCTTACAGCTTTCAGTATAGGATATATCGCTGATAATCTGGGGGTAGATACCGATACCACCGATATGCTTTCGGAAGATGTTCCGTTTCGTGCAAACCACATTCGTTATAAGCAATCGTTTTCTCAATACGAAGACACACTACTGCTAGTAATCGACGCCCCAACGCAAGAACAGGTGCATTCAGCGGCCAAACGACTTAATGTTTATCTACGAGAAAATCGCGAGCAATTCCCAGAAATCTATTATTTAAGCGGTGAATTATTTTTTCAACAAAATGGATTGCTATTCAAAAGCATCGATGAATTAGGTCGCATCACCGATCAGTTGGCCTCCGCACAACCGCTGGTTGCCCGCATAGCTGAAGATCCGAGTCTAGCTACTTTCTTCTCCATTCTAACCGAAGCTGTAGAAGCATTAAGAACAGGCCAAACATTAGAACTCAGCTCAGTATTTAACGGAGTCAGCAACACCATTCATGCACGTCTTGCTGGAAAATCCAATGCACTCTCATGGCAAGCATTACTCAGCGGCGAAACACAAAAAAGCAATTACCAAGAGTTTATCGTTGTAAAACCGAAGCTAGATTATTCACAGATTTTTGCTGCGAAAGAATCTATCGAAATGATACGAAATGCAGCGCCAGAATTGGGATTCTCCCCTGAAACAGGCATTACATTACGTATCACCGGTGAAGTCGCACTTGCGCATGATGAAATTAATAGCGCCATGCACGGCGCGCAAGAATCCGGCTTATTGGCCTTGGTACTGGTAGCGATTGTATTGTATCTAGCGCTGCGTTCGGTTGGAACTTCTATCGCCGTGGTGATCAGCTTAATCGTCGGACTGATATTGACGGCTGCATTTGCCACTCTTGCCGTCGGTCACCTGAATCTGATCTCAATTGCATTCGCTGTGCTCTATATTGGACTGGGTGTCGATTATGCCATTCATTTTTTGTTTCGCTTTGAAGAATTAAAAAATACCCGCGAACCGGATGCAAAAACCATATCCAATGCGGGTGGCGATGTAGGACAAGCGCTTCTGATTTGTGCCATTACCACCGCGATTGGTTTTTATGCTTTTATACCGACCACTTATCGCGGCGTAGCGGAATTGGGGATCATTTCTGGCACCGGTATGCTGATTAGCTTTGTTGTCACCATGACACTTCTTCCGGCACTACAAAAATTTTTCCCAATACCCACTGCTAAGCAAACTTCTCCAACGAGTACTTTAAAACCGATCAATAAAATTCTCGACTTTGCTGGTCGTTCTCAAAAACTGATTCTGACGGGCACAATCATAGCGGTCATTGCGGCAGTAATCATCACACCGCAAATCCGATTTGATTACAACCTGCTGAACATGAATAATCCACATGCCGAATCGGTGGTAACCTTTCAGGAACTGCTGGATCATCCCGAGGATTCACCGTGGCATATCGAAATTCTTGCAGATAATCTAACCACGCTAGAGCAATTAAAAGAACGCCTCAAAGCGCTTCCTGAAGTAAAAACTGTTGTCAGCATCTTGGATTTAGTACCGGAAGACCAAGAAGCCAAAACCCAGTTAATTGCTGAAATGTCAATGACGCTCGGCCCCATCTCTTTCACAACGCCATCGCATGATTCGAATCGTTCGCAAATGCAATCAATTGCTGCGCTCGAAAAATTAATCGCCAAAATAAACGACTTTCTTCAAGAGCAACGCGATCATTCTGCTAACGCTTCGATACGCGCCTTATTGGAATCTTTGTCTAAGCTTAAAGCGCAACTGCTACTGGATAACCATTCGAGTCATAAAAATAACCAACTGTTACTGTCACTCGAAAACGACTTACTAAGTCTGCTACCGGAGTCGATTCAGCGTTTGCAGTTAGCATTGGGCGCCAAACCATTCACACAGGAAACGCTACCGGAAGCTTTCAGTTCGCATTGGTACAGTCACAATGATTTTTACCGAATCTCAGTGTATCCATCAGAGAATATCAATGATAACGATGCATTACGACGCTTTGTCCGAGCTGTACAACAAATAGCTCCGACCGCGACAGGTGTGCCAGTGATTAGCCTAGAAGCAGGCGAAGCGGTTGTAGATGCCTTTATTCACGCCTTTTCACTGGCATTGATCGGCGTTATTGTAACGTTGTTGTTGATGTTGCGTAGCGTAAAATACACATTGCTAGCACTGGCGCCGCTACTATTAGCAACCTTATTTACCGGCGCATGCATGGTTTTGTTCGATTTGCCCTTTAACTTTGCTAACATTATCGCGTTACCGTTACTGCTTGGAACCGGTATCGATAGCAGCTTACACATTGTGCACAGAAGGCGCAGTCAATCCAACAACAATCTCCTGCACTCCAATACCGCGCGTGCAGTTTTTTACAGCGCCCTCACAACACTGGTTGGCTTTGGCAGCTTGTTTTTCTCATCACATCAAGGTACTGCCAGCATGGGATTGCTACTGACAATCGGTTTATCAATCACATTGGTATGCGTACTGGTTATACTGCCGGCATTGTTGCAATGGAATGATGTCGATAAATCGATAAATGTTTGATCCCCTATAATTACTATGGCTCTTCTCATCAATCATTCAAGCGGATACCTTTACTGTTGATTTCTCGTTTCCCCCTGTCATCTCAATAATTCCAATAGGGATAATATTCTCATTGATTGAATTACGTAGAAATTCTTAGAAAAATATGATGCAAAAGAATGCTGCGTGATGTGAGCATATGGATACACGAAAATCAGCGAACACATAAATCTCTTCATCAATCACCGCCGTACACTACAATACGGTATCAATACCAGAGCTATAACGATACACTTATTTCTTGAATCTTTATCTGTAAGAATTTTACTCTAGAATCTTTGGCTCAACGAAGTATGATTACTAGATCTAGCCACTCCGCACCAAAGCAGCTGCAAAGAATCCATCGGTTTGATGCTGCTGCGGATTAATTTGCAAAAATTCTCCAGTATCCAGCGTAATCTTCTGTTGTGCCAGCAATTCTGTAGCATTCAATACCGTAAATTGCGGATGGTCGTTTAAAAAGTTGGAGATGATGTCTTGGTTTTCTTCGGCCAAGAAACTGCAGGTAGCATAAACCAAGCGCCCACCAGGTTTGAGTAACTTAGCTGCAGCGGCGAGAATTGCACTTTGTTTGGTTTTCAATTCTTCGATACTTTGAGAAGATTGTCGCCATTTTAAATCAGGGTTGCGGCGCAGTGTTCCAATACCACTGCAGGGGGCATCAACCAGCACACGGTCAATTTTTCCTGATAATCGCTTCACTTTACTATCATTCTCATCATTGATGCGTTGGATATGCAAGTTGGATAAACCCGAGCGCTTGAAACGCGGTATTAAATTGCTCAATCGCTTCTCAGATACATCAAACGCATACAAGCGCCCTTTTGAATTCATTAAGGCACCCAATAATAAGGCTTTTCCACCCGCGCCCGCACAGAAATCAACAACCATTTCACCGCGTTTAGGTGCCAGTAGATAACCTAGCAATTGGCTTCCTTCGTCTTGGACTTCAATTTTTCCGGACAAAAATAGTTCATGACGGTTAATCATCGGTTTTCCAGCAAGCCGTATACCACACGGTGAATAAGGTGTGATTTGCGCATCAATACCTTCTTCCTGCAGTATCGCAATCACTTCATCACGTTTTGCCAGCAATGTATTCACACGCAAATCCAGCGGTGCAGTTTTTTGCAGTGCGAGCCCCAAAGTTAGGATTTGTTCATCAGATAAGTTAATTTTGAGTTTTTCAATCAACCAATCTGGAAGCTCGGCACGAATAGATAGCGATAATTCATCGATCTTGGCTGCTTTGATTTCGGTAAGCCATTTTTTCTCGGATTCGCTGATAAAGGTATCAAATTCTCTTAAATTCAACCCGTGATATTTAACCAGATAGGCCAGCACCAATGCACGTGGCGTAGCCGGATGGGCCAAACTCTCAAGAAAAAAGCGATGTCGCAAAATGCCAAACGCTACTTCAGCGATAAAAGCGCGATCTTGTACACCGAGTATCGCATTATCACGAAAGAAACGCCGTATGATCGCATCGGCTGGAAATTCCAGTGGCAACAGCGCCCGCATCGCAGCAATAGCCGCATTTAATTGAGATAAAATTAATGGCATCTGTCTTGGTGTACCGTTTCAGGTTTCGCCGATCGGCTAGTACACCGGCCATTACTGTAGCGCATATGGATGCTAGTCACGGTTTTATCGATTTCCCGACCATTTTCCTCAACCGAGACGATACGCACAGGCACCATGTGGTAATCTGGGGCAAGCCAAATTTTTCTTTTCAGCTTTGAGCCCCTTGCTTCCTGGCGCGTTATGACGACCGTATTGAGTTCTCCAAGCGGGGTTTTTAACTGTTCTTCAGTAATTTTGTACTGTGATAATCGAATTTGGTTATTATGCGCCACATGCCGCTCCAACGATCCTTTTGGAGGTGGTACAAAAATAAAGCTATAAGACATACTTAAGCGATCCATGGTATCGGGTGGAAGTTTTTCTTTCGTCTCCACGCCTTTGTGTTGTAAGGTAACGTGCATACTATCCCAATCGAACACGATCAAGCTGGGTTCTTTTTTGCCACGCTTTTCATACGCACGTAAAGGGCGTAACCCGTGCTTGGTAACCACTCCTTCGCTGTGACGCACTAAGCTGTTAGGCTCAACAATTTTAAAAATACCGGTCGCCTGCGCTTCACTATTAATCACATAGTTGTTACCCTTCTTCGTGTGCTTAACATCCATCACCTCTTGGATCTCGCCATCACCGATATCGGTAGAAACCTGGTAACTCATTTCGATGCGGACAGGAACATTGGCTGCCCATGCTGAAAAACTTAATGCTGAAAATACCAAAAAGAATGCAAAAAACCTCATTCAGTTAACCCTGGAGAATAAAGCGTTATTTGACTCACACTGGCATGCGTTATCTGAACCACGCCACCAGTTACTTTAACCTGATCATTCATGAACCACCGCACCGCCTGAGGAAAGATACGGTGCTCCTGTTGTAAAACACGATCCGCCAGAGAAGCTTCCGTGTCTTCTGGCAATACCGCAACAGCAGCTTGAATGATAATCGGCCCATGATCTAATTTCGGCGTCACAAAATGTACCGTACAACCGTGAATCTTTACCCCTTCATGCAATGCACGAGCATGTGTAGCCAACCCCGGAAATGCCGGCAATAACGATGGATGGATATTGATCAGCCGACCTTGGTAACGATGCACGAAATTGTCACTCAGAATGCGCATGAACCCCGCTAAAGCCACCAATTTAGGTTGAAATTCAGCAATTTTTCCCGCCAGTACTTCATCGAAACTTTGTCTATCCTTAAAATCGCGGTGATCAACAACACATGTTTCAATCCCCTGTTGCTGGGCAATCTGTAAACCTTCTGCTTGGGGATTATTGCTGATCACAACCATGCGATCCACATTGAGATCCGTATTTAACAACGCTTGCATATTGCTACCGCGACCGGAGATTAAGATCACCAGTGTTTTCATCATGGCCTGCGTAAGCACTACACGAATCGTGTCGCTGGATGTGATCCGCGCGGTTCAATACTACCAATTTGCCAAACCGTTTCACCTAAGTCTTGCAATAGCTGCGCGGCCTTTGCCGCCTGCTCAGGTGCAACCACAATCACCATACCAATACCACAATTAAAAACTCGCGCCATCTCATGATCCGCTACATGACCGGTTTGTTGCAACCATTCAAATAAAGCCGGCATCGTCCATGTGTTTTTCTGAAGTACCGCCGCCATTGAATCGGGAAGGATTCGTGGCACATTCTCTATCAATCCACCCCCAGTAATATGTGCCAACCCCTTAACTGGAATTTGCCTAATCAACTCCAACACCGATTTCACATAAATTCGCGTTGGTGCCATAATACACGCTGCTAGTGTCCGTCCATCGAATGATTGTTGCAAATCAACTTGATGCGCGCTGATGATCTTGCGAATCAACGAATAACCATTGGAATGCGCACCACTCGATGCAAGACCGAGAACGATATCACCATTCTCAATAGTAGCGCCACTGATAATCTGTTCCTTTTCCACAGCGCCCACGGCAAAACCAGCCAAATCATATTCTCCTGTAGGATACATACCTGGCATTTCGGCAGTTTCTCCACCAATCAATGCACAACCCGCTAGCTCACATCCTTTGGCAATTCCGCCAATGACTTTGGTTGCAGTCGCCACATTCAATTGGCCGCACGCAAAATAGTCCAGAAAAAACAGTGGCTCCGCGCCTTGTACCAGGATGTCATTGACACTCATGGCTACCAGATCAATGCCAATCGTGTCATGTTGATCGAGCTCAAAGGCCAATTTAAGCTTAGTACCCACGCCATCGGTACCGGAAACCAATACGGGATCACGATACTTTTTAGACATCTCAAACAGCGCACCAAATCCACCAATACCCGTCAACACTTCTGGGCGCAATGTCCTTTTCGCCAGTGGCTTAATATTTTCCACCAATCGGTCACCGGCATCGATATCTACACCGGCATCACGATAGGAAAGCGGTGTCACATCAGAAGTATTAGAGATAGCTGAAGTCAAGTTGAATTCTCGCGCAATTGCAAAATGGAAAATACTCACAAAGCGTCATTTTACCGCAAATCAGCGATATACAGGACGCGGAAATGATTAACGTAGCGCACATTCTCTAGATTTTGTGTAAATAGCGGCTAATAGTGACATAAACCATTTTCTGGCGATATTGCTGAGTGGCAAACAGAATAGCTTGATCAACTCATTGTAAATCTGATCGGAATTGATCTTCTGAATGGGGTCACTGATCCCCTTCGCCTGTTTTGACTTCAGGTCATTCAAATTTTCTTTTTCGCCGAAAGAAGTAATAACAAAACAATAGGGATTCATGAGGATACTTTTTATGTCAATAATTGATTTAGCATCGTTTTAATGGAAATATAAACTAGAGGTACTTTAATAATTTCTGTGCTAAATCAGCAACATTGCTGAGGTTGTCTAGGCGGTAATATTGATATTCTTTCAAACTTACGGGTAAGTGGCTATCTTGCCCGACAAGAATCGGCACCAAAGGCTTTTGACTGCGCTTGGCAGAATCAATTTCTTGACTAAGCCATAGACTTGGGCGCCCAGATATCAAAAAAATGACGACATCCGCTTTGGTGATAAGGCTGTCGATGTACGCTTGCACTGGAACACCGGTTGGAACATCCGTCGCATCCTTAATGCACAAATTCAGCTTTTTCAGAGATTCACGTAGATGCCCTAAAATCTCGGCATCAGCAGCGCCTCCTGAAATGAATATTATTTTTTGGGGAATATGTTTTACTGCGACATCGATTGCTTTGCGCAAGAATTCTTGCGCAGTATTTTTAAGGTCTGACGCGAACTCATTCATATGCAAAGTAATCTCTGTATCATTGCTTTGCTCCGCATTGTTATCTTTAGCAGTAATCTCTGGCGTCAATCGCAAGTCATGACTGAGTTGTTGATGCTTGCCATTCTTGTAGGCAATATCCAGATAAATGGTAAACTCACCCCAGCCATTGGACTTTAACCGGAATCCTCCTTTTCTGGTGCGAATTTCTCTCACCGGATTAGGAAATGTTGGATGCAGGGTATACGTGACATGGTCTATTTGGTCCAGTTCGACCGCAGGACCGGTAATCCATATCGACCAATTCCATCGATTCTCGGCTACATAAGCCGAGCTTTGTTCAATACGAATGCTCATTTGCCAGCACCTCCCGCTTTGAGTTGAATCAGCATCCACTGCGAAGTGGCAGGTGATTGCCAAACTTTGCCCGGTTCTTCTACCCGTATCTGAATTAGCTGATCCTCCCTGACTCCATCGATATATATAAACGTGCCGCCTGTCTCAGGTACCGGTGTTACGTCCCTCCAGTCAGTAAACTTACCCTTTTGCCAAAGCCGGTGCCGGCATGGAATTTCGCCCTCTCCTAATTTCGCCGCAAGATCTTCAGGGGCAAGTTGCACCTTGATTAATCGACCGACATCCTGCTTCCAGCCTGCCACCGTCTCTGCAAGCCTCAAAATGGCCTCCAGCGGATTATCTCGTTGCAACGGAATATACTCATGCGGCTGAAACATGCCATCCACGGCTACACCCTCTTCAATCAGCGCAACAGCCGGCTTACCTTTTGCACGTGCCCATGCCAACTCATCCTTGACCCATGCATGGGTAGTCCAACCACCTGAAGCAAGTTGATCACGTCTGGTAAGCAACGCTATCAGCGCATCACTGTCTTCAATGCGCTTTTGCACTACAGGTGTTAAAATCTCACCGCCAAGATTCTCGCCCGTCTTACTTTGCACGAATTGGCTAGCAAGTAGCCGGTCCATATAACTGACTAAAGGTTTGTCGACGTCCCTGAATGCGAATGCGAGAAATATGTTCATTCAATCTCCTCGTTGTTTTTTTCCTGCACGCCATAACAGAATGAATTAAGAATTCCACCAGCAATGGGTCAGAGCAATAATTCAAATGAGCAAATTATATGCTTGATATGCAAATACCTATCATGAACCCGATTCCTGTTCATCTGCGAATGATTCCGCATCCGCAGCAATATCCTCAGGAATAGGCAAATTAGCGCATTGTTTACGGTATTTGACATCAGGCGATACCCATGTACGCCATTCCTTTGGACTCATATTGCGTGTCAGCCTGCTGCAGAGCTCGGCCACCCACTCGCTAGTGGCTGGCCACAGACGGAGGGTTTTATCAGCGCTACCTGAAACGATACGCTCGCCATCTGGGCTGAAAGCCACACTCAATACAGCACCCGCATGCCCCGGTAACGGATCGCCAAGCGGCAATCCTCTTTCCACATCCCATAACCGCAGCATCATATCGTGGCTGCCTGAGACGATTCGGCGGCTATCGGGGCTGAAAGCAACGCCGTTCACGCGCTCTTCATGGCCCTGTAATGCCTCACCGATCAGTCGGCCGGTATGGGCATCCCATAACCGCACTGTCCTATCTTTACTACCTGACACAATATACTGACCATTTGGACTGTAGGCTACATTCACCACGGGCCCGGTATGCCCTGTCATCGGTTCGTCAATGGGTTGGCCCGTCTTGACATCCCAGCGCTGCAACGTATTGTCATAACTGCCTGAAACGATAGATGAGCTATCCGGACTGAAAGCAACGCTGCGCACCATTTTCTGATGCCGCCGCAAGGGTTCACCCAGCGGTTGGCCGGTATGAGCATCCCATACACGCACCATGCTGTCTTTGCCCCCTGATGCGATCCATGCACCATCCGGGCTAAATGCGACGCTTTCTACACTAGCCTCATGCCCCCATAGCGGCTCACCAATCGGTTGCCTCGTGTTGGCATCCCATAGCCGCAGCGTTTCATCACTCGCAGCCGAGACTATCCGTGCGCCATCCGGACTAAACACTGCACCATTCAATGCGCCTTCATGCCCGCGCATCGGCTCGCCAATCGGCTGACCGGTATCAGCATGCCACAACCGCAGCGTTTTATCGTCACTGCCGGAAAGAACGCGCGTACCATCTGGACTGAAGACGACACTCGTCACTATGTTCTCATGTCCCTGCAAGGGAGTATCAATAAATCGAATATCACGCACTGTCCATAACCGCACAGTTGCATCCCGACTAACCGAAGCAATTCGCTTACCGTCAGGTGAAAACGCAACACTGACAACTTTTCCCTCATGTCCGCGCAGAGGTTCACCAATCGGCTGACCGGTATGAGCGTTCAACAAATACAAAGCGTTATCCTGACTGCTTAGCAAGCTAATCTGGCCATCTGGGGAAGTCGCCACATTCGATGCCTCCTTCATAATTCCCGGCAATCGATCACCCAGCGGTTGGCCGGTATTAATATCCCACTCCTGCAGCATCCCATCGCTATCAGATGAAACAAGTCGCGTGCCGTCAGGACTGAAGGCAATGGCATTGATTTTGCTGCCCACAGACCAGATTTTTTGCGTGGTATATTTTCTGCTCAACGTGGCAATGAGGGCCGCATCAACCTTTTTATTGCCGGGAGATAGCTGCTGCGCGGCGAGCAACTGCAGAATCGCGCGCTCATCTCCACCGGGACGAACACCGCTGGAAATATCCAGGCTTTCCGATACCAGGCGCAAGCTAATTGCTTCTCGTTGCGCCAGCTTGCGTACTTTTTTTTCAGAATGGGCATCGTATAAACCGTAACCAGCCACACCAGCTAATATGATGACGCTCAACAATGCCCCTTGCAATTGCCTTGTCTGTTTGCGTAAGCGTGTCGCATCGGCTTGCGCCCTTTCCGTCGCGCGTAGCCGCTCTTCCGCCAGCGCTTCTGCCGCAACCTGCTTCTCCAAAGCATTGGCCAGTTCCATCTGACGCCTACGCACCTCTTCTTCAACGCGCAAGCGCTGCAATTCGGCCCGCCGCAAACGCTCATCACGTGCTTTGCTCACGACAGTAACCAAACGGTCGTGGATCAGCTCAATCCTGTTCACACCTAATTGCTGGTCAATACGTAGCAGCCGGTGTTTACTGGCCAGAAGTGAAAGCTGTTCCCTGGTCAGAAACTCATCCTGCAATGCCTGATCAACAGGGTAACTGCTGCGATAGCGATTGCCTTGAATCAAGTAAGTTTCAATAAACTCTGATACCGTTGCAGGCATTCCGACCAATGCTTCATGATAAAAATCCTGCAGAATGTCCTGTCCAGCCTGATGTAACAGATCAATGTCTATCTTGCTGCCAGGTAAGCGGCGCTGATTCAGTTGATAGCAGCAAAGACTTAGCAAAACAGGCTCAATTACTGGCAAGACACTTGCCATGGATGAATCTAGATTACCGACAAAATCAACCAATGGCTCTGCAACACCTGCTGCAAGCACGGCTGAGCCTGCTGAAGTAACGGCCTGAATGGCACGCTCACGTGACATCGGAAGTAAGCGCAAGCGATTGCGCAGTAAAGAGGGTACTTGCTCCTTCCAACCCTCGATTTCGGCAAGAAAATCTTCTCGGAAAGACAACACAATACGATAGTGCTGTGTTCGCACATCCAGTCCAGATAGAGCATGCCGACTGGCATCTCCCGCAATAAACTCATCCGGAATACGATTCTCAATCAGATCAGCCAAGGCATTGAGACTAGGCTGGATTCGTTTGGGATTCCATTCCCCCTGAGAAAAAATTTCTTCGAACTGATCAAAAATCAATACCGGTATCAGTGGATAATTATCCTGACTCCATATTTCCAAATCACGACGGTGCAGATAGTGCCATAGACTCTCACCTACCACGGCTGGTGAATATTCAACACCCGCTCCGACAAGTGTCTGCAATAATTTCTGCATGGCTTGATCCAGCGGTGCAAGTATTGCTGACGAACTGAAATCAAGCCGCAAATGAACAGGAAAATAATGCTCGGCACGCAATAACGGATAAAGTCCGGCTTGTAGTAATGAAGTTTTACCGAGTCCAGATTTGCCATACAGCACAGTCAATGGCGCTAAGCGAATCATACGTGCTAGCTCGGCAGCTTCTTCCTTACGACCAAAAAAGAAATCACTCGCACGTTCATCATAAGCAGCAAGCCCCGGCCAGGGTGATTGGGCGGTGAGCGTTATATGCGCTTGTGTCTCGTTACTTACCATGGGTATGTGAGTAGCACGGGGATTTATTCATCGTTCAGTTCCCGTGCTGCCGCTCGGCGCGGATAAGTTTTTTTAATAATGCGCTTGTTTGTTCATCAGGTTGACCGATCGGCGCGTGGCCGAAATGCAATTCGTCTTTCCATTCACGAGGTACCCGCGTATAACTTTCCGGATCGTAAGCCTGATCTACGATTATGGGAACAACAAAGGTGCGCCCTTGAATCGATTTTCCGCGATTAATGGCTTCATGCCATTCACGCCGGAAAAATTTTTCATCCAATTGATCGGCCGCATTGGAAATCAACGGCACGAAATAGCGGCAAGACCGGATGCCGTCCAGAATACGCTCGCGAAAATCCTGCCCGGGTTCAATCTCGGATTTATCAAACCAAATTTCATTTTCTGCCACACCTAGTAATTTCAGTGACGCCACTAATTTTGCTGCAGCCGGAAGATCAGGTGCGCGACAGTAACTGATAAAAAATAGTGTATTGCGGGGGACAATTTCAGCTTGAACCGGTGTAACCTCACCTTCCACCGCAGCACCATTGCGCGCCAACCAGCGCTGATGAAGCTCAGCAATAAACGCAGCAGGCGAAATATCAGGCAAAACCTCAGTGCCTTCGCTATAGCTCTTAAGAAAATAAATAAGATCTTCTTCCGGGCGTAACGCCTCAACCAACCATTCCCGTTTTCTCTGCATATCCGAAAGCCGCCTTTGATTAGTCAGGCGCAGAAAAAACCGACTTAACCACTCAGGAAAATTGCAACCAATCAATAAAAGATTACGTTGTTGCAATTCATCAAAAAACTTGACTGGCACATGACTGCCACGCGCAATGATATTATGCACATACTCCAAAATATCCTCATCGTGAATTGCATACATCGGGGCCGGTCTCGATTTTCCAAATAAATAGAGCAGATGCACTTCCCCTGAGCGTGACAACCAATCAGTTGGCAGATCGCATCCCTCGCTCGTAGGTAAATAAGGCGAATGAATAATCTCATTGACTGCACAGCGTGTCCTTAGGCTGCGAGCAAGTAAATCATCTGGTGTGAGCGTAACGAAGAGACGAAAATGCGTAATGGCTGCAATTTGTCTGACAGATTTCGGAATATCCGCCTCATCTCTAGGCATGAGTTTCTCAATGGCATCATGAATATCTCCATAAAGATCCTGAATGGGATGATTCTGCTTAAGCCGCGTGACAACCGCATTTAATTCATGAAATGATGGCAGTGCATCACTACCGGAATCATCGTCATAAAATTTCAGAAGCTGGCGCGCAATTTGCGCTTGTAGAGAACCCTTGCCATCTTGACCAATGAGTACCTGAGGGCCCAACACCGGCACCACTAGCCCATCCTCAATTAATTTCAGCAAGCGGTCCCAGCCTCTTTCGTTCATTATTTATCTACGCTTATGAAAGTTATTAAGACACATTTATTCTATTGACACTTAAGGAAGTCATAAAAGGTTTGGGATAAATCTGGCTGTAGCAATTCATTACTGTTTTCGTTCAATCCCCTCTCTCTGAAATGATTTGTGAGGATATAGCAAATTATTGACTTTCACTGTTTTACCTCTTAGGCGTATTTGCTGCGCGATCGATTACTTAGTGTAGTATCTCCAGCAAAACTTTGCCAGATTTATCCATGCTCCATATAACTACAGCATCCAATTCGATAATAAACCTTTACGCAAGACACTACACTTCTAGCAGCATAAAGAAGTGAATGAATGGTATGATTTGCACTGATTTTACTTACAGCAATACCGCCGAATGGCGGTATTGGTTTTTTCTACTTTCGGGAGCTTTTGAATTCCAGCCTCCGGCTTTGTCGGCGGTGTTTTTTTACATGCAGAGGTCGTTCATGTCTTTCAGTATAGCCAGTCTGTTATCACAACATCGCTCCGATAAATTTGACTTACATGATCGGTATTTAAATGCCCAGATGGTTAGAGTCCTCAAAACCATTGGCTATGATCGCAATTATCAACGCGCCATCGGTCAATATCTATATGACGAGCACGGTAATGAATACCTCGATCTATTAAGTGGCTTCGGTGTTTATGCATTTGGACGTAACCATCCGACGATGATTAATGCGCTAAAGGAAGTACTGACTTTAGAAATGCCGGATCTGGTGCAACTCGATGCATCCGTTCTAAGCGGCTTACTGGCACAAGAAATATTGACCACCACGCCTGATAATTTATCACGTGTTTTCTTTTGTAACTCCGGTACAGAAGCGGTCGAAGCATCCATAAAATTTGCCCGCTATGTAACCAAACGTAACCGCATTATCTGTTGTGATCACGCCTATCACGGTTTAACGATGGGTGCATTGTCACTGAATGGCGAACAGATCTTCCGAGATGGTTTTGGTCCACTGCTACTCGACTGCGACTCCGTACCTTTTAATGATCTTGCCGCCTTGGAAAAAGCATTGTGTCATAAAGATGTAGCTGCTTTTATTGTGGAACCGGTGCAAGGCAAAGGAGTGAATATTCCCGATGACAATTATCTACCTGAGGTAGAAAGATTATGCAAACAATACGGCACACTATTTGTCGCCGATGAAATACAAACCGGCATCGGACGTACCGGAAAATTCTGGGCGATCGAACATTGGCAAGTCAAACCCGACATGATTTGCATGGCAAAAGCGTTATCGGGTGGTTTTGTACCAGTTGGCGCGGTCGCCATGACACAGAAAATTATGGACAGTGTATTTAATCGCATGGATCGCGCGGTAGTGCATGGCTCGACTTTCTCGAAAAACAACATGGCGATGGCAGCCGGTTTAGCCAGCTTAGAAATTATCAAAACAGAAAAACTGGTAGAAAATAGCGCCAAAATCGGCTTGGAAATCATCAATCGCTTAAATGCCTTGAAAGGACAGTTTGAATTTTTCAAAGAAGCTCGAGGAAAAGGCTCCATGATCGCGGTCGAATTTAAATCCCCCAGTAGCTTATCGCTAAAAGCCGCTTGGATGATGCTCGAAACTGCAAATAAAGGATTGTTCTGTCAGATGATTACTATTCCCTTGTTTAAAGAACACCGAATCTTAACGCAAGTAGCCGGACATGGCATGAATGTGGTTAAACTGCTACCGCCGCTGATACTGCAGCAAAAAGACCTGGATCACATCATCGCTGCATTCAGCAAAACGATTGCCGATACCCATCAAGTTCCAGGCTCCATTTGGGAGTTAGGCAAAAATCTTGCGGCCCATGCATTAAAAGCCAAAGCAGGCTAGAATACAACACTCATGGAGAACAATACGCACACGGATAATTTGAATTATCTCTGGTGGTTACTACTCTCGTGCGTAACCGGTGGCTTAATCTACCTGCTCAGCCCGATTTTGACCCCCTTTTTATTCGCTGCGGTGATTGCTTATATCTGCAATCCGATCGTCACCTACTTAGCAGATAAAAAATTCCCCCGTACAGTCGGTACAGTGCTCGTCTTGATTGTGTTAACAGGATTACTTGCAGCATTGGTATTCATCATGATCCCCTTGATACAAAAAGAAACCAGTCATTTCTTCGACAAAGTACCGATTTATCTCGACATCATTAAAACCAGCGTCATTCCTCTGATCGAAGCCAAGTTGGATGTGAATTTACAACTCGACATGATTGCATTAAAACAAGCTTTTACTGAACACTGGAGAAGCGCGGGTAGCTTTGCCGCAAAAGTTCTACCGTCATTGACCATTGGCGGGATGGCAATCGTAGAATTCTTAGTTAATTTACTGCTAGTTCCCGTTGTCTTATTTTATATGCTGCGGGATTGGGATCAATTAATAAAACTGATTGATGAAATGATTCCTCGATATTGGCATAAGAAGATTTCCGTGTTGGCGTTTGAGACCGATGCCATACTGGCAGAATTTTTACGTGGGCAACTCGCAGTAATCGTATTAATGAGTTTTTTTTATATCACTGGCTTATGGCTGGTCGGATTAGAGTTTGCCCTGCCGATAGGCTTAGTGGCTGGTATTCTAGTATTTGTACCCTATCTCGGCATGATCGTCGGTTTAACTCTGGCGACACTCGCTGCCTTAATGCAGTTTCAAGACTGGACGGGGCTCATTTATGTGGGATCTGTATTTGCTATTGGTCAGTTGCTTGAAGGCATGCTCATTACACCTTGGTTGGTTGGCGATCGTATTGGGCTCCATCCGGTTATGGTCATCTTTGCCTTGTTAGCATTTGGACAATTATTTGGTTTCCTTGGAATTTTATTAGCTCTACCCATTAGCGCCGTACTACTGGTTTGGTTGCGCCATTTGCATCAACACTATCTGGGAAGTAATCTGTATACCGACAAACGAGATCAATCATACTGATGGGTTCTGTGCACACTGATTTTAATAAACAATTATTGTTGGATATTCATACCCCATTTGTACCTACATTGGACAATTTTTTACCTGGGCGCAATGTCGAACTACTACAATTACTTAAGAATGTTCTTTTACAGCAAGAAAAAGAACGCTTCATTTATTTATGGGGTAACCCTGGATGTGGCAAAAGCCATTTACTGCAAGCCATGATTACTGAATCCGCTACTACCGGTCAAAATGCTGTGTTCTTTTCCGCCAACAAACAACATGATTTTTTAACATCAAATGATATCGATTGTGTAGCAATTGACAATATCGATGCTTTGAACACTTCCGGCCAAGCAGAATTATTTAAATTGTATAATCAATTACGCGACGAAAGCGAAGCTATTTTCTTAGCAAGCGGCTCTGTTGCACCAAAATATTTGGATATGCGACAAGACTTGGTAACGCGCCTAGGATGGGGCTTAGTCTATCAAGTGCACGATTTGAATGAAGAGGAAAAAATACACGCATTGAAAAAACATGCTGCAAATAGCGGTTTCAGTTTATCGCAAGATGTTTGCTTATACTTATTGCAGCATGGTCGGCGCGATCTATCATCGCTGATGATGATTATTGATGCATTGGATCGCTACTCACTTGCGAACCAACGCCACATTACAGTTCCTTTATTACGAGAATTATTACAGGTATCTTCATGAACTTAGCATTATTTGATTTGGATAATACCCTTATTGCGGGCGATAGCGATTTTCAGTGGGCACAATTTCTGATTACAAAAAAAGCGCTGGATCGCGAACTACACGAAGCAAAGAACATTGAGTTTTACGAGCAATACAAAGCCGGCACGCTAGACATCCATGAATTCCTAGACTTTCAACTCAAACCATTGGCACGTCATCCACGTACTCAACTAGAAGCTTGGCGCAGCGAATTTGTTCAGAAAAAAATTATACCGATTATTGCTCCCGGCGCACGCTCTTTGATCGAAAGGCACCAATTGGATGGTGATCTGTGCATTATCATTACCGCTACTAACAGCTTTGTCACTACACCAATTGCGCAATTATTCGGAATCGATCATCTGATTGCGACTGAGCCAGAACAAAAAGAAGGCGAATTCACCGGTAGGATTACAGGCACACCTTCGTTTCGAGAAGGTAAAATCGAACGACTGGAAAAATGGCTCGACGAGCACAATCTAACGTGGTTGTCGTTCCTGCGTAGTTGGTTCTATAGCGATTCCCTCAACGATTTGCCGCTCATGAGCAAAGTCACCCATCCGGTCGCAGTGGATCCGGATACTACACTCAAAAACCATGCAGAAAAAAACAATTGGTCGATCATCAGCTTACGTTAGGTCGGCAAACATCATCCTTCCTCACGCCGTAACTGTGGAAACAAAATGACGTCACGAATACTGGGGCTATCCGTCAGTAGCATTACTAAGCGGTCAATACCAATACCCTCTCCCGCCGTTGGCGGCAAACCATATTCTAATGCGCGGATGTAATCAGAATCATAGTGCATTGCTTCAGTATCACCGGCATCTTTAGCTTTCACTTGTTCTAGGAAACGAGCGGCTTGGTCCTCTGGATCATTCAATTCAGAGAAACCATTGGCAATTTCACGTCCGGCAATATACAGCTCAAAACGGTCAGTAATATCTGCATTGCTATCGTTACGCCGCGCCAACGGTGAAACTTCTGCCGGATAATCAACAATAAACGTTGGCTCAAACAGCAAATGTTCAGTAGTCTCATCAAACAACGACAATTGCAGCCCACCAATGCCATCGTTGCTATTGTAATGAACACCGAGGGATTCCAATGTATCGATCAAAAAACCTCGATCGCAAAGCTGTGCATCGGTATACCCCGGATGAAATTTCTGAATCGCTTGTGTAATCGTCAATCGTAAAAAACGTTTTGACAAGTCGATAGTTTTTCCTTGGTAAGTAATTTGCAGGGTACCTAGGACTTTCTGTGCGACATCCGCAAACATTTGTTCAGTCAAATCCATCAAGTAAGTAAAGTCTTGATAGGCTTCATAGAATTCCAGCATCGTAAATTCCGGATTATGTCGGGTAGAGATGCCTTCATTACGAAAATTACGGTTAATTTCAAACACTTTCTCCATACCACCGACTACTAATCGCTTGAGATATAACTCAGGCGCAATACGCAAGTAAAGCTCCATGTCCAAGGCATTATGGTGCGTAGCAAAAGGCCGCGCCGAAGCACCGCCCGGAATCGAATGCATCATTGGCGTTTCGACTTCCAGATACTCACGTGTAACCAAAAACTCACGAATTACTTGAATCACTTTCGAGCGCGTCGTAAAAGTTTTACGTGCTGCTTCATTAGTAATCAAATCTAGATAGCGTTGGCGGTACTTTTGCTCTTGATCAGTCAAACCGTGAAATTTTTCCGGTAGTGGACGCAATGACTTTGTCAGAAGCTCCAGGTATGTCACACGAATCGATAATTCTCCAGTTTTAGTTTTAAATAAAGTGCCTTGTGCACCTAAAATATCACCCAAATCATGCTGCTTAAAAACCAAATGTACACCCGCACCGGTATGGTCATCGGAAATATACAATTGGATCCTACCGCTCATGTCTTGTATCGTCGCAAAACTGGCTTTTCCCATCACGCGTTTAAGCACCATGCGCCCTGCCACTTTAACCGCAACAGCCTCTGCTTCAAGTTGCTCCTTGGTATGGTCATCAAACTGGTAATGTAGCTTAGCCGCAAAATGCTCACGTCGAAAAGTATTCGGGAAAGCATTACCTACCCCACGTAACTCGGTCAACTTAGCACGCCGCTCGGCAATAATTTGGTTCTCGTCCTGAATAACGAGTGAAGAATCTTCCTGAGTCATAAAATATATTTTTAATTATTTTTATAGCACGATAACAACTTATTTAAATCAGTAAGCCATTATACGCTGCAATATACTTGATAGTCAGTGATGCCATGAAGAAAATTGGTTGAGTAGCCAACGATACAATGTTATGGAATCTTCTCTACTCACACTCAGTGCATGACAATGTTCCAATGGAAAGAGCTTCTCCGGGGAATATACTTACTGCTTAAACCAATGGACTCATTTCTAACAAAACACCTCAACTCTGAGTAATTCTTGGCTTATGCACATGGGATTGCTGTAACATGCTGTTTTCTCAAAATCAGATTAGCAAGCAATTTTATGCTGGATACCCGTCGAACAATAATGTTGCTTGCCTTATTATTGCTACTGAGCAGCTGTAGTTTGATGCGACTGGGGTATAACCATGGCCCCCAATTGGCTTGGTGGTGGATTGATAGTTATCTCAATTTTAACCAAGAGCAGACACCGCATGCCAAGCAAGTGATCCACAATTGGTTTAGCTGGCATCGTACGACTCAATTACCTGAATATGCCGACTGGTTAGCTTCTGTGCGTAGTCAAATCGACGGATCGTTGACATCAGCTCAAGTTTGCAATTGGTCTGAGCAATTACAAAACATGTTCACACCCGCTTTCGATCAGGCTGTTCAGCTCGGAACACCACTGATTCTGCAACTAAAAGCAGCCCAATTACACCATCTCGAACAACGCTACAGCAAGAGCAATAGCGAACTCCGAAGCGATTTTCTACAACCTGATCTGAACGAACGCAAACAGGCATCCGTCAAGCGAACCATCAAACGTATTGAAAATCTGTATGGTGACATCGATAAGCGACAACAGCATTTAATCGCTACCAGCATTGAAAACTCACCTTTCAATCCCGAAGCCTGGATGATTGAGCGCCAACGTCGGCAGCAAGATACCTTACGAACACTACGCCAACTCATCAATGAAACCACCGCTTTTGAGCAACCGATCGCTTCATTACGGAAGCTGATTGAACACACTCACCGTTCCAACGACCCTGAATACCGCGCTTATCAACTAAAATTAACTGAATATACCTGTGATTTTATCGCCCGTATGCATAACCTTACCAACCCGGCCCAACGCCGTCATGCTCATGACAAATTAAAAGGCTGGGAAATAGATATGCGTACGTTGATTGCTGAAAACCCTATCAAATTGAATTAACTCCATTACATTTTATACATAAAAACCCACCGACTATACTTGATTCACCAACGTTAATTTTTTAGAAGTGTCTATCTTATTTTTTCTCTTCAACGTCCAATGCGCCTTCATTTAATTGGGATTTAAACGCAGCATCCGAATCTTGCTTATCCTCTTTATTTTCATTCTTTAAAGATTTATCCAATTTACGCGATTTGATTTCTTTATTGATTTCAAATAGAAAAGTAATATTGTCTCGGCGCACTTTATCATTTTTGAACCATGATACGCATGTAATGCTGCCCATTATGATCAAAATAATACTCAAAACATCAACACCGTCGAGAAAAATAAATGCCACGCCGGTGGAAATAGCCAAAGCACCTATCAATGCGGTCAATAAACCTAACTTCGAGTTTGCGCCATTCTCCTGGCGTTTTTTTAATGCCTCCATGTTATCTCGTGTTGCAATTAGTTCTTCGTCTGTCCATTTTTTCATACTCATAACACTCTATCCTCTCTATTTATCATGATAGTTATTACACAAAATGTTTGAATCAAACCGTGTGATTCATCTTATTTGGATAATCTACCACACTTCTTTCACATCAATAAAAAAGGCACCCGAAGGTGCCTTTTTTATCCAATCAAACTTTGATTAGAAATTGTGACGCATACCCACTGTGTAAGTATTGCTGTCTCTGAATAAACCACCAGTATTTTTATCATCAACCATGCCACGTTGGTAACCACCAAACAGACTTGAACGTTTGCTCAAATTATGGATTAAACCTACAGTGAATTGACTAAATTCACGTTTTCCAAAAGTACCAAAAGTATTGTTAGTCGCGTTAGCCTGTGACATACCACCTTGCGCAACAAGACTGGTGTTACCCCAATCGTATTGACCACCGACAAACCACAGTTGCCCATCACCACCTAGGTGCATTGCAGAATTACACTGTCCATGAGTGTCCTGCAAGCCTGTCGCTGGATTTCCCAGAGCTGCTGAATTGGTACAAGTTGCCGCACCCACTGCATTGCTCACACGTTCATATTGTCCAGCTAGTCTAAAGTTTTGGAAACTCCAAAATGCACCGCCGCGCCATACGTGTTCATTGTTGTTCACGCCTAATGTAGTTCTTTGGCGAGTACTAATGTTGTCACGTGAATAACCACCGAAGACACCCAAATTGTGATCTTGTACTTTTGCATCATACTTACCTGCTACCTGGAAGTCCCATTCTCCATCCTCACCGCCTGAATTACTTTGACTACCAGAATGACCACCGTTAGGTCCGAAGGTATTAGCTGGATCCAAGCGGTTTGAATCACCAGGCATCAACAAACCTGACATACTAAAACCCTCTACGCGAGGCGAATCATAACGGATTGCGCTGTTAACGAAACCATTTGCACCAGCGCCCAAACCATTCGCCGAAGCAGTCATAACACCACCGCTACCGGACGATTGCAACGTTGTGTACGCAAATGGATCAATGGTCATACCACCAGCGAAATCTTTAAAGGGCGATTGAACACGACCAAATTTAATTTCACCCCATTGATCATTAGCTAACCCAACCCAGCGTTCACGAGCAATACCTAACGCACCGCTACCTGTACTAAAACCATATTCAACACGCGCTTTGGCTTTCAATCCGCCGCCCAATTCTTCAGTGATTTGGGCACCAAACTTTGAACGCCCCGTATCGTCACCAATATGCGCTTGGCTACTTTGTCCATCTTTATTAACCGTTGCGTATTCAGCTTGCACACTACCAAACAGCGTTACGTTGGTACCTTGAGCTGATGCAACCATTGGAGTTGCCAGCGCGCCAGCTACCGCCAACGAAATAAGTTTCTTCTTCATACGAAGTTCTCCTTTAATGTTAAAACGATTGGGATGTTCAATTCCACTAAAAATCAGAAAGTAGAATGCACAACATTAATCCAGACCCCCCACAATTAATTCACATCTCGGAAGGTTTGATCAGATTGTGCACAACCCAGTCATGTACTGCAAGAAAAATTAGCTCTTTTTGCAAAAAAAACACTCTTTTTGTTGTATACAAGCAACATGATTGTTGTTTTTATGACTATGCCAGCATCTGATTTATATCAACCAAACAGTCTCTATAATATAAAGATATTGATAAATATAAGAATAATTAATTTTATCCTTATAAAAATCTCAAAACTCTAAAAACCCGAGATTAAATTAAACTCAAATGCGACGATTAGGGGACCCTGATAACCCTGATAACAGTGACAGTTATAGTGAGAAACAAGACAATATTCTATTCGATTTTTTTTGAATTAGATATAAAATCGATATTACCCATATCAAGACTGTTTATGCCTGTCAGCTATTATTGATTTGTGATCACATCACATAATCGACCATTAATTCGTGTCATTCTTCGGGTCTATCTATGATAGTCATACGCCAGTCATATTTATCAGCAACTACTTAACTAGGCGACTGACTTCATAGCGCTAAAATGAGCAATGCAAGCTTAAACCGGATTAGATGCGAGAAAATTGTTAATCAGCATGCAAAAATTACCAGGGAAAGGGTGAAATCAACATTGAAAATGTTTTCACCCTATGGATGAGAAAATCCGACATTTAGTCGGAGTGTATCCCGTCAGCGCAAGTTGGACAAAAAAGCCTGATTGCATAAGAGAGAGTTTTGGTTCATCGTACCCCTAAAGAAAAGGAACGATGATGACAGAGCAGAACAATCAAAACCGCCTGCTTAAAAAAAGTATGATCGGGGATGGGGAGGACAGTATATGAGATATTCCGCATCCGAGAAATTCGAGATCATTCGTCTGGTTGAACAATCCAATTTATCAGTACGTCAGACACTGCTGCGGCTCGGTATTCGTAAATCCACTTTCTATAATTGGTTGAAGCGCTATCAATCAGGCGGCATAGATGGACTGGAAGATCAAAAAAACTGTTCCAGATTGATATGGAATAGACTGTCGGAAGACCAACAAGCGGAAATTATCAAGCTCGCCTTGGAAAAGCCTGAACTGTCACCACGGGAATTAGCTGTGACGTATATTGATGAACAATCCAGCTTTGTATCCGAATCGTCAGTTTATCGGCTACTGAAAGCTCATGATCTGATCACAAGCCCGGCCTATATTCTCATGCAGGCAAGAGACAAGTTTCAGCATCCCACAACGCGTGTTAATGAAATGTGGCAGACCGATTTCACCTATTTCAAAATAACCGGCTGGGGCTGGTATTATTTATCGACTGTACTGGATGATTTCTCGCGGTTTATCATTGCCTGGCGGCTCTGTATCTCTATGAGAACGGGTGATGTGTCAGATACCCTCGATGATGCATTGCGCTTTATAGGACTTGACCAGATCAAAGTCAAACATAAACCGCGATTATTAAGTGACAATGGCCCGAGTTATATTTCGAGTGAATTGGCGCATTATCTTGCGGATCGAAATATGATCCATACACGCGGCAAACCTTATCATCCACAAACTCAGGGTAAAATCGAGCGCTGGCATCGTTCATTGAAGAACCAGATTTTGCTGGAAAACTACTATTTCCCTAACGAATTGGAAGATCGTATTCGACAGTTTGTCGATTACTATAACCATGAGCGCCATCATGAATCACTTAATAATCTAACGCCGGCCGATGTCTTTTATGGCCGGGGACAATCTATTTTGGATGAAAGAGAAAAAATAAAACGGCGAACCTTAGCTTTGCGACGCCAGATGTTTTATGCTAAAAAATTAATAAACTCAGACCTGATGAGCTAAAACATCTCTTAATCTAGGCAATCATCTGTCTAAGTTGCTTTGACGACGTACACATAAGTGATGCTTACAGAAACACTATCACCATCCTTCTTCTTACGGCTGAGGATTACTGACGAAACACCTTGAGGCTCATCGTCGCATCGTAAACAAACCGCTATCCTTTTTACTTCGCCACGGCTCCAGGATTAATCTCGCACTGCGACACTAAAATGCATTCAAGCTCTTTGACTATGTTTGCATTTCTCGAAGCACCATCTCTGTTGTACGCATGCAGCATCATTCCATAATTCTTCCCCCTCGTAACTAGCTGCATACTACGCCACACAAACACAACACAACACAACACAACACAACACAACACAACACAACACAACACAACACATTGTTTTATTATCAAATTATATTAATCACTTAAGGAAGTCGTTAACCATTAAAGTTAAGAATTGAATACCCATTTCAATATAAAATCTTTACTATAAAAAATTCAGAAACATTCAATTCATTTAACCAATTAACTCCTATATTCGCTATCATTTCATTTCTTTATCAGATGTAAATTCGGCTATCATCACCATATTCCATTCTAAATATTTATAGTAGCCCTGTATTTATGAATAAATTATTTATTATTTTCTTTTTGCTTTCATCAGGCACTTTTATTAAATCTACTTATGCAGAAACATGGACTCTACCGCCTAGCGGGGTAGACATATTTGGCCAAACTAAAACGATAAAAGTTAGCAGCAAAGATACTTTATTGGACATTGCACGACAATATGATATAGGGCAAGCCGAAATCCTATTAGCAAATCCCAACGTTGATCGTTGGCTACCAGAAGATAACGATGAAGTAATTCTACCGAGTCGCTATATTATTCCCAATGTTGATCGCAAAGGATTGGTAATCAATTTAGCAGAAATGCGAGTTTATTATTTTCCTGAAACCCAAAACACCAATAAACCTGTTGTCATTACCCACCCCGTTGGTATTGGTAGAATGGATTGGATAACGCCGTTAGGAACATCCAAGATCATAGAAAAAAAGAAAGACCCCACTTGGATACCACCCAAATCACTCCAAATGGATCGAATTGCCAATGGTGAGAAGCCCTACCCAAGTATCGTACCCCCAGGACCGACTAACCCTTTAGGAAAACACGCCATGCGTTTAAGCATAGCAGGAGGGAGTTACCTGATACACGGAACCATTAAACCATTTGGAGTAGGAATGCGTGTTTCGGCAGGATGCATTCGTATGTACCCCGAAGATATTGAAGCATTATTCAACGAAATTCCTATTGGAACTCAAGTACGTGTCATCAATGAACCCATAAAACTTGGCTGGTTATTCGATTCACTTTTCATTGAATTACACCCTCCACTGGAAGAAGATCAAGAAAAATACCAGGATTATGAACGAAAAGTCATAGCTTTTATTAATGATTTTCTTGCTTCGCAAGGTGATAAAAGAATGCAAGATATCGAGATTGACCGGGAAGCCCTAAAGCAAGCCATACAGGAAAAAAGTGGAATACCTGTTTTAGTATCACGCTCTGATATTGAAAATATTTCAGTAATTAATCCGTGAATAAAAAAGGCCCCACTATTTCATAGAGCCTTTTTTTCATAAAACAACAAAAAATTAACTTACTTGTACATTGATTTGTTAAATGCACGACCAAGTCTTTCTTCAGTCGCAAGTGATCTTTTGTTAGCTTCATCCGCAATACGCAGCGCTTCGCTTGCTTTAGAATTTGCCGCCGCCGCATCTGCCTTAGCAGAAGACGCATCAGACGCAACAGCATTGATTTTAGTTTGTAATTCTTCAAATTGCGTAGTAGTAGCGCAACCTGTGAGCCCAATAAAGGCACTTGATACTACTGCCAGTGTTAACATGCGAATTGAATGCTGGGTATTTACTTTCATTCCGATCTCCTCAGTGATTGGTTCTATTTCCAAGATACATAAGATACATAATATCCGCTATCTCACTAGCCACTGACATTTTCAGGAATATCAGTAACCTGATGGGATCTTATCCGATTTTCTCTGTGAAATAAACGAATTTTGTGACAAATGCTACTATCACACGCAGTAAATGTTACTTATTTGTAACAATATGCCGTCAGTGCTATCGGTAAGGAGCAGTATTACTTTAGGCAGTCGTATTAATATTTTGCCCTAGATGCGACGGTAAGCTTTGTATAGGCGAACTCTCAGGTATGGCTTCAATCAAAGCAAGTGCGCCTGCCGCATTAACATCCATAGCCTTCTTAAGCACCGCAACACTAATTGCCTGATTAGTTTTCGCATCATTCATTGCAGTTGCAGTATTGGCAATACCGGTAACGTCCATTATATTCTTCTCCTTATTTTAGGAATGTAATAAACTTAACGGAACAATACACCAATATTTGAGTAGTCAGTTTATTACTCTTTTTTAAGAAACGTCGATACAGCTTTCTTAAAGTGATCTTTCCAATCCTGCCCAACTTTTAGCGGGATTTTTATAGTGAATTCCTTATCATCCGCATTTCTCCCAATAAGATAAATCGTATAATACCCCAGATCTGTGAGCTTCAATCTATGCGTCACCACACCAGATACATGTTTTTGTGCCGGAATGACCAACATTTCCACTTCCCTGACAAACAACGCCTTGTCTTGATTGCTACCCGCACTTTCGCTCTCATCATTGATTCTTACTAGGTGCAAGGCCAAAGGAATATCACGGATAGATTCTGGATAGAGCAAATCGATACTAATGTCTAATATACCTGGCCCCGGCATTTTGCCGCATTGAATCGCAAGATTAGGTGTACGAATGGCATTTTCAGGTATCTCGTAATCACTTGAAAGGTAGTAGCCAGAGTAACCAATTGTCGCCGAGCTGGTTTCTATTGTGCAAGTACCACCACGAAAGCCTTTAGGATAAGTATCCGAAAAATCTCCCTGAGAACTAGCCTGATACAATGCACCAAAAGTTATAAAAAGCAAGAAAACTCCGATCCCCACCACTATCTGATTTTTATGTGAAGGTGACATTGGTTGTGTTGGCATGAAATTCCTTACGATAAAGCGCGTCATTCAAAGCTAGCAACATAATTGATTAAATAGTACTACAAACATCATTTTCTAATTGTTAAGATTTTACATTGCAAATCACCCAAATCTGAAATATAACTTGATTTTATCAACATACTTAAAAAAGGAAAATGACCATAGTGTATAAAGAGTATAAAGTATTGCACATCGTTGAAGGCGGCATTGGCACTCTGTTTCTAGGTTCATCCGGAATCCCCATCAAGCAGCTAGAGGCAACTTTGAACAAAGAAGCTGCAAACGGTTGGACGTTAGTCTTTCAGTTTGTCGAAAAAAAACGTTTTCTACTTTTCTGGGAAAGAGAAGCTGTTATCGTGACACTGGCACGCGAATAAAAATCAAGTAAAACTCAAGACTGAATGAATACCTTAATCGGTTTTCTTCGTCCACTTCAACATTAAATTAATTGTTATGAAGTCAAAACAACAGCTTGAACAAGATGAAGAAGAAATCAGGATTCTAGTGCGCAAACTACCCGATGAGCAACGATCGATTTTTTATAGCCAAGTCGAAGAAAATTTGAAAGATCCCGACACGTACGCTGCGCTCAATTTTATTTTTATTGCTGGATTACACCACTTCTATCTAGGAAAAATGATTCGTGGCACGATCAATATCGTGATTTTCTTGATTGGTATAGCATGGATTATCGCCGGCCACCTGATCATTGGCATAGTGTTTATTGTTGCGATCAGCGCGGTTGAATTAGGCGCGCTGTTTCAAGCACAGCAAATTGTAAAAGCCTATAACAACAACATCATGCAAAGGATTTATCAAGAACTGATTCAAAAATGTTAACTATTTACTTCACTATATTTAATTGAGAACCTTAATTATCATTTCAGCGGATTCACTGCCATACAGTGTTCGCCGATCCAATGTGCTGTGGTTTGTGCCGATGCAAAGATTGGGCTACCGCTAACCATACTATCAAATTCGGTGCTGCCGGTAAATTTTTCGGGCGTAGTAAAAGTACCTTGGGCTGTTCCGTTACCTTGAAAATGGGTATTTTTACAGTACAAATCCATTTTGTAACCATTGCCGATACGCGTAGCATTTTGCACGATACACCCTGAGCGATCCTCATAGAAATACGTGGGAATTTCCTGTTGCGCCATTTCTGCCGTAATACAAACGTGCGAGATAGCCGCACCGTTATCAATTTTTGGCATTTTGATGCCATACTGGTTAGCAAGCTTTTGTAGCTGTTGCATATTCTCAGCCGGGATATGCGGCACCAAAGCCAGCAAATCGGATCGCGTGGTAACCTCCCACAATCCAATACGAATATGTTCATGCGCAAGCGCAGAAAATGGTATGAGCACACCGAATAGAACTAGTAGGGCATGGATCTTCATGACACGAACATAGCAAACAATCAAAGACACTCTGTTAATAGCCATATCGATTTAGCCTTTTATTTCTTCAAAAAAATTAAATCCCAAACATTGTGGCCTAACTTAACGCCGCGCTGTTCAAATTTGGTGACTGGCCGGTAATCAGGACGTGGCGAAAAATCATTCGCACTGTTTCGCAAACAAGGTTCTTGCTGCAACACCTGCAGGATATGCATCGCATAATCCTCCCAATCAGTAGCAATGTGAATATACCCGCCCAGTTTTAAGCATTCACACAAACGGCTAACCAAGCCGGGTTGAATCAAGCGGCGCTTATGATGCCTGGATTTTGGCCAAGGATCGGGAAAAAAGATATGAATACCATCCAAAGATTCCGAAGGCAGCATGTAGCGCAAAATTTCAACCGCATCGTGTTGAATTATGCGCATATTAGTCAAGCCTAAATCCTCAATTTTATTCAGCAAACTTCCCACACCCGGTGTATGTACTTCAAGCCCCAAATAATCGTTGTGTGGATTTGAATGCGCAATGACGGCGGTGCTCTCTCCCATGCCAAATCCAATCTCAAGTATTTTCGACGCTTGACGACCAAACACTTTTTCAAGATCGAGAATATTTTGCTGAAAAACAATACCAAAACGCGGTAACAATGTGTCACAAGCGCGGCGCTGCGCCCTGGACAACCGACCTTGACGCAGAACAAAACTCCGAATCGCTTGTTGTGTCGGTGGATAAATACCCATCATTGAAAATCAAGCAGATTTTGGGCCGATTTTTTTATCGCCAAGTGTTTGTGCAATTACACCATCGACCGGGGAACTCGGACTGGCACTGTAGAGTTTTTTCTCCATACGACCGGCCAGATAGGCTTCACGCCCAGACTCCACTGCTTTGCGCATCGCCGATGCCATCAGTACTGGGTCTTTCGCCGCCGCAATAGCGGTATTCATCAATACGCCATCGCATCCCAATTCCATTGCGATCGTCGCATCCGACGCCGTACCGACACCCGCATCGACGATCACCGGCACTTTTGCGTTATCGATGATGATCTGTAAATTCCAAGGATTCAGAATCCCCATGCCGGAACCAATCAATGACGCCAATGGCATGATAGCAACACACCCTATCTCTTCCAATTGCTTGGCAAGAATAGGATCGTCCGAAGTATACACCATCACCTCAAAGCTTTCCTTGATCAAAATTTCTGCGGCCTTTAGCGTTTCCACCACATTTGGAAATAACGTTTTCGGATCACCTAGCACTTCTAGCTTGACTAAACTGTGACCATCCAATAACTCCCTTGCCAGACGCAAGGTACGCACAGCATCGTCAACTGTGTAACAACCTGCGGTATTCGGTAATAAGGTATATTGCGACGGTGACAAAACATCCAACAAATTCGGTTGATCCGCTGTTTGCCCGATATTGGTACGGCGAATCGCCACGGTGATAATCTCTGCGCCACTGGTCTCGACCGCTGTGCGCGTTTCATTGAAATCCTTGTACTTACCTGTGCCAACCAGCAAACGGGAAGTGTACGACTTGCCGGCGATCACTAAGTTATCCATAAAATTCTATACTACATGCAATTAAATTGTGAACAAGCAAAACAAACCAAGCACTTAACCACCACCGACTGCTACCACGACCTCCAATTGATCACCGTGCACCAGCAATTGTTCGGAGAATTGGCTACGCGGAACAATTTCACCATTACGTTCAATGGCAAAGCGCTTGTCGTGCAAGGCAAGATGATCAATCAGTTGCGTGACGTTAATCGGCGCTTCAAACTGCTGAGATTGACCATTAATGGTAAGTTGTATCATGAACGATAAAGCTGGAATCGATATTTTAGGTTAACTCAATAAACAATCAAAAATCAGATGAATTTTATCATGCAGTGATTGAGCCATTTGGGAAATTTATCACTATCGTAACGAATCGACTTGATTCTGTTTAAAAAAAGGAAATCTGTGCATAAAATGTTAGAATCGGCGCTGAGAGCAACAAAATCAGGAACATTGACACGACTTGTAAGCTATAAATGCTTATGATTATGCTAGCCTTTAAATCTGGTTCGTTACAGGGGAAACACGATGAAAAATAATCCAGTCGTTTGGTTTGAAATTTACGTACAAAATATGGAGCGAGCTAAAACATTCTATGAATCTGTACTCGCAATAAAATTAGAGAAAATGCCAGCACCGACAGCAGAAATGAATATGGAAATGTGGAGTTTCCCTGCAGATAAGAACACCGCTCAAACCACTTACGGCGCATGCGGCATGTTGGTCAAAATGGAAGGTGTTCCCTCTGGCTGTGGCGGCACACTCGTTTATTTTACTTGTGAGGATTGCGCAGTAGAATCCGCTCGAGTTGCCGAGAATGGCGGCAGTATTTTCAAGGAAAAAATGTCTATTGGCGAACACGGTTTTATCGTTCTCGCTAAAGATACCGAAGGCAATATGATTGGCTTCCATTCCATGTGATTTCTCAGAAATCAGAAGCAAAGCAAAAGAGAATGAAATAAAATCAGCCATGCATCAACACCAGACTCCGAATGGTAGTACGAAATCAGCCTATCTGCCTAACACCATACAGCAACTTCAATAATAGTTAGTTATCCTGGTCGCTGGAATACTGCCAAGGGACAGTGCAGATTAATCATCTGGTCTAATCGAACCTGAAAAAAACCATCAGTCAGCATTTAAGCTTCTCCTCATTCCCCCAAGCTTTGGATGCCTTGCTAGAGAGATGCTCTAATGAAACATATAATTTCGTTGGCGCAATTCAAGCAATATTATCTCAGATCTCTTTCTCATCTTGTAAACACATATCCCAATACGGTGTACCTTCAAACCGTTTAACCAGAAAATCGACCAATACCCTGACACGTTGGGATAGGTGCCTAGTTTGCGGATAAATGGCATAAGCAGTCAGTTGTGACACATGAAATTCGGTCAGTAGCGGGATCAATGCACCGCACTCGATTTCCTGATAAACGATGAACGTCGGCATCAATACAATCCCCAGTCCGGCAACAGCAGCATCTCTAAGAAATTCGCCATTGCTGGCTTTTAAGTACGGGACAATTTTGATGCTGGTCAATTGCCCATCGTTATCATATAAATCCCAATGATCAAAATTGCTAATTAGGTTATACACCAAACACCGGTGATGGATGAGTTGTTGCGGTGTTTGTGGCATACCCATACGTTCGAGATAAGTAGGACTAGCACATATAACGGCCTGAATCGGCGACAATCGACGTGCAATCAGGCTGGAGTCCGATAGGTTGGCGATACGAATGGCCAGATCAAAACCTTCGGCCAGCAGATCAACTTGACGGTCATTTAAATCCAAATTGAATTCGATGTCCGGATGTAGGTGTAAAAATTCATGAATGGCCGGCCCCAGGTGCATCAACCCAAAACTCAGTGGCATAGCCACTTTCAAGCTACCTTTTAGAGAACCGTGGAATTGTGACATGGCATGCTCAGCTTCAAGAACATCTTCGAGAATACGCACACACTGTTGGTAAAATGTGCGCCCAGTGTCGGTCAGATTCATCTGCCGAGTGGTGCGATGGAATAACTCAACGCCAAGATGCTCTTCCAATTCTTTTAAACGGCGACTGACTACAGACTTCGCTACATTCATACGATCCGCCGCGGCACTGATGCTGCCCGCTTCAACCACGTGCACAAAGGCATTCATATTTTCAAACCGATCCATCGAGTTCCTTTTGTTGCAAATTCAAGAACAATAATTTCTTAAAAAACCCATTTATTCTTATAAACAGAACCATGATAATACCTCCAGATACATTTATCAGGACAAACTACTTTTTTCAAGGAGATTATTATGGACACATTAGCCACCAGCACAGCACGATTGATTCCCGCCGAAGCGGTGCGGGAAGGCGCCGGTGTTACCGTACATCGCACCATTGGTGGACCTGCATTGCGCAATTTTGATCCATTTTTATTACTGGATCATATCAGTAGTGACAATCCGAACGACTACATCGCTGGATTCCCTTCTCATCCACACCGGGGATTTAGTACTTTTACCTACATGATCGATGGTTTGATGAAACATCAAGACAGTATGGGCAATAGCGGCATCCTCGGACCTGGATCGGCGCAATGGATGAAAGCAGCAAGCGGTATTATCCATTCTGAAATGCCAGAACAACAAAATGGCTTGCTGCGCGGCTTTCAGCTGTGGATTAACCTACCTGCCTTACACAAAATGGATCAACCGGAATATCAAGAGTTTCCCGAGAATGCATTTCCCGTTGTGGAAACTTCGGATTACCGTTTGAAAGTTTTAATCGGCCAATATGCCAAAGCCCAAGCTCCAATTGAGGACAACTTGACAGAAGTGGCTCATTTTGACATCCAAGTTAGACCTAGCAAACAGTTTCACCATGTTTTTCCAGTAGGCAATAACAGTTTTGTGTATGTCTTTGAAGGGAATGGACACGCCAATACTGAACATGCACCAACACATTCGTTGATGATTGTTGATTCTGAGGAAAGCACACTGAATTTTATCGCTGGACCAAAGGGCGCGCGCATAATTGTTGGGAGCGGCAAACCGATTAATGAACCCATTGCGCGTCATGGTCCGTTTGTCATGAATACACGGGAACAAATTGATCAAGCCATGCATGATTTCCAAGCCAATGATTTTGTGCGCAATCGTGCCTGGGTTAATCGGAAATCATGATATCTATTACAACAATTTTATCACTTCAAGAAGAGGGAATTTAAAATGGAAAAGATTACACAAGTTATCGCAAGAATGATGCTGGGCCATCTATTTTTAATCGCCGGGTGGCAGAAAATAAGCGGCTATGAAGGTACACAAGGCTACATGGAATCGGTAGGAGTGCCGGGCATATTACTGCCATTGGTAATACTACTGGAACTTGGAGCAGGATTGGCTATTATCATTGGATGGCAAACCAAGCTGGCTGCAACCGCACTCGCACTATTTACCATCGCCTCGGCCGTACTCTTTCATCACAACTTTTCTGATCAAATGCAAACCATTATGTTTATGAAAAATATTGCAATTTCCGGCGGATTGATGCTGTTGGCTGTTTATGGCGCAGGTGCCTGCAGTTTGGATAATCGTAGCTCGTAGAATGTCGCAGACAAGTTCTTCGACATTCAAGCGCTCTACACAATTAGATCTGAAGTAATGCAAATTACTTGTCCATAACAACATCTTTGGGTATTTCAGATCTAATTTTCCATTCAGTGCTGTAATACTCGCCACGATCCCTTCCCCATGGATCGAATACATTGATTACATGCTGCAGCTCATGAGCTAATTCTGGCATTACCCTTAGAAAAACACGTTTGAGCGGAGATACTGCCTGTTGATGGCCATTGGACGATCTTTGCTCCATTATTTGTAGGTCTGGCCCATCATTGATGACCCACTCGATTCCAAGGTTTGAATAAAACTCTGGACGAAAACTTGACGTAAAAAAACGATCACTAAAAAGCCTTCGAGACGCATTGAGAATAAACACTACAAATTGTGTTTCCGAAATAGCAAATCCATGTGGTCTCTTGAATTCGGCAAGCCATCCTACCATGATATCCACATCTTCGATGTTGTCGACAACACTGCCATGCTCATGCCCCAAGCAATCGTTAATCGGCGATTGATCATCATTCAACTGAACACTGGTAATCTTTTTAGAGGCATCACACTGATGCTGTCCATAGAGTTCACGTAATGTTTCTACCAGTTGCTCTTGCTCATATCGTATAGGAGAATCTTTGGATAATCTCGGATCAATGAAATCTTCAAAGCTAGTGAGTTGCTTTAACCCATATTGTCTGCGAAATTCATTATAGCGAGGGATTCCTCGTTCTCGATCACGAATCAGATCCAGGGCAGCCACGTCAATTTGCTGCGTTAATGAGTGCAAATGCGGCATTCTCAAATTTTGCAAAAACAGTGGGTGATTACGTAGCGTTAGCTCTCCTGCTCGCTGGCGCCCCATACTCAGCGCCCAATTCGCCAGGCCTTTTTGTCGCATCACTTCAGTTGCTTTGCCCCGGAAAGTGTCCACAATGGGTATTTTCTGTTGAATAACATTCGGATCGTGATTCCACTCGCGATACTCGATCAAATCGGGCAACAAAGGATGCAATCTGTATACGGATACAAATTCTTCAGAAAAATTAAAGGGAGAACCGAAATGATTGATTCCTCCATTAATATCATGATTATTTCTAAGTGACCATAAATCTTCCCGAGTTTGCTTCATGAATGAATAAAAAGGTATTTCTTTGTAACGGTGATTACCTAGTCCAAAAATACCAGATCCACTGGCAAAAACTGAATACAGGCTATTTGTTTTATAAGCATCACCAGTATCATTCAGTTGATGAGTAATTTCTTTGAGTGCTTCAGTAATTCCTTCATGTTCCTTAAAAAGACCATACCAGTTAGCATTCATTCCTTGGTATAAAGGCTCGTTATAAAGCAGCTGTGTTGTCCATTCAATCGTATGAATCTTGGCTATTTCAGCAGAAATAACCAACCGCGCAATATTGAATAACTCGTTGGGTGTCACATCCCTATAACGAATAACAGTTTCGGGTTGCAGGGGATTTCTCAGGCCACTATCCGCATATGGGGTGCTAGTTGCTTGCTTTCGGAACGCATCAACAAAAATATTGTGTTCTCTTGCAAAAACAGTATGAAATAAACTTAACCCTATGGACCAGTTGTCAGGAAAAGCCGTTGCTTCTTGACCTGACCATTCTGGTTTAATAGCATCGCTTGATTCAAAAATGGGAAGATAACTCAATGACTTGCTCACATCAGCATTGTTTTCGATACCCTCTAGCAATAACTTAGCCGCATCGCCAGGATCTCGCTTCACGCGCTGAGTCGATCGTTTATCATATCCATACATTTGCGACGCATCCCACCAAGCTGTGACATTATTTCGAGTCGTTTTTGGGGCTCGTTTTAAATAACGTTTACCCTCATGCGTAAACATGCCAGGGAATGCAGTTTCAGCAACAGGTGCCGCATTGATCCTATCATCCGATCGACAACCGATGCTGTCGACCATAGCGGCTGTTAAGGGTTGGTCAGTTCCATTTTCTAGCTGTGAATGACAACCCGTACTGATCCACTCCGTTTGATTG
Organism: Nitrosomonas sp.; assembly: GCA_024281825.1. Lineage (GTDB taxonomy): Bacteria > Pseudomonadota > Gammaproteobacteria > Burkholderiales > Nitrosomonadaceae > Nitrosomonas. The sequence continues at coordinate 28,966 of JAMWZY010000004.1, read as the reverse complement.
GCTTCTTCATCTAAATGCGAAAACCAATCATGAGTCATGAACTGAATCCAGAAAGCTGCCAATACATTAAAGAATGATACTGCTTTGTAATCACATACCGCTTCGTTTGTATTGTTATCCAAGCCATAACCGTTCAAACATTTTTCGGGCTGCGATTGCAAGCGAGAGAATAATTTCCGGCTAATCACTTGTGGATCCGGCTTCAATAGACCCAACCGCTCTCCATGCCTATTTCTAGCTAACTCATCCATTCCCAATTCAGGAAAAGTAGACTCAAATTGCACATTGCGCGCAAAAAGCTGATGGGTTGAGCCCATCAATGGATTGTAGATATCATTGCAAATTCCAGTCATCGTTCGGGAGCGAATTAACTCTCCCGAGCAGACTCCATCCGGGTTATTTTCAACCTCGCTAAAATGTGGATGCGTTGGGGGTAGCTGCATTTCTGGCCAAGTTTGTATCGTTGGGCCAGGCTTATCGTTGAAACCCTTGATATAGGCTTCGTAGGTTCCATTATTGTCAAAAAGATTAAACTTGATCAGTTCTATTCGCTGTAATTCCAATTCGTAGAGTGCCCCGAAGATCCCACGTTTATTAGAATTAAAAAAAATAGTATCGAATAATGGCGCATCCATTGATAGTGAGGTCTTATCTCCAGAAGCCCAATAATTTGGCCAATCAGACCAAGGATTACTATTAAGTGCTACTGCATGATCCCCACCCAAACAATGGGCTCTTTTGGGCGGAATTTTCCCAAGAAACCTTTGCTCTCTTATTTTTGCAACTTGTTGAATATTCCCCTGCGTGAGTACTTCGAGGCAGGATAGCTGCTCCGATTTCCATTCATTGCATCCAGTGAGCAGTGAAAAACCAGCCATCACACACAGCAACGCGATGCGGATGCGCAAATAAGGAACGAACAATAACCAATTAGAACACCTAGTACGATGAATCAAGCCATAGGGCGTGCTCATACTCAGTATTTCTTTACAAATCGTCTTGCATGGCATCCTCAATAATATCATCGCTTGCTTTCTCGCTAATCATGTAGACAGCCGATACAATAAAGAAGCCAGGTATTTTGGGGAAAATAGAAGCATCTACAATGCGTAAGTTTTTTGTACCATGAACACGGAATCGATTGTCAACGACTGACATAGAATCACTGGATGGTCCCATTTTGCATGTACAGGAAGCGTGATGTCCCCATGCCTGATTCATAATAAAGCTGCGGATATCTTGCCGATTCTTGATTGCTTCACCAGGATAAATTTCTTTTTCTATCAAATCTCCACAGCGATCAATAACCCTTCTTACGGTTTCGATACCATCGATAACAGACTCGAGATCATCTTCTGTGTCTGCCCCCTCAAAAAAATAATGAAAATTAATGTTGGGAGTATCACATGGATCACTAGATCTCAATTTGACACACCCATTAGCATTATTGGTATGAGCTTTAAGAATAGCCCAAGTAAAGATGTTTTCTTCCCTACCAATATCTTGTGAGTAAGTTGGATAGTAGCCCCGAAAATTACCTAGCAATCCAAAAATGAGTAGATCAGGATCCGGTAAGTCAGGCTTAGAGCGTTTTATGAGTGCGACTGTGGCTCCATTCGTTGTATATGGGCCTTCACCCTGAAGCCATAACGAAAATTGCGGATCGGCTTCTTCTCCCGGCTCGGGTGGTCGTAATTTCATTCCTTTGATTAAGGGGATATTTTCTTTGAGTTTCGATACAATGCCAACTTCATACCTGTCTTGTAGGTTTTTCCCTACACCCGGCAAATTGACTTTAGTTTCAATGTGATGTTTTTCTAGCTCATCGCGAGGCCCAATTCCTGACAGCATCAACAACTGAGGGGTATTGAAAGCACCTGCTGAAATAATTACTTCTCTCTTTACAAAAACTTTCTCTGTTTTGAAAGTATCTGCTTTCCTGTGCTTTGGATCAGCGCGATATTGATGAGGGCCAATACTATATTCGACGCCATAAGCTTTGTTATGCTCATCTAATAACACTCGTTGCACCAAGGCATTGGTCTTAATTACTAAGTTATCAGGAAATTCTTTACGGACCCGTTGCAGGTATTCTCTTGTTCCGGCCCTTCTGCCTTGATGGATCGTAACGGGAATAGAGCTCAATCCTTCTAGATTCTTACGGATTAAACGCCAGTGGTTAGGATCAAGGCGTGACCTGAGTTTTAAAATGATCCGGAAAATTCTTCTAATAGGGTTCGGAGTCGTATACCATGACTCCCAAATTGATTCTTTAAACACTGCGCCAGTAAGTTTTTTCAATACCTTATCTTGGCGTAGCATAGTGGAGTCTCCAATGTTAGTTGGTAACCAACCATCAAATCCATGTCGACTCCACAAACGACTCCAAAACTTCCATTTCGGTATGTATTCACAGCGCTCCAGGCGCTTAAAATACTTATGCATATTTTCACTATGCCAAGTCGGATCATTCATTAACTGAGCAATGTAATCCCAATCACTGTTGTGGGGGTACATCATGACCATCGCATTATGAGCAGTACATCCTCCCAACGTGCCAGAACGCGGATAGAGCACTCCATCCTGTTCCTTACGAAATTTTTCATCTTTTTCTTGCTGATCGATATCACCATAATGACGAACAAAGTAGTCCCAACGAAGTACTTCGTTTTCTGAGGCACGCGCATGGAATGCGGGAACTTGGTAATCAAGAGGCTCATCTTCGCCTCCTGCTTCCAGCAGAAGCACACGGAAACCTTTTAATGCCAAATTGCAGGCAACCGGCCCCCCGCCTGCTCCGGAACCTATAACAATAAAATCATACTTTTCGTGCACTCTGTCTTCATTCTGATCAGTGTTCAAAGAGCCTGACATCGCCATAATTACCTTTATTAAATCATTTCAAAACAATTAGCAGATACTTCAAAGAGTAAGCTAATTGAAAAAAGATAAATTCGTTATTCACAGGAATAAAAAGCTTTTTTGAGTTTCAATCAATGACTCACTACCATCGCTAAGGGGAAAAGCTCGTTGACAAGTACTCTACAACACGTGTGCCATAGAGTACTTGATTGATTCACATTTACATCGTTTTCAAAAACTCGATAAGTGCACGCTTGTCACCATCGTTAAGTGCTCCCCTGCCTTCTGATTCCGGTAAATAATCTGTGCCAAAATAGTGTCCGCGGTTGGTAACAAAATCTGGACATTTATTTACTTCCAACAAAGGATCCGCTAGAGTTCCAAAAATTTGATGTAACTCTTCGTCTGAAATACTATCCGGATATTCTTTTGCCTTCCACATATCCAATATATGCCACGGTAGAATTTTCAAGAAATCTGCCGCAAGTGATAGCCGATCGCCCCAACCCATCTCTATATTTATATTTGAAATTAGATTTACTGGCATACCTTTAGGGAAAGGCCCAAGTTCTAGCCCATCTCCAATCGGAAGCATTCTTACATACCAAGGTAGATAGCCTTCCGGAACCTTTAACCAACTTCTTTCTGTTATACGATCAACGATACCGGGTATTTCTTTGCCTGACCGAGTCAGATAAGTTTTTCCTTCACAACTGTTTACTGCATCACCTGATGCATATTTTTTCGCATATCGATCACCACTGCCGTACTCAGCGTATAAATCACTTTGATCGCAGTAGCGCTTCTCTGGCCATAGCAATTGTTCAATGCTGATATCAAATGATTTCATGCGATCTTCTATAGACCCTGACGGATAAAACTTACCTAAAGTATTGTTCAATAGGAAAGGGGCCGTTGACCAAATACTGGTCAGAGAAGGTGGGCGAATGTAACCTCTACCACCATCCGGCATCATATATTCTTGCGGCTTGCGAGTAACAGGGTGATGTATGAGAGCGCTTCCAACCGAAGGTAATTTTTTATAAGAAGTTGATGAAAAATTATCCCAGGTATCCCCCTTAATTGCATTAGTCGCTATAGAAGCACAAATGTTTGTTTCCAGTAAGGTGACTGGAACACGCAGCTCAGTCGAAAGATAGTTTTCTTTGAGAAAATCTTCTTCTAATACGATTTTCTTCATGCTTTCCTTAAATTCAGCTGAGTTGCTCCAAGTCCAATATTCACTCCAGCAACTCAGATAATTAGGCCCAACACATCCTTTACTTGGAAAGAATTTGGTTGCTGCTTCTGGAAGTTTGCTGGAATGACAAGCTGCGCAGTTTTCTGCAAACACCTCTTTTCCTCGTTGTAACACTCCCTCATCTTGAGTTAAATACTGATCACCAACCGGAGTATCTCTCAGATGATCTGGTGGAGTCGCTGCCAGAAAAAACACCGCTGTATCTAGAGTTTGCAATTCAGTCGCATTCCAGTAGCTAGAATTTTGTTTGGCTACTTTAATCGGGAAAGGCGTAAAGGGCTTTCCTCCCACAAGTGGATTAATGTGCTGTAACCATTCCTCGCTGAATAGACCTATATTAACAAAAACACGATTTAAAGCACCTAACCCACCTACTGAATCTGAACCATCTTTAAGAACTCTCGGTGTAAGTACTTTATCCGGTTCAATAAAGAAATTTCTCAGAGGACTATTCGCCGGTATTTTTTCATAATGGTTAAATTGTCTATTATCTCTTTCACCACCATTTATTTCTTCTTGCCCCCAGCGTAGTGCATTCAACATACGAGCAGGAAGGTTATAAACTGCATTCATAGTGCGAGGATTATTGATATAATCGGTTGAAATTAATGAAGTATCTAAAGCACCAGGGCGATTGGTTTGAAGATGTTGATAGGCGAAACTTGATTTGTCTGCTTCATAAGCAAATACTTTATCGAACCAAAAATATTGCGCACCTGGATTAGATGTCAAATTAACCCACTCAGGGTTTTCTGGATCCTTAGGTGGATTAATAGGATTGGGGCCAACGTGACAAAATGCACACGACATACCTACCCGATAAGGTCTGACCAATTTGGGATCCGTATAGTACGCAGGATCGTTATAATATTTCTCAGGATTCCAATGTTTTTTTGCAGCTTCATCAAAATCAGGGTTGGGAAACAACCGTAGGCCTATCACACCACTTGCATATCCGTAGTAAGAACCCACAGGCACGGTCTTTCCGCGTGAGCCAATTTGAACACCAGGATATTTTTTCTCATCTTCAAAAGGATCGGAAGCACAATTTGAATCACGAATATCTAGATACAACCCAAAGCGATCAGGATGCCCCACCAATTTACCTTGAGCATCCGTGTTTTTCATAAAACATGGCTCATTGACAATACCAAACCAATTCCACCTATTATCGCGGCTATATCCTGGTTCTTTTTGAAGCCCAGGGTGATTTGACAAGACTTTTAGCAGATCAAAACTACCCAGACTTTTGACATTCATAAAATCCCAAAACTTATCATTGCCACCAGTCCAAACAATCCAGTTATTACGCCCCCTTACTAGTGACTTGATGGCTTCATCTGGATTACCCGAAATACCTGGAATAAATGGCTCTAAAGCAGCAACCACTTTATCCGGTTGCTGAGAAATTTTATTGTCCATCTCTTTAAAGTAATCTTCATCCGCACCAGGAAAACTATCCGCTGTTCGATTAACGCATAGCGCCTCATCGAGAATTGATCCTGTCTTCGGAGTGCCGCCTTTGGTACATTCACTGGCGATTTTTAAAGTCGGCCTCTCAAAACACCCGGTGAGAAAGACCCCCATACTGAATCCGAGAAAAATAATTATTTTGTTAAATTTCTTCATGATAGTCTCCTAAAAATTGCCACTAGAATAGTGTTTTGTAATGTACGAGAAACTTAAAAAAACATGTATGTTTATCATCAAACTTAGAAGGTACTAAGCGTTAAGATTCTCCAATGAATTCCATTTACCTAATCAAATTTCTCGTCGCCTGTTGGCTCAATGTGTGTCGTTTCATTCATCTCTTGACGAAATTTGGATAACTCAAAGTACAATCTAAAACGCGCCCTGTTAATGTTGCCCAATGGCCGGTGCTCAGGAAGGCAATGCCAAGGATTCATTTTCAATCGCTTACCAAATTCAAACTGCGCATCAGAATCGAATTTCTGTTTCGGGATATGCACAGTAGCAGCTGGAATAAATGAAGAAAGCCTTTCTGGCCAGCGTACTGAACTGTCTTCAATAGGCATTAAATATGGATCCGTTTGTACTTGAATCATAAGATCAAACTCAACGTCTCTCTCATTCAGCGTTTTAATCATATTCTCTCGTAGATAATTAAACGGGGGAGTGCCAAATGGCAGTTCAGGAATGTGCGTCTCCACTTCCGACGCTGATTTCGGCACGAATGAATACATCATGGCCTGCCCTTCACCCAATAGATAGGGTGTACAACTCCAATAACGCTGCCCCAAAGGATTATATTGCGTCGCAGTCCACAGACTCTGCATGAAGAAATCAAGCAAGTGAGAATCCTTAGGATTTAAAAAATAGTAGAGTGTCATATCTACCAAACTCCAGTACTGTAATTTGGCATTTTCTCGCGTATTAGGCGTAACAAATGTTGCCCCACCACTTGTGGCTATAAAATCTTGCGTATACTTCTCTTCGCTCATGAGTTTTGCACCGGGAACCCCCATCAATTTAACCGCCATACTCATAAACCCCACATCATTGATATCAGCAGGCACATTTGGGCCAGGACCAGAGTAGCGTACATAAGCAGGATAGCTTCCGGGAGTTGCAAAAATGCCTTTACGACAGTGCTCTGGAAGATCATCTCGTATGGTTACTGTTGCTCGTACAATACCATGCGTTTTGGTATTGCCTCCTCGTTCATATCCTCCTGGTTTGAAACGACCACGCATCTGATCCATCATCTGGTCGATAATTTTATTGAGGCTCTCTTCTTCATCTGGATCGAATCTTTCTTCAGCTAATTTCAAGCCTTCGTTTTTACGTCGCCGGTTGATGAGAAATTGGATAAACTTCGAACCGGGTTCACGGAATAGGAAATCCCACTGCGGACGAAACCATGGTTCTAATCGACGCTCAATACGCAGCAACTGAATTAAAAAGTTGTGAATACTTTTTAGTATACGGTCCTTAATTTTCCTCATGACTCGTTATGACTCCCCTTAGTAGTTAAGGATGAGATATATTTCAATGCACGCAGCCCTGGCATAAAAAAATACCCACCGCCATGAACAGTAACAAAATTCGGCAGATGACAAACTTTTTGCTTTGCTCCCAGTGGATCAAAATGGTTAAATTGATCTGTATTTTCGCCACTCAGTAATGGCTCTCGATCCCCCAGCAGGGGATCACTTTCTTGTTGCAACCCACCAAATTTACTATTGATAATCCAGGAGTTTTGAACAAACTCAAACTGCCTTGAAATATTGGCAGCAAGACAAATAAACTGTAGCCCACGCTCAGCAATTGGTGCATTCGGTTGAATAGCTTCTTCCGGAAAAAGTGTAGGGCCATAGCTACGGCCGCGACGCAATATGCGATGAAAACGAGATGATGCGACAAGGTCGGCATCATGATTCTTTTGTCCAAAACCAAGAATTCTGATCAATTGACTGACAAAACCAGTTGCGCCTGGTGGCAGATCACCTGTACGTGGATTTGCTCGACGAACATGCGCGCTAATGGGACAATGCATTCCATTAGCATCAAGATCATAGGTAAAATTATTACCATGATCTTTTCGTGAAACTCCTGGGATGTGTTCAGCAATTAATGGTGTTCCATCACGTTCTCTACCAACCATAGATGCTGCTAATTTTTCGCGCTTATCGGGCTCTGAGTCCGACACTTTGTCAAGAAATTGCCAAAAGCCTGAAACATCTTGTCCTAATTCCCGAAGAATTAAATAGGTGCCATTACGAGCAAAATCTTTTAAAGTCGGATCATCTTCAGCATTTGGCAGATGTTCTGCTAATGGATCTTTTGCGGGATCAATCAGTGGTCGTTCTGTATATTGACCATATTCATTTTTGTAGCCAAGCACCATTTCTCCAGCAGCCAATAGATTGGAATAACGATCACGTTCATGCGAATCAGTGCTTTGGCGAAGTGTCCAATCAATGGTCGGTTGGCTAATGCCATCTTCAAATCCAAAAGGTTCCATTCGATTATCGCCGGTATCCGTAGTAGGTAAAAGTCTAATCAACCGGAAAGCTTTCTTAAACAGCTCATCCTCTACAGTTTCTCGCCAAGCATCAATACCCCCCTGTTTAGCATAAAGTAGTAACAGGACATGCGGTACCGTACCATTACCCCATTTCCATGATTTTGGCACATTACGCCCAACATCTCCGAGTCGGCGAGAACAATTGCTACTCCTAACCATGCCGTAAATGAATTCATCAGAAAATCCCTCAATAATCGTTTTACTGATTTCCAATGCACTCAGTCCTTCCTTTGAGAAAGCAATTTGCATTGCGGTATCAGGTAAGGATGATGCTTTAATTCCACTACTGACTGGCGCTGTAGCAAACCATTCTCTAGCCATCTCGACATTGACAACATCGAGCAGCATAAAACAAGTGTCGGTTAAACCACCATACCCAAAGCGCAATAGCCCTTGCATATCATTGAATTCAAAGTCACTAGTTTTTTTCATTTCCTATACTCCTAACTCAGATCAGCCTCAGCCACTCACGGATTTCAGCATCATTTTCTTGACGAACTTCAATGCCTTGCCGAATACGGCTATTACGTGCCAAATCAACGGCTGTTAATCCAGGATAAGCTTTATACCAAACTTCGGTAGGTATTTGATGACGCCGTTGCGTATACTTAAATGCATGTTCACGCTGCGCTCCTTCTTTAATCATCCATGTCGTAGTGGGATAACCAACAGCATTACTAAAAGTAAGATTTAGACCCCAGCCAACTTTATTGATAAAGTCATCCATATAACTTTCATGGCTACCATCATAATTGCTGGCAAAGAAAACTCTGTGGTTATTGTCCATAAATACCCAGCGAGCGAAATGAATTGTTTTTATTCGTGCAAGAAATCCGCGATTGTAGATATGTCTCGCAAAGTAGTCGGTCAGTATTAGGATGAATTTAAACGTTAATAAGCGGAACAAACCCGGCTTTACGTCTCCAAACACGCTATATTGATTACTAACATCCCAGTCTTCCTGCGCCGAAAGCACTTTGACATGCTCGTAACTAGGCCGGATAAAGAGCTCTGGGTCGGAACGCTCCAGCATTCGCAAACGCAATGCAAAAAAAGGAAGAGCGATCAATAAAAGTGGAGACAAAATCAATAAAATCAGAGGCACCCCTAACAAGTGAAATAGATTTCTGATTTTCCATTCTCTGGGTGTCGGTTCAGGTAGTGATAACGTAAGCCTACCTTTATGTTTTTCCATTTCAACATGGGATAGGAGTTTTTGCCGCACTGTACGAATATCTTCCCAGTCAACATCATGAGCAATTTCTTGCAAATAGCGGGATAAGGTTTGATGTAAAACTATTTCTTCACGAATTTGCTTAACGGTCCGACCTAACCAGTTAACATAGTTAGCATTAGGCCTGATGTCATGTGCTTGTAACCATTGCAGTATATCTAAATTTTCTTCCGAGAAATCTTCGCAATGCGAAAAGATCGCTTTCAACCCTGGTTCGGCGTTGCTAACAAGATCGGCAAGAAAAGTATGCGTATCACCATCAACATCGCCCAGAAAAGCAAGAGTAGGTCTCCAAGGCCTTGGGTTTACACCAAACTCACGAATTTCATGTGCAGTGTTTGCTTCAATGATGACAAAACGTGCAAAATGCAATTGATCAAACTTGTAAAACGGAATCAATGCATTTTCTGGATCGGCATGACCAGGAATTTTATTCATGGCCCCTAATAAGTCTCTAAGTTTTTTTAATTGCCCAACATTTACGGTCGCGACAATCATGAAAGTCGATTGAGGTGTCATAATTCTATCTCATGAAAATTAGACGACTTTTACTCAGATTTATTTTGAGTTAAAGCAAAATCCAATATACGTGTTTTTCCCCACCATACCTTCCCAAGATAAACACCCGGTTCGATCTCACGAATCTCGTCACGGATCACTTTGGCAACAAATGAGGTTTTAGAATAATCGATAACGATGGTGTCTTTGCCATCGAGCCAGCTTTTGTCACGATAGACCTTTGCGACAATAAACGTCAAACCAAATGGAGTAATTTTATTGACTAGCAAACCGGCGTGGCCACCCGGGCAAAATAAATCAAACACTTTTCCTTGCCACACCAAAAGACGCGCAAAAATCGCTACAATTTTTGAAAAGATTGATCCTGCCAGAATCGCTGTACCACTTGTATCACCAGATGGAATGTCTCCCGGAGCAGCATTACGATAGATTTCATCAAGTTCTTCACGGGATTTGCTTAACAAGGTTTTTACTGTGCTATTCATTTTATCACCCCTTATAAATTCAAATGCCAAGCTTTGGTCAGCATTAAAAGTCTGGTTAATAGATCTTACATTTACTGATAGCTAAGAAACTCCTTACTCTGGTAATTAAACCGGCATTCAATGTTAAAAATCTCAATTGTTCTTCGTCTAATAATATTGACCACTTTTTTATTTTATCTTTCATCGAGACAAAGTTTCATTAAGTATACTTCTCAAAAGAATAGGGTTAGTTAGTATTACTTGGGTCGTACAAATTGCTCTTTTCAGGTTTTAGTATAACCCCAAACTAAAAATAACAATGTGAATTAATGCACAGACAGTTTTATGAACCCAAACTCACATAGCTCTTTTGGAATTACTGCCAATGAACTGTTATCGCTTTGCCATAACACATCCAAGTACCCAGGGCATCTATCTAGAAGAAGAAAAATATCTATCGATAGCTTGAGCACTCACGTTCCTGAAGTAGTATTAAATCAAATTTCCAGTGGTGTAAATAAACTTAAAATCAATACTACAATGCACAATGTGTTCATAAATACAGAATAAAGGCTCTAGACTAAAAGAAATTTCCCCGATAATTTAGCTAATTTCTGGGGAACTGTGGGGTTGGTTGCGATTTACGAATGACCAATCACTTGTAATTTACCTAATGATAGGTAAAGATTGGAGAACAAAGGATGATGTTACGGTTGAGAAGAAACAAATACTAGACTGTTTCTTGAGAGCGTCAAAATATTCCAATATCAAAGATCGGCAGTGATTTTTCTCAAAAACTGATTGCCTATTAATTCAACTAGATTCTCTACCTCAGGAATAGATTAAAAATCAAGCTATCTATTTTCATTCAGATCACTTCTAAGAAACTGCCCTTACATTAATTTTCAAGAGCTTACTCAAAATCCTAAAAGCACTACTCGACCGTTACTGCTTTCGCCAGATTACGCGGTTTATCAACATCAGTCCCTTTTTCTAGAGCCACATGATAAGCCAGCATTTGTAATGGAATTGTGTGAAGTATAGGACTCAGCAGACCCGCATGTTCAGATAGCCGAATCACATGAACATTTTTGCTTTCTTCAATTTGCGAATCGGCATCAGCAAACACGTAGAGTTCCCCTCCGCGTGCATGAACTTCTTGCAAATTTGATTTAAGCTTACCGAGTAATTGATCATTAGGTGCAATTGTGACGATTGGCATTTCGTTATCCACCAAAGCGAGCGGACCATGCTTCAATTCCCCTGCTGCATATGCTTCAGCATGAATATAAGAAATTTCCTTGAGCTTTAATGCACCCTCCATCGCAATGGGATAATGGACACCTCGTCCAAGAAACAATGCATGGCGCTTTTCTGAAAATTTCTTTGCCCAAGCTTTTACTTGTGGCTCAACTTGCAAAGCATGCTGCAACGCTACTGGTAAATGTCGTAACGCTGCGATCATTTGCTGTTCGGTGTCTGCAGATAAGCTGCGATGGAGTTTTGCCAAGGTTATAGTCAATAACAAGAGTGATGCAAGTTGCGTGGTAAATGCTTTCGTGGATGCCACACCAATTTCCGGTCCTGCACGCGTTAAAAAACGTAAATCAGCTTGCCGCACAAGTGCACTTTCAGGCACATTACAAATCGCAAGGCTATATCGATGCCCCAATTTTTTTGCATAATTCAATGCTGCCAAAGTATCCGCAGTCTCTCCGGATTGCGAAATACCAATAACCAATGTACTCGGATCTGCAATTGGATCTCGATAACGATACTCGCTGGCAATCTCAACGTTACAAGGCATTCCAGCTACCGTCTCAAGCCAATATCGCGCTACTAAACCGGCATGATAACTAGTGCCACAAGCTAAAATCAAAATGCCTTTTGTTTGAGAGAATATTTCCTTTGCTTCACTACCAAATAAATTAGGGGAAATAGACTGTGCATTAAATACCATTTCTAAGGTATTACCCACAGCGCTCGGTTGTTCAAATATTTCTTTTTGCATGAAATGCGCATACGGGCCTAATTCAAGTGCTTCGTTCGACAAATGACTTTCATGAATCGAACGTTCAACTGGATCACCTAAGTGATTGTTTAAACAATTTACAATACGATAACCATGCGTGTTGATTTCAGCTACATCGCCTTCTTCCAAATAAATAATTTTACGTGTCGCCTGCAACAAAGCAGAAGTATCCGAAGCAATATAATTACCACTCTCACCCACGCCTATCAGTAAAGGAGCGCCATTTCGCGCAACGATAATCCGTTCCGGATCAGTTTCTTCCATCACTGCAATCGCATAAGCGCCATGTAATTCAGTAAGTGATAAACAAACTGCTTTGAATAAGTCCTTTTCTTGTTCAAGCTTAAAAGCGATCAAATGAACAATGACTTCGGTATCGGTATCAGATAAAAATTCATAACCATGTTTTTTGAGCTCGGTGCGAATATCTTCATGATTCTCGATAATCCCGTTATGCACTACCGCAATCTTGGATTTTCTTTCAGAGAAATGTGGGTGTGCATTACGCTCTGAAGGCTCTCCATGCGTTGCCCAGCGGGTATGTGCAATGCCAGCAAAGCCTTGCTTGCCGGCATTTGCTGCAAGCTTGCTCAACTCAGACACACGACCTTGGGTACGAACTCTATCCAACAAACCATTTTTTGTCACAACGAGCCCAGCTGAATCATAGCCACGGTATTCAAGACGTGATAATCCTTCTAATAATATTGGCACGACATTTACTTTAGCAATTGCACCAACTATTCCACACATGCCTTGTTTCTCCTTATTCCGATTACTTTCATTGAAAAACCGAAAATGTCTGTTCTTTACTTTTTAGTTTTTTTTATAGGGCGCTTCCATCCAGAAATACTGATTTGCTTCGATCTTGCTAAAGTCAACGCATTCTCAGGAGTGTCTTTAGTAATTGTTGATCCAGCACCAATTGTAGAGCCTTTTGAGATTCTAACGGGCGCGACAAGCTGTGTATCTGATCCCACAAAAACATCATCTTCTATAATGGTTTGATATTTATTGGCACCATCGTAGTTACATGTAATGGTTCCGGCGCCGATATTGACACCTTTTCCCACAATCGAATCACCGATATAACTAAGATGATTTGCCTTAGTTCCTAAGGCAATTTGGCTATTTTTTACTTCGACAAAATTACCAATATGAACTTTGCTAGAAAGTCTTGTACCAGGACGAATTCGTGCGTAAGGTCCAATTCTACAATTATCAGCGATTTCAGCATCTTCAATTAAACTATATGGATGAATGAGGGTATCAGCAGCAACAATAGCATTTTTTAGTATACAGTTGGCACCAATCTTTACACCTTTACTAAGAGTCACAGTCCCTTCAAAAATACAGTTTGCATCAATTTCTACGTCAGATTCACAGGAAAGATTTCCACGTATATCAATTCGATCCGGATCAATCAGTTTCACACCTTGTTCAAGTAATTCATTGGCACGTTCTTTTTGATAAACTCGCTCTAATTCGGCCAGCTGTCGTTTATTATTGACACCCATAACTTCCCAAGCGTTGATAGGTTGAGCAGATGCTATTTCAATACCTAGTTTTGCAGCCATTCCGATAACATCGGTCAAATAATATTCTTGCTGTGCATTGCTATTTTTAAGTTTAGGTAACCATTCATGTAAATATTGATTGGGAAGCAACATAATTCCAGTATTAATCTCACGAATAGCCAATTGTTCACTATTGGCTTCTTTTTGCTCTACGATAGCCGCAATAGTTTTTGATTTCATTTCTCGCACAATACGTCCATAGCCTGTTGCATCAGGCAATATTGCAGTCATTAATGCGCATTGCTTGTCGTTTGTAGCATGTATTAATTTTTTTAACGTGACTATGTTAATTAAGGGCACATCACCGTAAAGTACCAGCGTCTGCTCCGCTTTATCGAGATATGGTAAAGCTTGCATCACTGCGTGCCCTGTACCTAGTTGCTGCTCTTGGGTTACCCAAATTAAATCATCGTCTGGAATTGTTTCTTTAACTATTCCACCACCGTGACCAATTACAATACAAATTTTACTAGGGAGTAGCAGTCTGGCAGTATTAATCACATGCCGTAGTAATGGGTAGCCTGCCAAAGTATGTAACACTTTTGGAAGCGTAGATTGCATTCGTTTTCCAGCCCCAGCCGCTAGAATTACGATATTGAGTTTATTCGAAATAGGGGTAGATTTCATATGATCGATCTTAATAAATTACATATGGAATAAGGTTCCTCGTCGCAAGCGGCGGGAAATTGAATATTTAGAGAAATTAAAAATATTTACCTAATAGAAAAATATTGTAATCTCAATAGCAGATTAGTTAAGGCATAAAAAAAGCGACATAAGTCGCTTTTTTATTAAATAAAAAGCAATTCAACTTTAATGCTTACGCTTTCTTAGCTTATCAATTGCCGCTAATTGTGCCATAGCTTCCATCAATTCGGCCTGTGCTTTAGCATAATCTATATCAGACTCACGATTTTTTAAAGCTTCTTCAGCAGCCTTCTTCGCATCAATTGCCTTTGCCTCATCCAAGTCATGGCTACGAACCGCAGTATCAGCCAATATTGTTACAACATCTGGTTGCACTTCAAGCATACCACCAGAGACGTAAACGAGCTCTTCTTCTTTCAATTGTGCTTTGATACGCACCATTCCAGATTTAATTCGAGTCAACAGTGGAGTATGTCTCGGATAAACTCCTATCTCACCCATTTGAGCAGGGGCTACCACGAACTCAACCGGTCCAGAATAAATTGACTCTTCTGCACTTACAATATCAAGATGAAAAACGGTACCCATTGACGCACTCCTTCCTCAATTATTGAAGTGTTTTTGCTTTCTCTACTGCTTCTTCAATACTACCAACCATATAGAAAGCCTGCTCTGGAAGCTCATCGTATTCACCTTCGACAATACCTTTAAAGCCTTTAATAGTATCTTTAAGTGAAACATATTTCCCTGGCGATCCGGTAAAGACCTCAGCCACATTAAAAGGCTGAGATAAGAAGCGCTGAATCTTACGAGCTCGACTGACAGCTAATTTATCTTCAGCCGACAATTCATCCATACCTAAAATAGCAATAATATCTCGCAATTCTTTATAACGTTGAAGCGTTTGTTGTACGGCCCGAGCTGTATTATAGTGCTCCTCGCCTACCACTTGTGGATCAAGTTGCCGTGATGTTGAATCTAATGGATCAACAGCTGGATAAATCCCCAAAGATGCGATATCGCGTGACAATACAACAGTTGCGTCTAAGTGTCCGAAAGTTGTTGCTGGAGATGGATCCGTTAAGTCATCGGCAGGCACATAAACTGCTTGTATAGATGTAATCGATCCAGTCTTAGTTGAAGTAATTCGTTCTTGTAAGCGGCCCATTTCTTCAGCCAATGTTGGCTGATAACCTACAGCTGAAGGCATACGACCCAACAATGCTGACACTTCGGTTCCTGCAAGTGTATAGCGATAGATATTATCCACAAAGAATAAAACATCGCGACCTTCATCACGAAAAGATTCTGCCATTGTTAGACCTGTCAACGCCACACGCAAACGGTTTCCAGGCGGTTCATTCATCTGTCCATATACCAACGCTACCTTGTCAAGAACCTTAGAATCTTTCATTTCATGATAAAAATCGTTTCCTTCCCGTGTGCGTTCTCCAACACCAGCAAACACAGAATAACCGCTATGCTCAATAGCAATGTTTCGAATCAATTCCATCATATTTACAGTCTTGCCAACACCCGCACCACCAAACAAACCAACCTTACCGCCTTTGGCAAAAGGACAAATCAAATCAATCACTTTAATACCTGTCTCTAATAGCTCAGTCGATGCGGATAATTCATCAAATGCAGGAGCCGGACGATGTATTGACATACTATGCTCAGCACCGATATCCCCCATTTCATCAATTGGGCGACCCAAAACATCCATGATACGACCCAGTGTTTTAGTACCAACTGGAACTGAAATTTGTTTACCCGTATTCTCAACTATCATACCGCGACGCAAACCATCAGAGGAACCTAGTGCAATAGTACGAACGACACCATCCCCCAATTGCTGCTGTACTTCCAATGTGAGTTCGGATCCTTCCATTACCAGCGCATCATAAACCTTGGGAATTGATTCACGCGAAAATTCCACATCAATCACGGCACCTATACACTGAACAATTTTTCCTTGACTCATTATTGTTTCCTAAAATTACAAAAATATTTTTAAACAGCGGCAGCGCCACCAACAATTTCGGACAATTCTTTTGTAATGGCTGCCTGTCGAGACTTGTTATAAATTAATGTCAACTCATCTATAACGTTTCCGGCGTTATCCGAAGCAGCCTTCATAGCTACCATTCTCGCAGATTGCTCTGAAGCCATATTTTCAGTGACTGCTTGGTAAACGAGAGCTTCAATATATCGGATCATAAGATCATCAATAACTGGCTTTGCTTCAGGCTCATAAAGATAATCCCATGTAGCCCTCCTTGATGCATCATCTTCTTTTTTATCGCCATGAATACGTTCGTCAGTCAAAGGAAGAAGCTGCTCCATAACAGGCTCTTGCTTCATAGTATTAATAAAGCGATTATAATAAATGAAAACACGATCAAAACGATCTTGTGTATAACCATCCAGCATTACTTTAATTGCTCCAATAAGCCTTGCCATATCAGGCGTATCGCCCAGACCAACAACCTGGGAGATAACAGTCGCATTGATACGACTCATAAACCCAAATCCCTTATTACCTATACAACAGACCTCGATTTGCTCGCCCTCTGATTGCCAAATTTTCATTTGGCTTAGTACCTTACGCAAAACATTAGTATTCAAGCCACCACAAAGCCCTTTATCCGAGGTCACAACAATAATCCCGATTCGCTTAACTGTATCTCTTTCTATTAAGAACGGATGGCGATATTCGGTATTAGCGCCGCTCATATGTGCAGCAACATTGCGAATTTTTTCTCCATAAGGCCTAGCCTTCTTCATACGATCTTGAGCCTTTCGCATTTTTGATGCTGCTACCATTTCCATAGCGCGCGTAATCTTTTGCGTATTCTTTACGCTCTTAATCTTATTGCGTATTTCTCTACTACCAGCCATGACTTAGTAAGTTCCGTTTTGCTTAAATTCTTGAATTGCTGCACTTAATTGCTTTTCTGTGTCTGCATCCAGTTCTTTACTTTTTTCAATTTTTTCTAAAATTGCACCGTGTTGATTACGAATATAGCTTTTCAGTGCAGACTCAAAAGCCAAAGCACGCTTCACTTCAACATCATCATAATAGCCATTATTAATAGTAAACAATGTCAGTGCCATTTCCGATACACTCAAAGTAGCATACTGCGGCTGTTTCATAAGCTCGGTTGCCATTTTTCCACGCTCAAGTTGTTTTCTAGTGGCCTCATCCAAATCCGAAGCAAATTGTGCAAACGCCGCCAATTCTCTATATTGCGCCAATGCCAAGCGAATACCTCCACCGAGCTTTTTAATAACCTTAGTCTGCGCAGCACCACCCACGCGAGAAACCGATACTCCAGCATTAATTGCAGGACGTATACCTGCATTAAATAAATCTGTCTCTAAAAATATTTGTCCATCGGTAATCGAAATTACATTAGTAGGTACAAATGCAGTTACGTCCCCGGCTTGCGTTTCAATAATAGGTAAAGCTGTAAGCGATCCTGTTTTACCTTGTATTTTGCCATTCGTCGCCTTTTCAACATAATCGGCGCTTACACGCGCAGCCCTTTCAAGCAAGCGCGAGTGCAAATAGAAAACATCACCAGGATAAGCCTCCCGTCCAGGTGGGCGTCTTAATAATAATGAAATTTGACGATAGGCCCAGGCTTGTTTAGTTAAATCATCATAAACAATCAGAGCATCTTGACCTATATCGCGAAAATATTCACCCATCGTACAACCCGAATAAGGTGCTATAAATTGCATCGCAGCAGACTCAGACGCTGTTGCTGCTACTACAATGGTATATTCCATAGCGCCATGCTCTTCAAGCTTACGAACCACATTCGCAATTGATGAAGCTTTTTGACCGACCGCAACATAGATACATAACATGTTTTGGCCTTTTTGATTAATAATCGCATCAATCGCTACCGCAGTTTTTCCTGTTTGCCGATCACCAATAATTAATTCCCGTTGTCCACGTCCGACCGGTACCATCGAATCGACAGACTTCAAGCCTGTTTGCACAGGTTGATCAACTGATTTTCTCCATATTACACCGGGAGCAATTTTTTCAATCGGCTCGGATTTTACTGCTGTTATCGGACCTTTTCCATCTATAGGTTGCCCTAAAGCGTTAACAACTCGCCCCAACAAACCTTCTCCTACTGGAACCTCTAATATACGCCCAGTACATTTAACAACATCACCTTCACGTATATGCTCATAGGCACCCATGATAACTGCACCTACTGAATCACGTTCAAGGTTAAGAGCCAAGCCATAAGTATTTCCTGGGAACTCTATCATCTCTCCTTGCATCACGTCAGAAAGACCATGAATTCTGACGATACCATCTGTAACAGATACTACCGTTCCCTGCGTGCGGATCTCTGCTGTATCGGCAAGTCCTTCAATCCTTTTTTTAATCAGTTCACTGATTTCGGATGGGTTTAACTGCATTTCATTAACTCCTAGCTTTTAAGGGCAACAGTCATAGCTTCAAGTTTACCTCGAACAGATGCATCAAAAATTTCATCCCCAATTTCAACCTTGATACCACCAATTAACTCTGGATCAATACTTACTTTCGGTTCAATCTTACAATTAAATTTCTGCTCAAGATCATCGATTAATTTTTTTAACTGCTTCGCATCTATCTCAAAGGCACTGGCAATTTTAGCTTCTAAAACACCTTCATACTGCGCCTTTAATTGTTCATATAATTGACTAATTTGTGGCAATATCATTATTCGCTTGTTTTCGGCCAGCAACATAAGGAAATTACGCGCTTCGTTATCAAAATTGCTTTTACCGATATCGAAGAATAATTGACTAATTTGCTCTGCTGATACTTTGGGATTATCAATAAGTATCTTAATTTGCCTTTCTTCAGCAATATCTGCAGCCAATTGCAACATTTTAGACCATTGCGATAGATTTTTACTTTTCAGTGACAGTTTATAAATTGCTTCTGCGTATGGTCGCGCAACTGTAATCGCTTCAGCCATTATTTTCTCAAATCTTTTTCTAGCGAACTAAGCATATCAGCATGAGCCCTAATATCCACCTCGCGACGAAGTATTTTAGCAGCACCTGCAACAGCCAATTCTGCGACATGCTTGCGTAAGGCTTCTTTAGCGCTATAAACCTCATGCTCTATATCTGCCTTCGCTCCAACAATTATTCGATCACCTTCTTCTTTCGCAATTTTCTTCGCATCTTCAACAATTTCTGTAGCGCGTTTTTCAGCTTGCAATATTATTTCTGTAGCACGTTGTTTTGCATCTTTCAAAACATCCGAAGAACGCTGATTCGCCAATTCCAATTCATGTCGTCCACGCTCTCCTGCCGCCAATCCATCAGCAATCGTTTTTTGACGCTCCTCAATAGCGCGCAGCAATGGCGGCCACACATACTTAACCGTAAACCAGATAAATATTGCGAAGGCTATTGCTTGCGAAATCAAAGTAAAATTAATATTCATAACAAGCCTTTATGATATCTAATACCTGTAGCAAACAATACACAACTACTGAGCAACAGACTGAATGACTGCCAATAATGGATTACCAAATGCAAAAAGCATTGCCAAACCCACAGCGATAATGAAAGACGCGTCAGTCAAGCCTAGCAATAGAAAAACCTTTCCTTGTAATGTCGGTATCATTTCAGGTTGACGTGCTGCCCCTTCTAAAAATCGACTACACATCACTCCCACTCCGATACAAGCGCCTGCCGCCCCGAGTCCGATCATCAAACCAATACCTATACCTGTATATGCCTGAATCATTGCCAAATACTGCAAATTCTCCATTTTAATTTCCTTTAGTAATTAAGTTAATAATAATTTGTAACGATTGAACTTTAAAAATTAATGTGATTCATGCGCCATGGATATATACACAACAGTTAGCATCATGAAGATAAATGCTTGCAGGGTAACAATTAAAATGTGGAATATCGCCCAACCAGCTCCAAGCAAAGTGCCGAAGATTGTTCCACTTATTCCAGTCGCAGCCCACATACCAAGCAATAAGAAAATGATTTCACCCGCATAAATGTTGCCAAACAAACGCAATGAATGCGACAAAGGTTTGGACACATATTCAATGAAATTAAATAATAAATTCAATATCCAAAGAAGTGGATTCTTTCCAAATGGTGTGCAAAATAACTCATGCAACCATCCGCCAAGTCCCTTTACCTTGACATTAAAGAAAATCATCAGAAACCAAACTGATAATGCCAGCGCAAAAGTTGTATTGACATCAGTTGTCGGCACCGTCCGCCAGTTATGCAACCCAAACACATGCTCGTAAATCCATGCCATGATATCGATAGGCAAAATATCCATGGCATTCATCATTAATACCCAAATAAATATTGTCAAAGCAGTGGGCGCAACAAATGCATTACGATCTCCATGAAAAGTATTCTTGACTTCATTATCAATAAATTCAACCGCAAGCTCAACAAACGCTTGTCGTTTAGAAGGAACTCCTGGGGTCGCTTTACGCACGATTAACCACATGAATCCCAAACTTATAACACCTAATATTACCGATGTAACCAACGTATCAACATGCAATACCCAAAAGCCCCCTTCCTTAATTTGAAAGGTAAGATTAGTAAGGTGATGATCTATGTACGATGTTGGAGTGAGTTCTGTATTTGATGCCATAAAAACAATTTGCTCGATACTAAATTTTAGAAAAATTATTTCTCATTAACTATAAATAATGCCACGCTATGCAACAGTACCGTCAGCACAAAAACCCCTATGAATACAGTTGGAATAACGCTCAAGTAGAATTTAAATACTAACCACAACAATATTACAATAACACTAATTTTGAGTACTTCTGCTTTTAGGGCTGTTTTAATTACTTCATCTGGTAAAAATCCCTGATGACGAGAGACGATTAAACCAAATACCACACCCGATACAAAATTAACTCCACCACCCAAAATTGCAGATATTGCTCCATGCATCCCAAGCCAATATCCAAAAATAATTGCTGTTACCAGGATGAAAAGAAATTGTATTCTTAATACAGCTGCAAGAGGTTTATTCTCAATCTTAAGCATATTCTATTTCATAGCTTAATAGAAATAGCTCAGTCATACTTTCGTGTCTTTTTTGTTGCTTAAAATATGGAGCGCGATGTTAGCCTAATTTAATAAACCCGTCAATCGAACTGTTCAAATCTTAAATTGAAGCTTTACATAAAATAGTCTGCAAACGATTACAAAACATTCAATCTTTAGCACCTAGTTGCAATGCAAGCTTGCGCGATGATTGTAACGATTCCTGCAATGTCTCCAAACTATCCCAACCTGCTAAATGTTGGCGCGTTATATCGAACAACGCTTGAATCCAATCCGCGCGTTCATTGAGGCAAGGAATATAGTGAAACTCTTGTCCGCCAGCCCGAATAAAAAGATCCTTGCCTTCCATCGCAATTTCCTCAAGTGTTTCCAGGCAATCCGAAACAAATCCAGGGCACACCACATCAACTCGCTCGACCCCATGCTTCCCAAGCGCAATTAAAGTGTCAGACGTGTAAGGCATCAACCATTGTGCTTTGCCAAAGCGCGATTGAAAGCAGACCTGATATTGATCGTCCGCTAGTTCCAATGCTTCGGCTAATAACCGCCCCGTCTTTTGACAATAACAATGATAGGGATCACCTTTATCTAAATTGGCACGGGGTGTGCCATGAAAACTGATAATCAGTTTATCAGGACGATCATATGAGGCCCAATAATCGCGAATATTTTTCGCCAAAGCAGCAATATAGCCTGAATGATCATGGTAATGCTTAATTGTACGAAGAGCAGGTTGATTGCGCATACGCGCCAATACAGCGAAGACGCCATCCATCGCTGCAGCCGTACTACTAGCAGCGTATTGGGGAAATAACGGTAAAACCAGTATACGGTCACAACCTTGCTGCTGCATTTTCTCCAATACCATTGCAATCGAAGGCTCACCAATATTCATGGCATATTCAACCAAAGGAGCTCTTTTGTAATGCGCTTGCAGTGCTTCGCGCAAAAGTTTGGCTTGACGTTCCGTATGCACTTTCAATGGCGAACCTTCGGGCAACCAGATTTTGGCATACTTTTCAGCAGATTTTTTAGGTCTAAATGGCAGAATGAATCCATACAATATCGGCCACCAAATTGCCTTAGGCACTTCAATCACGCGTGGATTACTGAGAAACTCTTTTAAATAAGGCCGCAATGCCTCTGCGGTTGGTGCATTCGGTGTTCCCAAATTGATCAACAAAACACCTATTTGGGAAGCATCACCGTGACTGTAAATCGATTTTGAGTTCATGGATAAATATAGGTTAATCATATTAAAAAACGATCATCGTCGAACAACCAAGCATTCGTTTTAGAACAACCTGCCAAAAGCAGATTTAATGTTGCGATAATCCACTCGATAGAAGCTTCGCAGTAATATCAACGATCGGAATAACGCGCTCATAGGCCATACGCCGTGGACCAATGACACCAACAGTACCAACAATTTCCCCATCGATTTCATAGGGAGCAGCGATCACACTGAACTCTTCCAGAGACGCAACATCCGACTCACCGCCGATAAATACTTTTACACCATGAGCTTTTCTGCTTAATTCGAGTAATTGCAATAACTTTGTCTTACGTTCGAATAATTCAAACAACTTCTGTAATCCTAATAAGTTTTCTGCCAAATCATTTACTTGGAGTAGATTCCGTTCACCAGCAACTACGACAACCTCGCTATTTTCACTCACTGCGCTACCACTCACCTCAATTGCTGCACTCATTAAACTAAACAACTCACCACGCAATTGTTTGAGTTCAGTATCTAAACGACCACGAATTTCATCCAACGTACAACCCGCATAATGTTGATTGATAAAATTTCCAGCCTCGATCAAATCAGCCTGACTATAAGGTGTCTGAGTAAAGATAATTTTGTTTTGTACATCCCCCTCCGGGGTGACAATAATCAATAATATGCGTTTCTCAGACAGCGCCATAAATTCGACATAACGAAATACCGCGCCTTTATGCTTAGGCGTAATCACCAAGCCAGCAAATTGTGTCAACTCGGAAAGCAGATGCGATGCAGCATTGATGAGACGAGACGGATTATCAGGATGCAAATGACTTTCCAAATGATTCAATTCAGTTCTATCTAGAGTCTGCACGACTAGCAACGTATCCACAAAAAAACGATAACCTTGGACTGTTGGAATACGGCCGGCTGAAGTATGCGGACTAGCAACCAGGCCCATTTCCTCAAGATCAGCCATGACATTCCGGATTGTTGCAGAACTCAGATCTAAGCCGGAAAATTTAGACAAGGTGCGCGAACCCACCGGTTGCCCCTCGTGGATATATCGCTCGATCAATGTTTTTAGTAGTATTTGCGCACGTTCATTTAACATATGGCTATTTTACACCAACAAGTCTGTTTTATTACTCCGATATAGTCTATGGATACAGGCTTTTAATCTTTCTATGTTAGACTTTTAAAAATAAAATCATCTATTTGATGGAATCACTGATATGGGCGTCTATATCCAAAAAACAATCCTATATTCTAATTTCGTAATTACGACCGAGTCTACGAGTTTCATGATAACGGCAAATTCATTAAAGCCAGTAAAAACAAACCTGTATCTGATACAGTGCTCAGTACATGAACTCCACATTTGAAACCATTGCGTTAATCGGAAAGTTTAAGAAACCGGAAATCACAGTTCCGCTGCTAAGGCTCGCTGAATATTTAACGAAAAAAGGGCATCAAATTCTCATCGATCAACTAACTGCCTCGCAGATTGTTGCCGAAACCTATACAACTTTACCGCTCGAAGAAATCGCTCAACGGGCTGATCTCGCCATTGTAATAGGTGGCGATGGCACCATGTTAAATATCGCTCGCAAGCTGGTCTCATACGATGTGCCTTTAATTGGAATTAACCAGGGAAGATTGGGGTTTCTTACCGACTTATCGTTAGACAATATGTTTGAGATGTTAAATGAAATACTAGCAGGTCAATTTGAAACAGAAGAACGCATGTTACTTTCAGCACAAGTCACTCGTACAGAAATTAGTAAATTCAATAGTCTTGCTTTTAACGATGTAGTGCTGCATCGTGGTGTTAGTAGCGGTATGATTGAGCTTGAGGTCAGAATCAACGGCGAATACATGAATACTTTACGCTCAGATGGCCTGATTATCGCAACACCAACCGGCTCCACTGCATATGCATTGTCTGCAGGCGGCCCGATTTTGTTTCCGAGCCTGAATCTCATCGCATTGGTACCAGTGTGCCCACATACGCTAAGTAATCGCCCGATTGTAGTTGGTGCTGATGCTAATATAGAAATCAACATGCGCAGTTCGGTGAACGTGGGAATCAATTGCGATAGCCATGCCTATTTCGATTTAGAACAAACTGATCACATCATAATTAAGCGCCATCCTCAAACAGCCCGATTGCTACATTCGATCAATCATAGTTACTATCGCATGCTCAGAGAAAAACTCGGCTGGGGCGAATTCCCTTGATCTATTTTTGATCACAACCGTATGCTTAAACATCTCAGCATTCGTGACTTCGTTATTGTCGATCACATCGAACTAGAATTTTTACCAGGCTTTACTGTACTAACTGGCGAAACCGGTGCTGGCAAATCCATTCTGATGGATGCATTGATGCTCGCGCTTGGCGAGCGCAGTGACATTCAACAAATACGCCCAGGTTGCGAGCGTTCAGAAATCAATGCAGCTTTTGATATTCAGTTACAACAGAATCTCATCGACTGGCTCAACAACAATGACTTACAAGGTGATCCAGGAGTATGCCTAATACGGCGAATTATTGATGTCAATGGACGTTCTCGCAACTATATCAATGGACATAGTGTTACCCAGCAACAATTACGTGTAGCCGGAAATTTTCTTGTCGCCATCCACAGTCAACATGCGCATCAATCACTGTTGCAACGTGACACACAACGTGAGTTATTGGATGCTTATGCGCAATGCGAAAATCTACCAAAAACTGTTCGAGATACTTACCAAAACTGGCAAACCATTTTGCAGCAAAGAATATCTGCGGAGCAATCAATTACAGAATCTCAAGCCATACGTGAACAAATCGAATGGCAATTGCAAGAATTATCTGTATTAAGCCTGACTGTCGAAGAGTGGCAGAACTTACAATCTGATCATACACGGCTTTCTCATGCCGCCGCTTTACTGGCAGCCGCTGAAAACGGTATCGAACAACTCTCCGAGAACGAACACGCCGCATTTTCACAGATTAATGCCGTGCATAGTCAACTACAACAATTGCTGGGATATGATCCACAACTGAAAGAAATCGTTGATTTACTTGATTCAACCACCATTCAATTACAAGAAAGCGTCTATGCTTTAAGCGATTACCGCCAATCCCTGGATCTTGACCCACAACTGCTACTGGACGCCGAACAACGTTTATCTACAATTCACAATCTAGCTCGAAAGTTCCGCTTACTACCCGAAGAATTGCCTCAATTTCAAACTACACTTGAAAAGAAGCTTGAAGCACTTGATACCGAATCGAATATCGAAAAACTAAAGGCATCGGAAATGGAGGCGCAATCGATCTACCATCAACAGGCAAAAGCGCTGAGTACTATTCGCGCCAAGGCAGCTGAATTACTGTCGAACAATGTCACGACCGCTATGCAAACACTGGCTATGAACGGTGGACAATTCAAAGTGATTTTGACCCCTTTGCCAGCTGCCAACGCTACAGGTTTGGAACATATCGAATTTCATATCGCCGCACATGAAAATCTACCACTACAACCATTGAGTAAAGTTGCATCAGGCGGTGAATTATCACGCATCAGCTTAGCTTTACAGGTAATCGCTAGTAAAGCTATCAAAATACCCACGTTAATTTTTGACGAAGTCGATGTCGGTATCGGAGGCAAGGTTGCGGAAATCGTTGGCAATTCACTTAAAAAACTGGGACAAGAGCGACAGGTTTTATGCATTACGCATTTGCCACAAGTTGCAGCAGCAGGCGATCAACAATGGCAAGTCATAAAAACGCGAAGCCATAAGAAAAATCAATCCGTTCTGACCGAAATTAGTGTCCTGAACCAGCAGCAACGCATAGAAGAAATTGCGCGTATGCTGGGAGGCATTACAATCACAGAAACTACACGTCAGCATGCAACAGAAATGCTGCGCAGTAGCTCATCGATTAAAATTAAATACTCGTAACTCGCAAACAAAGCAATTGAAATCAATCGAACCGAGAATCAATCAAGCGCTGGTTATTGTTTAATTCCATAGTGCGCCGAAATAGTTTAACGAGACAGTCACTTCGGTCCTTGTGTGAAATTTTGCAAAAGCTAGTAATAAACTGTGATGGGAATAAACTCTCCATCATAAAATGTACCTACTACGTTAGTAATGATAGGACTAGAAATCGTAACCACATCCCCTGTGCATTACCTTACTCCCTGCTTTCTGGTATGTCATTGCATAATTTCAGTTCAGACCATCTGAACTCTGCGTAAAGGCTATCTCGTTAGGAAAAAGGATTCTGTGAAATTTCTAACATATGATGCTAGCTACATACAACAGAATTGCTGCTCTTAGCACTTGGTGCAGCTAATTAGAAAGGCATTCGTCACTAACGAATGAAATGATTGACACCTAGTGAATCCACGATCATGCGACGATAATGCTCTGATTTTCGGATTTGCAAACGCTCAAGCTGACTAAGATTATCTGTCAAGACAATGCCTTTTGTTCTATCAAGCGTCAGCAAACGTCGCTTTAACCAATGATAACTATCATCCGAAAGTTTTGCTTTCTCAATATCAAATGCTTCGTGAGTTGCAAGAAAAATAAAATCGTTAAAATCATCACCCGGATTTGAAATAAAAACTTGTTGATGAGGAAAAACCTGCGATAACGTTTTTGCGACTGAGACAAGCGCCGGATTCGTACCATTGTCTGAAAACGAAACAAAATTCAACGCCAACATTCCGCTCTCTGCCAGTAAATTGCGAAGCTGCTGAAGTGTTTCAACCGTCAACAAATGCGAAGGTTCTGATCCACCGGTAAAAACATCCATAATAATAAGGTCATACAACCGCTGTAACTGGCGAATTTCATAACGTGCATCACCGATAATTGTGTTGCCATTCGGTGTAAATCCGAAATATTTCTGGGCAGCCTCAGCAACTGCTGGATCAATCTCCAAAGTGTCTGTCACCACGTCATATTGTTTCAGCGTCATTGCCATATGCCCGGCACCTTGACCAATCAATAAAGCTCTTTTGATATCCGGCAACAATTGTGGAATCAGCGCCACAATTTTTTGGTAAGTTAATAAATTGTCCCCATGACTGATACTTGCCGCACCAATGGTCGATGCATCTACCGTCAGCAAGCGAATGTTTTCTTTCGGTTTATCAATCACTCTTACCCAACCATATAAACTTTCTTGCTCAAACTGTGTATGCAATTGCTGATCACTCGGTGCAATTTTACTAGAAGTAATCACCACAAGAGACAAGCCAATACCGGTAATAATTACAACAACAGTTGCAACAAGCGTTTTGGTTGATTTCAAATGACGGTGCTCAATTAGAATTACCACCAAGGACAATAACAACAATGCAATACCGACACCCACAAAAATTTCACGTGACCCGATTATTGGAAATAAATAAAACCCTAGAAATAATGTACCGATCACGCTACCCACCGTGCTGACTGCATAAATAGAGCCGGTACTCGTCCCTACATCCGATAGAGTAGAAGTTGCCAATTTAACGGCAAACGGTCCTACCATACCCAACATAATTAAACTGGGAGAAAACAAAATTAATGTGCTAATAAAGCTACCCAATCGTAAACCCAAAGGATCAGTCGCTAGCAATACCGGACCGACCACTCCAGGAATAATCAGTGTAAGCAAACCAGACAAGGCGATGATCAATGATAAGCCGAAACGAGCACGATCAGCCCAGATTCCCCCAAGATAATACCCCAAAGCCAACGCAATCAGCGTAACCGATATGAGTGATGTCCAAACATAAAGACTAGCGCCATAAAATGGCGCAATCAAACGCGTACCCAGAAGCTCAATGACCATCACCGCCGCACCAGTGAAAAACACCGTACCGTACAGCCAAAGTTTATTTAATTTTTTTGCAGAGAATGAATTCATACTAGAAATTGCCTATGAACTATTCTCAGTGTTTTTCATCTTATTCAGCAAGATCAATAGGATAATGAGGTAGGCGATGAA
>JAMWZY010000013.1 GCA_024281825.1 Nitrosomonas sp. | reverse complement strand
TTTCCGGTATTGATGCCCATCATCATTTGAGGGGGCATAGCATATACCGGGGCCGGAGGATAGTAACTGTAATTATAGTTATACTGAGGCTGCGGGTAGTATTGCTGATAATAGCCGCGCGGCTGACTATAGACGTAACCGTTGACATGATGATCGTGATGATGATGCCTGTGATGGTGACCGTGGTGATGCTTATGGTGATGATGACCTCTATCGGCATGTACTAATGAAGGTACGGCGAGACTAATAGCCATCATCATGACCGCTGCCACACCTGTTATTTTTTGTGTATGTATGTTCATGTTCTTTCTCCTTACAGTTGTTTGTTTCAGAATAATCTCTGATGAAGGCAATTTACGCCGTTTAATCTGAATGAAAACTGAATGGAGAAATCAACGTGCTCGCCAACAATCGTGAACGGTTTATCGCTTGCTGTTCGCGCTTTCAGGGAATTTTCTTAGAATGGCAAGACAAAATCCAGCGAGAATAGAATCTGATCCTTATTGCCCACAAATGGCCTATAAGCACCTGTTTTATAGGCATCGACACGATCATAGCGGATGTTTGAACGGACATTCAATCTTTTGAGGAGGTCCCACTGAACTTTGAGTGATCTGGCTATTTTCCAGTTGAAACCGACAGTGAGGTTATAGTAGTCGGCCGGCGAAATCGTTACGTTGTTTAGATTACCGGCATAACTCACCGCAGTATCATTGACATTCGTGGTAGCGGCTGCCACCCTGAATGGTGAAGGATTCCTGAAACCATCCTGATCGCGGAACCACTCGCCGCGCATGCCGAGTGCAACATTATCGGTGAGATCATAGTAAAGATGCGCTATTGCGCTGAACCACTCGGCATCTTTGACAACGTTGGTGTATTTGAGATTATTCAACAGAACGCCGCCAGCATGACCATAGACATGATGCAGCACTAACCGTGTTCGCGATCCGATCATGTGCTGCAATACGACGTTATAAAACCCCCAGATTTCATTGCTATGCTCCGACGTTTTACCATACGTGCCGGAAAGGTGAAAGGTGGTTGCCTTGTCATCACTGGTCCATGTAAGACCGGTAATACCGTTCCAATTTCCCAATTGTTTATTCCAACCACCGTCCCATCCGCCATTGGCACTGCCGGTCAGTGGGCCACCCATGACCTGCCAATTGGAATTAAGCTGATAATTAAAAAGTACGCCGGTGTGAGTGAACGGCTCACCAATATTCAATGTATAAGCACGTGTATAAAAGAAATTATCAGGTGCCGGAACAGTCTCGTAACCGGTTGGAGTATAAAAGTGGCCCAGCTTGATGTTGAGGCCATTGCCGACTGGCACATATGTTTCCAGGAATGCTTGTGGCAAGGCAATATTATAGGTACGGGTGGAAGCACAGCATAAATCCAGATCCCAGCTGTTTCTCTTCATCGGTTCACCGGTATTGACATCGAATGCCGGCACACCGAAAGCTTGGGTAAAAATGGCATCAGTACCGAACATGAAATCGAAACGGCCACCGAGATCCCATTCATTTCCTTCTGACACAACAGGACGGCGCAGAAACAGGTTTAATTGATTCAACTGAACGCGATTGGCTTGATCGGCAAAAATGACCGGGCCGTTATAACCCTTCGATTGACTGGGATTGAATGTGACGCCGCCATGAATCCAGCCACCAAATTGAAGTTTTTTCTCAGTCAGGAATTTTCTTAACTGATTAGCATAGAGATTTTCGGTATCCATGAAGAAAACGGAAAAATAGCAAACAATGGTTAGCAATAACCATTTCGAAAAGATAAAGCGGCCTTGCATGGATAATGTGATCTGTTTATAAATGAGTCAATCGAAGGGGCGAAATTTTTAGGTTAATTGCAAGCAGATTGCCGGAGGCAGTGCAACTATTTCCTGATGACGAGAATTACCGTTATCCCATTCAAAAAGACGCTCATTATAACCACAAAGCTATAACGATAAATCAAGAATTGGCCGATAACCTTAGCCAAGTGACTGAGCAGATGGTGTACGGCAAAATTTCCTGATAATGCTATAAAAAACGCAGCCAGCTCTGCGGATATTGCCATTTCAGCGTACGGTACGCCCGACAAACCGGATACAGGATCACCAGCGCTACCAAAGTGACCGTATAGGTTTGCGTCAGATCGCCGCGTTCAAAGAAAAGCCTCAATAGCGCCAGCACAGCAAAATGAGAGAGATAAAAGAACAAAGCGGTCTGGCCGAATACCAGCACCGGGTTGTTGCGATTGGTGATTTTGTAGCAGGATTCCAACCGTATCAGCAGCGACAACATGATCGCCATCAGACCCAATTCGAGTAGAGTATAAACCAGGCTGGGCGGGTATTTGCTGACGTGCAACCAGTCGATCAACGTATTGCCTTTGAGGTGCATATACATATTGCCATAGCCATCGTAGCCGCGAATGATGACAAATAACGTCAATGCAAACCATCCAGCAGTCATCAGTACGCGCTGCGGTTGCCAGTAATTCGATGGATGGACGAAGAAGTGCTCGCCGAACGCCCAACCGAGCATCATCATGCCAAGCCACGGCAAGGCTGGATACAGTATGGTATAGTTGCTGCCAAAATCAGGTGTGAACGTGAGTGCAAGCCAAAGCGGCACGTCACCGCCGGGTTGCCAAAATGCCGTTAGCAGGAATTCGCTGCCTGCAATAATCAAGACCCCCAGCCAAAAAACCGCGCCAGCGCCGAGACGTTGCAGATATACCATCAACATCATGCTGATGCCAATGGCGTACAATACTTGCAGTACCGATTTGCTTCCAATCAACGAGAACAGCACGATGTCGAGCAGAGCGATAAATGCGCCTCGTAATAATAATTCACGTCCGATGACATCGCCACTCACACTCTGCTGCTGCCGCTGGAAATTGCTGATGGCGATCGAGACCCCAGCAAGAAATAGAAATGTTGGTGCGCAGATATGGGTTATCCAGCGCGTAAAAAATTGACCGGCGGCAAAATGAGTATCGGGCTCATACAACAAGACTGAATCAGCGAAAATGCGCTGATTGTTGAAAAACCATGAAGCATGATCCAGTGCCATCAG
Source organism: Nitrosomonas sp. (assembly GCA_024281825.1). Lineage (GTDB taxonomy): Bacteria > Pseudomonadota > Gammaproteobacteria > Burkholderiales > Nitrosomonadaceae > Nitrosomonas. The sequence continues at coordinate 63,762 of JAMWZY010000013.1, read as the reverse complement.
AATCATAACCAAGCCACGCATCCAGTCAATGGCCGCAACCCGTTGTGTCGTTTTGTCAGATTCAATGATCACAGGATTTTCCATGCTGCATGTGTATGAAATTCATCTACTGTTGACGCAGCTATAGCAATACCAAATTATTTCTGTGAATTAACTCCGGTTCGTCGACATATCCAAGAATTGATTCAATGGCACTGCTCGGCTGCTTCAAAATTTTTTGGGTTTCTACCGCGCTGTAGTTAATCAGGCCACGTGCAATCTCCCGTCCTTCGCTATCCAAACATGCCACTGCTTCACCGCGTTCGAACTCTCCATCCACACTCACTACGCCGATCGGTAACAGGCTTTTCCCATCATTAGAAACCGCTTGGACGGCACCTTGATCCAAACGAACGTAACCACGCACCTGCAAATAGTCTGCCAGCCATTGTTTGCGTGCCGCCAATACCGGCAATGTAGCCAAGAATCGTGTGCCGATGGATTCGTCTGCGCTTAATCGTATCAATACATCGGTTTCATGACCTGATGCCACGATGGTATTCGCCCCACTCCGGGCAGCTCGTTTGGCGGCGATGACTTTGGTTTGCATTCCTCCTCGGCTGATACTGCTACCGACTCCTCCGGCCATTTTCTCAAGTGCAGGATCACCCGCATTCACTTCAGTCAACAGCTTCGCAGTCTGGTCGCGGCGAGGATCACTGGTAAACAAGCCTGCCTGATCGGTCAGAATGATCAGCGCGTCAGCTTCCACCAGATTGGTCACTAAAGCAGCCAACGTATCATTGTCGCCAAAACGTATCTCATCAATTGCAACGGTGTCATTCTCATTGATGATCGGAATAACATTGAGCTTTAGCAATGTAGTCAATGTCGATCGGGCATTGAGGTAACGCTTCCGGTCGGACAAATCCTCATGGGTTAATAAAACCTGAGCCGTTTGTAATCCAAATTGAGCAAAACCTGTTGCATAGGCCTGAGCCAGCCCCATCTGTCCCACTGCCGCCGCGGCCTGCAATTCATACAGTGCGTGAGGACGAGTTTCCCAATTTAATCGCTGCATTCCCTCTGCAATCGCACCTGAGGAAACCAGAATGATTTCCTTACCCTGTTGGTTCAGCAGAGAGATTTGAGCCGCCCAACCGGCCAATGCGGCATGATCAAGACCTTTGCCCTGATTCGTCACCAAACTGCTGCCCACTTTGATAACGATCCGTTGTGCTCGTGTTAACATGGATTTATCGAATCTTCAGTTGAATTCGGTTGATCAGGTTGTGCTGAGGTCATGTGTTCCAAGTGCTCCATGATGGCATACACCAATTGCTTGCAGCCTTCTCCGGTCAGCGCCGAGATAATGAAATATCTATCCTTCCACCCAAGTTCATCAACAAATTGCTGGCAGCATCCGGCCCGCTGTTCATCAGACATCATGTCTGTTTTGTTCAAGACTAGCCAGCGCGGCTTTTGATAAAGTGATTCGTCATATTTCTGTAGTTCCTCAACTAATGCCTGCGTTTCATGGATAAGATTGGTATTTTCATTCACCGGCATCATATCGATCACATGGAGCAATAACCGGGTACGTGTCAGATGTTTCAGAAATCGATGCCCCAGCCCCACACCCTCGGCTGCTCCTTCAATGAGGCCCGGAATATCGGCCATGACAAAACTTCTGTTTTGATCTACACGCACGACACCTAAATTAGGTTCCAAGGTTGTAAATGGATAATCGGCTACCTTGGGACGTGCCGCGGAAACGGCTCGAATGAGCGTGGATTTACCGGCATTAGGCATTCCTAGCAAGCCCACATCTGCCAGAACCTTTAACTCCAACCTCAATTCTCGTTCCTGGCCCGATTCACCATATGTAAATTGCCGTGGTGCGCGATTGATGCTTGATTTGAAATGCAGATTCCCAATGCCGCCTGCACCGCCTTTAGCCAAAAGCACCTTCTGCTGATCATGAACCAGATCAGCCAGTATCTCACCGGTATTCTCATCTCTGATCAAAGTGCCAATAGGCATACGCAAGACGATATCTTCAGCGCTTTTACCGTAACGATCAGAACCTTGTCCGTTTTGACCATTTTTCGCCCGATGGATACGGGCAAAACGATAGTCAATCAATGTATTGATATTCCGATCGGCTATTGCAAAGATACTGCCGCCGCGGCCGCCATCACCACCATCAGGACCGCCTCTGGGTATGTATTTTTCACGCCGGAAACTTGCCACACCATTGCCGCCTTTACCAGCCAGCACCTCAATTACCGCTTCATCAATAAACTTCATTGTTTTTGGTTTTTTATCCGCTAACCATAATTCATTCTACAAACAAAAAAGCCCCATCATATTAGATAGGGCTTCTGAAAGATATGAATCGGTATCTTTATGCCGGGATCACATCGACCACTTTACGTTTTAATGCACCCCTGATGCCAAAGCTCACTTTTCCAGTAATCTTGGCAAATAATGTGTGATCTTTACCAATACCAACATTCTCTCCAGGATGAACCTGGGTACCCCGTTGTCTGATAATGATTGATCCAGCTGAAATCAATTCGCCTCCATATCGTTTCACACCGAGACGTTTTGAATGTGAATCGCGCCCATTCCGGGAACTTCCCCCTGCTTTTTTATGTGCCATTTAGCAATACTCCTTAAGCTGAAATGCCGGTAATTTGTATTTCAGTATAATTCTGCCGGTGACCCTGATGTTTTTGATAATGTTTGCGGCGGCGCATTTTGAAAATACGGATTTTATCGTGCCGCCCCTGCCCTAATACCGTTGCATTCACTTTTGCACCGCTCACAAGCGGGGTTCCCATTGATATTTTATCGCCATCAGCAACCATCAGTACCTGATCGATAACAAGCTCACTGCCATTTTCAGCTTTAAGTTGTTCGATCTTTAACTTTTCACCAACTTGAATCCGATACTGCTTACCGCCGGTTTTTATGACCGCATACATAATTGACTCCATACTTCCCTTTTACAGAACCGCGAATTATACATAAATAACCCTTGAGGGTGGTAGAAAAATTAGCTCATTCCACTCAAATTATCTTTGTGCTTGACACTCACTGTTGTCATTCCTAACATAGCGTTTTCTTTAAGGTAACGTTGTGTCAATCGAAAATATTAGAAGTTTTATTGCTCAGGATATGAGCATTGTAGATGATGTGATTCGTGAAAAACTGCATTCTCAGGTTTTATTAATCCGTCAAGTCAGCGAATATATCATCAATAGTGGAGGAAAACGGTTACGCCCCGCAATGGTAATTTTATCAGCAGGCGCATTTGGATACAGAGAGAAATTCCACTACAACCTAGCTGCAGTGATCGAATTCATACACACCGCTACCTTATTACACGATGATGTTGTCGATGAATCTGAGCTGAGACGCAACAAAGAAACAGCCAATGCGTTGTTTGGTAATGCCGCCAGTGTTCTGGTAGGGGATTTTCTCTATTCCCGGGCGTTCCAAATGATGGTCGAAGTCGGCAACATGCGTGTCATGCAAGTATTGGCCGATGCTACCAACACGATCGCCGAAGGTGAAGTTTTGCAATTGCTCAATTGCCGCGATCCTCACGTCACTGAAGAAAATTATCTGCAAGTCATCCGCTTTAAAACTGCAAAATTATTCGAAGCGGCCAGCAGACTAGGTGCAATTTTAGGTCATGCATCCGCTGAAGATGAAGAAGCGATGGCTGCATACGGAATGCATCTTGGAACAGCATTTCAGCTCATTGATGACATGCTCGATTACTCTGGAAATAATCAGGACATCGGCAAAAATTTGGGCGATGACTTGGCCGAAGGTAAACCGACTTTGCCACTTATCCATGCAATGCAAGTCGGCACTGCGGAACAGGCAGCCATCATCCGCAAAGCCATTGAAGATGGTGGAAAAGATGGTTTCCAGCCGGTTCTCAATGTCATCCAGCAAACCACGGCTTTGGAGTATGCCAAGCAATGCGCCGAAGCCGAAATTGCCGCGGCCATTGCTGCAATTGAATCATTGCCCGAATCGGAGAATAAAAAATGTCTTTTTCAATTGGCCAAATTCGCGGTTACGCGCAACCATTGAACAATGCATGAATTCACCGGTCATTTGTTTGATCTGGTGTTGTCCGCTCAATCTTGTTTACATCACACTCACGTTAGATTTCAATTCAAAAACAAGATATTGTTTTGCTTATTCCAATCTCTGTGATGCCCCCCTCTCTAAGGATGTACTTCAATCGCGTGTTTATTTAGAATCCTGATGAATCTGACGCGGGCATTCGTCTATTAAAGACGGGGTAAATCCCGTTTATTCTACATTTCGCTTAATTCAATGTTTGCTATGCTCCTTGGTTATCAACATACTCAGGGAACATAATCCTATGCCATACGGAACAGTAAATCATCATGAGCAAATTAATTTTTTATATTTTATTAGCGCTACTAATTTATTGGATTGTCAAGGGCTTTAGATCGGGGCGAGACCCCACTTCAACGCCCTCAAAGCCGATAGAAGATATGGTAATTTGTAGCCAATGCAATATCCATCTCCCCAAAAGTGAGGCCATCAGCAATCATCGTAATCAATATTTTTGCTGCCATGAACATTATCAACAACACTCCGATTCCTCGCCGTAATTCACTATTGTGACAAGCCTTACATCCCAGACAGACCGTCTTTCAGATAGAGCGCCAAGCCTTGCGACGCTGGACTCAAACTCAGTCGATCAAAACTGGCGACCGCTCATTTATTTCAACAGCTATCGACTAATCATTGGCACCTTATTGTTGATCGTAACCTGGAAATTCCATCTGCCTGGATTTGGATCACAGCATTACGCCTTATTTATCTATACTTGCATGGGTTACCTGCTCTTCAGTGGCATTACCCTCTTATTTATCAGGTTCCGGTATTGCAATTTCAATTGCCACTTGATCCTTCAGATCATTGGCGACATTGCGTTTTTCTCGACCCTACTCTATGCCAGCGGGGGATTGCAAAGCGGTCTTGGAAGCTTGCTGCTGATATCCCTTGCCGTTTCGGGACTGATTAGTCAAGGCCGGATAGGATTGTTTCTCGCGGCTCTTGCAACCATTAGTCTATTACTGCAAGAAACCTATTCTGTTCTTACGGTTCACTCCTATGCTGCGCAATACTCCCAGGCAGGTGTGCTGTGCATTGCATACTTCGCCATAGCTTGGCTAGCACATCAGTTAGTCAAACGATCCATGATGAACGAGCAGCTCGCGCAAGAACGCGGCATTGATCTCGCGAACATGGCTGAAATCAATCAATTCGTTATTCAAGATTTACAGGAAGGTATTCTTGTCATTGATAAAGAAGGCCTAATTCGGCAATACAATACCTATGCGGAAAAATTGCTCAATTTGGTAGCTGCCTCTTCTGTCGCAGCACCACTGAAACTCTCCGATCAAATCCCAGAAATTGCCAGTAGATTAGCCAATTGGCAAACTGAGATCACGCCCAGCTCCGAGCCGCTGCGATTGAACTACAGCAACGCGTTGGTAAAAATTCGATTCCTCGCCATACAATCAAATTTACGCAACGGATGCGTCATTTTTCTTGAGGATATGGGACGTACCCAAGCACAGCTAGAGCAACTGAAACTTGCAGGGCTGGGCCGTTTAACCGCCAATATTGCGCATGAGATTCGCAATCCACTTTCTGCCATCAATCATGCCGCCGAATTGCTGCAAGAAGAACAATTTGAAAACAACGCCGATACGCGTTTAGTACGCATCATTTGTGATAATGCATTGCGTTTGAATAAAATCGTGAACAACGTGCTACAGCTTAATCGCCGCAACATTTCCAAACCAGAACCCATCGACATCTCGGAATTCCTTCATAAATTCCTTGAGGGCTTCTGTCATACCGAAAATATTGACAACGAGGTGTTCGTAATTACCTCCCCTAAAAATCTACTGGTTCATTTCGACCGGGATCATTTGAATCAAATCCTATGGAACTTATGCCGCAACGCATGGCGACACTGCCACAAACAATCCAGCAGCATTCAATTTGAAATAACTACCGCGCCCACTAATGAGCATAATATTGTGATGGATTTTATGGATGATGGAACTGGCGTAAAAGCGAATCAGATCAAACAACTATTCGAACCCTTCTTTACCACTGCGCCGAATGGCACGGGATTGGGGTTATACATTGCACGGGAATTATGTGAAGCCAATCAGGCTTCATTGGACTACATTGCCGGATCATCCGGTGGACACTTTCGGATCATCTGCACCAGTAATCAATCATGTCTATGAATAAAGAACGTATCCTCCATGGGTCGCGCAGTAGTTCATCCCCGACGATACTCATTGTGGATGACGAGCCAGATATCATCGAGTTACTTGAATTGACGTTGGCTCGCATGGGAATGGAAGTATTCAGTGCCACCAATATCAGCGAAGCCAAAACGTTATTGCAGTCCCATAAATTTCAACTCTGCTTCACTGACATGCGATTGCCGGACGGAGAAGGACTGGAATTGGTCAACCACATATCTGAGCATTGCCCAGACTTACCGGTTGCCATCATTACCGCTTACGGGACTACAGAAAATGCTGTTGCCGCACTCAAAGCAGGCGCTTTTGACTACTTGCCGAAACCTGTTGCACTAAAGCAATTACGGGATCTGGTTAAATCCGCACTCAACTTGCCGTCGCTACAAACCGAACCTCCTTCACAAACTCAATCTACCCAACGGACATTATTGGGCGTATCACCACCCATGCGCCAGTTACAGGCCACGATTGACAAACTTTCTCGTAGCCAAGCTTCTGTTTATATCAGTGGCGAATCTGGCAGCGGCAAGGAACTGGCGGCACGCATGATTCATGAAAAAAGCGCTCGTCACAAACAGGCATTTATCGCAGTCAATTGCGGCGCGATTCCCGAGAATCTCATGGAAAGTGAATTCTTTGGGTATAAAAAAGGCGCCTTCACCGGGGCTGAAAAAGATCATGATGGTTTTTTTCTATTTGCAAATGGCGGCACCTTATTTCTTGATGAAGTCGCTGATCTCCCCTTGACCATGCAGGTTAAACTGCTGCGAGTCATTCAAGAGAAACGAGTCCGTCGAATCGGCGAAACTCAGGAAAAAAATATCGATGTGCGCATCATCAGCGCGACGCACAAGAAACTCAGCTATTGTGTCGAATCTGGACTGTTCAGACAGGATTTATACTATCGTTTGAATGTAATCGAATTGAACATGCCTGCACTGCGCGAAATGCGAGAGGATATTCCACTGATTGCAGAAAACATTCTTCGTAGACTGTGCCTTGAAGCAGGTCGGCCTGTTTGTGTACTCAAAAAAGATGCACTGACGATGCTGATCAACTACGACTATCCAGGCAATGTCCGTGAACTTGAGAACATTCTTGAACGCACTTTAGCACTGTGTCCTGATATTCCGATCGGCAAGGAAGAATTGCAATTACCAGCTCAGGAATCTCTGCAAGACGCCACTCCCTCTTCTGATGTTACTCAGGATCAAGGATTGCCATTACAGGATTTTCTCGACAGATTGGAAAAGGATTCCATCGTCAAAGCGCTCAACCTGAACCGTTACAATCGTACCAAAGCAGCAAAAACGCTCGGCATTACCGTCAGGTCGCTGCGTTATCGAATGGAAAGATTGGGATTGAATGAGCAAACCTAAGAGTATTCCCGGATTTGTGACATTAATAATGTCAATATGATTTCATAAGGGAATTTTTTGAATGAATCTAAATGCAGTGAATGTTGATACCGTGCTTTAATGTAATTTGATTTATTATTCTCAACCCCCCGCACCAGAAATGAGAAAAGTTTCACAGAAAAAATCCATTTTGGCTCGGGTATGCTTAAAGTCATACAAGAAATAAACGCAAAATCACAACGATTAATTTCTCCAATCCTGAAGAGTGGAGAAATCATTCCCATCAACTTCAGGCGAAATTGCCTGGCTTTGCAGCTGGAACATCATAACTATCTATTTCCTTTTCAGCTTCAAGCCAGTCCTGCACAGTGTCAGCTTCGTTGCCTATAAAGCCACGTTTTTCAGCTTTCTCATAAGCTAGGACTGCAATTTTTTCTTGCCGGTCAATTTCTTGTGAATTTTCGTTAACTGCTGACAACTTATTAACTGATTTACTTGTTTTAGTTTGCATTGCAATCAATCTCCTCTTTATTCTGGAATAAAGTAAAGGTAAACCAATAGCACAGATTACCTGATATACACGTAATTATCGCAAAATGAAAGCTAACAAGCGGTAACAAGACCACTTAATATGCTCTTATATATATTATTCTAAATCCTGTCAATTCACCTTCTCAAACTTCCCATACAGATAGAAATTTTTATTGAACCAGAAATTATTGTTCGACTATACTTTCAGCACACTCTTGGAATTGGATCAAGCTCTTCTAATTTCGATTCATGTGATTTAATAAGGAGAAAACAAAATGAGCGAAAAAACAGTAAAGGAACAGTTGCAAACTGAACTATCAAATTTGGAGTCACTTGTTGATGAAGTCAAATTACAAATGCATTTAGGTGCCAAAGAAGCACAAGATAAAATTAAACCTTATCTTGAAGAACTTGAAGGGGAATTGTCTCAGGCAAAAGAAAAGTGGGAAAAATTTGAAGACAGCTCGGAAAATGCCTGGGATGATATCCGCGACGGACTCGGTCAATCTCTAAAATCTATGCAGCAAGCTTTTGAGAAAGCAAAAAAACATTTTCCACCTGAATAATCACACCAATATTTCCGACCTTGATCAGGCTGAATAAACTTAATTAATACTCAGTCTGATCAATAATCCGAGGTATCGAAGAATAAATCTGAATAATCTCAGCAATGATCGTGGAAATATACGCCGGCTCACTAATATCGGCTCAGCGTCACAAATCTTAGTTTAATAAATCCTACAATTTCCTCTGAATGTATCGATAAATGAATCGCTTGGGTAAAGCAAACATTGAATTTTGAAATAACCGGAGCACACCTTCTGACAAAACTACAGATTCAATTTCACTTTTTTTGATCTTAATCAATGAATAGAACCATGAACCGGCAGAAAATTCGATTTCATTCATTACAAACTGTCGGAGATAATCATGGATATGCTAGAGGTAGAAGACGTTGAAACATTTAAAAAGCTTGGTATCAATATGAGCGTTATAGGTGTGGTGGCAGTCGCATTGATCATTATATCGCTCTACTTTTCGTAATAACTAAACACGAAGTTAGAATTTTTGAATTAAACATTTCACTCAGCCACCTCGCCCCTCGGGGCGAGGGATCAGATTAGGCATTACCCCACAATAGCCAGATTTCAGGATTATCTGCAATCAAAAACTAATAAGTCGGCCAACTGTTTCGACAAAGATTGCAGCGCTACCCAATACAGCAAAACATGAACCGCTGCGTCAAACTGTAGCGCCAATGAATCTCTTAAACCACTGCCTTTCGCTTAAAATCCAACTGGGTTCCTGAATTTAACAATCAATCAGAAATTAAAGCAGCAAAAGATATTGCTTTTATTTGATCCATTATCCCAGCTACGGTCAGCTACATCAATATTACCATGCCACCTCGCCAGCAAAACTAAAATTCGGCTTATCTTTTATTGGAATTAGCTAACGTACACAATCTCGAATTGCTCTGAACTACTATAGTACAGCCAGATCTGGTATATAAAAAAATACAATGATTGCCTTTTTTCATCCCAAACATAAATAATTTTTTTATTAAAGATGAGATGATTCTGAAAATGAATGGTATTTTCCTCAAGAAGATTGGGAATAGAGAAAAAGATAGCAGATGGGCTTTGCGTATCCCTCAGTTAACTCCCGCTATAATTTGGATATTGGTACATATACATTTACGATATATTTTTAGCAAAATCAGATAAGATTCAATATCAAGCAGGAAATCCGCGATACCTCAAAGAACATTAACATATTATATTCACTACAGACCGGAGATCACATAGACCAGCGAAGCCTTCACCAACGTATTGAAGCGCAACGGTACTGGTATCGGCATGGATGGCAAGATCATCTGGGGAGACAGCATGTTTGTCAAACGCTTGTGTTACAGCGTTAAATATGAGTAGGTTATCTCAATGCCGATGAGTTAGCGCTTGAAGCCAAGCAATTGCTGAGAAGTATTTCCGGTTTTATATTAAATACCAGAAAAATAACTCCCAATACATCCGTGCAAGAATTGAGATTCACTTTTCTTTACAGTCATGCAAATTGTTTTTGGGATCTAAACAAACTTACACTGTTAATTCTGTTTTCAATCAAAGATGAGGGAGTTATGCACTACGTAATCTCTACGACCTGGGGCCCAACAGATACCACGCGGGCTGCGTTACCGTTCATATTTGCTGCCTCGGCTTTACAAGCTGGTGATACTGTGATGATTATGCTTTTTCATGATGCGGTAACCATCGCTATCGACGGGGCTCATCAGAAAATCATTCCTTTCGGTCCTCCTTCAAAATTTGCTGACGTGTTTTATGATCCCAATGCCAGGATCCTCGTGTGCAAACCTTGTGCTGAGGCGCGCTCATTTAATGAAGATATGCTGATAAAAAACGCTAAATTTGGCGGAATGAATGATTTGCATCGAGAAGTTTCCCGTCCGGACACGAAATTCATTAGTTTCTAGTTCGGCAGACATTCCAAGTTATCAAATATCCATATTCGCGGCATTTGGCATTTGTCACTTGGCTTGATCTGATAACCGACAAAACAAAAAAATATTGAGTATGAGATCAATTGCAGTCCCGGTAATTCTGATCATCTTCGTTACTCTGCTACCGGCATTGACGGCCGCTTCTTCTCTGCCATTAGATGCTCAAGGAATAGGCCTTTTTTTGGGGTGGCTAGGAGCTGGATCGTTAGTAGCGAGCTTGCTATTAATGATCCGGAATCCGTATTGGGCATCTTGTTTTGGGGGATTACAACAGATGTACCGCTGGCATCATGGAATGGGTGTGCTGAGTTTTGTATTGTTATTAATGCACCCGATGCTGCTGGCAGGTTATTACGTACCCTTGGGCAGCGATATTGCAGAAGAATATTTGTCACCACTCAATCCGCAATTGATAAATATTCTGGGCTGGTTGGCATTGGCTATTATTACGCTCGGGATGGCTACAACTTTCTTTCTGCACCTCCCTTACGGTATTTGGCGACGCTTACATATATTGTTGATAGTAGCCATAGTACTTGGTTTTGGACATATTTGGGCTGTGAGTGGATTTTCCATCGGCCTGGCAGCGGCTTTGTTTCCAGCGACAATCCCCTTGGGATGGCGGCTATTGCGTGCCGATCGAAGCGGCGACACTCTTCCTTACGAAGTCAGTGCAGTCAGACATCCTGCAAATTACATCACCGAAGTAAATTTACGGCCATTAGCAAAGCCCATATCGATCGCACCGAGTCAATTCGTACGAGCAGCTTTTTTTGAAGGATCGCATTTCCAAGGTTGTGGTGATTTTCATCCTTATACCGTAAGCCATATTGAAAAAGATGGCGATTTGACGTTGAGTATTAAAGCATTGGGAGATTGCACGCGACATATACAATCAATTGAGCCGGGTGTTGCCGCTCGCTTGCAAGGACCTTATGGCAATTTTTTACTTACTCGTCCCATTGCACCAGAAATTTGGATCGCTGCTGGCATTGGCCTAACTCCTTTTCTAGCTTTACTACGAAGTCAACCAGTCATCCAGCATACCGACATGATTTACGTTCATCGTGAAAATGACTGTGTTCCTTATGAAGAGGAACTACAGACGTTTGCCACAAGCCAATCACTTTTGCGTTTTCATTCTTTGCCAATGACAAATGATTTGACTCCTTTATTCATGCGATTGGAAAGTATTGATAAGCTTAATAAAAAACACGTGTATCTTTGCGGTCCTCCGCCATTCATGACTAAGGTTATCCAATGGTTACGAAAACATGGTATGCAGGGAGAACAAATTCATTTCGAACAATTCGATTTCCGTTAGTGATTATGAGACAGATGGTTTTGTCAAAGAAATTTGCTGCTTTCCTCTCTCGCAGTCCGATAGTGCGTGCTATTCAATTTGCATCCAAACTTCAATGAACAATTGGCGCTACCATCACTCCATCAGAAACAAGTCTGCGAGTTCTCATATATGCAACGTAAATTACTTACGTACATCAGCGTAGATTACCCGCTTCTCGGTATATGACTGTTTGTACAAATTAATTTAAAAAAATTCTCAAGCACTGGCAGATTGTTAAAAAACTTCCGCGTAATTAAGTTCTTTAACTTTTCTACTTACCCATACCGTTGGTCAAATTGATAGTCATATCGCAGAAAGTTGAAAAACCGCTTGTGCCAAAGCCTTACGCAGCTCATGTGTATGAAATGAAATAAACTAAATCAAATTCCTGGAAATAATCCCATGCATCGAACTGTGCCTACTACCCGCTTTAGTGGCATTCTCAAGGAGAATCGAGGTTTAACCCACGAAGAAGTCAATGCCCATCTACGTCAGTTTGGACGTAATGATATCGTGGAAATCCCTACTTCGAATCGTTGGGCGTTGCTATTAGAAACAGCTCGGGATCCTATGCTATGGTTTTTATTTGGCGTAGCCATATTGTTTATCTTCCTTGGCGATATGACAGAAGCCATGATTCTTTTTGTGGCAGCCATTCCGCTGATTGGAATGGATTTGTACCTGCACCGCCGTACCCGGGCTTCAACAGAAAATCTGTCGAGCCAGCTTTCGGCACAAGCCAAAGTGGTTCGTGATAATCAAATCATAGATATTGTCGCAACAGAATTGGTACCGGGAGATCTCGTGCTGTTATCTGCAGGACAAAATGTACCTGCAGATGGCATTCTGATTTCTGGGGAATCAATTCAAGTCGATGAGTCCACATTAACCGGCGAAGCCTTCCCGGTGCGGAAGCAGCCATTGGATAAGTTGGAACGGTCAACTATGAATGTACCAGTGGATACCGTTCACTGGCTCCTTGCCGGAACTCGTCTACTAACGGGAACTGCCACAGTTCGTATTGTATTCACCGGTGCTGAAACAATTTACGGAGATATCGTACACTCTGCATTGCTTGGCAGTCGCGAACGAACACCGTTGCAAGTTGCCATTGCCAATCTAGTTGTTATGCTTCTTGTTGCGGCCACGATATTGTGCCTTGCACTTGCCTGGGTCCGTCTGCATCAGGGATTTGGCATTACTGATGCGATGCTAAGTGCGGTCACGCTCGCTGTTGCAGCGATACCTGAAGAATTTCCAGTTGTATTTACCTTCTTTCTGGGTGTTGGTGTGTATCGTCTTGCACAACGACGGGCGCTAGTACGACGTGCGGTGGTAGTAGAAAACATCGGCCGAGTTTCCTGCATTTGCTCAGATAAAACTGGCACCATCACCGAAGGTCAGTTGAACCTAACCCATCGCTACCCGAATAACAATTTTAGCGATGAACAGTTGCTTACGATTGCAGCATTGGCTTCCCGCAGTGAAACCGATGATCCTTTAGATTTGGCAATTCTTCACATGGCCCCCACTGAACTTTCGCAGTATTCTCACGTAATGACATTTCCTTTCACGGAAAATCGAAAATGTGAGACAGCTGTCTGGCGTAAATCCGATGGTGCATTGATAGCAGTGACCAAAGGCGCGCCTGAAACTATATTCGCCATGTGTACTTTTGCAGAGAACGAGCGCATAAAATGGGAAACCCAAGTTAATATACTCGCCAAAGCTGGACACAAGGTCATCGCTTGTGCGGAACGCGGTCTCGTCGATTTTGACTGGATGAGCGAAGAGCCGAATCGAGAATTCAGTTTTGTCGGTTTGCTCACATTCGAAGATCCTGTGCGCGAGGGAGTAACCGAAGCAATTCAAAACTGTCGTGAAGGGGGTATCCATGTTGTTATGGTCACCGGAGACCATCCCGTCACTGCAAAAGCGGTAGCATGCGAGATAGGCTTGGGTCACGGAAATCCCAAAGTGATTGAAGCAAATCAACTAGATACTTTATTACAGCAGGAAAGCGCCGCCCTGATAAACGTGGATGTAATCGCTCGTGCTGTCCCATCACAGAAACTCAGCTTGGTGCGTTGTTTACAATCCGCTGGTGAAGTTGTTGCGGTCACAGGGGATGGTATAAATGATGTACCGGCTTTACAGGCTGCCGATATCGGCATTGCCATGGGTCAGCGAGGCACTCGCAGCGCACGTGAAGTAGCTGCCATCGTGCTGTTAGACGACAATTTCCGCACCATCATTCGCGCAATCGCGGAAGGCCGACATTTATTTAGCAATGTGAAACTGAGCTTTGCCTATTTACTGATGATCCACATTCCGTTGGTTATTACCGCGGCACTCATACCCTTAGCGGGCTACCCCCTACTTTATCAACCTGTTCATATTGTCTGGCTTGAGCTGATCATTCATCCTACCGCTTTACTGGTTTTTCAGGAGCTGCCAACCAATGAACGCTTGAGTCCAATTCAAAAAACGCCTCACGCCCGATTCTTTAATCTCAAAGAGTGGTGGGTGATTGGTATTGTCGGAGTCCTGCTGACATTAATGATCATCTATGGCTATGAATACAGCCTTGGTATAGGCCAGGAGGTTGAACACGCACGAGCCATGGCTCTAGTTACTCTCATGCTTGCAAGCGTTACGCTAACGATTGCACTTAGCGGCCTGGCTAACTTTATGTCACGCATCATGGCGAGCGCAACAATCGCACTTACTTTGCTGCTGGTGCAATTTCCAGCCATGGCTTCGTTATTACATCTGACCCCACTGCATTTAAATGACTTGATTCAAAGTTTCATGGGGGTACTAGGGATTACCATAATTGTCGTTTTTGGACGGTTCAGGGCTCGATCCATTAATTAAGCAGCGAAATCAATGGATAATCCTCTTAAAATAAAATAACAAAGCAGTAAAATTTTCTATCGTAGCCAATGAAAAATTTTATTAATTAAAAAACAACGATTTGCGGCAAGCCAGATCATGCAGCTATTAAAGCAGCCTGAGGATAAGCCTTCAACCCAGAAATGAATCCCCATGTATGGATAACTAAAGATCGAGATTAAGGAGTCATTTTTAAGATCCTTTTTATCGACTAAAGGAAAAAAGAAAATGAGCGAAAAGCTAAGAAATCACTCACAAGAATTTAAATCGAAAGTAGCGCTGCCTGCAATCAAGGGAAATAAGACGCTGACAAAGTTATTTCAACAGTTCTGCATCACAGCAATCTGATCCTGAAGTAGCAGAAGCAGCCGATTGATAACAGCGGTGAAATATTTACATCGACAAGAGAGTAACGCAGGATAGAGAATCAGAAATTCAGTCGGTTCTAGCGAAGATTGGTCAATAGATTAAGATGTAGTAATTCAGATTTGATCTGACAATAAGTTCTTGCCAAAGGGTGGGATTACCCGGTTTGATAGAGGTGCGAATCTTTATCAATGAAACGCGAAAGCGTAAAGGAGTAATCCCATGAGTAGTGTTCAACAGAAAGTCATCAAACACAAGATTGGTTTGCTTAATTTGGCAGCCGAGCTTGGCAATGTATCCCGCGCCTGCAAGGTGATGGGTTATTCTCGCGATACTTTCTATCGCTATCAGGCAGCAGTGGAAACAGGCGGTGTTGAGGCACTGATTGATGCAAATCGGCGCAAGCCCAACATTAAGAACCGTGTAGAAGAAGCGACGGAAGCGGCAGTCAGCGCTTTTGCCCTGGAGCAACCGGCTTTTGGCCAAGTGCGTGTTTCCAATGAACTACGCAAACGCGGAATCTTCGTCTCTCCATCTGGCGTTCGTTCAGTGTGGCTGCGCCAAAATCTGGAGTCGTTCAAGAAGCGTCTGTCAGCTTTGGAAAAGTATGTCGCCGAAACTGGGAGGGTGTTAACCGAGGCACAGGTGCAAGCGCTGGAGAAAAAACAGGAAGATGATGTGGCCCATGGTGAGATCGAGACGGCTCATCCTGGCTATCTCGGTAGTCAAGACACATTTTATGTCGGCACTCTCAAGGGTGTGGGACGAATTTATCAGCAGACCTTCGTCGACACTTATTCCAAGTGGGCAGCAGCTAAGCTATATACCACCAAAACACCGATCACCTCGGCTGATTTGCTCAATGACCAGATACTGCCATTTTTCGCTGAGCAAGGTATGGGTGCCATCCGTATCCTGACCGACCGTGGCACCGAATATTGCGGCAGACCGGAGAATCACGATTACCAGCTCTACCTGGCACTCAATGACATTGAGCATTCCAAAACGAAAGCCAATCATCCGCAGACCAACGGTATTTGCGAGCGTTTCCACAAAACCATCTTGCAGGAGTTCTACCAAGTGGCATTCCGGCGCAAGATTTACCAGTCCATTGAAGAGTTGCAGTACGATCTGGATGAATGGATGGTGTATTACAACAGTGCGCGTACTCACCAGGGAAAAATGTGCTGCGGGCGCACACCAATGCAAACTTTAATTGACCCAAAGGAGGTATGGGACGATAAAATCACCGCATTGAATAACTGAATTTGATCTAACAGGCTCATCGTCAAATCGGGTGACTGTCAGATCGGGTCTGAATTACTACAATTAAGAATCTCATTTAGTGCTTTATTCAATCTGATCGGAACGCAAGAAAATTGAAGAAAATTTCAATTTTCTTGCGTTCCAAACTCTGCGAATTAGTTTAATTAATGCATCTCACATAAGCTGTAGGACAACTTGCACCCAATCCACCAGCTGGAGCAGTTTTTTGTTGACTCTTATTGAGCAATTGCAGTACTTTCCAATAATAATCAGGATCCCTGGTCCAGAACATATAGTTTGCCTTCAATGTATCTCTGGCGAAAGTAAACAATTCGGAAACGCTTGGCTCATATCCGTCCATATTCCATTTAGTGGTCACATAGTTTTTATGCTGCACGGAGGGCATCAACGGAACTGCGCCAGAGAGATCAGGATAATAATGGTAAATTCCCTTCGGGACTTTGGAATACAATAAGCCTGGCTCTTCAAGAAACACATCCGGTCCTCCTAATGCTGTTCCCATATCTTTAAGTTGTCCCACTAACGATTCAAGAACAGGACGAGGATAGTTTACGAACTGATAGGTTACAGTATTAGGAAAATGAATACGCATTTCACGATTGATATTCAGTAAGTTTTTGTAAAAAATTTCAATTTGCTCCTGGGATAAAATTTCTTTAGGAACTCCCATTGAAGTTTCCGTAAAACCTATCGCTTCAAAATTAGGGTGCGAGTTATATCGTTTTCCCAGTGCATGAACCAAAGCAACCCAACGATCATGAATCTTGGTATTCCATAACTTAGTTCCATAACCCCGTAACACATCTTTTTCATAATTGCTAAAGGAATACGCCCCTCCTTCATAAGCAGCTGTTCTCGCATAAGCTGGTATGGGCATACTGGTTTCATCTGTACCCATTTCTTTTAATTCAAGAAGAATGACTAACCTTTTGTTTCTTTTTGTTAGCTCAGCAAGATGTTTATCAATGGATGAGAAGTTATAAACTCCTTCTTTTGGCTCGAGCTCTTTCCAACTATAGCGGAGTTGCAGACCCAACAATGCCTGAGTTGATTTAAGTTCGCTGTATACTTGCCCCATATACCATGATTTATCCTTACCATGATCTAAAACAGTATAGTAATGTCCGGGGTGCCACTTTACTCCATCTCCTAAAGTCTGAGCCTTTGTTTGCTGTAATGGAAGCATGATCATTACAACTACAAAAAATAGCGCTCCCAACATGGCAAGGATCTGCTTTTGCCAATAGGATTCATCGACATGTCGACGAGAAGTATGAATGCTCTTTATATAAGAGAACTCTTCATTTCCAATTGATTTTGTAAAACCACTTCTTGATGCCCTTCCACCTGGAATCAGTTGGGCTTTATAATTTACGTTCATGTTTTATTCCTCCTTATCGTTTTAAGGACGGAACTGCGGAGATACGCTTCAAGGTATGCTGCGGAACTCGTTAAATGCGAGTAGTGCGGTTACAACTGGTTGCGTGATCTGGCAGTCCTGCCATCATAGGGTCTAGCCCCTTAGATCAGTGACTTTGCGTCCCCTACTTTCGTAGGGTTTGCCTTTTTCATTTTTTTCATACTGCACCAAAGAATAAGCACAATCCATGCCAGTCAACAGCATGACCTTGAAGAATTGGTTCACACTTTCAGTTCGTATCCCCGACAATGTAAAAAAGAACAGGCCTTACCAATTCGGACAATTCGTTAAGTGGAAATCGTGCACAACCCAAGTCACATAATTGACGGCGAATAAAGGAACCAAAGTAAAAAAAGGACGAGAAGGAATCACGCAGCAGGATTCAAAGCCAAAGTGGCAATAGCAGCAATCAAAAATGACAAGACACTTACTGAGCTAGCTGAACTGACTGTCTGAAAATTTCCTGTCACCTATGACTAGACTGACTCTTATCCGCTCTAACCATGGCTGGGCAAACCGTTGGATGCTTTCAGGGCGATTATCTAATACCCTGACAGCTGATTGCTTCAATGAAGCTGCGCAAGAAGCCATAATAAAACTTGGCAAGCCGGATATCTTCAATACTGACCAGAGTTGCCACCTAATTTACCAGCCCGGAATTTAGCGCACTGCTAAAGGATAGCGTTATCCAGAACGTATGAATGGCAAAGGGGACTAGGTGACAATATGTTGGCCGAACGGATTGGCAAACCGGCTAATACAAACAGATCTATCCGCACAGCTACGACAGCATAGGTGATGCAAAACAAGGCTTAGAAAAAATAATTCATGTTCTACAACCCAATTAGACTTCACACCACGCTTGACAACAAAACGCCAGATGAGATCTACTTCGATAACCTCCTTGCAATGAAAAAAGCAGGCATTAACGCAAGTTTTTCACTTGAGATAGGCGAAAATTGACCAATCGAGTGAGGATTTTTCTATCCTTGTTCGGAATTGACAGGCATTTACCAAATTTTTTAAACTAAAAACCGATAAATCGTATAAAAATAGCAATATCTCATCTGGAATGAATAACAGGTTTAGTGTGTCTTTTTAATTTTCGATCACGCACGGCTATGGGAGCCGATCCCGTTACCCCTCGGCGCTCTGGTGAGATTCAGTGGACAGCACTCCAATAAAACAGAAGGAGTAAGGCAATGGCAGAACCGGCAAATAAGCATTGCTTTTCGGAACCGCACTGGCGCGTAATCGCACAAGGGTTTCAAACTGAAACATGGTTTAATGATGGCCAAGGAGTAGGTACGGGAGGAATCCTGAATCCACAGCCGATCCATCTTCCCACCGGCAACTATTATTACCGGTTTGCATCGAGCAATTCACCGCGAGAAGCGCAGTTGGGCGGAGGGTGGTGGCTTGATTTCGAGAATTATAAAAAGATTGAAACCTTTGCCCTTCAACATGGCTATACCCTTGGTGAAGCTGCCCGCCTGATGCTGGCACTACCCTATGCATGGCCACGATTCGATCAGGATCCGAAGATTAAGAAATTGCCCTACGCATCGCCACGAATCGATCTGAAGATTAAGGCACTGCTGGTTACACCCCTGAAAGCCTATGCCGGTGAAGGCAAACTAGCCCAGGGTGCAAAGCATAGTGCAGATAACGGAACTGTCTGGATTCCTACACAACACCTGAAAGTCTGCCAGTTATACGTTCCAGGTCTTTATATTAAAGGCAGCCGACCACGCGAGCAGCTTTTTGAAACAGTGTTCTCGACACCGATTATTGAATCCCTGAACTAACGGTACGCCAAATTTTCAAGCGTATCCTCTCGATGTGCATAGACCAAGACATTCACGTCCATTAGAAACATTAACGATCGTCCATAATGTCGTTCAAATTGCGGCTATTATCCAAATCAATACCCGGTTTCAGTCCGACTCCCGAAAATGTTTCTAACTTTACCGGATCCTGTTTTAAATGATGGCGAGAAAAAACTCACGCAGTGCATCTTCAATGACCTGTTTTAATGTGCATCCTTGTTGAGCCGATCGGAGTATGGCATAAGCTAATAATTGTTCATCTATATCAATGGTGGTTCGCATGATTAAATTCCAAAAAATAAAATCGTATCACTTGCTGGCAAGCATCACGCACAAATATGATAATTTTTTATGGGGTCTGACCCCTTTTTTGGGTTCAACTTCTTGCTCACTTTACAAGTTATAAATTTAAATCCCCCCCCCACCATCCTTGTCCGTCGAATTGAGTAACTAATCTATTTCCTATCCCGAATAACAATGAGTCTATCTTCTTTAAACGATACACTGTTATGGCTTTAAAAAGGTCTAGCTTGTCATTTTCTAATACATGTACACCATTATCACCACACGCCACATAATATGAATTTTCATAAAATTCTATGCTACTAATAATCAGATTTTGCGATTCTATATCGTGCCAGGCAGCGCCATCCCATCTGTATAAAACTTCTGCACCACCAATCAAAATTTCATTGTCTGAACAACAATAAACGGATAATAAATTAACGTTTGTTGGCAATTCAATCTTGCTCCAAATATTGCCGTCATATTTAAAAACCATTCCCTCGTCACCAACTGCAACAACATTTTTTTGAGAGCTGCCATGAATTGCATTTAGGCGGATATTATTTGGATCTTTCGACAAATCAATTCGATCATTAACTACATGAATCCTTTCTCCGCCTAGGCCAGCGACAAAAACTTCATTATCATTCGCCGCCCATACAGAATTTAGCCCATCGTGGCAATTCAAATCTACGACACTCCATTGATTTCCATCGAATTTATGAAGTTCACCTTCCATTGTAACAACAAATAAGCTACCGCCAGGTGATTGATCCATCGACGTACACCATTGTTCAATGGAATGAATCGTATTCCACGCAATATTTGGTTTATGCTCAAGTGAAACAATAGCAGTAAGCACAGACTCTGGATCAAATGGCGTATAGTATAGGTTCGCTAATAGAAATAATTGTTTATTATCCTTACCAACAATGCTTACTATGCTTGTATTATGTTCCAGCTCATTTTCCATAGAATTTTGTCTCGCTAAGTTACATTTAATATTTACATCCCACCACCAGCACCACCACCACTTCCTGGCAGTTTAGGTAATCCTTTACCTCTTTGACCAGGCGGCCTGAGCTTAAATTTAGATTGATCTTCCATTCCCTTTTTACACATTTCTTCAAACTGTCTATCAACTTCGGCTAGGACACAGTCAGCTTCTGCTTCACTTAAACCTGGTCCTGGTTTTTTAGCAGTGAGTTGCTTCTTAGCATCACTTCTAGCATCTTGATACGTAGGACTTTTATTGTTGTCACGATAATTTGCTCTATGCCCTTTCGCATCAGCTTTCTGCATTTGGGAAACTCTTCCATGCTGAGTGCTAGTATCAGTTCCATCCTGTAACGCTATACAAGGGGCAGCTTCCTCACTATAACCAGGACATATTTCCTTAAGGGTTGTGCCACGTGGATATTGAAAATGCGAATTTTGAATCACATGATGGGATTGATATTCAACGCCAGTATTCGCTTTAATTGCCTTACAGCAGTCTTGTTGATCTTCATGAGGTAATACGGGGTGTTTCTTAAGCACCTTCGCACAATCAACCTTAGCTGGAATTGCCTGTGAATCAGGGTGAACCATCGGTACCGATCCATTCGCTGCAGGACTTGCATGATTATTAGTTGTCTGATCTAAGTGACGAACAACATTTTCCCCTTCAATTTTAACATCTGATGACCAGCTAATAAAGTAAGCTTTCCCTTTATTCGTACTCGTGATCATTCCCTTCTTTGCAGCACTTCCTGCCTCATCACCGGTCGAAGTTTTAAAGTGAGAAACATTTTTTAACATGACCTCTTGTCCTGATATCTTTACACTTTTGCTTCCTTCAGTAGTATCTTTTGCAAAAGCAGTATTAGGATAAGGAACAGGAACACCGGGTGGCGTTGCTGGATTCTCGGGCGGTGTAAAACAAACATCCGGAAATTCGCAAATGGTTTTTCCATCGGCTTTCTTGCAGGAAATCTCACGGCCATTGGCAAAGACATCATTGGCCATCGATCCCCCCCCCCTGCCAAGCAAAAATCATTGAAGAGCGTTTGCCATCATCGTTCCCTAGATGGGCAAGAATATGGTCACCCTTGCTATAGGCTTTTTCACACGCAGCTTTTAATACGCCAACCATAATCAACCCTAACGTGGAGCCGACCTCACCCACACAATCGGCTGGATGCCAAATATCAAATTCTTGGCGCTTGGTTCGATCCAATCGACTAAAAGCAAGGCTGGCTTCCTTAAAATGATATTGCTCTCCGGAAATATCGGTAATTTTGAAGTCAAGCAAGCTTTCACCGTGCCCGGCATCGTCAAGCGCTTCCTTGATGGCTGCTGTCAATCCATCCGCCCGTAGCGGCTCTTCTGAATAGATATGCGCTTTTTCGACGCCAATGCCCAGTCCAGTGCACACCAGTTGATTTTTTTGTCCACGGTAAGTTTCCACGATCATTGCGGCACCAGCCTCGCCGGGAATAAAACCGTTGGAATGATTACTGGTCAACAGGCGTTCCTGTTCTTCAAAATGTGCTAGCGTGGCGCCAACCAACAGGCTATCGGTTGCCGCGATCAACACGTGACTACAACCCAGCTCCTGAATCAAACGACGTGCATGTTGCAACGCAACACCCGCTGCAGAATGGCCATGCGCGATGATGCGCGATTTTTCGTGGAACCGGAGCTGCAATTCTTGCTGTAAATCGAGAAAAAACTGATTATCGTCGTCGATAACGCGGCCTTTGCGCTCGTGCTCTGAAAGGCAAAGCAGCAATGGCGTCGCTTTGGGATTTAGCTGTGGATTACCTTGCAGGCATTCCTGGATCGCCATCGCCGCCATCTTCAGTAGTTTGGTTCTACCGCGCCACGGTTGTTCCAGCGGCACCTCACACCCCATGATCCATTCCCCGCCGTTATCCATGAAACGCGTTTCCTGAAAATTATCGATCGCACAGCGAATCGCCGCACACGTTGCCGGTGCGCTCAGACCGACACCAGTAATCATGCCCACTCCTGTAATTGCCAAAGGCAGGCTCTTCATTCCGTTTCTTCCACTGATTCAGCTCTCTTTTCCTCAGCCAAATGTGTCAAAGAAGGATAATAAGTTTTACCCAATTCCCGGGCGCGCCACCAGGCGCGAGATTTTTTTCCGACCAGTACTTGTGGGATTTCAAACATGTTTTTCTTGAGCGGTAAAAAAGCCCGCCAGGTAACTGAAAACAGGCTTTTATCGGGTTCGATCATGATGGTATCCAACATCGCCTTGGTTTCATGACGCTCACCCTTTTTGCGGAAGAAAAAAACCGGTATATCAATAGTTGGCAAACGAAATGCGGTGCGTCCTTCGGGTGTCAGATTGACCAGCACGACTTCTTCCCCACCACGCAGATAGGGAACCTGCTGATCCAGTGGGGCAGCTTGATAGTATTCATCTTTAAAATCTGACGGCAGGAACGGAAAAGTATTGTCTATCCAGTTCTGGTCATAGGTGCCGGCATACGGCAGGCGCGATGCCCAACCACGGCCAACCGGCCCCAATGCCATCGGCGCATAATCGCCATCCGGTTTTTCAACCGGTTGATCCAGTGCTTCGGTCTGCGGCATGGGCATGCCGTCGATCCATTCTTTCTTGAAATTCGTATGAAACCCCTTTCCGATTGGGTTGCGCATGAAGGCTGCATGTTTTGCTTGATCTTCCGGAAAATTATCGATACCACCGAAAGCCACATCATAAGAAAATGGTTGTACGCTAAAAGGCTCCGGTTCAATAGCATTCACTCCCGCAAGCCCATATTCCCAATGGCGCTTGCCACAGACTGCAAAGGTTTTTTGCCATTGACTGATGCGAAGCCCAACCGGCACCCGGGGAACTGGCAGACCATCTGGAGCGTAAGCACTACCTTGCAGCAAAATATCGCATTTCAATTTGCGCGGCGCAAAATCGACTTCGTAATACGGCGCGGAGAAACCCGGTTCACCGGTAAAGGTATCCGCCATGATCAGCGGTACTTGCTGCTCAAGTAGTCGTGGCTCTTCACCCGATTTTGGTAAATGAAATGTTCCTTTGACCACGACGACCAACAATTCCCGTCCCGATGGTTCCATCCCCATCGTGTAGCCAGCTAGCATATTGGTTGCGTTGATGAGCTCCATGTGTACCGATACCGATTAGCGTGTTAAAAAATAAAAAACCACACTCACTCTCCATCAGATTCAACTGAATTGGCCAGACTCGCCAGAGTCATAGCACTACAATTCTAAAAAAGCGGTTTAATTCAGGCATCATATTTTAGAAAAATCAATTTAACTGCACCGAACCGCCCTTGATACGATTAACTCCACTGGAGCGACTCAGCACATAACTACCTTTGATCAATACTTTACCTGCTTTGGTCAGCGTGATACTCGCTTTGCCACAGCGCAATACTAATTGTTCCTTGGCACTGACGATCATGCGCTCGCCATCGACATCGACATCGACATCAACCTGATTGGGTTGCTGATCAATTGGCCATCCTTCTTTCCCTTGCAGTACACCCATGATGATGGGTTTTTCAGGATCATTGCCTTCGAACATCAGCACCACTTGTTGTCCGATATGTTTTCCATGCAGGTCTATGGTTGAACGAGCAGCAATTGCGGCAGTTCCGATCTGACCTGGATAACACACCATTGGCAATCGCCCTTCCTCAGTCATGGCAATCAATTCCCCGACGATCACTCCCAGCTGTGGATTTTGGGTTGGTATTTTCTTCGAAGCGGGCGTTACGTCTCGGTCGATAAGTGGACGTAAAATGTCATTTTCCAATTCCTGCTGGAGTATCACTTCAGCATCAGTCTCGAGCGTATCTTGGTTACTCATTTGTGTTTTTCCTTACTAATTCTGAAGAATCTTGCTGCCTTTCATCACGATGTCGCTATCGGCTTTGGCATTGATTTTGCCCGAACCGTTTATTGTAATGTCCTTGCCCTTAATCACAATCGTGCCATCTTTCTTCATGCTGATGCTGGCGTCGCCTGTTTTGATCGTGATCGAATCGCCGGCATCGATAATCAGATTCTTGCCAATTTTGGCAGCGTCATCGCCTTTCACGTCCGCACTTCGATTGCCGTCCACGCCGAGGGAATCATTGCCTTTGACACTTTTGGAGGCATTGCCGCTAACCGATTCGCTCTGGTTCCCACCTACGGTGAGGGATTGATTGGCGCCCACATTGGTAGTCTGATTCGCTCCGATATCATTGTTTTGATTGGCACCGACATTGGTGCTCTGATAGGCTCCGACATTGATCGTTTGGTACGCGCCAACTGCCACCGCCTGAAACGCGCCGATACCGATTTCCTGCGCCCCCCCTACCCCGATGGTTTCATTTATGCCGACTAAATGGGTACGCTGCAAGGCAACCGAAGCTGTTTCGCTGGCTCCAACTGTTTTGGTTCTGTTTGAGCCTATGGTTATGCTTTCATTCGAACCAACCTTTTCAGTACGGTTAACACCCACAGTGATGGTTTCATTGTTACCTACCGTTTCGGTACGATCATGCTTGACCAGCGTGGTTTCATCGTTATCAATGGTTTTCTTGCGATCATGGCCGACCGAATGGGATTCATCGTTTTCAACTTCGATATCCTGATTTTTCTCGGCATGTAAATAGACTTGTTCGGAACCTTTTTTATCTTCGAATCTCAGTTCATTGGCATTGGCGGCACTGCCTCCTTTACTGGATCGGGTGAGAATGCCGGTTTGGGTTTTATTCGCTGGCAGTTCGTAGGGTGGCATTTGCTCGGCGTTGTACACCCGGCCTGTAATAATGGGTTGATCAGGATCGCCCTCGAGAAAATCGACAATGACTTCCTGGCCAATACGTGGAATGGCCACCATACCCCAGTTCTTTCCTGCCCAAGGATGTGAAACGCGAACCCAGCAAGAACTATTTTCATTTTTTGTACCCAGTCGATCCCAATGAAACTGCACTTTGACTCGACCATATTTGTCGGTATGGATTTCTTCACCCGACGGACCAACCACGACGGCGGTCTGAGGCCCCTGAACGAAAGGTTTGGGCGTCAATCGCGAAGTTCGAAAAGGTGTACTGCTCTCAACAACAGAAAACTGATTACTGTAATGGCTTCCACTATCCGTGCTGGAATCAAAACTTTCAATTCGCACATGATGCGTTACCCCAGTAACCAAATATTCCCGGTTCTGGTCGCTGCGTGGAAACAGATCCAATTTAAATAAACCGCCGCATATCAGGCCGCGCACATTGCCATTACCTTGCATGCGTTCATATTGACTATGCAATTCCTGAATGCGGATTTTGACAGAGTCGTTGCCTTCATCATTTTTAACGTATTCACCCGGATAATCATAAATTTCAAAACTGGCTCTGTCATGATCACGAATGATGTTGGAATTGACGTGCAAATCCGACTTAGGATGTTCAAAATCATAGTCATTCAGGCAATAAGTGCCGGTTTGCAATTGCTTGGTGATATTCCATCCCGAAATGCACTCGCCTTCTCTGACCACCGCCTGATCCGCCGGATAATAAGAAATCTTGTAGCAATTTGGCATTTTTTCGTGGGATGCCATGTCATTGGCCAGGCACAAGGTATGTTTGCCCTGTTCATGTTTAAAAAAGTAATAAATACCTTCCTGTTCCATGAGGCGACTAATGAAATTGAAATCGGTTTCGCGATACTGAACGCAATAATCCCAAGTGCGATGTGTGCCTTTCAAGCCATCGTGGATATCTGAATATCCTTGTTCCCGAAGGATATCCTTAATGATGTCGGGCACTGTTTTATTCTGAAAAATTCTGCAATCTGCCGTACGGGTCAAAAACCATAACCACGGATGGATCGTCGCAAAATACCTGGCATACCGTCCTTCATTGACGCCTTGGGAAATACTGCTGATATAGCCATTGAAATACCGTTTGTTTTGTAACAGATTAAGCCGAATGGAGATATTCTTGCCAAGCAAATCTTCAAAATTGATATCTTCTGTACTGCCCAGTTCGACGTTGATCGAAAATAATCGCCCCAATTCCTCGGTAACAGTCATTTCCCGGATCAGAAGCACATCAGATCCCAGCGGGGTGATGATTTCTATTTCACGATTTTGTTGAGTTGTGGGCATCGTTTTCTAGCTCTTCAATGAATACGGATTTATCCGAATTGATAACTAAATTCACCATTCTGTGCGCTGAGATTCACCGCAGAGACCGCTTCTCCCGTCATCATTTTCGTCAGAAATTCCTGACTGATCGCGGGCAACACGGTATTGGTCAAAATAGAATCAACCACACGAGCGCCACTTTCCAGTTCATTGCACCGCTCTGCAATTAATTGCACGACTGCATCGTCATAACCGAAAGGAATGTGATGGTTCGCTTTGATTCTTTTCTCGATTCTATTTAACTGCAATCTGATAATCGCTTTAAGCATATCGTCACTGATTGGATAATAGGGAATCGTCACCAACCTGCCGAGCAACGCAGCAGGAAAAACTTTTAACAAGGGTTCACGCAGGGCTTTAGCAATTCCTTCCGCATCCGGCATCAGTTCAGGATCCTTGCATAAATTCATGATCAAATCAGTGCCGACATTCGATGTTAAAAGGATAATGGTATTCTTGAAATCGATGAACCGGCCTTCGGCGTCTTCCATCCAGCCTTTGTCAAAAACCTGAAAGAAAATTTCATGTACATCAGGGTGGGCTTTTTCGACTTCATCCAACAGAATTACGCTATAAGGTCTGCGCCGGACGGCTTCGGTTAAAATTCCACCTTCTCCATAACCAACATAACCTGGCGGAGAGCCCTTCAGCGTTGATACCGCATGCGCTTCCTGATATTCGCTCATATTTATGGTGATGATGTTTTCCTCACCGCCATAGAGTGCTTCAGCGAGCGCCAGACCGGTTTCAGTTTTTCCGACGCCGGAAGGCCCGCATAACATGAAAACCCCAATAGGTTTGCCTGGATTGTCCAAATTGGCACGTGAGGTTTGCACGCGTTTTGCGATCATATCCAACGCATGACGCTGACCAATTACTCGTTTGTTCAGGGTACCACCGAGATTGAGCACAGCTTCAATTTCATTTTTAACCATGCGTCCTACAGGAATTCCAGTCCAGCCGGCAATCACGGACGCCACAGCCTGACTATCCACTGTTGGGAACATCAGCGGTTGCTCACCCTGCAACTCGATAAGTTGTTGCTGCAATGACTTCAATTTGTTCAGTGCTCCGGGATCAACGCAACCGTTAAAAGGTTCAGCATTCGAGGGCGGCTGCGTTGTAGATTGTTCATTACGCAATTGAGCTCGCAATTCCAGAATCTGATCAACCAATTGCTTTTCATGCGTCCAACGCTGTTCAAATTGTTCCAGTCGCTGGGTTTCTTCAATCAATTTGGTATCAACGGTCTGTTTCCTGTCTTTAATTTCCACCCCGACTGCTTGTTCCCGCTCAATGATATTGAGTTCGGTTTTAAGCGCATCAATCCTGCGGCGGCAGTCCTCTATCTGAGGTGGAACGGCA
Source organism: Nitrosomonas sp. (assembly GCA_024281825.1). Classification (GTDB taxonomy): domain Bacteria; phylum Pseudomonadota; class Gammaproteobacteria; order Burkholderiales; family Nitrosomonadaceae; genus Nitrosomonas. Next base: position 35,054 of record JAMWZY010000013.1, on the reverse strand, counting down.
GATTGGCTGATGGCAACGCGAGCACAGGCGGTATCCAATACACTGACGCATTTATCGGGAAGTTGCCGGTCGGGGATGTAACGATGAGAAAGCTTAACTGCATCTTCCAGTGCTTCATCCAGGAGCAATACGTTATGATGTTTTTCCATCACATTGGCAAGGCACCGTACCATTTGAATGGCTTTTTCTTCATGTGGCTCGTCGACTTTGACGACTTGGAAGCGACGAGTCAGCGCTGGATCCTTTTCAAAATATTTTTTGTATTCGGACCAGGTCGTCGCAGCGATCGTCCGCAATGTACCTCGGGCCAGTGCCGGCTTTAGCATATTGGCCGCATCGCCAGTGCCTGCCGATCCACCTGCACCAATCAAGGTGTGTGCCTCATCAATAAAAAGAATAATGGGCTTTTCCGATGCTTGCACTTCATCGATCACCTGACGCAATCGATTCTCAAATTCCCCTTTCATGCTTGCGCCTGCTTGAAGCAATCCTAAATCCAGCGTTCTGATGCTGACACCTTGCAGGGGTGGCGGGACATCACCCGTGGCTATCTTTAAGGCGAACCCTTCAACTACGGCAGTTTTACCTACACCGGCTTCCCCGGTAAGAATGGGATTATTCTGGCGTCGCCGCATCAAAATATCGATCAGTTGACGAATCTCCTGATCGCGCCCCACAATCGGATCGATCTTTCCCTGTCGCGCCGCTTCAGTTAAATCAATCGAAAACTGCAACAGTGCTTTTTGTTTTCCCATCTGAGCAGATGGCATCGCTCCCGAATATTCACCAGGCTGGGCATTACCAGCCAATTGGCTGCCATCGGTTGCTGCCATCTGATCTTCGGGAGAACCCTGAACGATAGTCGAGAAACCGTCAACAAGACTATCGGTATTGATTTTCTTGAATTCCTGCGAAATCATCAGCAACTTGTTACGCAATGCAGGGGTTTTTATAATACCTATTAATAAATGACCCGATCGTATTTGATTATTGGCATATTTAAGACTAGCGTACAACCAACCCTTTTCGATTGATTCTTCGACATCGATAGAGAAATCGGACAGGCTTGATGCTCCCGAGGGCAATCGATCAAGCAATCCCACGAAATCCTGTGCCAAACGCGAGGGATTCACTTCAAATTTTTTGATAATTCGATGCAAATCAGAATCCGGTAACTGAAGAATCTGATGCAGCCAATGCACAAGCTCAACATAAGGATTGCTGCGCATTTTGCAAAAAACAGTTGCACTTTCTATGCCTTTGTACGCTAGATTATTCAGCTTTCCAAATAAGGCCGTGCGGCTAATTTCTGTCATTGATCTCTCTCCAAGTCGATTAGCATATCTTTTGCATCGTCATTTCTACTTCTAGCCGAAAGCCAACTGTTCCAGCCTAGCCTGCCATATTTACCCACCTGAACTGCAGGAACCTCATCCTTCTTGAGAAGAAGATTTAAATCCCATTTAAGATCGTAACCAATGTAATTCTTAACCAAATCAGCAAACGCTTTTATTTTGTCTCCATTGGGCAATAATGACTCAAACTGCTGCAGATTGAGCGGTCCGGCAATAATGCGAAATTTATGCATGCACTGCCAACTACTCAACCCTATCGTCGCTGAAATACCCAACTGTCCTGTTTGCGGATCGGAATTCAAATAGCACAAACTGTCCTTGGGAATGGTCAACCATTCGCCCACAAATTCTTCGATTGATATGGGTATTTGGAAATATGTGTGCAAAATCGTGATCAAGCCATCGACGTGTTTCGTTTGACTACTTAGATGCGCAGCGAAATGCAATTTCGTATGATCTGAAATCTCATCACGATGCTGCTGTGATTGCTCTGCAATTCCAAGCAAAGATCCCACATAGAAGCTGAAGCCATCATTGCCTGGACGGTCAAGCTGAACGGTCGGTTCCTTATCTGCCCAAGCCCGATAAAATAGGCTCAATAAACGGTGATGAAAAATATCAGCAAATGCCGCAAGTGTGGGGTCCTGGGAAAAATTGATTCGGTTTCTGGCAAATTCGGTCAGATGAATGGGTAAAGGCCCATTCGGACCAAATAAACCAAAGAAAAACACTTTCAGAACAGCAGGATAGTCTTCCTTGGCTTCGAACGTTGCGAGCGCTCCCGGGGCAAATTGCATGTAAGGAAGCTGTCCGAAACGAATGGCATCGTCACTCGGCTTAACCGAGTATCCAAACCGTTGTTTATCAGGATTCATGCATTCAATTAAGCGCACGAATTGATAAAAATCATATTTGTAAGCCTCTTGCTGAAAATTATTCAGCAACGCTACAGTACAATTCTGGTTCCCGATCTGATGGGCCATTTCATTATCTCACCACGTTCTTTCGTTGAAATTCTCAGTTGCGTGAAGCTATTGATGGATGTGTATTTGCACAAAAAACGATCTAAAACAGCACCCATAAGAAAACAGCTACCTCCAGCAAAAGCTGTTTCATCAAATGTCACCGTAATATCTAATCCGCGCCCAAATGTTATAGGACCCTTAAGCGGTATCCGGCAGGTCATCGGACGGCATTGAATTGATTGTAATCCTTCTATTTGCTTGGCTGTAGCATGATCAGCGTAATCTATGTATAACGCCAACAAGTCACGTAATGCCTTAGCGCCTTGCTGGTGGTCATTATTCACTAAGCTCAGATAGTTTAAAGACAAATGATTGATCAACCTCCAGGAGTAGCTACTTTCGGTAGAGGAGGGTTTTGGATCAGTAGGGCCAACCAAGCAAACTATGTTATTGATAGGAAAGCTGACATCCCAGCTAAACTCAGATTTATCCCCGTCTAATAACAAAAGCTTCGGCAGATCGCGATTTGTACAAAGGACACGAACTCCAAGTTGCTTCAGGTCATTGTTAAAAGGCATTTCACCGGAATCCACCAATGATAAATAAACTTCACTGCTTGTGTATTCAGTTCTTAAAGCCGTTGAACTCGTATTGACGGGAAATAAGGCAGGTTGACGCCTGGAAGTATAGTAAGCAAACGTATCAGAATGTCTACGATGCTCATAATCACTGGAATAAAAAGGCCGAAATTCCTGTTCTGATTGCATATCGCTGCCAAAACCGATGACTTCGAGAATGCTAAAAACTTCATAATCGTTTGGCTTGGTTTTATCAATAACAAGATGGTGCTCTGCATTGTACTGCTTCAAGTGAATACGATCCGCCTGTTTCTCGAATAAATTGATTGCTGGCGTGCAATTCAATCTAAAGTTTTCTGCCTGAACCACGTGTTCCAGCTTATCCTGCGACACATCCAGCAAAATTAGAATTTCGATTTCATCAGAATCACATTGTTGAATTGCAGTAATGATCTTATCTAACTGAAAGAATAAAAAACGTTCTGGTAATGCAAAATATTCCTGCAACAAACGATAACCGCGAAAAGTTTGCGCCGTTGAGGGAAGTAAGGATTGTTCTTGGCTATATCCGACGGACTTTAATATGGAACGGTCAAATACATAACTCTGTTGATTGGATGACGTCCGGATAACAAATGATAGGCTATGCCCAAAGATCAATTCATAGAGTTGTACTGCCAGACTGCCTGTGCCATGTAAATAAAACGTCAGTTGATCGATTGCCAATTGATTAAAGTGATAACCTGCAACGGCTTTTAATTTTATTTTTAAACCCGACTTTATTTTCTTGGTATTCAGGCCAGGATAATTAGGTACTTGCCCGAGGGGTAAATAGACAGCTTCTTTTACCTGTATTGGCCAAACTCTCATATCATGTGAAATTTGAAATTCACATCGGCTGCGTCCCCCTTTTGCCTTACTGAAAATCTTGATTCCCCGTTGCAGGGTAAAGCCTTCTTCAGTGAGTCCGCCCTGAAGATCAGGATTAATCTGCACTATCATCATGGAGGGCAAAGGGGCAAGATAATGCGGATAGACAATCTCCAACAAATGTTGCGTGAACCGTGGAAATTCTGCATCCATTTTTAGCTGAATGCGCGCTGTTAGAAATGCAAATCCCTCCAATAATCGCTCTACATAAGGGTCACTGCATTCTGCGCTTCCTAAATCAAGATTTCCGGCGATTTTAGGGTAGCGCTTGGAGAATTCAAATCCCATCTCCCGAATGAATCGCAGTTCTTTCTCATAATAATCTAGTAAGCGCGGTGTCATTTCATACTCGATTAATTCATTTCGTAAATAGTCACTTGGCTACTTTCCAATTCGAGTTCGGTTCGCAAATGTAAACGTAGCGGCATTGGTTTTGAACATATTTCACCTTCTATTTCAAAAACAAAAACGTTATGTTCATTTTTATTCTGGTCGACGATAACTTTTACCGTTAACGTTTTTCTGAAAATTCTTGGCTCAAAGTCAATAATGGCTTGCAATAAAAACCGTTCAATCTGCACCAGATCCAACCCCGAAACAGTCTTTCCAGAAAAATCTGGAATACCGAAATTAATCACTGATCGCGCTATTTCAGGAAAATTACCAAGCTCCTGATTAGGTACATATTGAATGGTATTGAATAGCCATTCCAGATCGCGTTTTACACATGATTTAATGTCATGCTTAGCACTAACAGAATCATTTAGCGTGTTGTATTGTGCCTGCAATCCCATTAATTGTTGGTGAAGGTGATATTGTTGCTCTTTTTGACTCTCAATACTCTTTGCTTCCTGGTTGTTTGCCAGTTTATTCAAATCCTGCTGTGTCTGCCTTATTTTCTGACGAACTTCAGTTAATAGTTCGTTAATGGGATCTTCATTGATCAACCTGTCAACTAAAGATGGCAAGTACAGATTCTTTGAAAAAGAAGTCAACACATTACCCCTTACCGTTGCTTAAGTCAGCGTTGATCGTAATTGTTTGAGTCTCCAGCAAGGAATATTCTAGGCGATCTGTTAACAACATCTTTTGACCAAAGCCAATATGTATATCGTATGGAAGCTCTTGCCATACAGTCTTGCGCGATAGTGCCAAAAGAGGATCCATTTGATAGGATTGGGGATAACGTGTGGGTATTAGACCATAGTTTTCTCCCCCGTTTTTCCAGCGAAAATGAACAGGAAGCCAGATCACGTCGCGTAAATCGACAGGTTTTTCAATGATGAGGGATTGTACGTTTTCCCAGCTGGTCCATATGTAGCGTCCCTCGATAATTGCTTCCAAAACAGGGCCAATTCGCACATCGCAATCTGCCAGCCATTTGAATGATTCATCGTTAATTGATCCACAGACGCTGGGTGCTTGATCAAAAGCTTGTAAGCGGAGTGACTGAGAATGCTCATACTGTTCTTCTGCAGCCAATTTTAGCGATTGGATCATCAATGCAATCCATTGCTGAGGCGTTCCGACGACCATAGGTTCTTCTTGTCCCAGGAAAACTCGCTCTCTGTTTTTCTCGCAAGCAATAACCTGACGGTACATCAATACCATTGCGATTGAGCTGTCATCGAGTTCTTTTACGACATCCAATTGCGTTATTGCTCTGTCCCATTGCCCCATGACTGATAGCAATTGGAATAGGAAAACTCTGTCTTGAGGACTCGATGGATTCTTCTTGATACGATCTTGTAGAAGCCGCAATGATTCGTCCAAGTTGCCCGATTTTAAGCAGCCTTCAGGTGTCATAGAATAATCATCTATTAAATAAGCGTTAACGAGGAAGCGTTAATTCAAGCACCTAATCTCTACGATTCATTAAGAATTAACACTTCCGTTATTGAATATTTTTTATTCAGCCTTATTTGTTTCCAGATTCCACTTTTTCGGGCCTGTAGCAGTACCAGCTTTTCCATCATTACCAACAGGCGTATAAGTCCATGATATTTTGTCATACACAAAGGTTATTGTTTCCACGGGGCGATCAGACCCTCCACCACCGACCGAAACAGATTGAATCATTGCATTTTCTAATTCATATTTGAGATAAACTACCCTCTCCCCTGATTCTTGGCATACCTCCAGTTCAACTTTAGCGATATGCGTCCCGTTAGCGCAATACATATTGAGATCCACACTTGCAGCATCAATACTTTTTGAAATGACAAAGGGGCTAAAATCCGCACGAGCTGAACTACGCCCCCCAGTGCCACTGGCCCCCGACATAGGCTGATTCAACCCGTGATTGAAACTGAATACTTCGATCCAATCTTTATGATCTTCATCTGTTGACTCGCCTTTAATTGGATCGCAGTGTAAATAGGTATTTGTAGCCATCTTCATCTCCTCGGTTTACTTAAGTTAAATTAAAAAAATAAAGCCCAACAAATGTTTTACACTGTGTTTCCTACCTAAGTGCCAAACAATTCAAACTCTAAAATTTGATTATTTCTTTTCGGAAGGTAATCTAGAAACCAACCTTAAAGACACAGTCAATCCTTCCAATTGATAATGGGGTCTTAAGTAAAATTTGGAGGTATAGTAGCCAGGGTTACCTTCAACTTCTTCCACGACCACTTCTGCCTTCGCTAATGGTTTTTTAGCTTTATCAATTTCACTAGCAGTTGCTGGATTGGCCTCTACATAGTTATTAATCCATTTTTGTAACCACTTTTGCATGTCCTCTCTTTCTTTAAAAGAACCGATCTTGTCTCGTACGATGCATTTGAGGTAATGGGCGAAACGACAGACTGCAAATAGATAAGGCAATCTGGCCGATAAATTGGCGTTGGCCGTCGCATCGGGATCGTCATATTCGAAGGGTTTTTGTAATGATTGTGCGCCTATAAATGCTGCAAAATCAGAATTCTTTTTGTGCAAAAGCGGCATAAAGCCATTTTTTGCAAGCTCTGCTTCCCGCCTATCATCAATGGCAATTTCCGTAGGGCATTTCATGTCGACGCCGCCATCATCGGTTGGAAAAGTATGAGTAGGTAATCCTTCGACAGCTCCACCGGATTCAATGCCGCGAATTCGCGAACACCAACCGTATAACTTAAATGCGCGGTTAATGTTGACGCCCATCGCGTAGGCAGAATTACTCCAGGTATATTTGTTGTGATCTGCGTCGGCGACATCTTCTTCAAAATCAAACTGCTCAACCGGTGAGGTTTTGGCGCCATAGGGCAAGCGGGATAAGAAACGCGGCAATGCCAGTCCGATATAACGCGAATCCTCTGATTCTCTTAATGATCGCCAAGCGGCATACTCTGGTGTTCCGAATATTTTGGTCAAATCTCGTGGATCAGCAAGCTCCTGCCACGAATCCATATTCATGACCTTCGGAGATGCCGCTGCGATAAATGGCATATGAGCCGCTGCTGAAACCTTGGCAATCTCTTTCAGAAACTCAACATCCTGTGGAGCATGATCAAATTCATAATCTCCAATCAAACAACCGAAAGGTTCTCCGCCAAACATGCCATATTCATGCGTATAGATTTTTTTGAAAATCGGGCTTTGATCCCAGGCAGTTCCTTGAAATTTTTTGAGCGTCTTATGTGCTTCTTTTTTCGTAATGTTAAATACCTTGATTTTGAGCATCTCATCAGTTTCGGTGTTATTCACCAAATGATGCAGCCCTCTCCAACTGCCTTCGAGTTTTTGAAAATCAGCATGGTGCATGATTAGATTAACTTGATCGCTAAGACATTGATCTATTTTTGCGATAATCGATTGGATCGTTTTGATCGCATCATTCGATATGAGCGCGGTTTCTTCTAGGGCCTGTTCTGCCAGAGTCTTCACCGCACTTTCAACAGCTTCCCTGGCTCTGTCGGTTTTTGGCTTAAATTCTTTCAGTAATAAGGAAGAAAAATCATCGGATTCTTGTACTTTTGCTTCTGCACCGGATGTCTGGATTTCTGACTCAGCCATTATTGATTCTCCTCAATAGTGTTTGTTATATCGTTTTATTTGGATTCACCCTCAGAAACCTCTGCGCCTTCACTTTGAGGTTTGGGAGTGGCCACTAATGATTTGAGCAACGCTGGATCATTTAATAATTCGTTAATTTTTTTCTCGGCTCCACCTTTTCCATCCATATAGGTAATCAAATTGGAGAGTTCTGTTCTGGTCTGTAACAACTTATTCAATGCATCAACCTTTTCAGCAACTTTAGCAGGCGAAAAATCATCCATATTTTCGAAAGTGATATCTACACTGATGTTGCCTTCCCCAGTCAATACATTGGGGACTTGAAATGCAACGCGAGGTTTCATGGCCTTCATCCGCTCATTGAAATTATCCACGTCGATCTCAAGAAAATCTCTATCACTCACTTCAGGCAATTCTTCAGCCGGTTTACCCGTTAGATCCGCCATGACGCCCATCACAAAAGGTAATTGGATTTTTTTCTCGGCACCATATAACTCAACATCGTATTCAATTTGCACTCGAGGTGCACGATTACGAGCGATAAATTTTTGACTGCTTTCGGCCATCATTTTCCCCTTCGCTAGAAATAACTGAGTTTCTTAATTGATCAAAATTACTTGAAGCATAAAAAAAGAAATCAGTGAATCGATAAAAAAATTTTAGTAGTTACATCTTCATCAATCAGTGATAAAAATCACTTTCAGTAAAATTGTAGCGCCTAACCAAGCATTTCTTGAGCAGTATGGGTTCCCTCCTATAAGCATATGATGAATTAGTTACTTATTCTTATCAGAATCAATAATTTTTTTAAAAACTTTCATATCTTCGGGCGGTATCGCTTCGAGGATTTCCAGAAAATTCTTTGTCATTAGAGATTGCGCCAGATGAATAATTAATGAAACCGGATTGGTTGGTTCCGTTCGTTCGATATATTTGCAAACTCTTTCAAGAATACGAACCACATCTTCGCGGTTCCGTATCTCACTTGATGGAGAAACGTTATCCATTACTTTGCTCCCTACTTCCACCACGTAATTATCTGAAACAACCTCTTGATCAATCATTGAAAATTTCTTACACAACACTAAAACCGGCTCTAATGTGCCACTGAGTTTTTTAAAATCTGGCAACAACGCTTCATTAACTTTTTGTTTAAGAAAATTTTGTATTTCTTGTAACGTTCCTACTATTTCAGCCAGATCATCGCGCAGCTTCAAAATTTCTTGTGCATTATTCTGCGAATCGAACATTTCTTCTATTTGCGCTTGTGAAAATTCAGATTTGGTATTTGTAGTGGGTATTTTTCCCAGGGTGATCAATATGTCACGGATCGATATCCTGATAGGGGGGAATGAAATGAGAATACCTTGTGCATCACGCACTAAAATACTGTAACTTCCAATTTCTGATAAAACATTCAATCGCCGCGTCGGATCATGATCATCTTCTACATCAAGACCGGGATGAATATCTTCCCAATACAACGTCAATAAATCATTGATTAAATGGAGCCCAGAAACTAATCCCGGTAACCCTTTTCTATGTGTCCAAGCACGAGTAAGACCGATCGCTAATCGCAGATCCTTGGTACGTAGCAGTAAAGTTTCAGCAAGAGAAGCAATTTCATTCCAATCAGGATCTTTTTGGGGAGCTTCCCCAACAATGCTGTCCTGCGGGCCTTCCAGACTTTGAATCAAGCTGAGAAAATCATGATCGTACTCAAGATCTGGACCACAAGGGAATTCAGCTGATATCGGTATAAGTAATTTTTCGATGTCCATCTTCATCTGGCGATTTATAAAAATTATTATAAAATCTTTCTGGAATTGAGTTTTGTAGCAAAAGACCCTACAGAGTTTATACCCTTTCTAGAGATACGCCCATATTTGTTGACAAAATGAAATACTAAGCTATCAAAGATGAATATTGGTCTGGGTTTAATACATTGATCAGAGTAGTGCTGCTTAACTGGTTGCCTGATTTTGCTTGACCACATCACGACGTTATCCTCGTTTCGTAATTTTTATATGAAAAAGTACATTATAGATGTGAAACGTACAGTGAGAATTCTCACAACCATAGTTTGCAATACCCTATATACTTAACATTAAAGTGGATATTTCTAAATAGAGAGGAAGTTTAGAACATGAAACGAACCCAACTGTTATTTGTCTGGATTATCCTCGCCATTTTTGGTTTGATTCTTGCAAGTTGTTCCAGTCCGCCCAAGCCTCCCATAGCCAGCGTTTCTCTTAACGTTCAGTCAAATATCAACCCGCTGTCATCGATAGCTGAAGCAAAAGTTCCAGAAGCCAGGCCCGTAGTGATCAGATTCTACGAACTCTCTTCGTTAGCCGCATTCAATTCCACCGATTTCTTCTCAGTTTTTAATGATTATAAAACCACCCTCGAGAACGAATTAATTGCCAGCGAAGAATTGAGAGTAACACCGGGTCAGAAACAGAAGTTTACTCGAACTTTAAATCTTAATACCCGCTATGTAGGCGTGGTGGCTGCCTATAAAAACCTTGAAGAGTCGCAATGGCGAGCTTCCGCAGCCATTCCTTCCAACGAAATAGCTCCAGAAGTCTATATTTTCTTAGACGGAAACAAAATTGAAATTGGGGCAAAACCCCCGTGTGGATTCATGTGTCAATTTCGATCACCTAAACCACCACCAGGAACTTTGTATGAAGTTATAGAATAAAAGTTTATTAAATTTTTTAAATTCATCAGCTAAATTATTTCAATTATATCTTCAGAGAATTTTTATGGCCTGGGATAATAAAGTCATTTGGTCAGAAGGCATGTTTCTTCAGCCACAACATTTTCAACAGCAAAATCGTTATCATGAACAATTGCTTGAAAGCCGTATTTCACCGTTGCTCGGCCATTATTGGGGATTCAGAAATCTCGAAGTTAATTCGGGAGCATTAATGCTTGGTAAGCTGCAGATAACTTCCGCGCGCGGAATCTTTCCTGACGGCACGCCCTTTAATTTTCCAGAACATGATAGAGCGCCCCTGCCGCTGGAAATTGATACCAATCTGCGAAATGAGGTCATCGTACTTGCACTTCCTCTGCAACGCACCGGCGCCATCGAAGTTCAAGCCGATGACGATCAGAATTCCCAAACAGCACGATACGCCGTAGAAGAAGTTGAAATTTCTGACAGCAACACCCAGAACCCAAGCACTGCCTCTTTACAAATCGGCCAGCTTCGCCTGAGATTAATGCCAAGACGTGATGCCACTGATGCCTACACTATTTTAGGTGTTGTACAAGTTACTGAAAGACGATCGGACAATCAGATCATGCTGCATAAAGAATTTACTCCACCCATGTTGCATGTAGGTTCTGATGTCATACTTAACGGTTACTTACAAGAAATGTGCGGCATGCTTCATCAGCGGGGAGAAGAACTAGCTTCTTTAATCACACAACCCGGCCACCGCGGGATTGCAGAAATCGCAGATTTTTTGATGTTACAAACAATTAATCGATACGAAACACATTTTCTGCACCTGATGAACGTTTCTTTATTGCACCCCGAGAGACTGTATTGCCTTTGTCTCAGTTTTGCTGGTGATATGTCAGCTTTCGATGAGAAAAATTCGCGCCGACCATCTATCTATATGGAATATCAGCATGATGATTTGGCACTATGCTTCGGCCATCTCATGGCAGAAATTCGCCGTTTGCTTGCTCAAAAAATTATCTCGAGTGCAATTCCAATCCAGCTTGAAGAGCGCCAACATAACATTCGTGTCGCGTTGGTTCATGACAAAGGGTTATTTAAGTCAGCCAATTTCATTCTCGCAGTTAATGCACAACTGCCTGCTGAGACAATACGCGTGAATTTACCCGTTCAGGTAAAAGTCGGGCCTTCAGAAAAAATACGTGATTTGGTTAACCTTGCATTACCGGGCATACCTTTGTCGCCTTTGCCGGTAGCCCCTAGACAGTTACCATTTCATGCCGGATTCAACTATTTTGAGCTGGAACGCAAAAACGACTTGTGGAGACAACTGGAGCATTCAGCTGGTTTAGTGATGCATATTGGAGGGCAGTTTCCGGGACTTGTACTTGAGCTTTGGGCAATCAAAGAGTGAAGTAATAGCATATTAATTAGGGTTAATTTCTCGATGTATCAATCTCAATAATATCGAATCATGAACCAGAACGATCCATTTGCATCACCTGATTTAGATAGGACAATCATCATGCCGTCGCCGGGTGGACGCCCCCCCCCTACCCAGCGACCTTCTTATTCACAAATACAAATCCCCGGCAACACATCAATAAATTTTGCAGAGTCGACATCTGCGAAAACTGGCCTGAATCCCTTAATTGCTTCAGCCAATCCTATACTTCATACCGCAACGGTACTGAGAACAACTTTACAACGTTCTGATCTGGCTAATTTGCGGGATCATCTTGTCCTAAGCATTAAAACTTTTGAGAATCAAGCAAGAGTAGCCGAGATTTCATCAGAAAAAATCATCGCTTCTCGGTATGCGCTATGCACCTTCATTGACGAAAGTATTTCTTCAACGCCGTGGGGAAGCGAAGAATGGGGAAAATACAGCCTACTCATTTATTTTCATAATGAGGCCGTAGGTGGCGAGAAATTTTTTCAGTTATTAGCGAAGTTAGCAGAAAATCCAAAAACGAATCTTGACATACTGGAATTTATGTACATTTGCCTTACGTTGGGATTCGAAGGGCGCTATCGCGTGATGAATAATGGAAAAGCCCAGTTGGAAACACTACGCGAACGTCTCGCACAAATTATCGGAAAAGAACATAACAAATTCGAACGCGATTTATCACCACATTGGCAAGCAGCCGCCTACAAGCGTAATAAATTCTTTTTATTCATGCCACTGTGGATTTTAACTTCTCTATGTGGATTAGCTTTATTAATCACATATTTAACTTTTAGTTTCCTGCTGAGCGATGCTTCAGATCCTGTATTTGCGCAGATCCAATCGATCCGTACGGGTAATGCGATTAAACACCAAATACCGGTATCACCACCATCGGTTAATCCCTATTTAGCTGAATTTCTTGCTCCGGAAATCAGCGCAAAGCTATTAACTGTTCGGCTCCAGAATAATCAACACGTTATTACTTTGATAGGTGATGGATTATTCTCTCCAGGCAGTACAGTAGTTTCTCAGAAGTTTGTTCCGGTATTAAAGCGGATTGCGGATGCGTTAAATCAAAGACCAGGTCATATTCAGATCTTGGGCCATACTGATAATCGCCCCATCAGGTCCGTTCAATTTCCTTCGAATTGGCACTTATCACAGGAACGAGCACTGTCCGCTATGCAGCTACTTGTCAAAATGGGAATTTCCAGCAATCGGATACATTCGGAAGGACGAGCAGATGCTGAGCCTATTGCTTCAAATGATACGCCAGAGGGGCGTGCAAAAAATAGGCGCATCGAAATAATTGTTGATTAGGTCTCTCGAAATATTTTTTGTCGTAAGCATGAATCAATTGAAGATCAGAAGGTTAATTAAATGAAAAAGATTCTAAAATTATTCTTTAACCCCTGGACTATGACAATCTTTGGTTTAACAGCCATCAGCGCTCTCATTTGGTTCGCAGGTCCACTCATCGCCTTCGCTGAATATTATCCATTGGCGTCAGAAACACACAGAACTATCTTGATCGGACTTATTTTAATTTTCTATATTGGCAAACTCACTTGGAAATTCATTAAATCCAGAAAGCAGAATGTTCGTTTCATGGAAGGTTTGCTTCAGCAAGGTTCAGTCCCACAAAACAGTGGAAGTCCTGCGGGTAGTGAAGAAGTTGCAATATTGCAAAAGCGCTTTGAAGAAGCGGTTGCTGTGCTGAAAAATGCGAATCTGGGTAAAAACCACGGTTTCTTTTCTAGATTCAATCGACAATACGTATATGAACTGCCTTGGTATATTTTCATTGGAGCACCTGGTTCAGGAAAAACTACGGCGCTCGTCAATTCTGGATTACGGTTTCCATTGGCTGAGCATTTTGGCCAGGAAGTGATTCGGGGAATTGGCGGCACACGCAACTGTGATTGGTGGTTTACTAATGAAGCCATATTGCTCGATACCGCAGGTCGATACACGACTCAAGAAAGTGATCAGGAAAAAGATAGTGCTGCGTGGAATGGATTCCTGAAGCTCCTCAGGAAATACCGCCCGCGCCGCCCCATCAATGGCATTATTGTTACAGTTAGCATTACTGATTTACTGCAACAATCATCCACGCAAAGAGAAGTTCAAGCGAATGCCATACGCAAACGTATCCAAGAACTTCATTCTGAATTAAATATTCGTTTTCCTATTTATGTACTTGTCACCAAAACAGATCTATTAGGTGGCTTTATGGAATTCTTTAGCAACTATGGCAAAGAAGACCGAGCTCAGGTATGGGGAGTAACTTTTCCTCTATCAGAGAAGGAAGATGTAATGCCGCTTGCCAATTTTGATTCCGAATTTACCTTGTTAGAACAACGCCTCAATAGCAGGCTCATTGATTATTTGCAAGATGAAAGAGATATTCAGAAGCGTGCATTACTCTATGCGTTTCCCCAGCAATTCAGCGCGATGAAAGAGACGCTAAGAGATTTTCTGAATCAAATTTTTTCATTATCGCGCTTTAACCAACCTCCGCTATTACGAGGCATTTATTTCACGAGCGGCATACAAGAGGGTAACCCCATTGATCGCATCATCAGTAGTTATGCGCAGGCATTGCAACTTGATAGTCGGCAACTGATTCCTAACAAGCCGAGTGGAAAAAGCTTTTTCCTGTCACGTCTTATTAGTAATGTCATATTGGATGAAGCTGAAATTGCTGGCACGAATCTTCGTTGGGAAAGGCAGCGAGCACTATTACAATGGAGTGTTTCCATCACTGCCTTATTTTTAACGTTCAGTTTAATAGCAGTATGGTATATCAGTTTTTCCCAAAATCAAGCGTTTGTTGCAGAAGTAGCAGCAAAGGTACCTGTAGTTTCCAAACAGGTCGAGCAACTCCCCGTAGTTCAAAACATCAGCATGCCTGACCTTATTTCTACATTAGAATCTGTAAAAGGACTTGCAATTGCTCCAGGTACTAACACCGAATCTTCACCACTTTCTATGAGCATGGGTCTGTATCAAGGAGAGAAGCTGGCTTCTGCAGCAAACAACGCTTTTCAGCGATTATTACAGGATACATTTCTTCCGCAATTAATACTACGTTTGGAATATTTGCTTAGCAATGCTAATTCTAGCAACACGGAACTATTGTATGAGGGTTTAAAAGCCTATCTGATGCTGCATCAAGCTGATCACTTCGATCCAGTGGCATTGAAAGCTTTTATCATGTTGGACTGGGAAAATAATTTACCCCGCGAGATTAGCTTTGATCAGCGCAAAATTCTAGAATCCCATCTGGATACTTTATTGAATCGCGACAATCTATCGTCCCCGATCTCAATCAATTCGCAACTCGTTAATCGAGTACGCGCATTAATCGCAAAAACATCCTTAGCACAAAGGATTTATAATCGCCTAAAACTTCAAGGAATGAATATTGATATTCCTGAGTTTACTATTGCTAGAAACGTAGGATCTTCAGCTGCTCTGGTATTCGAACGCAAAAGCGGCACACCCCTAACCAAAGGAATATCAGGTTTATATACTTATGACGGTTACTATAATTTCTTTCCACGCGCAGCCAAGGAAACTACGCAACAACTCGCTGAAGAAGAACCATGGGTACTCGATCTTCCTGAGAAGCAAGGTAATTCCATATTAGATATTCATGCAGAAATTCCTGTCCTCGAAGAAGTTCGCCGTTTATACCTGCATGACTATGCCAAGAACTGGGAAAATTTCATCAATGACATTCAGCTTGTTAAAGCCAGCTCTCTATCCAAAAGCATTGAGTTGACTCGACTTCTTTCTGCTGCTGATTCCCCGCTATTATCTTTATTACAAGCGGTTACCAAGGAAATTACCTTAGTCAATACCGATACTACCGAAAAAAATATCGTTGACAAAGCTACCGATCAAGTAAAAACCGCAAAGAAAAAATTGGAACAGTATCTTGGACAACCAAAAGAAAAAGTGTCAACAGCCACGCTTGTTTCTCGTCCAGAACAGATTGTTGATGAAAAATTTAAAGATTTACGGCGCTTAGTACAATCGTCTAGCCCCGGGCAACCTGCTCCGATCGAAAGATTAATTTCAAAAATTAACGAGCTTTATTTTTTCCTTACGACAACTGAAGAAGCACTCAATACCAACACCACACTACCGATCAGCAAAGTACAAACTGAAATGAGAGCTGAAGCTCGTCAGCTAAGCGAACCTTTGCGCAGCATGTTTGCTTCGCTCTCATCCAGCAGTCAGAATCAGACTGAAGGCATGACACGTGGCAATTTAAATCAGTCACTTAAAATTGCAGTGACTGATTTCTGCCAGCAAGCAACTGCCGGGCGCTATCCTTTTGTAAAAAGAAGCACACAGGATGTGACGCAGGATGATTTTGCACAACTCTTTAGTTTTGGGGGACGGTTTGATGAATATTTTCAAAAAGAACTCGCACAATTTGTAGACAGCACCAAACAAGCATGGCATTTTCGCCAAACAGGCGACACGCCAAGAGACCTTCAGGATTTTAAACGCGCACAAACTATTCGTGATATTTTCTTTCGCGGCGGAGCCCGCGCCATTAATATCAATTTCACATTTAAACCCATCGATATGGACCCATCTATTACCCAATTCATTCTGGATGTAGATGGTCAATTGGTAAAGTATAGTCACGGTCCACAAGTCCCAATATCGATTCAATGGCCGGGTCCAAAAGGTAGCACTCAGGTTCGTTTGCAAATCTCTCCAGCTCAGCAGGGAGGTACCTCTGGTCAAGTTTTTGAAGGTCCATGGGCCCTGTTTCGCATGTTTGAAAATGTGCAGATCAACCCGACTCCACAATCTGAGAAATTCATTGCAACCTTCAACATTAATAACAAAAAAGCCCAATTTGAGGTCACAACAAGTAGCGTGCAAAATCCTTTTCGCCTACAGGAACTTCAAGATTTTAAATGCCCTACTAAATTATGATACGTGAACATCGTAATTTTGCTATTGGTTGGTATGGAAAAATTCCATCGCTGGGTGATTTTATTTCACGCCGATTACCAGGCGATTTTATTGATACCTGGGATGCCTGGTTGCAAACTTCAATGGCGACAAGTCAAGAACAATTAGGGGAAACATGGCTAGACATATATCTTACCAGTCCGATCTGGCGCTTTATTCTCATGCCAGAAGCATGTGATAACGACAAAATATGGACCGGTATTATTATGCCCAGCATTGACAAAGTTGGCCGGCATTTTCCATTGACTTTTGCAACTGAAATTGAACCCTATCCGAATGCTTTTTTATCTCTTATTTCCGCACAGAGTTGGTATAAAGCCTTAGAACAAATTGCTTTAGCATCACTGGATCTCGATATTTCACCGGATGAATTGGACAATAGATTGGCATCACATTCTCCACCTATAATACTTAAAGATGAGAGAAATTCAGTTAGTGAGCAACTATTGAGCGACTGGTGGCAAGCTCCCTCGCTGACACACAATACATACACATCACTATTAGTTCCTGAAGCAAATGTTCTCACCGAGGTTTTTAGTGCGGTAAGCCTTAATCTATTCAGTAAAAAGGGGAAGGGGAAAACCATCTGGTGGAAGGTTGACTTTGAAACAGATAGCACTCACTTACGCGGCTTTATTGGTCTTCCTCCCGGAAATTGCTTTGCAGAATTGCTACATAACGCTGTTAAATGACAATGCTCCCGTTAACACTAACCTCATAAAAAACAAGTAATGACTCCAGACCAATCACCCGATGACGATGATTTAACGATTCTGGCTCAGGCAACACGCATTAGTACTCCCACAGATGTTCAGAATGCTACACAACCCAATGAGCATGTTCTCCCTATTGGAACCATACTGGGGGAATTCGAAATTATCGATATTATTGGATGGGGTGGGTTTGGCATAGTCTATCTTGTTTACGATCACTCTTTGGAACGTAAAGTAGCATTAAAAGAGTACATGCCCTCTAGTTTCGCCATTCGCAATAATCTCGGAGAGATCACTTTAAGATCAGAATCCAATAGAGAAATATTTTTAGCCGGATTAAGAAGTTTCATAAACGAAGCAAGATTATTAGCGCATTTCGATCATCCTTCCCTCGTAAAAGTTTATCGCTTTTGGGAAAGTAATGGAACCGCCTATATGGTAATGCCCTTCTACAAAGGTATTACCCTCAAAGAGAAAATACTTAACGCAGATAGGCTTCCGGAAGAAAAATGGCTTAAGAATCTTTTATTCCAATTACTTGAAGCTTTAAATGTTCTTCATAAGGACATTCCGTCGTGCCTACATCGCGATATTTCCCCTGATAATATTCTGATTCTTTCAGATGGACGAGCACTCTTGCTGGATTTTGGTGCCGCTCGTCGAGTAATCAGTAATATGACTCAGTCGTTGACGGTGATTTTGAAACCAGGGTATGCACCTATTGAACAATATGCTGACGAGATAAACCTCACGCAAGGTCCATGGACTGACATTTATGCACTTGCGGCAGTCATTTATTTTGCTATTACCCGCAAAGCCCCAACACCATCTGTAAGTCGCTTGATTTCGGATAAGCTCACACCTCTAAATGAGTTTGCAGTTAACCAATATAGCAATACTTTTTTAAATGGTATCGATAGAGCGCTCGCAATTAGACCAGAGCATCGTCCGCAAAGCGTTGAGGAATTTCACAGGCTTCTCGGCCTTGCGCAGCAGCAGATAGTTTCAGAACAGTTCAGCGCATCGAGTGAATCAACCTCGAATAAATGGAAAATTCTAGCAGCACTGGCAGTCACAGCGATTACTGTGACAAGTGTTGTTATGCTAAACCCAAATATGACAGATCCTCAACGAGAGCATACCGACAGTTCTACTCAGGTTCTGGATCAATCAATCCAATTTAATCCAATTAGTGAATTAGAAGCTATTTTCGATGCTCGTGATCGAAGTCATGCAGTAACGATATCAATCGCAAAAGCCCAAGTGATTATTAATGAGGATCAATTGAATTTTAAGATCCGCTCAGCAAAATCTGGATATATATACATCTTCGCAATAGGGACCAATCAATCCGAATTTCTGCTGCTTTTTCCTAATGGAAAAGATCATAACAATTTCATAGCAGCAAACCAGCAAATAGAATTACCTAGAAAAGAATGGCGAATGATTGCCGGAGGACCACCAGGTAATAATCATTTTATCGCGATTGTTTCAAGTCATCCTCGGAGTTTTAGTAACACTGGACTCCAAGAATTCGGTATTTTTCAGACATTTTCGTTTGAACACAATAAAGAAACTTATCGTTCATACAAGGGAACATTGCCATTTTTCATTGGGCAAGCAATATGCACTTCCGACTCAGCTTCTAATTGCTCAGAATCTTATGGAGCGACTTTATTCTCTATCGAAGAAATTATAAATTAAAAATTTCTACTCAATGCAATGCATTAGAATATAAAATCTAAAGAAATTCCCAGATTACTTCATTATTCTGACAATCGTTACACGTCGATTCTCTTCAGCAAAAGGATTTTGTTTATTCAATAGCTCTGTATAACCTTTGCCAATAGCATTTAACCGACTTGGATCAATATCATGCATGCTGATTAGATAATGCATCACCGCTGCGGCTCGTGCTTCCGATAGATGCTGATTTAACTCATAAGAGCCCCTTCGATCGGCATGCCCTTCGATGACAAAGCTAAATTCCGCCAGCTTATCCATATTAAGGGCTCTACCAACCTTATCCAGCGCTTGTTTAGCGCTAAAAGTAAGATTTGCAGAGTTGATATTGAAAGTTATCAGCATGGATGCACTAGGCGGCTGAGTTATTTCAGGTTTCAATTGATCATCCATCGGCCTGAACGAACGAGTGCGACCACTCTTTTCTGGAGCAAGTGCGTCGATAACAGCCGCTTCGCTTATTTCATTTTCATGCAATAACTTAATCTCTTCTGCATTAACCTGAAATGCAGATACCATCAAAAAACTTAAAGTTAGCCCATATAAAGAATTAGTTTTCATAAGCAATTTCTCCAGGTAAATACGTCATCCATGTCGGTTCCATTTCCCAGGCATCAGGGTCCTATCATCATCTGAATCCTTACACCATATCGCTATGGCTGAATAATTATCTTGCGAGGTAGAGATTCCCTTTATAAGCACTTGTCTTTCCATCGCCTTCAGCCATGCTAAAGCTGTCGAAGCAGAATTCAGCATTGACTCCATTTCATGTTCTTCGACATATTCCCATAATCCATCGGAACACATTAAAAACACGTCACCATACCGAATTGAAAATTCTTCCGGCAAGATCTCCACTTCAGAAGTATCTCCATTGCCCAGAGCAGCATACAACTGATTACGGGTAGGCGATGTTCGCAGTTCCATCGGCTTTAAGAATCCTGCTTCTACCATGTTTTGCGAGATACTATGATCGCGCGTCTGAGAAATAATTTTTCCCTTACGGAAACAATATAAACGCGAATCACCGATATGTCCCCATGTTGCTATCTGGTTGTTTGCATCGATGATAAGAAGAACAGCGGTAGCACGCATATTTTTTAATGAGCTATTTTTTTGCTGTTCTCGAACAATCGCATCGTCTGCTATATTCAAAAGCAACCCAATCATCTCGGTACTACATTTAGGTTGCTGTAGAAATCTTTCTCTGATGCTGCTGATCACTAATTGGGAAGCGATATCACCCCCATAATGCCCACCTAATCCATCAGATAAAACATAGCACGAAAAACTGGAGCTAATCCAGTAATCGATAGCATCTTCATTAACTTGTCGTCCACCTTTTTTTGATAATCTACCGATATCGAGATACATACAAAAATTTGTCTCTGATGCTTCAAATAAAATTGAATAGATGGGACTAACTATAGAAAAATAGCAAGAAGCTCAACCTATGGTTTTTTATCCTCCATCTCTAACTTGGCAATTTGCGCCTCATAGGCACGCAAAAATTCTTTACCAAACATAACATGGAAATCCTCTTCAGCTTCATGAAAAATATCACTATAACGATCGGTGAACATATCCCAAAGATTAGCTTTTCGGTTTAGGGAGAAAACAGAATCAACCAATGTTTTTTGGCCTAGGCGTTTTTCCAATTGAGTGGGATTAAAACGCCCGAGAATTCCGGATAAAGCAACCCGCATTCCTGCCATAAAACCAAATTGATGAGAGCGAAGATCATTGTAGGCATCTTTCATTGCCGCTAGTGGCGGCATAAAACCTTGCTCACGGGTCTTAGGAAAGAGTAAATGCATCAGAGCGGCCTCTACGTTTGGCGAAAGTTTTAGCGGATTATTCTCTCTGGGTTTGATCATCGTCATTTCTGCGCGCATTTCTCGTTTCATCAAGGCGCGAGCTACCAACAAGTCCAACGTACCTTGAGTAGACATTCGCAATAGTTGTCCAACCTGATTCATCAATTGCGGCGTCAATTCGATCGGCTTGTCCAAATTGGATAGACCAGCACCTGAAAGAAAAGCTTGCAATAATTCTTCTTGATTAAATCCTGTGGAATTAGAAGAATCTGCCGGCTCGAATGCCGCATTGGACTCGACCGCAGGTTCATACACACGCATTGGCGGCAATGATGCATTTAATTCCGGAGTATCATTTCGATGCGTTTTAAATTCTGCTTTAGGAGAGTTCGCGGTAGCCTCGGCAAGTGCAACCAATGGATCATCAATGCTATTTTTATTTGACGAGGCAGGAAAATCCATTAAAGAAGGAGTAGGATTTATTACGTTATCTATGTTCGGCTGCCTCTCTTGGGATTCCAATAGCCGATGGAACTCATCAAGATCATTGTGATTGCTAGTCGATGCCGTTGTGATGAATTTATTTTGTTCTTCAACGGAAACTGATATTGCAAATGGATCAAAATCAGTCGGTATGGTTGACTTCTGAGGTAAAGAAGCCATGTGATCCAAAGGATCTGAATGGGCTTCTGGCATCAAATCAGCTACGCCGGCTTTTAATGCCGATGAATTTGACTGGATTTGTTCCTCAGGGAGAGCAATTAAATCTGCCAGTGATTGATTCTCGGCATGATCGCTCAATGACGCCGATGTTTGCGACATGACTGTTTCGAATGACCGATGCTTAGCAGTGTGATCAGTATCCATGACTTGCATCACATAGTCACCAATTCGGATTCTATCCCCATCCGTTATCAGCGTATCGTGACCGTTATTGAGGGGTTGATCATTCAAATACACTGGCATCGTGCTACCGAGTCCCCGAATGAAATAATTTCCTCCTCGGAAAACAACCGATGCATGAATCCTGGAAATGCTCCGACCAGGATCACTTAATATAAGTACATTGCCCTCTGCTCGCCCTATATTGCCGCCTAACTCATCGAAAGATGACGTGACTAATTGCATTGGGGGCATACCGTTATGTGCGATCACCTGGATATGAATCATACCTAACTCCAATCTTCTAAAATTGCATTATTAAATTTTGAGTATTGTATTAGTAATAATTAGTTACCCACACTATCAAGTTGCCTAAATTCAAACAGATAATCTCCACCTTCTTGATGACCTGCAGATGTAGCCGCTCCATATTGAGGCACTTGCGGAAAACTTTTCTTAACATCTCTCTGAATTTGTTCAAAAATATTTACACCAACTTTCCAGTTTTCAACATTCTGTAGAGCCTGCATCAGAAACCAAGCAAAAATAGAGTGACCACCTCTGCCTTCGTCTGATACTGGCTCATCCCCTCCTGAAGCCATGACTACTACTGAACGCTTGCCTAGAATATCGTCCGGTCTAATATTCTGAACGTTCAAACCAACTTTCTGTTCTTTCGTAAATGCACCAGAGTAACAACTATCAGAAATCATAACCATTTGCTTTGAATTGATATTGGCTAACATCTCTGAAATACTGGTGTTAGATATCCAACTTTGTGGATTACTTGCAGACGCATCCGATGGAATCCAATAACCATTTCCATTTTTTTCATTCATATAACCATGCCCTGCGTAATAAATGACCACGCTGTCATTAGGTTTCATTTCAATTGCAAGCTCATTCAATGTACGAATAATATCGGCTCTGGTTGCATTCTTAACAATGTGAGTCTCATCATAACCTAGCTTATTCTTGAAAATTTGACTTACAGCTTCTATGTCAGAAACTGCACTTTGAAGAGATGGAATATTGCTATCAACATACTGATCAATGCCAAAAAGAACGATTACTTTTCGTTCAATCTGCGGGATACTAGCAATACGAACTTTATGAATACTTTTTTGCTTAATATGTTGGTGTCCTTCTGACAACTTAGATTTTATTTCCGCTTTCTGGTCTTCCGTAATTCGGCAGTTACTCAGATCTTCTTTCCTCGTACTTGTACAAACCATCACATCAGACAGTCTTGGATCTATTTCTAATTTTGATACAGCATCAGAAAATAATTTTTCTTTAAATTCTTTTCTAATATCGATTAGATTTTGCATTTCTGCAAAACTCATCTGCGCCAAATTGAGGCGGCCAAAACTACTTGTAGAATCTGTAGAAGCAGACCCAGTACCACTTGTAGAATCTATAGAACCAGACCCAGTCGCATCGATAACTTTACCTGTTGCACCTGAGTCTATAGCGGACCTTGCAGCTGAAGACGCCGTATTTACAGCCTGTATTGAGGTGTCAGTAAATTCCTGTTTTCTCGAAGGAAGTGGATCAAGTGAAACTAGTTGAAGCGCCTTGGCATTACTCACATCTTGCTCAAAATTATAATTTTTCGCAGATAGACCACTTCCAATAATTGGATATTGATCCGCTGGAGATTTTTCTGATGCAGGGGTCGACCATATCAAATTTCCCGGCGCAGCATTCGCTTGGTTTTCACCAGGAATAAACCCAGTAATTCTGCCTGTTAATCCTGTAATCGGTTCTCCAATCGTTCTCGTGGCTTGATTAGCATGGTAAATTAACACCTCTTTCTCAATGTTAGCGGTAGCTATTGCCGTATTATCAGGATTTAATTGGTAATTATTAACATCCGATCCTGTAAGATTTATATCCTTGATGGAAACTGTTTTTCCTATTCCTGCATTGGGATCCTCAAAAGTAACCGATCCAGCGGTGAAGAAAACATTATCTCCATTGATCACCCCTTGAGGAATATTGGAATTTTCTACCAGAGTAGCAGTAGCATTCCCATCATAAACTTTATTATTTACAGCAAAACCAGAGGCCGACAAATCAATTTTAAAAATGTCTGCTGTAGTAGCGCCACCTTCGATAGCTGGTGACAACAAATAATTGCCACTATCAGCGCCACTAAATGCCAAATTTATAGGTAAATACGTAACTACCTTATCATTCCCAGCATCTTTAGTATCAAATGCACCAATACCTGTTATGAATACATCATCACCAGTAATAAAGTTTCCCGAGTTACCACTTAACTTGGCCAGAATCGTTCGATCATAGGTTTTGTTTTCGGCGTTAATATTTATAGACTCAATGGTAAGCTGTGTAATTGTTGCCAGATCAGTTCCACTACTATTTTCTATATCAAGACTATAGTTCTTGCTATCTACTCCGGCTAATGAACCGTTCGTAAGTATTACAGTCTTATCGGATCCTGCATTTTTGTTCTCAAACTCGCCAATACCAGACAACGACACATCATCAGTTATAGGATCATCACTTACGCTAGTTACTACACCATTTAGAACACCGCCATTAATTGTGGCACTATTATTTCCATCATAAATTTTATCACTAGCGGTAAAACCAGTTGCAGTAATCGTTCTTGCAGTAACGTTGAGCTCATTAATACTTCCGGAGTTATCAACAATCTGATAACCCAAGTCTGTAAAAAGTCCACTCGTATAACTTACTTCATGCGTCCCTACCGTGCTGTTACCCGTCGAAGAACGTTCCCCATTAATACTCCAGGTCGTACCTTCTTCCGCATTCTGAACAATCTCAATTGTATCTCCGTCTATGAATCCTGTAATCAATTCAGTCTTTTGTTCTGTTGTTAATATCACATTCTGCGGATATGTTTGACCATAAATTACACTTGTCAAAGGAGCGCTTATACTTAATAGTGGTTTTTGACCATATAAAAACCAGTTACCGTTTATCGCATATTCCGGAATGGTTCCTTGAACAAAAGGCTGATCGTAATGTTTAGTGTAGTTTGAAAAACCATTCCTGTCGTTTCCTGTCGGGGCGTTAGCGTAAATCAACCAACGGCCAGCTCCATCTCCGCAACAATCAGATTCGATTGATATAGCATTTTCGTTGTTACTATTGATAAAGTCTCCACCTATAGCTGCTAGAGTCGCCGTTCCAAATCCAACATTCAGGGTCGCATTTTCTGCAATGATAATGGTTGGCGTACCTGGATCTCTATTATTGGGATCAGCATTAGGATCACCCGCTATAGCAGTCAAATTCCCATTATCGGTTGTCACATCGGCATTAAATGCGATACTTCGGCCGGCTTGTAAAGTGAAATCACCTCCACCACCACCTTCATCCACAATAATCTCAGACTGCACCGTAATGTCATTGTTGGCTTGCAAGATTACTGATTCTCCACTATCAAGCAATTCTTTAATTTTAATCGGTGTGATGTAGCTATCGTCAGATGGGTTAATATCAAATTTAGCTTGAGATAACTCAATTACACTACCATTAATACCTGTAAATAAATGAACTGCTCCTCTATTAAATCCCCCAGAGTCATCCTCACGAGCTCCGGCAACTAGCAAATTACCATCTAAAGCTACCGATATACCGAAGACATCGCTATCTGAAAGCCCTTCTACATTCGTTGATGAGAGTTTATTTTGAAACGTCAGTCCAGAAAAATTAGTTCCAATATCTCCAAACAAATACACTGCGCCACGATTGAAACCGCCAGTGTCATCTCCGATAGCTCCCACAGCGAAATTATTACCATTTAAGGATAATGATGTTCCAAAGCTATCTCCATCTATCAACCCAGGCACAATTCCAGAAGCAAGCTTTTCCAACCAGGTTAATTCAGAAAAGTCAGTTCCCACATTAGTGAACAGATGTACCGCTCCACGATTAAGTCCACCCGTATCATCTCTATAAGCCCCAACCGCTAGATGATTACCATCTAATGCTACTGATACACCAAATTGATCGTCATTTGCCAGTTCGGGCATTGAAGTGATACCCAATCCGGATGCAAGCTTGTTTTGCCAAACTAATGTTGAATAATCATTGCCTACCCCGGAAAATAAATGCACTGCACCTCGACTGTCACCACCAGTACTATCAAAATTAGCGCCTACAACTAAACGGTCCCCATCCAATGCAACCGAGGCTCCAAAGGCATCGCCATCAGTTAAGGTAAGCCCAGCTACAGATCCTGAAGCAAGCCTATTCTGCCATGTCAGATCAGAGAAATCATTTCCAACACCGTTGAACAGATGCACAGCACCACGATTCACTCCAGAAGTATCATCATTAAAAGCACCGACAACAAGTTTGTCATTATCCAATGCAACTGAAATCCCAAAGTTATCTTCATTATTTAGTTCAGCCATATTGTTTGCGCCAATTTCGGAAGCAAGCTTCTTTTGCCAGGTTAACCCACCAGCAGTATTTACACCAGTAAACAAATGGACTGCTCCACGATCAACTCCACCTGTATCGTCAAATACTGTCCCTACTGCCAATCGATCACCGTCAAGGGCTAAGGATTCTCCAAATTGATCATTATCCGTCAACCCTGATGGAACATTTACCTCTTGTCCAGACGCCAACTTATTCTGCCAAGCCAGATCTGAGAAATCTGTTCCTACACCTGTAAAAAGGTACAATGCACCGCGATTATTGCCTTCCGTATCCTCAGAGTCTGCTCCTACGAGCAGCCGATCGCCATCAAGAACTACAGCCGCACCAAAAGTATCACCCGCGGCTAAGCTTGGCATATTGATTGCACCTTGCTCGGAAGTAAGTTTTCTTTGAAAATTCAATCCAGTGAAATCACCGCTAGCACCAGTGAATAAATAAGCAGCACCTTGATCACTGGGGCCGCTTAGTCTTGATCCAACCACCAATAAATCATTCTCTAATGCAATTGATCGACCAAAACGATCAGCATCATCCAATTGCGGCATATCAGTTGCTCCGATATCAGATGCCAGTTTTCTCTGCCAGGTTAAACCAGAAAAATTCTGTCCCACACCCGTGAATAAATGGATTGCTCCGCGATCAGCCCCACCAGCATCATCATCTCTTGCTCCTACCGCCAACCGATCACCATCCAATGCAAGCGCAGAACCAAACACATCTTCATCTTTTAACACCGGCATATTGGTCGCACCTTGCTCAGAAGCTAGCTTTCCTTGCCACGTTAATCCGTTAAAATCTGTTCCCTCTGCTGTGAATAAATGAACAACCCCAGGATCTGTTCTATTATTACCATTTTGTATAGCACCTATTGCCAACCGATTATCTTGTATTGCGACAGATGCACCAAACATATCTCCGGCCGTTAATTCCAGTCCCGTCACACTCTCTGAGGTAAGCTTGTTTTGCAAAACTAAATCAGAAAAATTGGTTCCAACCCCTGAAAATAAATACACGGCCCCACTGTTTTCTCCATCTGTATCATCATTTCTTGCTCCAACTACCAATCTATCACCTTCTAGTGCCACACCTGTTCCAAAAGCATCTCCATTTGCTAGCGTAGGCATATTGGCCGCACCTTGCTCAGACGTCAGCTTATTCTGTAAAGTCAAGCCATCGAGATTTCCCTCAGCACCTGTAAACAAATAAACCGCCCCGCTGCCACTATTATTTCCAGCAGTATCCCCAAAATCTGCTCCGATCGCTAGCCGATCACCATCCAATGCGATTGCTGTGCCAAACGATTCTTCATTTTCCAACCTTAATGTCCCTGGCGACGTTATTTGCTCAGATGTAATTTTTTGGGCGAGAGCCAGATTGTCTGGCGGCTCATCCGTTATAATTAGATTCTTAGGATCGAACAAAACCATTCCGCCGCTGCCGACTTGAAAATCCCCTGTTTGCCTGATTACTCCCTTGGAAGAAAATTCTATCCGTCCTCCATCATTGGCTTGTAATGAACCGTAATGTTCGCTGTTTTGCGTTGACCAAACAGCAATTTCTCCTCCTTTAGCTAAAGGATTCAATTCAGTGTTACCACTTGCTTTAACTTCACTTCCTACACCAACCATAACTTCTCGTGCTTGGAGCAAATCACCACTACCTTGCCAACCTCCACCCAAGTGTACAGTGCCGCCTTGTGTACCGCCCGAAACATCAATATCGGCATTGAGCAGATAGACGCGATCACCTGTAACTTCGATCTTGCCACCTTGTGTATTTCCGGTCGCGGCAAATGTCGATGAAAAGGCGATCGGACCGTTACCTTCAACGCGAAT
Source organism: Nitrosomonas sp. (assembly GCA_024281825.1). GTDB lineage: Bacteria > Pseudomonadota > Gammaproteobacteria > Burkholderiales > Nitrosomonadaceae > Nitrosomonas. The sequence goes on along the minus strand of JAMWZY010000013.1, from coordinate 6,648 downwards.
ATTTCCTCCTTGCTCACCGCCAGCAAGCAAAGAGCCCCCAGCCATACCTTCCAGTTTATTGGTCATAAGCAATATATTGCCCCCTGTGCCAAGGGCATTTGAAACATCAACTGCACCATCGAGATAGGTTGAAGTTTGCGCGACCAAAGCCACATTACCTCCCTGCGCAGTAATTTGACCTTGTTGCAAAATCTCTTTGGCATTCAACGCGATATTTTTACCGCTGACTGCGCCCCAATTATTCAAAGTGGAACTTGCTTCCATTTGCACCGTTCCATGATCAGCTTGCGTCTCGCTGTTATTTGCCAGCATTATCTGATCCGCTTTTAATACAATGCGCCCAGCCTCATCAGCATTCACACTATTGGCGCGCACAATGCCGTGTTGGTTAACTATGCTACTGTGTAAATCCACTTGACCATTCTGAGCAACCAATGATCCTAAATTGACAACTTCATTTTCAGGCGCCTTGACCCGAACCACGATATTCGGCGCACCTGAATCGACAAATTCAACACTTTTCCCTGCAGCAATTGCTGTGTGACCTCCTGGAGTCTGAATTAAACCTTCATTCTGAACACGATTCCCCAATAACCATACATGCCCGCCAAAGCTAGTACGAATTTCTCCTTGGTTTTTTATTTCTCCGGGTATACCAACAGAATTGAAGGAATAGTTTTTTGCCAGAAAATCTACATTGGCAATATCCATCGTAGAAGCTACCAAACTGCCCACATCAATTCGTACATGTTCACCAAACAATATGCCATAAGGATTTATCAACCATACATGACCATTACTGCCAAGACTTCCCAGAAGATGAGAAGGATCGCTACCAGTAACGCGGTTGAGAATCATACTGTCTGTATTTTGTTGCTGAAAATAAACGCTGCTATCGGTGCCTATGGAAAAACTTTGCCAATCCAGAATAGTATTTGGCGTATTAATAATGTTCATATGGTTACCCGCGGTATCGATAACCGCGTGACCATGTACTATGGATGGATCCGTCGGTAATTGAGCATTAATCTGAAATGAATGCCCCATTAAAGAAAGTGTCACGCAAAATGCAAAAATAAATTTGATGATCATAGCAACCTCACAAATACCCTGTAATGTTTACCACAGTTCTTGATTATGCTTAATTCAATAATGGAAATTGATGGCTAAATGTCCACGATAGCTACCTGCTGCTTTCTGGTTCCCATCTATTAATGCATGCCCGAAATCTAATCGACCCGAAAATTTCTTACCAATGGCAAAACGAATGCCTCCACCAACACCCGCAATTTCACATGATGAGTCTTGACCTCGACAGGGAGCATCATGGTTATTTCCGGCCCAACCAAAATCAAAAAATCCCAAAGGACGTAAACTTAAACTTTCAGAATTCACCAGTCTTGCAAAATCAGGACCAAGAGCTTCAATATTAAAGGATGCGCCATAATCTCCAACAATTTCCCGCTCGCGATAACCCCGCACACTAATGAAACCACCCATTGCACTGCCTCCGCCACCAATGCCGAATTGTTCACCAGGAATCAGCGCATGTGGGCTATATTGCGCTAATACTCGAGTTGAAAGCCCAAAACCGGCAGGCAAATTGACATTAGTAAACCCAAAAAAGCGCCATACAGCATAGTGCTTCTCTGCATCAACACGTGCTGTTTTAAAAATGGATTCGCTGCTACCTCCGAAGTTACCTGATATGTTTGTATTAATTCCCCAAGAAAAAACCGGTCCTTCTTTCTGCCCCGTATAGCTAAGACTCAGTGGCGTAATGGTTACATCTGCTGCGAGTCTGTCACAAGCAGCAATTCCTGCGTTATTCCCAATAGCGCAGTTATTGTTAAAATGTCTCCAGTCCCAACCAAACGACATACGTTGATCGTATTCCCCTAGCCGAGGCAGAAAACGGTGTGCCCGAAAACCAGCGATATCTCCCTTGCCTGTAAATCCAAATGGGCCTGGATTTAAGGAAGCTCCACTGTTTGGAGCCGCCGTGGAGGACACGCTCTCAACATTGGAGTGAGCATAGTAAGCATCAAGCGCTGCCAATTGATTATAAAAAGGTATACGATAGCCAACACTATAAATTTGAGCACGACTGGGTTCAGTTGGAGAGGTTTGAAATTGGAATGTGCCAATATGATCACGATTCCATAAGTTTGCGTGCTGTATCCCAACATTAGTTCTGAAATTCCCTGTTCCCGGTGTTCCTGCGCTATCTACACCAAAGAGTAGCCTTAAAGGTCTTTCGTCAGTAAGTTTTGCATCCGCATCAATAGTTCCGGGTTTAGCACCCGCTACTAATGCAACTCGTATTTTTTTGGAAGGATTTTCATTCGCCATTTGAATATTACGATCTATATTCTTGACGATAGGTGTTTCACCAGACTTTAAATCCGGCAAACTTCTAAGAATATTAGCTTCATCGTGTTCTGAGTTACCTGAAACGGCAATTTTGTCAATCTTACCTTCTACAACTTTAATGATCACATACCCATTTTCTAATTTTTGTTCGGGTACATAAGCGATTACCCCACCATACCCTTCATCACGGTATGCTTGCTGTACAGTCATAGCAGCCTGCTCGAGATTATCAAAGGTACGATTCTCCCCGATTAGATAGGCAATCTTTGCTGTAAGCTTATCCTCTGGTAATATAGTATTGCCTTGAATTACCAGAGAATTTATCGTGAATGATTGAGTTTGCTTTGTTGTACTGTCGGAATCTATAGTCAATGACTGGCTGTTGGCAGTCTTAATAAAAAAAATAATCAATGTTAGGATTAATAGTGGCAACATCGCGACATTTTTCACTCTCGCTCCCCTTTCTTATTACTTAAAACACTCTATTCTTTATAAAAAATATCCCTAATAGTGACTATACCATTCTTTTGGCCAGAATCTATTCCGTCTAAGCTCATGAGTTACATATCACTTACTTTTAAGCATAGCAATATGAAATCATTTTTGAAGTGAGAAAGGCCACTTTTAAATCAAGCTTTGATGAAATCACAATTAAATTTCAGAAGAGCAGCGTTATCGAATATCTGAAAAAGAAAGTGGGGGGTTAAAGGAAAATCCAAAATGTTTCGGATCTTCTGCGATCACTGCGGCAGAAAAAATAAGAAAAACATAATCATATGTTTCTTTCGGAAGATTATGCTGCTGAATAAATTTCCAGAAATTTCTATCACGTGGGTTATCGTGCATTCTACTAATTAGGCCTTTTACTCGTGTGTGTCCGTAGTTATAGCTAGCGATTACAAGTAATCCAGATGCCTGAGCTTCAGTACTATATATGTGCTTAAGGTATTTGGCCCCTGCTTTAGTGGCTCGAACAAAATCAAAACGCTCATCTCTGTCATCAAACACCCTCTCATCAAGTAAAGGACCGGGTGAAAGCCCAAATTCTTGTGCAGTAGTCGCTAAAAATTGCCATGCTCCCTTGGCAATACCAAAGCGTGTCTCCGGGCCGATCGCGTGCGCATCATAATTGCTTTCTTGAAGTGGTAAATACATAAAATACAAAGGCAATCCTTCTTTCTCCAAGGCTTCAATAATTACTGGCGCATAAAGATTCTTCTCGAGGCGGGCTATAGCTTGTTGCATCCTAGTGGAATCCTGCCAGTATCGCGTATACTTCCTAACTTCAGCCACAAAACTCTCGGGAAGCTCCAGCTCACTCTCACCAAACCCTCTTGCAACCTTAGCAATTAGTTCCTCTTCATACTGGATGTTATTCGGCAATCGAATTCTTAAAGATTTGACTTCATCAATATATTGCTGATACTTTAATCTCATCCCGGCCAGTTTCTGTTTTTCTTGCAAAATACGTTCTCTTTCATTTGAAAGCTTTTCTTTTTCAAACTTAATTCTTTGCTGATCAATATTCAGTTTTTGGTCTGATATGACTTTTAAAGTAAGATCCAATACTTCTGCACTTTCATTTAGTCTAATTTCAGCTTGTGATAAGCTGACTTCAAGAGTTTAAATGTCATAGAACATATCGATTGCCAGAGTTCGTACATTCGTTAAAGTCATCTGTTGATAGATGATCATTCCTATAAGCAGAAAAAAAACTATACCCAACCAGACAAATTTTTTTCTATAACTTTTAACTTGAGAATTGCGATCTTCGTGGATAATTTTACGAACTAAGCGGGTATAAGCTCCGAAATCATCAGCTTCAGTTCTAGCTAGTAAACGAGCTTTTAATTCATCTTTTGATAATTCTAATTGAGGTTCGCGTGAAACTTTTTCTGAACTGTTACCAATATTATTCGTGTGTAAGGTTTCTTGATTATGTTGAACGACCTCAATTTTTATTAAAACCTCAGTCGCGCCAATGGAGATGACATCAGATGATTTGAGAATTGCCCTTTGCTGCACCAACTGTTGATTAATATAAATTCGGTTTGCACTATTTAGATCGTAAATCCACCACTGATCATTTTCGCGGTTAACTTTGAAATGGTGGCGACTCACTAATGGATTCGGAATAGCTACGTCGTTATCCCGTGAACGACCTGCTGTAAATCCATTTGAAAACAAAAATTGCTTAACAGATTTTCCCTCCCCCTCAAGTAAACTAACTTTTAACTCAGAAAATCCTATTTTTCTCTGATTAGGATTAAATGTATTTTGAAGAGAGTTAATTGAATTAATTATCGTTTTATCATCACTCATAATACAAGTTCATCTCTTAAATTAATAAATACATCTGATAGGCTCTCAATCGTATTACCAAGTGTGTCTTTGGAAGAGAAATAGATCCCAATTTTTGGATAATCTCCTGCTCGTCTCGCATTTTGCTCCGATGTTCAAGCCATGCGTATGATGCACAATGTTTTCACGCCACAACTCAAGCAGTTCTGCTTCTGTCAATTAAAAAACCAGCGTTTCTCCGGCATTCGTACCAATATCGATCATTTAAGTATTAATGAATGCTTTCTGTCTCGACATGTTTGAAACAGGGTGGATTTGATCAGTAATTAAAGCATTTATTTCTAGAAATTTTGAAGTCATTTTTAATATCTCATTCCCTCCAACTTCGCTTTGTAGTTTCTCTCGGTGCTATCAATTAAATGTAATGTTGATGATCTTAACTCCAAAATACATAACTAAATATGACGGAAGTAGCTGATTATTTAAATATTAAATTAAAGATATAAAGAAATTTGCCGCAAAATACTGGAGTAACCCAATCGCATAATTAGCGTTTATAGTGAGATCAAGCTTAGGAAAATTCATGAAGACATTAATTTTAATTATTTTGATGGGTATGAGTTCATTCGCTTTTTCATCTGAATGGATTTCTCCTATTGATATTAAGTATAGAACTAAGAATGAAAGCCTTTTTAATAAATTCTCTCTAGCACGAAATCTTGTAAGTTCCTGGCAAGGTCAAAATGAAAGACTTGTTGCTGCAGATAAAATTCTTAAGGAAATATTGCAAGAGGATCCCGAATTCGCCCCGGCATATCGAGAATATGGAAGAATTTATGTTATGTATGCTTATAGTAATTTGGAGAAGTTTAAAAAAAATGATTTTAATCTGTCGGAGCAATCAATATTTAAATCTATCCAAATAGAACCACAATATGCTGATGCCTATGTATTATTGGGTCATCTTTATACTCATATGGGGGAATATAACAAAGCTCAAACAGCTTTAAACAAAGGAGAGTTGTTAGGAACAAGAAGTCCATGGTTAAGCTTAAATTGGGCAGATTATTATCTTGTACAAAGCCAATATAATAAGGCATTGCAGCAATACATAAATGTTCTCATGAAGCCGCCCTCCGATAAAAAAGCATATCTAGCTGCAATGGGCGGATTGACAAAGCTATTTGAAATTTCGGGCGATTATGAAAATGCAAGAATTTATTTCATGAAACAACTTGAGTATGAGCCAGAATCTGCATGGGCTTTAAGTAATTATGCTAATTTATTACTATTCAGTTATGGAAATATCGATGAAGCAATTAAAAATGGCCAGAAAGCTTTAAGTATTTCGGATAATTACTTAGTTAAGCTAGTTCTAGCGTGCGCACTTTATACTAAATGGGCGCTGTATTCGGATACTTCAACAGAACAAGTTGATGCTCAGAAGTACTTTGATCAAGCCTGGTCTTTATATCCTTATCTGAATAAAGTTATAGATATGACTATAAGAAATAAATACACCAACGTAACAGCAATCAAATTACAAAGTCTACTACACAAAATGTAATGATCGCGACTATCTATTGAAAACCCTCATTACTTCATTAAGTCAATGATAAAAATATGAGGCACTCGAGTTAGTATCAAAAGTAATATCCAAAGAATTCATCAATCCGCAATCTGATATATTGCTGCGGTAATCCACCCATTTTTTCCAGAAGATTGCAGTAGATGGTTTTAGTTTAAAAGCTTCTGCCAACCCCATGGCTGGAGATATATGTAAAATTCAGACCTAAACTGACAGTTACCCGATTTATGATGTGCGTGTTAGATCAGATTTAGTTAATCAAAGTGGTGATTTTATCGTCCCAAGGCTCTTTTTTGCATCAATTCAAGTTATCATTGGTGTGTACCCGCAGCATATCTTTCCTTGGGTACGCGTGCTATTGTAATACCCAATCCAGTCATCCAGAT
>JAMWZY010000012.1 GCA_024281825.1 Nitrosomonas sp. | reverse complement strand
TGAGGAATAATTTAATGTCATTCTTCTTACGGGCTAATTTTGTATCTATACTAAATCACCTGTAATAATGTTCCCCGTAAAACTTCATCAAAGCTTTACGGGGATTTTGTTTTATAGCGATATCAGAAAAGTAGTTGAATAATTTAGCAATCAATACCAATTAAAGTAAGTCACTATTAATAAAAAACACTCCATACGATTCGAAGTTCTCTATCTGGGCTATTTGTTTTCACTCCCCTGTTTTTTCTGTATATTTCCATTCTTGAGTTAACTAAATAAGTATAAAACCAAATAATATCTATGTCATTCGAGCATCTCGGTTTATCAAACCATTTATTACGAGCTATATCTGACCAAGGCTACATAAAGCCCACCCCCATTCAAGAACGTGCGATACCGATCATATTGAGTGGGAAGGATGTGATGGGGGGCGCCCAGACGGGAACAGGAAAAACTGCTGGCTTTGTTCTTCCAACCCTACAAAAATTAGAAATTCATGCCAATAGCAGCACATCTCCTGCTAAACATCCGATCCGTACTCTGATTCTTGTTCCAACAAGAGAACTTGCGGTACAAGTTTACGATAGCATTAAAGTCTATGGAAAGTACCTGTCGTTGAGATCAACGGTCATCTACGGCGGTGTGAGTATTGATTCACAAATAAGCGCATTGCGATCGGGTGTAGAGATCCTGGTCGCAACACCTGGACGTTTATTAGATCACATTCAACAAAAAAACATTGTGCTCAGCAAAGTTGAAGTATTCATTTTAGATGAGGCTGATCGGATGCTTGATATGGGATTTATGCCTGATATTAAGCAAATTATCCAATTGCTTCCCAATCAACGGCAAAACTTAATGTTCTCGGCGACGTTCTCTGAAGAGATCAAAAAGCTTGCTAACAAGATTCTTATCGAACCCGTTTTGGTTGAAGTTGCGAAGCAAAATGCCACAAGTGAGTTGATTACTCATATCGTTTACCCGGTTGAATCCGGGATGAAAAAGGCATTGCTGAATTTCTTAATTGAGAGCAGACAATTAAATCAAGTGCTGATTTTTACCAAAACAAAGAGGAACGCTGATCTTCTGACTAAGCATTTGAATAATTCCGGTATTACAAGCTTGGCGATACATGGCGATCGCAATCAATTACAACGTATGCAGGCCTTAAATAGCTTTAAGGAAGGTCAAGTTAGAGTATTGGTTGCAACGGATGTGGCCGCAAGGGGCATTGATATTGATGCATTAGCTTGCGTCATTAATTTTGAACTACCGAAAAATCCAGAAGATTATATACACCGAATTGGCCGCACAGGTCGTGCAGGCACCAAAGGATATGCGATTTCTTTAGTCAGCAAGGAAGACAATAATGAGTTAATCGGTATTGAGAAACTCCTTAATACCTCAATTCAGAGAGAAAAAGTAATCGGATTTGAAACTGATCAGAGCGAATCAACCCAGAATGCTTCATCAGAAAGTCAGTCTAAGAATAAACCTTCTAAAAATGTGAGAAGTGCTGTTTCGAATGCTATTCATGCAAAATCAGATGACTTGGCACGGCAAGATAAAACCCGCAATTCAATGAATCGGGAAAAGTCACCTAGAAAAAGACCTGAAACTCATGCCAGAAAAAGCAGCGATGATGCGCTCTTCACGCAGCCGTATGTCCCAAAAGTTTCCGGAATTAAACCCACAGAGAATAACGAATCGACAGAGAAATCGCACAAACACTTTAATAGACCTATTCCTGCATTGCTGATTTCGAGGATAGCGAATAAAGAACAAAGCTGAGTGTAGTCTTTTCGCAGTCGGGCAAAGAAGTCAGTCGTGCAGTGGATTACACATGGTCCACCAAAACTCAAAAAATTGAATCATCGGTAATTCATCAAGATGTACCTCTGGTCTCGTCTGCTGGCGGTGGGCCCGTGTGTCATTCCTCTTTAATCAAATCATTGGATTCAAATCGTTTTTTTGGGTCTTACTCAAAAGAACTATAAACTTAACAGAAAATATAACTCAAGGTGCGATGCAACTTCTGAGGACTCTTTTAAAATCAACATTAAATTATAGAAAGTATGATATGGGATGCGCTGTTAAAGAATGGAATTTATATGATTAAGCAGTGATTTGCATAGCATTGCTGAGAGAATTACGCCGGTGACAGATAGCCCGATATTCAATAGGGTGTGTTGGATACCGCTTATTGAAAAATATTTGCATTGAATAACTGAATTTAATCTGACAGTCACCTCATCAAATTGGGTAACTGTCAGATCGGGGCGTGACTGCTACAATTTATGCAATTATGTCAGCAGCAAGATTAAGTACTGGCGTACCCACCAGTTTGATTTGAATATCCGCGCCAAATAGCACATTTGCCGTTAATATTCCTGCGTTGTACGATAATTGAGCAGCAGCGAATGTCTGGCTACCTGGGAGTAACAAGTTTGCATCAATTGTGGAAAGATCGATCTGATCCCCTTGTAGCCTATTGAAGTCGAAAATGTGATCAATTAAACCACCAGAAGGGCTTTCGCTGACAGAGTTAAAATCAAACTTGTCCGCGCCTGTTCCACCTTCAAGAGAATCTTGGTCTGCCCCGCCAGTTAGCGTATCGTTGCCGGCACCGCCAGCTATGAAGTCAGCACCGGCACCACCATTGAGAGTATCGTTGCCTCCACCGCCTGAAAGGATATTGTTGGCGCTGTTTCCATTGATGATGTTATTCAAACTATTGCCCTTTCCGCTGGTAGCTGTACCCGTCAAATTAAGGTTGTTCAAAAAGTTTCCAAGCGTATATGACGGTATTGAACTGTTTACCGTATCCGTACCACCGCCGGCTAACGTTTCGGTGACAACATCTCCAATGTTGTCGACATAGTAAGTATCGTCACCAGAACCACCCCGCATTTTATCGGCACCGGCACCGCCATTAAGGGTGTCATCGCCATTATTTCCATTGAGAATATCGTTGCCGTTGCCACCATTGAGCGTATCGTTTGTTCCTAATGCCTTGATAATATCGTTACCGTCGAATCCATTGATGGTATCGGGAAGATCACCTGTAAATACTAACAAGCCATTGATAATCATAAATCCTGGATCAACTTTTCCAACTAGCGTAGGGTGAAACAGACCATTTCCATTCACTGTATTGTTATCACTAAAAATCGTTCCATTGACTGTTGCCATGATATAACTCCTTGTATATGGTTTATTAGTCCCAGTCCACCATTAAATCAAATTGATCATTGGGCATTGCATACCTAATCTCTATATCATGGGATACAGGTTGTGAGGTATTCCATTTAAAACGATACTGCCGAGATTGGTTAGCCGGAAAATCAAACATTGCGAAAGTGCCGGATGCGGTTTTCATAATCTGCCAGCCATTTTGATAATAGTAAAAAGCTACACTAGGTGCCGTGTACCAACAACCATGGCCTTCGGCACAGACGTTATGATTGTAAGGGTAAAAGTTATTTTGAATAGCTTTACCACAAACCGCCCCTCCCCATCGATCAGTCAATACTCTTTTTACTAGTTTATACCGCGGTTCCCCCCAACATTGACCATTGGCTGCAGGATTGTAGCAATCATCAGTAAATCCACTAAAAGTAGCTGGCGTTTTATCTAACCGAACATAATTGGGTGTCGCTGACCTTAACACCGAGTTGTAAAAATTTTTAAAATTATTATTATTACAGGCTAAATCGTTACTAAGGGCGATGGTACTTGCCTGAATTGATTCAGCCTGTTTCAACCTCTTTGTTTCGGCTTTCCTAAGAATCTTTATTCCCCAACCTTGCTGACGATCTGCGCTTCTGTCTGGCAATGTATCAGCCGCTATGTCATCTACAGTAAAGGCATGATAGATTTCCTCTGGTGTGACATCATCCCCGAATTCAGCCTCTAAAAGCCCAATTGCTGAAATACGTTCCTTATGCCCCTTTTCTACGACCAATGTGGATTTGATTTTCGAATCCTCTGGAGAGGCTGAAAAAAAATACAGTGTATTGCCATTATCTAGCAATACTGACTCTGTCATGTTATTGCTTTGTTTTTGTAGTGATTGAGTGTCTTCTTTTGCAAAACACACACTTGTAATTGACATTAGAAAAAAACCACTTAATAAAAGCAGCAGGTAATTAATTGTAGTAAACAACTTCCTCATGATGCTCCTCCTTTGCTAAGGTAAAAAATATGACTATGGCTAAGAGGTCTCTGCACAACGGTATTTCTGAGTTTTACTGTTTATTTGTAACATTGGTAAATCAGATTCTTAAAGATTTTTCTCGACTGAGAAAATCGGTTATGCAGAGGACTCTATAATTCAATATCAACTCAAGTTGCGGCATCCTTGTTTAAGACTATTCTTGAGAAGTAAACTGAACTACTTCTCAAGAATATTCAGATTAACTCCAGTTATCTGTGAGAAAAAGCACATCCAAAAAATACTGATGGTGGTAGGCGTGATTTAAACATGTAGAGAGAATTACTGGGGTACGTTGGAAATGCTGAATTAGATCTGAAATTAATCCTGCCAAAGCGGCGAATCCTGGGTGCCGTTTACTGACAGCCTACTACTTTGCACGAACATCGAGTTTTTGCGGTGTAAGGCGATGCCCCATGGTATTCATTACGAGCATGTTGTTATGGCATTTTTTGTTAGTCTGTTACAAAGAAGGAAAGTAAAAATAAGGGTAAAAAGCGATGCTTTGCTTAGTAATGGTTGAGATAAAAGTCAGTATCATGCCTAAAAAATTATACAAAATAATGTATTACATCAATATTTAATTGTTTATTTACTATTCATGATTGATGGTGGTTCTTGCATTATTAGTCAGAAGGTTCGCCGTATCCTAAATGCTTAAAAGGAATCAGTACATGGCATCCCTCCAGATATCTGGTAGAGAAAAAGCAATTGTATTTGTAGATAGCAATGTTAAAGATTACTCAATGTTATTGGCGGGTGTTAATTCTGGCGTTGAGGTGGTTATTCTCTCAAGCGATCAAGATGGGTTGATGCAGATCACTGATACGCTTGCATGTCATAACGAACTTGATCGTATTCACATCGTATCTCACGGTAATCAAGCTGAGCTCTTACTTGGTAACATTGCTTTAAATCCGGAATCCTTACCTTACTATCACCGGGCATTACAATCCTGGCGGAATGCACTATCAAAAGAAGCAGAAATTTTCCTATACGGTTGTAATGTGGCCCAAGGGATGATAGGTCAGCAATTCATCGGTCAGTTAGGTGCAATCGTTCAGGCAAATATAGCTGCTTCAGTTGATTTGACGGGTGCCGCACGATTGGGAGGGAATTGGAGCTTAAGTTTTCATTACGGACAAATCAGTGGGCATCCGGTTTTTGCACAAAATACCTTGGATGCATATAACAGCACGCTCGCCATTGAAACAATATCGTTTTTAGAGGATGAACTTGTCAGAGAACCGCTACCTAGCTATACCAAAGGAACAAACGATTACGGAAATATTATTATCAAGGGTACGGATACCGATATTGAAAAAGACTTCAGCTCGCTAGAAGAATTGATCAATCCTGCAGGGCTGTATAACGCTAGTTATCAATTTGGACCGGGTTTTTCCACGGGTATTGGATTGAATGATGGTACTAACAGGATTAGTACGGGAACTTGGTTTGTTTTCGCTACAGAAAAAGGTAACGAATTTGATTTGGTCTCACTACAAATGACCGAAGGATTCAAGTTTTTTGATTTGATGTTGGCGATAGGGTTACACGATGGCGTAATAGTAGCCAAAGAAGAATTTAAACTTGCCCAAGGTGAAACTAAGCAAACTATCAAAATGTCCTCTGAGTTTGATAATGTGGACGAGGTGGCGATCCGGCAAATTACGTCTGGCTATTATGATAATGGACTGCCGGGACAGGATGGCGTGCTGTACGAAGCGTTTAATTTCCAACCATCCCCCGCCACCATTACTTCGGTTACCTACGATGCCAGCATTAACACGTTGATCGTGACTGGCACCCATATGATTGCCACTGGTGGCGCTGCTAACGATATTGAAGTCACTAAACTGACAATCATTGGGCAAGGAGGCGTCGCCTATACGCTCACGACGCCAAATGTGGAGCTAACTTCGTCATCGGGGTTTGCTGTTATGCTGAATGCGGCAGACCAGATGGTTATTGAAGGATTGCTAAATCGTAATGGTGTTATTGCGGTTGATTCTACGGCTTTTCAGATCGTTGCCCAAGCTGACTGGAATCCTGCTCAGTCTGGTAATGCCGATGCTACCAGCAATACCATCGCTGTTAGCAATGTGCAAACACCGACAATTTCCTCAGCTACCTACAATGCCAGCACAGGAGTGCTGACCGTAACAGGATCAAATCTGGTTAAAGCCAGTGGCACCGCCAATGATATCGATGTTTCCAAATTCACCTTCACCGGCGAAGGGGGTGTCACTTATACATTGACTAATTCCAGCGATGTCGAAATCACCTCCGGTATCGCATTCAGCGTGATATTGAGCAGCGCCGACAAAGCAGCTATTAATCAAATTATCAACAAAAATGGCGCCAGTTCGACCAGTGCGACAACTTATAACTTAGCAGCAGCCGATGACTGGAATACCGTGATCGGCAATACCAATATTTCGGATGCGACCGGTAATGGCATTACCGTCAGTAACGTCGCCGTGCCGGCGATTACATCGGTTGCGTATGACGCCAGCACCGGCGCATTGGTAGTAACGGGTACCAGTTTCTTGAGTCTGAGTGGTACCGCCAATGATATCGATGTTTCCAAATTCACCTTCACCGGCGAAGGGGGTGTCACTTATACATTGACTGATTCGGCTGATGTCGAGATTACTTCGGGGACTGCATTTACAGTCGTATTGAGCAGTATGGATAGAACCGTTGTTAATCTTCTTCTTAACAAGAATGGTACAACCTCCATTGATGCAACTATTTACAACCTGGTTGCAGTGGAGGATTGGGCGCGTGGCGCAGATCCGGCAACCGTAGTAATGGACAAGGTAACCAATAGCATTACGGTCACTGCAGTGAGCTCTTCGGATATTTCGTTTGTCGTAGATGGTAGTACAGTCATCCAAAAAAAACAGCCTGATGGAACGATCATTACGACAGTTCCTGCCATTCTAGCAACTCGGATAGAGGATCCCAATAGCTTATTTTCTCAGTATGCGGATATTCCGGTGAATAAGCATTTGATTATCAGTCTGCCAGAAAATGCGGGTTTAAAAGTACTTGGTAAAGAGCAATCTCTGAGCCATAACGAAGGCCGTGATCAATTGATTGAGCAGCTTAATGCACTCATAGATGTCGATTCCGTTGCCCAGAAAACAGTGAATCACGTTCAGAAATTTGTCGCGGCATTATCGGATGAAGATCTAATCGATGCGCAAGTTATTACACCATCCAGCGATACGGATCTGATATCTAAATTACCAATTAGGGTAGCTGGATTCCCTGTAATTGACAGTGACAAACAAGCCTTGGTGATTGATGCTAGGGATCTTCCATCTAACGCTGTGTTGCGCATAGATCATATTGCTTTTGCATCGATTATCGGCGCTGTGCATGTGATAGGCGGCGATGGTGAAAATTGTGTTGTGGGCGATGAGCACGACCAATTTATCGTATTGGGTGCTGCTGACGACACTTTATTCGGCGGTGACGGTAATGACACAATAGGCAGCCTGAGTGGCAACGATCAAACTTCTGGTGATGCGGGTAGTGATATCGTTTTTGGTAGCTCCGGAAACGATCTGTTAAGCGGTGGAACCGGAAATGATCAACTCAATGGTGGCCTGGGTTTTGATAGCGTGATTCAGGAAGGGCAATTATCAGACTACCAGGTTGCGATACAAGGCAACGCAATCACGCTGACCCAAGATAACGGCGAAGTCGATACACTCACCGATGTTGAGTTAATCCGCTTTGCCAACGGACCTAGCCTGGCTATTGCATACTCTGAGGTTGAAGCGGTTGCCCATGATCTGGCTAAAACTTGGCTGGGGCGTGATTTAACAGTAGCGGAGGGTAGTGCGGTACAAAACCGGATAGGTGTGACAACGGATGATATTTTAACAGCCTTTCGCAGCCTGCCTGGAGCCGTAGCGTTCCAAGATAAAACCAGCGATGAATTATTGGTCGATCTGGAAACGAATCCGCATATTATTCAGATCAATGCATTTCGTAACTTGATGTGTGGCGATGAAAATAATCAGGGTTATTTGCCATTAGGATTGGCCATGAATGCAGATGGCGGGACAGGTTTTGATGTATTGCGCATCTCAGGTAGCCGCGATGATGTGCATCTGGAGTTTGTCGATAATCGTCTGGAATTAACACGTTTGAATGATGGTGCCATGCTAAGTCTTAAAAATGCCGAAGCAATTGCTTTTGACAGTGGCGAGACAGTGGTGATTGCGCATAATCAAACTGAAGAAATTTTAGCGCGCTTGGTGCACAGCTTCTTTAACCGTGATGCCACTGTGGAAGAATGGCAACTAGGGCAGAAAGTACTGAATGATCAAGTCAGTCATGAGAATATTCTGACATGGTTCAAGCAGCATGCTCCTATGGATGGATTACCAGATGCGACATACATCGACGTTATCTATCAAAACACGCTAGGTCGTGCGCCGAACAATAATGAATTGACTCAACATGTGTTTCGATTAGAGAACCATCAAATCTCACGCGAGTGGTTTGCTGTCGAGATTGCAGAATCTTCTGAAGCTGCTGCACAATTGATTGGCAGCGTTATGTTGCCGGAAGGTTGGATTTAGGTTGTAGCTCACTTTTCTGTTGGGAAAAGAAATTTCTAGAACCATATAGCCCAGTTTTAAATAAATAGAGTAGCCCCCCGGGACTGATAAAGGTTTGACCGAGGGAAACGGTCTATCTATTAAGTTAAGTGTATTACACACCTTCACTTGACACGCTAAAATCATTTCTGTAGCCTTCGAGGGCTTGCTTCAGGTGCCTTTAAGATTCTCTATTTTGAAGGTTAAACGGGAAGCTGGTGCGTACCGACCGAAATCATCGATCAGCAACAAAGCCAGCACTGCCCCCGCAACGGTAAATGAGCCAACAATCTGCATCACGCCACTGTGTTGTTACATGGGAAGGCGCAGATTGGGATATTCCACTCATCAGTCCGGAGACCGGCCCGAGGCCAATATGACTGCGGTATTGCGGAGGGCAATCGAAGGCATTAAATGTGTAATCGTATATCCACACTGTGGAGTACGTCGTGCGTTTTTGTCTTTCCCATTTCCTTTTCCCACATCCCGGTTTTTAATTCTTTAACGGTGTGCGGGTGTGCACAAAGGAAATCCTAAATGCTTCAAATTCGGTATGGCGTTGGTATGATACTGGGGCTTAGTATCTTGACTGATCTATCAGCAAATAATAATGTTTCGCAAGAAAAGCCGGTGGTGATAACTGCTACGCGGACACCACAAACAGCCGATGCATCATTGGCTTCGATGACTGTAATCACTCGCGAAGATATTGAACGCCAACAAGTACGTTCGATACAAGATTTGTTTCGTGGTTTGCCAGGAATCAGCATCTCTAACAGTGGCGGCGCTGGTAAATTTACGGATGTTTTTATGCGTGGCGCCGAATCCGACCATGTGCTGGTTATGATCAACAATATCAAAGTCGGTTCGGCGACTTCTGGCACAACCGCGTTTGAAAACATCCCGATCGATCAGATTGAACGGATTGAAATCGTGCGCGGCCCGCGTTCAAGTTTATATGGCTCGGAAGCCATTGGTGGCGTGATTCATATTTTTACGCGTAAAGGTGGCGGTGAGAAATTGACCCCCAGCTTTAATTTTGGTGGCGGCACTTATGGCACGCTAGAGGGATCGGCCAGTTTGTCACGTTCCTGGGAACAGGGTTGGCTTAATCTAACCGCAAGTGGTATTGACACACGGGGGTTTAATTCCTGCAATGGCACCGATACAGCAGGATGTTTTACTTTTGAACCGGATCGCGATGGTTACCGTAATGTGGCGGGTAGTTTTCGCGGTGGTTACCGCTTCCAGAATGGGTTGGAGATTGATGGTAATTTCACGCAATCTTCTGGAAAGACCGAATACGATGGTAGTTTTGTTAACAAAGCGACGATGATGCAACAAGTCTTTGGAGGCACAGCGCGCTATTCGCCCACAGATTTTTGGCGAGTGAGCATAATCGGTGGATTAAGCCGCGAAGATTCCGATAATTTTCTCGGGCGCACGTTTCTGACCCGTTTTAATACCGCGCGCACCACGGTTTCCGTATTAAATGAATTCACCATCAATCCTAATCACCGACTTACCATTGGCATGGATTTCCAAAATGACCGAGTCAGTAGCACCGAAGCTTTCACCGTCAATTCCAGAACCAATTGGGGAGTATTTGCGCAGCATCAAGCTACGATCGAGAAACATGACTTTTTATTATCGATTCGTCATGATGATAACCAACAATTTGGCAGCCGGGTCACCGGTAATGCAAGTTGGGGTTATCCTCTCACCGAGAATATTCGCCTACTGGCTAATTTTGGTAGCGCCTTCAAAGCTCCGACATTTAATGAGTTGTACTTTCCCGGTTTTAGCAATCCTAATTTGCGCCCCGAAGATTCGCGCAGCTATGAATTTGGTTCGCGCGGCAAAACAAATTTTGGGGACTGGTCGTTGAATTTTTTCGAAAACAACATTTATCATCTCATCGCATTTGATAGCACAACATTTACGACTGCCAATATCGATCAGGCAAGAATTCGAGGGCTTGAAGGTATTATCAACGGACAAATCAAGGAATGGATATTCAATACCAATGTGACCTTGATGGATACGCAAAATCGCTCTGACGACTTAAATCACGGTAATATATTGCCACGGCGCGCGGAGCAATCTTTTCGCATCAATGCAGACCGGCAGTTTGGGCCCTATATGCTTGGCGCCACATTATTGGTTGAAGGACAACGCTACGACAATATCGCTAATACCCTAAAATTGGATAGCTACATCAAATTCGACTTACGCGCTGAATATATTGTTAACAAGCATTGGCGTCTGCAAGGACGCATTGAGAATTTATTTAATGAACGCTATGAAACCGCTGCTTTTTTCAACCAACCCGGGCGTAATTTTATCGCCATGGTACGTTATCAACCTTGATAAGGATCTCACATGTTGACGCTATCACTTCGTAATCAAATCATCATTGGCCTATTACTGGCTGTTATGATGATCCTCACCCGCGGCTATAACTTAGTTTGGACCCACAATTTAGCCGATGCCTCTTGGGCTGTATTTTTTCTGGCTGGTATTTATTTACGTTCTGCTTGGCCATTACTTGGGTTATTCCTTCTCAGTTGGGGTCTGGATTACGCTGCCTATACCTGGGGTGGTGTCAGTGATTTTTGCATTACGCCAGCCTATTTATTCTTAGTTCCAGCTTACGCTTCGCTGTGGTTAGCTGGGAGTTGGTACGCCAAGCAATATCAATTTTCCTGGCATAGCATTACGTGGCTCGGCGTCAGCATGACTACCGGATTACTTGTTTGCGAATTTTTTTCGAGTGGCGGATTTTACTTTTTCTCCGGACGTTTTACCGAAACTTCGCTCAGTGAATATGCGGCGAGGTTTACGCAATATTTCCCCGCATATGCGGAATCCTTCATGTTCTATATTGCGATTGCCATCGTGTTGCATACTTTGCTAATGATCATTGTGCAACAGACGCACATTCGCCATAAATGACTGATATAACTCGTTCCGAGCGGCACCGCAATCGTATGCAGCGACAAAAACAAGTCGTCGATGCTGCGATTGCCAAAGCAGATCGTACCCAGGGATTGCTGTTAGTCCACACTGGCAACGGCAAAGGAAAATCCTCTGCGGCGTTTGGCATGATCGCACGCGCCTTGGGTCATGGCATGCATGTTGGTGTGGCGCAGTTCATCAAAGGCCGTTCTGATACCGGTGAAGAAGCGTTCTTCCGTAAGCAAAGCAATATCGTTTGGCATGTCCTCGGGGAAGGCTTTACATGGGATACGCAAGATCTCGAACGTGATACGGCTACAGCACAACACGGATGGGCGATCGTGCAAGAAATGCTGCGCGATCCGTCGCTCGATTTGATCATATTAGATGAACTCACCTATCCTTTGAAATTCGGCTGGCTTGATACTAAAACGGTCATTCACGACCTAAAAAACCGCCCCTCCATGCAACATGTCGTTATTACTGGACGTGCTGCACCGGACGCACTGTGTGAAGTTGCTGATACGGTAACGGAAATGCAAGACATTAAGCATGCCTTTAGGTTAGGTATTCAGGCACAAAAAGGCATTGATTTATAATGCCTGTGAAAAACACAAAAACCTTGATTTTAGGTGGCGTCCGATCGGGGAAAAGCCGCTTAGCCGAACGCTTGGCACGTGAAAGTCAACTGCCGGTCATTTATATCGCCACCGCAACCATCCAGGATGAAGAGATGCAACAGCGTATCGCGCAGCACCAAACTCATCGACCGGATCACTGGCAAGTCATTGAAGAACCGATCAAACTGGCTTCAGTCATACAGCAATATGCTGCACCTTCCCGTTGCTTGTTGATCGATTGCCTTACACTATGGTTAACCAATCTATTGGTACAAGACGATCCCGAACAATTTGATCGGGAACGGCGAGTTCTGCTCGAAACACTTCCAAGTCTTACAGGGGAGGTGATTTTAGTCAGTAATGAAACGAATCTCGGCATCACGCCTTTAGGTGAGCTAAGTCGCCGCTATTGCGATGAAGCGGGGAAACTGCATCAAGACATTGCACAACTTTGCGATCAAGTCATTATGACCGTTGCAGGACTTCCTTTGATGCTAAAGGGAGAACACCCGTGAATCGAAGGTTTACTGATGATTGGCTTAACACACCCGTTGCTGCGACTGACAAATTATTTACTCAGTTTGCACAGAAACGGCAAATGCAGCTGACAAAGCCCCCCAAGTCACTGGGGCGTCTGGAAGATATAGCCATTCATTTGGCAACATTACAACATACTCAGCGCCCTTCAATCGACTCAGTTTTTATCACGATATTTGCTGGTGACCATGGTATTGCCGCAGAAAATGTCTCAGCTTTTCCGCAATCGGTCACTGTTGAAATGATCAAGAATTTTGCTCGCAGCGGTGCAGCCATCAATGTATTAGCCAAAGCACAAAATGCAACATTAGAGATTATTAATCTAGGCACCGTTAGCGATGCTTCAGCATTATCCATCGTCAGAAATTACAATTTGGGTCCTGGTACAGCAAATTTTTTGTATCAACCGGCCATGACAGCGAACCAATTAGAGGCTGCAATGCATGCAGGCCATGAGGCCATTGAACGAATCCAAAACAATCCTAATCCATTATTTATCGGCGGTGAAATGGGCATTGGCAATACCACCAGTGCGACTGCATTGGCATGCTGTTTGCTCAATATTGCTCCGGCACAACTCACTGGGTCTGGAACAGGACTGGATGCACAAGGTATCGAACATAAGATTCGCGTCATCTCGAAAGCGCTTGCACTTCATCAGAACAAAATAGATTCTCCATTGGAGGCGTTACGTTGTTTCGGTGGATTTGAAATCGCAGCACTAACCGGCGCTTATCTACGCTGCGCGCAAATAGGAATACCCGTATTGATTGATGGTTTTATCAGTACAGTCGCTGCATTGCTTGCTGAATCAATCAAACCCGGTTGTCAACACTGGTTCATTTATTCGCATGTTTCACAAGAAAAAGGCCATCGTTTGGTACTGAACAAACTAAATGCGCAACCTTTATTGGATTTACAGATGCGCTTAGGTGAAGGTAGCGGCGCCGCGGTGGCAATCAGCTTACTCAGATTAGCCTGCCAATTGCATAATGAAATGGCGACTTTCGCTGAGGCCGAGGTTTCTGAGAAAATTTGATTCGATTTCATTAACCGGCCTACTGACTTTGTTAACCGAGATTGATTTATTACGGCACGGCGCAACACGATACAGTGATCGCTATTGCGGCAGCACCAATCACTCGCTCTCAGCTTTAGGATGGCAACAGTTATGGCAAGCTGTCAAAATACAAGATACTAATCTACGCCCATGGCAATATATTGTCACTTCTCCACTCCATCGTTGCGCTGTTTTTGCAACCGAAGTTGGACAACGTAACAATATTCCAGTCATTGAAAATGCTCAATTTCAGGAAATTCATTTCGGTGATTGGGAAAATCGATCATCAGCTGAATTAATGCAAACCGATGCAGATGCACTTGCGCATTTCTGGAACAATCCTTTGGTCAATACCCCGCCGAATGCTGAACCGCTATTGAGCTTTAATTGTCGCGTATTATCCGCATGGCAAGAATTGATTTGTCAGTACACTGGTAAAAAGATACTTCTGGTCACCCATGGCGGCGTAATTCGCAGCATTCTTTGTCACATTCAAAACCAGCCGCTGGAAAATTTATGGGTCTTCAAAATCAACCACGCCGACAGATATTCTGTACGCATTGCTACGACTGTGGCGGATATTAGCGTTACCTATCACCCATACGATGTATAGGTCTTTTCTAATTGCGCTACAATTTCTGACGTGCATACCCGTTGCACTAAAAAACCAACCCACGGAGCAGGAGATTGGTCATTCATTAGCTTACTATCCACTGGTTGGTATGTTACTTGGGATAATTCTAATCGGCCTAGGATGGCTATTGAGTGGTTTCCCGACGCCTTGGATAAATGCCGCTATCGTACTCACTGTTTGGGTTTTGTTAACCGGGGGATTGCATTTGGATGGTCTTTCCGATAGCGCTGATGCTTGGGTGGGCGGAATGGGTGATCACGACAAAACGCTAGACATTATGAAAGACCCCAATTGTGGTCCAATGGGTGTCATTGCAATCGTATTAGTTATGTTGCTTAAAATTACTGCGTTACATGCCCTAATCCAGGTTGGTGCATGGGCTGTTCTATTAGCTTCTATAATACTTGCCAGAACGATGCTGGTGTTATTGTTTTTGACGACCCACTATGCCAGGAACATCGGATTAGGCGCTTGTTTAGCTGCTCATCATCCTCGTCGTTGGTGTATCGCGATCGTGATAGCGGTACTGCTGTGTATAACATTATTTATACAAAACGGTTATGTATTCATGTTGGTAATCCTTACGATGTTCCTATTTCTGCGTTACATCATGTTAAAACGTATCGGGGGAACAACAGGGGATACTGCAGGTGCGTTAGTCGAAATCTCTGAGGTAATCGCGCTACTGACGGGAATATTCCTACTGGAATACCACAGTAACCCCGTCCTATTTGTTATTAAATAGGACGGGGTTACGTTCTTATCTGCTGAACCGAAATAAATGGAAGCTATTTAGTGGCCGGAGCCGGTTTAGCCGGTGGGACATTTTTTGCGGGCAAAGGCGCCGGAGCGGCTGTTTCTGTACTAGCTGCAGGTACTTCTTTTACTGGCTTCTCATTCGATGTTGTTGCAGCAGGTTCGATGGAGGTGGTCGAAGCAGCTTCTGGTTTGACATCCGCATCCTTTGCAGGAGCATCCGGCTTTGTTGTATCCGTACTCGTTATGGCTGGCTTCTCACCAGCAAAGTGTTTGCGAATTTGATCAAGCGTACCTTCGTTGATATGACCCGTATGCCAAAGATAACCGAGTCCTCCTAGTAGTAGCAAAATAAATAAATACGACTTCCAAGGGCTTTTTTCTTCAGCATAGGGATCGGTTGTTGAATGTTGCGCACCCGGCGGCAATGCTGCCATTTTGGTCAATGAGGCGCCAAATGGTATATTGATGATTGCTCTGGTATTGACCGCCCAACCGTTGGCATCTAATAAAGGTGCTAGATTGCGTTTGCGCAGTTTGAGATAAGCTAATAAAACGGAAGGACCGGAAATCAATAAAATCAATCCTAATATTGCCAACGGCATTTGCCACCAAGTCAGGCTAATAAAACCTGTAACCACGGATGCGATGGCAGTACCGATTGCACCGATGGCTAAGCCAATGGCAGCGAAAATACCGGCAAATTTACCCACATCAAACGGTGCCGGCGGCGTTTTACTACCCACTTCGATTGATTGTGCGGAACCTGCAATACCCGATGCAGCTTGATCTTGCACGGCTTTCTCACGAGCACTGGCCATTTTCTCGATTTGTTCACCAATCATTTTGCCTATCCGTTTATACGGATACCAAAATGCCTGACGCACACTGATTGGATGTTCAATAATTTTTGTGATGGTAGCGTCCCAATCTTGACCTTTACGATCATAAAAAATGCCATTACGTCCAACCATTAAGTTATCCGCATCGCCATTCGTAAATGCTGCAACAATGTTCATTTTCTGGCTGTCATCGCCTCGACGTTTGCATTCACAATAGGCTAAGTAAGTGCCACTCAGATTCGCCATACCGCTATGTTGCGCCGCATTGACAACATGCAAGCAGAAATCGCAACTGCGTCCATCCAGAAAAAGTGTACCTGCTTGAAAAATTGCTTTGTCGCGTCGCGTGTAAAAATCTCGAAACGATACAAAATTATTAAGTAGTTGAAATAAATGATGATGATAGCGAATTAATTTTTCGACTGAATCAATCGCATCGGAAGCACCAGAAAGCGACTTATCTTTCTGAATTAACGCTCTGATACTTTCTTGGTAATCACTTGACAGAATCGTGCGAATACGCTGAATGCCCAGCTTTTCTACGATTGCACCACGTTTATTGTTGAGCCAGATTTGATGTGCTGCGAATTTCTTACATAAAACCTCCCACTCGGCATTGCTTAAAGTATCCTTATTACCGATTAAAGGCACAATGACTTTATTTTTGAATTCCGTAATCGCATGCAACCATGCTGGATTAATTCCTGTTTCAAGTGGAAGCGGCTTTCCTGCTTCAATTTTTGCCAGTGGTAAACAGATAAGCTGCTCAGATGCAGCGGATAAATCCTTACTTGCCATCGCTTCATAGCCTGTTAATGCAGGATTTAAAGGCTCGCTCGCGCGTTGATCAAACTCCGCCAAACGGCAACGAGTAAAGTAATCATCTATTTTCGTTTTGACACAATCAAAAGATGCTTTGGCGGCTTCAGTTTCTTGGCCAAGTATCAGGATATTGCTCGCATCTCGTTCAGCCTCTTGCCACCACTCGGAAAATGCTTGTGCCTCGGTAAAAAATTGATTGAATTTTTCTTCAGAAACACCGGGTAACCCTGAACGATCTAGCTCGGACTCTACACAAGTGATCATTTCTTCCATAACAGCTTGGATATCGGCATCACCTGACACACTTGGCGGAACAATACCATCACCATTGAATTTCGTATTCGCAAAAATCTTATTTAAATCAGCGGTGTCTTCAACACTAATCGTGATTTCATCTTTTTTCCCGATGTTATGCAATATTTGTTTAGCCGACGCTAGCAAAGCTGCACCTTCGGCACTGCTATCATCAATAGCATCTAAAGGCAATGCGGCTGATCCATTCACTAGATCTCCTGGATTTTTCAACATCGAAGCAGTCCAATTCGCAGCCGCAGTGATTTCCGGTACACGAATATGACCATCTTTATCCGAATCGAGAAACTCCAGGGTTTTCTGATCAAACTCCAAGCTCGTTGTTGGGCAACTTAGCGCTGCCCAAAGCTTAGGGTCGAGCTCCGCCAATAATTTTATATCTTCGCCTGTCTCGAGCCGTACTTGATCAAAGCCGCCTGAACGAAAGAAATGCCATTTATGCGATGAGGTGTTCATGAATCTCCTTTATAAGATTGGTCTATGTTACTGTGCTAAAAAATGAGGCTGCGATTTACCGATGACAACTTAGGAATACCGCTTATTAGAATTCACAGGAGCCTTTAGAATGTATAAGCTCGTTTAGATCCTTAATCGGAAACGCCTTAGCACCTAGTTTTGTTTACCAACCCAGCTAATTTCCTCGCATCATACAAGCTGCAATATGATTTTTATAAAAATCTCCTGTTAATCCCAGTATGTCTGCCTCGTTTTGACAAACGCTCAATTTTGAATGGTTTTTGGGATCACTCACCTCAATACGTGCAGGTAATGGCTGTGCTATGCTCATTGGCTGCGCCGCTTTCTGCGAAGATAATGATTCAACATCAAGGCGCACCGAAACCATGCCGGAAGAACCAAATCCAAGATCGATCGCCGCTTGTTTTGATAAATTGATTACACGACCGCTTCCACCACCCCAGCGATCATTAATCCGCACAACTACTTGCTGATTGTTCTTTAGATTCGTAACGCGTACTGTACTTCCTAAGGGTAATGTACGATGCGCCGCGGTTAATAACTCGGGTGAATATGGTTCGCCACTTGCTGTCAAACGTCCCTCCATCTCCGCTGCGTAATAAGTAGCCATACCAGTTTCCATGGGCCATTGCGCTACATCATTCGATAACTCAGTTGTTTGGTCTTGTTTTTGTGGATTCTGCTGAGCAGGAAGAACTGCAGAAATATTTTTTTCGGAAGTGGATCGATTTACCGAAACCTCGGATTCTGGGTTGGAATAAGAAACTGTCGGAGAGTTTCCGTTCGAGGATTCCACCGATGAAACATTTTCTTTTACAGCTACCGCTGAACAACCAAACATCGAAAAGGCAATTAAACTATAACACCCTAATTTCATTAAGTTAACTTTACACACAAGATTTTTCTCTATTTTTTATGGTACTAGACTATCTGGGATTAATAATATCTGATGAGTTGCTATAGTTCACTGGCAAATTCATCAGTTTTCTTCAGCGCCATTCTGATTCTTTTAAATGCAGCTCAAAATTAACTGACACGTCGCTAAATTTTGCAAGCCGCCGTTTAGTAAAGCTCCAGAATAATTCGATACCGTTAATATGGTAATCACCATTCCGAGCAAATTCATTGTCACCATGAGATACACGAAAATGCTTGGAATAGCCTTGCAGCTATCAAATCATTATAACTACAACAGCCATTACGATAAATGATACTTTCAATAGATACTTTACCCAGTATTACCGCTTGTAAAGTCAATCGTTTACATTCCAGCACTATTTTTGTTTCGGCCTGGTGGTGACTACCCGATACCAAGCGGGAGTTTAGGTGAGCCAGTTAATTCCCCAGCACTCATTACTTGAATCACATCACTAAGACCCCTGCATAACTGGCTTTTTGGATAGTTTAGTATTTTTAAGTTATTAGTTTTATGAGTGGCACATATACAGAAAAACTCTAGAAACATAGTTATGCAGAGGTCTCTCACTTAGTCGCTAAACTGAAATATTTTCCATCGTTTCCTATTGTTAAGCAGTAATAAGGTGGGGAATAGTTGCTTTGTTTCTTTGATGATTATCTAAATTGAGAATGAATAATGCCAATTGTTTAGATATTACAAAAGTATGTGGCAAGTTTTAGGGAGAAAAGCGAAATCAAAATGTTCTCGTTGGCTAGGTTGGATCAATATGAATCGATTCATGGAAAGTACCAGAAATGTTGATATTTTTTTCTCCCAATAAAATTGCGCTCCCTGATGCTTATGCGAATTTATATCGCGTTCATTGCTGCAGTGATTTTTCGGAATGGGAAGTCACAAAAACGGTTCCCTTAGCATTTATCCTTGATGGAAAGGATGTGCAGTATGCCAATGAGATAATCAACAAGATTCGTCGCGACGATGTGGTTTTTGCGGCACTTTGCTTTGTTACCGAATTGCCTACTGGTTTAGACAATCAATTATTGGATGGGCAATTGCCGGAACCATCTGCGCTGCAGGAAAAAATTAATGATGTTGAAGATCTGTCAAAATCATTTAAAAATACTGAAACCTATATTACGCCACAGGGGCGATTAATCAAATACTTATGGTTGCGTCCTGGCTTCATTATTCAACCGCAACGGGAATGGAAAAATTCCCGGTACTATCGCTATACATTATTAGAAGCATTCAATGACGATACTGGTGATTCCTTTGCTTGGTTAAGAAAACTAGCTGTTGCCAAAATACTGGAGCCGGTTTCACTCATTGACCGGCAAAGAGAATGTACGCATTGCCGTTCTGCGCATTTAAGTTTTATCGATATTTGCCCCAATTGTTTCGAAATTGATATTGCGCTGCAACCCTCCTTGCATTGTTTTACCTGTGGCTGTGTCGATGCACAGGATAAATTCCTGCATGCGGGTATGCTGAAATGTCCTAAATGCAACACCCATTTACGTCATATTGGTAGTGACTATGACAGGCCATTGGAGAATTATCAATGCCAATCCTGCAATCACGCATTTAGCGAGGGTGAAATTCGAGTGCGTTGCGCGGTATGTGAAAAGGCCATGAAACCCGATGAATTGATCATTAACGAAATTCAACATTGGCAGCTTAGCGATCGAGGTAGGGTGATTGCATTCCGTGGAGAGGTTTTTGATTTGTCTTCTGGATTCGATCAACTGGATTTTATTTCCAAAGAATTATTCATTCATGATTTGGATTGGATGATGGTGTTATCGCATCGCTATAAAAATATTAGTTTTAGTTTGTTTGGGATTTATTTTGTCAACCTTGTGGAGTTGGTCGATGAGATAGGTCATACTCGATTGCTGCAGGTGATGGAATCGTTTGCACAACGATTGAGAAATCTATTACGTATACCCGATCTTTCGGCGAGAACAGCCGAAAATATGCTGTGGTTGTTGTTGCCGAATACTGATAAGCAGGGGCTGGCTGGTTTTCATAAACGGATAGAAGCTAGTATGAATCAACTCATGCTAGAAAGTGATCAAAAACTCATTTATCGGTTTGGTAGTATTAGCTCGGATCAATTATCCGACCAGGAAGATGCAGAGTTATTATTGGCAAGGCTTTCCGGTGAGTTGCTCTAAATGGATCCATTTTTAGAAGCCTGGTATGTTTTTCGCCTAACGATTGCGCAATATAGTGAGTTGCAATATGTGCTCATGCTTATTCCCTTTGTGCTATTCCTGGAATTACCGCTGTACCTGGTCAATTGGTTGGGTGTGTTACGGTATTTGTATCGAAAAAAGAACGATATTCCATGGATCGCTCTTTATTCTCCGCGCGTAACTTGCACGATCACCTGCTATTCAGAAGGTAAAGCAGTGCAAAATACCGTACTTTCCTTGCTGGAACAAGTTTATCCTGGGCATATCGAAATAATTGCTGCGGTTGATGGCGTGAAAAAAAACCTGCCAACCTATCAGGCACTCAAGGAATTACTACCTTTGGTGAAAAATTACGCCAATCGCTCTTTGACGATTCTTCCTAAAATCCAACGGGGAGGGAGGGTTTCTTCGCTGAATGCTGGTTTGAGTCGTGCTCAAGGTGAGGTTTTCTTTGCCTTGGATGGTGATACTTCGTTTGATAATCAAATGGTCAGTAGCGCGGTTTCCCATTTTGGGGATCCTAATACGGTTGCCGTAACTGGACCGATGCGGGTACGTAATGCCAAAAATACGCTGGTTACTCGGTTACAAAACCTCGAGTACATGCTTACCATGCAAGTGGGCAAGCTCGGTTTTACGCAACTCAGTGCGATTAACAATGTACCCGGTGCATTTGGTGTTTTCCGAAAATCCTTCATTCAAAAAATTGGTGGATGGAATACAGGTACTGCTGAAGATCTGGATATGACTTTACGCATCAAGCAATATCATGTGCGTTATCCAGAGCTCAAATTCGTTTTTGAACCAAACGCTGTTTCTCACACCGACGTACCTGAAAGTTTATTCGATTTTCTCAAGCAGCGTTTACGCTGGGATGGAGACACTTGGTATATCTATTCAAATAAGCATAAATCCGGTATCGCAGCATCTGTGATGGGATGGAAGAATTTCATTTTTCTGCTGTGGTACGGTGTTCTATTTCAAGTCATCATGCCGTTTTCTATCGTCATTTACACTTTCTATATGGCGGTTATGATTCCCACCCATATTTTCTTGTTGAGTATGGTGTTGGTATACGTATTTTATTTCTTACTGGTTTCAATTCAATTTATTCTTTATTTGATCCTGCTCTCAGATCGAAAGCTGGAAGATTGTCAGGCTTTCTGGGTTTTGCCAGTTTATCCAGGTTTTCAGTTTATCGGACGTGTCTGGAGTGCAGTGGCCATTCTCAATCAAATGTTTAATAAAGGTCACTTGGATTCTGCCATGGCGCCACTGTGGGTGCTTAAAAAGGGTAAGCAATGAAAAGGGTCGCTTTTTCTCTATGGCTCTTGCTAACGCTACTGACTTTCAATGCGACTGCGCAGGTAAAGTTACTGAATGATTTTGGCTCTAAACTCGATCAAGCCGCGATAGTGCTGAAAGCGCAAGCAGATTTGGAAGCGCAACAATCTAATTTGTTGGCGCAAGAAGCTCAAAGAGGATGGGAAGTATTTGGTGGCATTTCGGTCGGCTATCAAAAAAGTCCTTTTGCGAGAGAGCCTTTTGGAAGGTTCTTCGATCCCATGGCACGTATTGGGCTTCGCTATCCTTTACTGGGAAGCGCTGAGAGACAACAACGCGCGGTCAATGATGCGGCTACGCAGGTTAAAATTGAAGATATCCGCTTGGGGTGGAGTAGGCGTTTAGCAGCTTCTTTCCTTGAGGAAAGCTATGCAGCTTACTGGAGTTCGCAAAAAATGTTGGCTTTGAGTGAAGCATACATTCGCTTGCGAGATGAAGGTTTTGAAAATACTATTAGCAAAAGACGTGAAGCCGGGTTGTTGTTTATGTCCGACTATTTGGAATTTCTCTCCGCTTTTGATCGCGCCGAACGTACTCGGATTGAGTATCACAATAATCGAGAGCAAGCGCTGAATCGTTTATCCCACTTAACCAACTCAACTGTTATGCCTTTCGAGGCGGTAAAGCCTGTATTGACGGAAATTACCAATAATTTTACGGCGGATTACGATCAACCGGATTTAAGAATTATTCGGACGCAGATCGATAATTTGCAAAACACCCGGGAAACCGAAAAGTGGCAAGGTATTGAATCGGATGTTTCCACCACGGCTTTTGTTGGGCCGGCCATTCCGCATCCTTCTGCGGAAGCGATGCAATACGGTTATGGTGGTGCTGTTGGCGTTAATTTTAGGATGCCGCTCGAGATTGTAAATTACAGAAAAAGTGAACGTTCGCGGTTGAATAGCCAGCTAATCAGCTTTCGAAGTGAATATACCCGGCGTGAGCAAGAGTTGCAGCATGAATTTCATACACTCTTTAATAACTACCAGCAAACGGTTCAACAAATCAAATTCCTGCATACTCGTCTAGCGGCAGCGAAAGAGTTGATACGTGAAAGGAATCTACGCGTCCGTGTCATGGATGGCGATGTATTAGAAAAATATTTGCAAGCGGTTAATACTTATTATCGTATCGCGACAGAATATATCGAAGCCGAATCTGAGCACTGGAAGATACATATCCGTTTGCGTCAATATATTTCTGACCCACTTCCAGTTGTGGGAGGTACTAAACCCAAAGGACATGATTCCGAAGCAGATCTCGTCTCGCTGATTGAACCATTAAACCAGGCAAAGCAGTTCCTCCAAGGAGGTAGGAAGAACGACCAAGTGCAGCAATTCAGCGGTTTTGTTTTACCCGTGAGTACACAGTCAGTGGATGTGAAGTTTGCAACTTATGTGTGGAATTTTGAGGATTTAATGGATCGTCCGTATTTTTGGCGACAAAAATCCATTGAAAAAATTGATCGCTTTTTAATCTCATTAAATGCAAAACAAATCTTGAGCTTTTCGGTCAACCCAGGAAAGATCAATCAATTTATCGAGATAGCGCATCGTCATGGAAGGAGAGTGGAGTTGCTATTGGGCGATCCTGGTTGGATTTTGCCGCAATATCGAAGCAAGCTAATCACGATTATCCGTTCACTTTCGGCAATCAAATTTGATGGCATGCATCTGGATATAGAGCCTGATCAGCTTGAAGATGCCTTAACTGGAAAGGCGCGATTAATCGCATTTATCGAAACCATTCGCCAAGCAACGGCTGTCTCACCTTGGCCGGTTGGGGTCAGTATGCATCACCGTTATTTGCATAACAATTTGTCATTCGATTTATGCATTGTGTGCAAACTCAAGCAGGTGGGGGTTCGAGAAATCACCATTATGTATTACTCAATGAACACTAATGCGATTGTTAAAACACTCAGAGCCGCTATGAATAAACATCCGAGTATGTTTTTTAGTCTCGCTCAAAGCTTGGAACCGGTATTAGGACCGGAAAACAGTTACTTCCACCAATCACTTACTGTTTTCGACAAGGCAATGCAACGACTCGATACGCAGCTTCAGGATCATAATTTTAGTGGAATTGTCATTCAATCTTGGCAAGACTTTGAGAAATATCGCTATGAAAATTCGATTTAATCAGCCTGAAACCATGAGCCCAGATCATGATCGGGGATTGCTTGTTCAATACAGTGATGCCAAGCGTTTAGGTAAATCCTGGCGTTGGTATTTAATCGTATTGGTAGTTAGTTTACCTTTGTTGTATTTATTAGGTTTGATTCTTTGGGATGAAATTGCGATTGAAGCAAATGGACGGATCAGGGTCACGAATTTTGTGATGCGAGCCCCAGTTGATGGTCATGTTCAGCAGATGTTGGTACGGCCATTACAAAGTGTGGTGGAAGGTGAGCCATTAGCGCAATTGGCGAATACATTGTTGCAAGAACAGCATGACCGCATACAGATAGAAGTTTCATCGTTAACCAAAGAAAAGCA
The DNA here is from genome assembly GCA_024281825.1 of Nitrosomonas sp. GTDB lineage: Bacteria > Pseudomonadota > Gammaproteobacteria > Burkholderiales > Nitrosomonadaceae > Nitrosomonas. The sequence continues at coordinate 44,695 of JAMWZY010000012.1, read as the reverse complement.
AAATCTGCTGGCTCAAGCAGGGCAATCCAGATTGGCTTCTCTACAACTATTGAAATTCTCGCAAGAACAAAAGGATTTCTTGCACAAGCGCTTGCGCCAATACGAATCCTTATTCCAACAAGGTGCTGCGACACAGGCGGAAATAGCGACGATTCGCAGCCAATATCAAGCAGCCTTGGAAAATTCGGCGCTGTTACAAAGAGCACAGTACAGTGTACAAAACCTAACGCCTGAAATGATCCAGATCACCAATCATATGAATCAAAGGATGTTGGAGTTTGATAATATTCGCAATCAAGTAGAACAGCTAAAATTTGTTGCGCCCATTGCAGGAATGGTGACTGAAATATTTGTGCAACCAGGGGAATATCTTGGGAAAGGTCAACCGCTGATGGAAATTATTTCTCCGGATACGGTCTATATTGATGCATTTATTCCGCCGAAATATCAGGACTATGCTGTCGCTGGGCAGATTGCTCAAGTCAAATTTCCTAATGGCGAGGTCGCCAAAGCAAAAATTATTGCTGTCCCCGGTATCGTACAAAAATCCATTTCTGATGAAAATGGCCCACTTGAAGTTGTGCGTTCGGCGATCCTTGCACAAATGGAATTTATTGATCCAGTCAATAATCGTTTGATGAATGGAATACCAGTTGAAATCTATTTCAGAGGTATCATGGGCGAATATTGATATCATTAAATCTCTATCGCGCACCAGCACGATTCAAAGTTTATACCGACCATTCTGAACATCTCAGCGGGCAATCCGTTAATACTACCCGCGCTCTTTCCTGGCTAAGGCAGCATTTCATAAGTTATCGTATTATGAGTGTATTGAATACACTCATTCTGTATAAAATTTAGGCACTCAGTTAGAAGCGCCATTCGACACCAGCGTAAATTCCTCTGGGTATATAGGTAGGTATTGATGGAATGAAATCGGATTGGGATTCTTGATGCTGCTGACTCAGCAAATTTTGTCCAACAACAAAAGCTTCGATGTTTCTAAGTGGCTTCCAGGCGAGCTTGGCATCCATCGTGACATAATTGGGGATATTGTAGAATGTCAAGCCACTGACATAACGCAACCAGAGATTGAGTTGCAATCTCTCTGAAAAATCATAATTGGAGCGGAAAGAGAATTGTTGATGCGGACTGGCCTTATCCGCGCCGCCCGAGGTTGAGTCCAATTGTTTGAATTCAGCACTAGAATTCATATGAATATTCAGATAGGAATAGCTACCCTGCAGGCGCCATTTTTCATATGGCCGCCAATCGACTGAAGCTTCCGCGCCATAGGAATGTGCAGAAGCTTGATTAGCAAAAAAAATGGGTAAAATCATGTGGGGATGGATACCAGAACCTGGTGTCATCTGACCGAATCTGAAGTCCCGCAATTGACTATAATCGTTGAAGAAACTAGCAATATCAATCGATGCGTTCGATGCAAATTGATGGCGATAACCCAATTCATAAGCAATCAATTTTTCGGAATTAAAACGATTGTTGCCCTGCACTACCATCATGATCGGAATGGGTGATGTGGGCATGCCTGGGAATGATTGCATCACTCTGCCCGCAATCGTGACGTCATTCTCACCACGGGAAGGTGTGCGTACCGCACGCGATATTGACATCCAAAGTGAGTTCTGCTCATTGGGAGTCCATATCAAACGCCCGCTTGGCTGTACCTCTAAACCAGTGAAATCATTATGATCAATCCTTGTGCCCAGTGATAAACGCAATTGGTCCGGCAACAAAGTGATCTCATCGCGGACAAATGCGCTGATATTGTGATTGGTCTTCTGGTGCGGGGTAAAAACTGTAAGCTCTGCCGCTGGCACGTTATTGTTATACAAACGATAATTAATGCCCCAAGTTACATCGTGATGCGTAAAAACGGGCAAACGGTGCTGAAAATCCACATCAAAGCTTTCGGCGTATTTTGTCCATGGTGCTAGCTGGTTATGTATCCGGTCATAATAGGTTTGTAGCATGATGGAAGACTTATCCGAGAAATTCCGATCCCAGCGCAAGCGGATGTTGCCACCTATTTCTTTGGCATCCGCAATTTCGAGTCGCGTGAAAGGCGCTGTTAATGAAGGTTGCAGTAGACTATCGCCGATCCGATTAATGAAAATATCGCCCTGCACCGTCAGTTGATCAATTCCACGGTTATGATCCAATCTAAAACCTGCCCTGGCAGACTGCCAATCATCCTTCACATTCGCTCCCGATAAAGAACTCATAGGATCTCTGCTGAATGCCTTGGCATAAATGCGAAAGGGTGTTGCTTCGTTAAACTTACCGCCATAGCGCACACCCACAAAGCCACGTTCAAAGCTACCACCACCGGTTGTTAGCAAGGTACCTTGCGTATCGGCAGCTTTCTTAGTGATGATATTAATCACTCCATTGACAGCGTTAGCTCCCCACACAGTTGCACCAGGGCCGCGAATGACTTCGATGCGCTCGATATCTTCCATGAAAGTATCTTGCTGACTCCATATTACCCCGGAAAACAGCGGTGTATAGACACTGCGACCATCCATCAGGACTTGTAGTTTGTTAGCAAAACGTCCATTAAAACCACGCACGCTGATTGACCATTTGTCCGTGCCTAAGCGAGCGACTTCGACACCTGGAGCCATACGTAAAGCTTCAGGAATACTGGTTGCACCCGAGCGGCGAATATCATCTTGTGTAATTACAAAAATTGCGGAAGGTACTTCAGAGAGTTTCTGTGAACGTCTTGATGCAGAGGTTACTTCAATTTTCATCAACTCCTCGATACCAAGCGCGAACAAATCATTATCTTTAGGTTTGGAGCTACCTACAGTTTTACTTTCAGCCACTGCAAAATGTGCTAGGCAGCAAAAAATAATGAAGAGCAAATACCTCAGATGGAATAGCGTTTTTGGGCAGCGCAATAAAATCACGAGTAATTAATATTTAGAAAGTAATGTCGCCGACGGGGATTATTGATAGTGAGGCGAATAAGACCACAGTATTCATTAGCATTATGGTAATGAATAAATGAAATCATTTAAGCCTCAATTACAGTGATTTTCCCCCTTTTTTTAGCAAAAACAATTATCAAGATTCGGCGGTTTTAGCATAACGAGTAGTTAATTCTGCGGTAATCTGGGAAAGTTTTGTGAAAATATACTGCTGAGTGCGGCGGAAATTTCTGTACCAAATTTTTTCCAGCTAGGAGTAGTGGATGTACTGAAACTTAATTGTACGTCGTCAAAGCAAGTTGGACAGATGATTGCCTAGATTGAGAGATGTTTTAGCTCATCAGGCCTGAGTTTGTTAATTTTTTAGCATAAAACATCTGGCGTCGCAAAGCTAAGGTTCGCCGTTTTATTTTTTCTCTTTCATCCAAAATAGATTGTCCCTGGCCATAAAAGACTGATCTGGTCAAGTAAAACCGGACAACCCAGTTAAGCAACTTTTTTTACATTTTCAATTTCTACCTCATATTGATTTGGGCTCTTGTACCCCAAGTATGAGTGCAGTCGATGACTGTTATAAAACATGGAAATGTACTGCAACACATCTTGCTGAGCTGAGAAACGAGTTTGATAATGGCGCCAGTGGATTCGCTCCTGTTTGAGGCTGCCGAAAAAGCTTTCCGCCACAGCATTATCGAAACAATCGCCAGTGCGGCTCATACTACCCACAAAGCCGTGTATTTCCAGAAGCTTCCGGTGCTCCCTGCTGGCATATTGCGACCCGCGAGTCCTGCTGTACTATCAGTCCTGCTTGCGGCTGACGCTGCCAGATAGCCATTCTTAATGCATCACAAACCAGTCTGGCCTTCATTCTTGGACTCATGCTCCAGCCGACCACTTTCCTGGAAAATAAATCAATGACCACCGCCAGATACAGCCAGCCTTCCCGAGTCCAAATGTAAGTGATGTCGCCAACGTAGACTTGATTGGGGGCTGCAACATCAAACTGCCGATTTAGCTTGTTCTCAAATACCGGCTGTTTGTGATCGCTATGGGTTGTCACTTTGTATTTCCTGCGATGCTTGACTTGCACACCGGCTTCCCGCATCAGGCTTCGAGCTTTCCAGCGACCAACCGGATAACCCAGCGCATTCAGCGCCTTTCCGATTCTGCGGCTGCCATAACTATAATTGCTGGATTTTGCTATATCCCGAACCGCTTCAAGTATTCCCTCGGGACGCTGGCGTTCAGAACAATTATCAACGCACCGAACGTAATCATAGTAGGCGCTACGACTTACACCCATGAGTTGGCACATCAAGCCAACAGGATAGGTCTTTTTCCTTTGGGTAATGAACGAATACTTCACTTCGTTTCTTTCGCGAAAAAGACCGTCGCTTCCTTTAGTATTTCCCTCTCCAGCTTGAGTTGCTTGATTTGCGCTTTCAACTGCCGGATTTCTTCCTGCTCTGGCGTCAGTTTCCCATTACCCCGGAATGACTGGTCAGCATCATCTGCCTGGTATTCCCTGATCCACCTCCTCAACATATTGGGCGTGATCTCAAGGTTTTGTGATACTTCTGACGTCGTGTGACCCTGATCCAATACCAGGCTGATCGCATCTAATTTAAATTCTTTTGTATATTGTTTCCTCGTTACCATTTCTTCCTCCAATTACGCTATTTTCTCTTAACTGGAGTGTCCGGTTTCAGTAAACCACGTCATTTCGTTCTTTTCATAACCTAGCCGTCTAAGTGCGGCGTTGATGGTATTTTCTGACATGGGTCGGGAAGGGCTTCTAATACTGGGGAAAACATACTGATCGCTGCCCGTCAGTAAGTGAATGGATTGCAATATCTCAATGGCTTGATGAGACAGGGGAACAATATGTTGTTCACGCATTTTCATTTTCTGTGCAGCAATGCGCCATTCTTTTTTGTCGAAGTCGATCTCTGCCCATTCCGCATGGCGTAATTCACCAGGGCGAACGAAAACAAGCGGGGCAAGGCTATAAGGGCGCACTTAGTAACGAAAGAGCCCGTATAACCGTTTATAGCGCGAATGAGTGCGCCAATGGCTTTGGGATCGGTAACGCTGGCATGATGTTTGACTTTAACGGGTATCAGTGCACCTTTTAAATCTGCGCTAGGGTCGCGTTCAGCGCGTCCAGTAGCAACCGCGCATAGCGACCATACCTGCATACATTCTGCATCTACGTGCTTTCTCATGGGCGCCACGGCTTTGAATCTTACGCAGTGCTGTCAGTAAATCCTGTGCGGCTACATCTTTGATCGGGCGATTGCCTACCCACGGAAAGATATCTTTTTCAAGAAAACGGAAAATTGTTTTAGCGGTTGATTCTGTCCAGGTGTGCTGATTTTTGCATACCATTCCAACGCGATAGCTTGGAAAGTGTTCTCTGCTGCGGTACGTATCGCCTGTTTGTTCAATGCTTTGGTCACCGAAGGATCGATATTTTTGGCTAACAACGCCTTGGCTTCTTCACGCTTCTTTCTTGCGTCAATAAGTGATACCACTGGATAAACACCTACCGCCAAGGTTTTCTGCCTACCAGCGAAGCGATAGTTCAGCCGCCAGTATTTGCCTGTGGCGTTAATGAGAAGATAAAGGCCGCCGCCATCGCTTACCTTGTAAGGCTTATCCTTAGACTTGGCTTGCCAAATCAGTACACCCGTGATCATTTGTTGGTATCAAAATTGATGGTATCGAAACTACCAACAAAAATACCAGCAAATTGGTGGTATGTACAGATACTTTATGATACAGTCTGAAGCTATCAATTCCTGTTAAAACCAGCTAATTCAAGGAATTTGATACTACGTGAAACTATTTGAAACTTAAATTTGGTGGAGACGGCGGGAATCGAACCCGCGTCCGCAAGTCCTCTACAGACAGTTCTACATACTTAGCCATATTATTTGTTTTAACCTGGCAACCGCCAATTGGCAAGCTGGTGACAGGCGAGTCACCTATCGTTTAACGTTCTGTAAAGTGACCCTACGGAACGCGATCCTCGTTAGTGACTCTGCTGTCTGTTACCAGACCCGGCGTTGAGGCCCACCGGTACAGAGGCTAGCCGAATTAAGCGGCTAAAGCGTAGTTTTCGTCGTTTGCGACTATTGTTTTCAGATGGATTTACGAGGTAATCTGATCCTCGGTATGCCCTGCGCTGCTTTGCAACCCACGTCGAAACCAGATCGTCCCCGGCGTTTGTTTTGATAATGTATCTGATAGTGATGAAACTGAAAAGTTCACGCTTCCGTTAGTATTCTAGCAGATTTGACAGAGGTGCTTATAAATATATAAGTCTATAAATAGGAAAGTAATTCGTGAGGATGATCGATTAAATACTTTGCACCCCACTTCTCTGGCGGCTCGCTACTTCCTAGGTAACCATAGCGAGCGACGATTGGAAGGATGCCCGCAGCTAGGCTGGCGTGAACATCTCGTATGTCGTCTCCTAGGTACAGGCATTCTTCCGGGATAGTATTTATATATTTACTGGCTTTAAGTAGAGATTCGGGGTGTGGCTTGGTGTGGTTGACTTCATCGCCACAAATGACGCAAGCAGTTTGCTGGTCGAGCCCCAGTATTTTCAAGAGTGGTCGAGTAAAACGTGCTGGTTTGTTAGTGACAATACCCCAGGGAAGATTACGGAGTCGTAATTGTTCTAATAATTCACTGATACCTGGAAATAGGCATGTATCGTGACATAGTCGTCGTGTATAGAAATCTAGGAATTCATCACGCATAGTTTCGTAATTATGATGGCCTGGTTTAATGTTAAAGCCGAGTTCAAGAAGTCCGCGTGACCCGGCTGATGCAATTGGGCGAATTTGTTCAATGGGTAACTCAGGCAATCCACGTATGATACGTTGTTGATTAAGCGCGTGGCCGAGATCGGGAGCGGTATCTGCTAAAGTTCCATCAAAGTCAAACAGAACAGCTTTAATCATTGTGGTGGGGGGTAATAAGAGTGAAATTAACTGCGATAAGCCATGATGTAATTAACATGGGTATCATTTTCCAGTGCATAAGTTTTGCTGATTGGGTTGTAAGTCATGCCGATTAATTTTCCATCGAGTAAGTTTGCATTGCGTGCCATGCGCGCAAGTTCTGAGGGCTTGATGAATTTTGCATAGTCGTGCGTGCCGCGCGGCAGTAGCTTTAGTAGGTATTCTGCGCCAATGATGGCAAATAAGTAGGACTTAGGATTACGGTTAATAGTTGAAAAGAATACCCAACCACTTGGTTTGACAAGCTCGGCACAGGCGCGAATCACACTCATTGGGTCTGGCACATGTTCAAGCATTTCCATGCAAGTCACCACATCGAATTGATGTGGTTGTTCTTTTGCTAAAGATTCGACAGCGATTTTGCGGTAGTCGATTTGGTATTTACTTTCTAGTAAATGGAGTTTTGCGACTTTAAGTGCTTTCTCGCCAAGATCGATACCGGTGACATGAGCACCTTTGGATGCCATACCCTCCGATAAAATACCTCCACCGCAACCGACATCAAGTACTTTTTTTTCGGAGAGTCTTGCCAATTCATCAATATAATTGAGTCGAAGTGGATTGATCTCATGCAATGGTTTGAATTCACTATTTGGATCCCACCAGCGGTGAGCTAGCTGACTAAATTTTTCTAGTTCGAGTGGATCAGCATTAGTGCTACCATCATCGTAATGATTCATATATTTTTGTTCCTAAAATCGACGAACGGTTCGAATGATATCATTATTGATGTTGATGGAGCTCTGATTTATGAGGCTTTTTGAATCTATGCCAAAAGGCAGTCGATTTGACTTTATGAGATCTCAAGTAGTTTATCTTGAGGCTATTCGTATATAGCTGCATATAAATAAAAAACCCTGTATAGACAGGGTTTTTTATTTAAGGAGTTTCTATTTATTGCTGGATGCCAATGGTTTCGATATCCACTCGACGATCAGGTGCAAGACATTGTTTTAGCTCTTTGCTATTTTTGATGTGATTACATGTATTACCAGTCACTGGGTTGACTTCGCCTTTACCTTCGACTGAAATTTTTGCTGGATCAATTCCTTTTGATGCTAGATACGCTTTTACTGCTTCAGCACGTCTGTGAGAAAGTCGATGATTGTAATCATCTGAACCAATTCGATCTGCATGACCTTCTACATGTATACGTTCATATGTGACCGTTTGAATTCCACTTGAAAATTCATCAAGTGAGCGAATACCTTCAGGTTTTAGAGTCGCTTTATCAAAATCAAACAAAGCATCTGCTGAAAAAGTGACTTTTTTAGCTACTGGAGCTGGTGGAGGAGCTACTGCAATTTCAGGTTTTTTAAACAATTCTGGATCACATTCTGGGATAGCCATGGCAGGTGTCCAATAACCGGTGCGCCAGCATAAACCAGTAGTATTTCTGGAGACTATGCCTCGATCATCAACCGCATATGCTTCGATTTTGTTTAAGGAAGGATCCTGGTCGACACCCGATTGCATGGCAGCTTGCGCTACAATGGCTCCGGAAAGTAGCATTGGTATGAAAGCCATTCCAATGAGTGTTTTTGGGGTAGACATTTTCTTCATGCTGTTGTCCTTTAAAATAAAAATACGATTCTAAAATTACTATTAATGTGTGTGAAGAAGCTGCACTGAGTATTTTAGTGTCAATCCGATTGTACTACTTCATGCTTTTCATTGTTCAATTATACAATAATTTGTTGTTTTTTCTAGATAGGGTGTTGTTAAATTACAACGAATTTGCTTGTTTGTATCGATTTGGAAACTACTTGAATTTTGCGGTCTTTGTATAAATAATTAATTGGGTTTGTTCAGGAAAACTAGTAAGTATTTATTTCTATAAATGATGGAAAAACGACATGCAGAAGCCTTATATTTGTTATCAATATGAGTTTTGTTCTAATATCCCTACCTATTCTGATTTTTTGTGCAGGGTAAGTAATTTAGTCATTTATCAAATTCAAATTCCAAATTTTAATGTGGTCGAAGCATATGCCAGAACTTCCTGAAGTTGAGGTTACTCGGTTAGGTATTGCACCTTATTTGGAAGGGCATTCTATTGAGCAGATTATTATAAGAAATCCACGATTGCGTTGGCCTATACCCGATAATCTTCCGTCGATATTACCTCGAGTGACCATTCAGAGCGTTTCAAGACGGGCAAAATTTTTACTATTCGATTGTCGTATAGGAACATTACTAATTTATTTGGGAATGTCAGGAAGTTTACGGGTACTGCAAGGAAAAAAGAAAGCTTCCGTTGATTTACCGGAAAAGCATGATCACTTTGATATAGTGTTGCACGATCGAACAGTACTAAGATTGCGGGATCCTAGGCGCTTCGGAGCAGTGTTGTGGCATGAAGGGGATGTCTTTCAACATCCACTTCTGAGTAACCTGGGGCCTGAGCCACTCACAGAAAACTTCGACGCGAGCTATTTACTTAGGCAAACTCGAGGATCACGTGTAAATATCAAGCAAACACTAATGAACAATCGAATTGTTGTTGGTGTTGGGAATATTTATGCGAATGAAGCGTTGTTTTTGGCGGGAATTAATCCCAAAATAGCAGCGGGAAGAATTGGCTTGAAACGTTATGAAAAGTTGGTTGGTACAATTAAATTACTTCTAAGGCAGGCTATTGCAGCTGGTGGTAGTTCTTTGCGTAATTTTGTTGATAGTAGTGGTAATAAAGGATATTTTCAGTATCAATATTGGGTGTACGCGCGTGGCAATCAGAACTGCAAAAAGTGTGCCCATGTAATCAAGCAAATCAAACAAGCTCAACGCTCTAGTTTTTATTGTGCAGAGTGCCAACATTAAAATAACTATGACGCTTCATTTACTGTCTTAGAGTGAAAAGGAAATCCTGATAATTATGAATATTACATTCATTGGAGGCGGTAACATGGCTTCTGCGTTAATCAATGGGCTGTTGCAACAAGGCTATTTGGCAAAGCAGCTTCATGTGGTAGAGGTGAATGCAGAAAACCGCGAAAAGATTAAAAATATGTTTGGTGTATCAGCACTGGCTGACCTTGAAAGTGGTGTGATTGATACAGACGTGATTGTGCTGTCCGTTAAGCCACAGCAGTTGTATGATTTGACACAACAACTTTCTCCTTTTCTAAAGCACCAACTCATTATTTCAATTGTTGCGGGAATTTGCGTTAGTGATATTGCACGTTGGTTGGGAGGGTATTCGCGAATAGTCCGTGCAATGCCAAACACTCCCTCATCTATACAATGTGGAATGACTGGATTGTATGCTGCTACAAATATGAGCGAAGAAGACAGGGAAATTGCAGAATCCATACTGACTGCAGTAGGCCTAACACTCTGGGTTAAAGATGAAGATATGCTGCACGCTGTAACAGCGATTTCCGGCAGTGGGCCTGCTTATGTTTTTTATTTTATTGAATCTTTGCAAAAGGCCGCTGTTGCTTTAGGCTTGTCGCATGAAGAGGCCAAGCAGCTGAGTTTGCGGACTTTTGTTGGTGCGAGTAAATTGGCGAGCTTGAGCGATAAAGATATCGCTATTTTACGTGCGCAAGTAACTTCAAAAGGTGGAACAACTGAGCAAGCAATTAGAACAATGGAGCAAGAGAATATCCAAGAAAAAATTCTGATGGCGGTTCATTCTGCTGCGCAGCGTTCTTGTCAAATAAGTGATGAATATAGCAATTTATGAAGGAATGCAGCGTTAGAGACTGTGTAATATAAATAAGTGGTATTGTTCTTTGCTGGATATTATTTTTTCAGGAAACGCTTATGTCTAATCAAATTTTTATTTTTTTGCTGAATACAGTAGTCGGTTTCTTTTCATTGGCTTTGCTGCTACGTTTTTATTTTCAGTTTTTTCGTCTTCCATACCGTCATCCGATCTCGCAATTTCTTGTTGCCGTTACCAGTTTCATGGTGCGACCGGTGCGAAGATTTGTTCCTGGGTGGGGAGGCGCCGATCTGTCATCATTATTACTAGCATGGCTACTGGAGTGCGCTATTTTGTTTGGTACCTTTATCTTACAAGGTTATGATTTTAGCGTTAATATGGAAACATCGCTGCCCGGTGTGTTGTTATTAGGCGCGGTGGAAATTGTTAAGATGTCGCTGTACATTATTTTGGTTGCAGTTATTCTGCAAGCTATCTTGTCATGGGTTAATCCGCATACTCCATTGGCACCTTTATTGGATGGCCTTACTCATCCATTTTTAAATATCTTTCGTAATCGTGTTCCACTTGTTGCGAATGTGGATTTGTCGCCCCTTTTTGTTCTTCTTGTGATTCAAGTCTTATTGATGATAGTTATGGAAGTACATCGGGAAATTGCTACAATGCTTTGATTTGAGTATTTTAACTACTAATGGGTTGGTATCATTACGACAATTCAAATAATTTAGTTCTGAAGTTGTATATACAGCCTGGCGCTAAAAATACTGCTGTTGTTGGATTACATGCGGAGGCTTTGAAGATAAAGCTTGCGGTTTTACCAATTGATGGAAAGGCAAATAAATATCTAGTGAGGTTTCTTGCGGATTGCTTTCAAGTTCCTATTAGTCAGATTGAGATAAAGGGTGGTGATAAATCCAGGCAAAAATTATTACTGATTCGAAAATCTGGATTAAATCCTAATGTGTTGTATGGTGAGAAAAATAACAGCTTGATAAATTTATAGGTATTAGCATATTTTTGTAATTAATTTATGGATTTAATTTTATGGCGCCATGCTGAAGCTGAAGAAGGTTTTCCTGATTCTGCAAGACAATTAACTGCAAGGGGAAGAGCTCAGGCAAAACAAATAGCTATTTGGCTTAGAGCTAGACTACCGGAAAACACAGAAGTGCTTGTTAGTCCAACCAGTCGTACGCAGCAAACCGCTTTAATGCTTGAGTTTGACTTTAAAACCATCAATGCCATAGCGCCAGGCGCAACAGTTCAAGATATTCTTGCGGCGGCTGATTGGCCAAATAAGCAAGGCGCTGTAGTAATCGTTGGCCATCAGCCGACGTTAGGAGAAGTCATTCATCATTTGATTCGTGATGTGCCAATCGGGTTGAAAGTGAAGAAATCTTCAGTATGGTGGATAAAGAAAGATAAAAATGATATCGAGCCGCTGCTAGAAGTGGTGATGTATCCGGATGTGTTGTAATTCATATTCACTGGATTTTACATTTTTGATTCAGTAATTCTTAATCTTAACGATTTTTTCTATATATAAAGAGAAAGATCAATGTAGAATAGCTCAGTTAAAATTTATCAGCTTGTAAGTAAGTGATTGTATTCATAATGAGTATAAAAATTAACGTAAATAAAGCCTTATGATAAAGGGATTGAAAAAAATATTATTGTGCATACTCAATAATATCTTAGAGTCCTAGAGTTTCTACAGAGTTTTTGTAGGGTAAATGTAGTTTATGGGGATGATTCTAGTAGCTTTGGTTTGTGCAAAGCAGGAGTCAGTTTATTAAGTATTAAGAATTCTTTAAAAGGATTTTCGTGAAATGATTTCGGATTTTCTTAATTTAGTGTCTGGTGTTACAGATATGCCTTGGTGGGGGTATGTTGTTATTACACTGGTGATGACGCATATAACAATTGCGAGTATTACGATTTATCTGCACCGTCATTCTGCGCACCGTGCGCTTGAATTGCATCCAATAGTGAGTCATTTTTTTCGTTTTTGGCTGTGGCTCACGACAGGGATGGTGACAAAACAGTGGACAGCAGTTCACCGTAAACATCATGCTAAGTGCGAAACTAAAGCTGACCCGCATAGTCCGGTGACTGTGGGCATCAAGAAAGTGTTGCTGGAAGGTTCTGAGCTATATAGGGCAGAAGCAAAAAATCAAGAAACCTTGGATCGATATGGATACGGCACCCCTGATGATTGGGTGGAACGCAATGTCTATACTAAGCATAGTGCAAAAGGTGTTGCATTGATGTTGATCATTGATGTGATTTTATTTGGTCCAATTGGTATTACTATCTGGGCAGTACAAATGTTATGGGCACCAATTTTTGCTGCTGGCATTATTAATGGTGTTGGGCATTATTGGGGTTATCGTAATTTTCAAGCGGAAGATGCGAGTAGAAACATTGTTCCTTGGGGTATTTTGATAGGGGGTGAAGAATTGCATAACAATCATCATGCTTTTGCGACATCTGCTCGATTGTCTAATAAGTGGTATGAATTCGACATTGGTTGGCTTTATATTTGTATTTTGCAAGCGCTTGGTTTGGCAAAAGTGAAGAAAACAGCACCCAAGCTACGAATGAATAAACAAAAAGATTGCTGTGATTTAGATACATTACAGGCAGTTATTTCTCATCGCTACGAAGTACTTGCAAAATATACTAAATCGTTGCAGCAAGCTTTTGCAAACGAAATGGATGGATTGAAAGAAGCTATTGCAGAGTACGGTATTGATAAACCAACGTTGAAGCGTTGGGTGATGGCTGATTCTAGAACATTGCATGCGCATGAAAAGGAAAAATTGAGTCAGGTTTTGAGTAGTGCGCAGGCAAGAGAGTTGGATAAAATGTATGTAATGCGAGAGGAATTGATTGGAATTTGGCAACGTTCAACCGCATCGACAGAGGAATTGGTAAAGCAATTAGAGGATTGGTGTAAACGTGCAGAGGAAAGTGGGATTGAAGTGTTGAGGACATTCTCGCAAAGTTTGCGTTGCTATGCTTAACCCTTCCTAGGGTAATACTAAAAAAGAAGACCCGTTAAAAAAACGGGTCTTCTTTTTTACAAGGGTAACCATAAAAAGATTACTTTAATTTTGTTTCTTTATAAATGACGTGTTTGCGGGCTACGGGATCAAATTTTTTGATTTCTAGTTTTTCTGGCTTAGCTCGTTTGTTTTTGGTCGTTGTATAAAAATGCCCTGTTCCTGCAGAAGATTCAAGTTTTATTTTTTCACGCATCGCAAATTCCTTTAATTACATTAGAAAAATTAAGATCAACAGTAACTGTATAAACAATTATTTATCTGAACGTAATTTTGCCAGCACCTCGTCAATGCCATTTTTGTCTATCGTGCGTAGTGCGGCATTCGATAAACGAAGGCTAATCCAACGATTCTCGCTCTCAACCCAAAACCTACGGTGCTGAAGATTTGGTAGAAATCGCCTCTTGGTTTTATTGTTTGCATGAGAAACATTGTGACCAGACATTGGTTTTTTTTGGGTTACTTCACATATTCTTGCCATTTTAACTTTTGATCCGTATGAAAATCTTTGAACTCAATAGTCTACCATATTTCGGATGGATTGTTGCAATGACTCATTCAAGTTTTTCTGGATGGAAGTGAGGAAGGAGGTGATTGTTCGTCGATGCTAGTCAACAAAACAGAAGGTTTTCTGATAGTGTCTGATTTGCTAGGCTTTATGTGGGTATTTCAATGCTGATGTCGATGATAGGAATGAAGTTTTCTCATGAAATCGTGAAATTGATTATTAGGGGGATTTTCTAACACCAGAAAATTAAAGGTGAGAGCTGTAGTGGCATAGAAAAAATTGTGAAAATGAATTCTGAGTCAAGCTAAAAATTTTTGACTTTAAATGTACAGGTAATGATTGGCAATACCATTTTATAATCATGGATTATTGCTATAAAAATCATGATTTTCCCTTGTTAGGGTAGCGTCAGCATGCTAAAATTTCCGCTCGATTAATTAGAATATGGATGATATCCATAGCTAAGAAAATCTAAGTTGCGGATAATAATGAAATTGAGCCAAAGAAATTTAATAACCGTCAATCCTAATAGTTGTAAAGCAAGATTGTTATGTATGGCTTCCGTATACTGGCTGCGACAGATGAGCGTTAGAAATAAACGCCGTAGTTGAGCCTAGGGTCTGTAAATCAGTAATCATGTGGGGGAAAATATGAGAAGTAAATTAGTAGCAACCCTGGCGGGGGTAGCCGCTCTCGCTTTGTACTCAAGCATGGCGGTAGGGTCTAAATATAATTTACCCGAGCCGCAGAGTATCATAGCGAAAGATATCTATGATATGCATATTTGGCTTATGTGGATTTGTTTGGCCATATTTGTTGCCGTTTTTGGAGTTATGTTTTACTCCATACTGAAACACCGTAAATCTTTGGGTTATAAAGCGGCAAATTTTCATCATAGTACCGTTGTGGAAATTATTTGGACTGCAATCCCAGTTGCTATTCTTGTTGTGATGGCTCTACCTGCAACGAAGACAATCATAGAGATGAAAGATACATCAAGTCCTGATATGACCATAAAGGCCACCGGTTATCAGTGGATGTGGGGTTACGACTACCTTCAGGGGGAAGGTGAGGGAATCAGTTTCTTTAGTAAACTGTCAACGCCAAAATCTCAAGTCGAAAATAAGGAACCCAAGGGCGAACATTATTTATTAGAAGTTGATAATCGCGTTGTAGTTCCAGTGGGTAAAAAAGTTCGTATTATTTTGACAGCAAATGATGTGCTTCATGCTTGGTGGGTGCCTGCGTTAGGTATTAAACAAGATGCTATTCCGGGTTTTATCCGTGACACTTGGTTCACAGCCGATAAGGCCGGTATCTATCGTGGTCAATGTGCTGAATTGTGCGGTAAAGATCACGGATTTATGCCGATTGTGGTAGAGGTGATGGAAGCGGATGATTATACGAAATGGGTGAGTACTCAAAACACATCGGCAATTAAAACATCAATGCATGTGGAAAAATAGGTAATTAGGTTAAAAGGAGATAGCTATGGCAGCAGTACACGGTGACGCACATAGTCACGGACATGATGATCATCATCCCAGTGGAATAATGCGTTGGGTTACCACGACTAACCATAAAGATATTGGTACGATGTATTTATGGTTCAGTTTTACAATGTTTCTGGTGGGCGGTTTTCTGGCGATGGGAATTCGCGCAGAGTTATATCAACCAGGTATTCAAATACTGGAACCGGAATTATTTAATCAGTTTACAACGTTGCACGGATTGATTATGGTTTTTGGAGCAATTATGCCTGCATTTGTGGGCTTTGCTAACTGGCAAGTGCCTATGATGATTGGCGCTCCAGATATGGCATTTGCTCGGATGAATAACTGGAGCTTCTGGTTGCTGCCAGTAGCGGCGACATTGTTAGTTAGTTCTTTCTTCGTGCCTGGTGGTGCAGCAGCGGGCGGATGGACATTCTATCCACCACTTTCTGTGCAGGGTGGTCTGGGAGTGGATCTGATGATATTTTCGGTACATATCTTAGGTGCTTCTTCGATCATGGGGTCTATCAATATTATTACAACCATTTTGAATATGCGTGCACCTGGCATGACATTAATGAAAATGCCGATGTTTGTATGGACATGGTTGATTACTGCATATCTATTAGTGTTGGTAATGCCTGTTTTGGCAGGAACCGTAACAATGTTGTTGACTGATCGGCACTTTGGCACTAGTTTCTTTAATGCTGCAGGGGGTGGAGATCCGGTGCTATTTCAGCATGTCTTCTGGTTCTTCGGGCATCCTGAGGTTTATATTATGATATTGCCAGCGTTTGGAATCGTTTCGGAAATTATCCCAACGTTTTCACGCAAACCCCTTTTTGGCTATTCATCGATGGTTTATGCGACCGCTTCAATTGCGATTCTATCTTGTGTGGTTTGGGCACATCACATGTTTACAGCTGGTATGCCTACGGTAGGTCAATTGTTTTTTATGTACGCAACCATGTTAATTGCTGTGCCAACAGGTGTTAAGGTATTCAACTGGACTGCTACGATGTGGCAAGGTTCAATGACATTTGAAACACCTATGTTGTTTTCGATAGGCTTTATATTCTTGTTTGTGCTTGGTGGGTTTAGCGGTGTGATTTGTGCAATCGTACCAATTGATATTCAAGTCCAAGATACCTATTATGTAATTGCGCATTTCCATTATGTGTTGGTATCGGGTGCGTTGTTTGCATTATTTGCTGGTGCATATTACTGGATACCCAAATGGTCTGGTCGTATGTACAATGAAACATTGGGTAAATGGCATTTTTGGTTATCTATGTTCTTCTTTAACCTGACCTTCTTTGTACAGCACTTCCTGGGCTTGGCAGGTATGCCGCGTAGAATTCCTGATTACAACTTGCAATTTGCAGATTTCAATATGATTTCTAGCATTGGAGCATTTGGATTTGGTTTAACGCAACTTCTTTTTCTCTATATTATGATTAGCTGTATTCGCAGTGGGGAAAAAGCGCCTCAAAAACCATGGGATGGCGCTACAACACTGGAATGGACACATTTGCCATCACCAGCACCTTATCACAGTTTTGAGAAACCACCTGTTGTGAATTAAAAAGATAAGAAAGAGAAAAAGTAATGATGTCACAAGAGTCAGAAACAGGAAGAGGTCGTGGAAAGTATAAAACGGCGATCTTTTTGTTGATTATGGTTGTAGCGATTTATTTGACGGTAATATTGAAAGAATGGTAAGCAATACTGATACAAAAGCAAATAATTTGATGAAGAAAAAGTTGTTGATTTTCGCATTGATTATGTTTGTATTTGGTTTTGCGTTGGTGCCGTTTTATGAGAAATTTTGTGAAGTGACCGGAGTGAATAATTTACTGCAACCGGATATTCGGGTTAAAGAAAATCGGGTGGATGAAGCACGTTGGATAACTGTGGAGCTTGATGCCAACACGAGAGGTTTGCCATGGCAATTCAAACCACTTCAATCTAGTGTGAAGATTCATCCCGGTGAACCTGTCGATGTGATGTATGAAATTACTAATAATTCAGATCGCGAAATTAACGGGCAAGCAATACCGAGTTATAGTCCACGCAATCTGGAAAAATACTTGAAGAAGTTTGAGTGTTTTTGTTTTACAAAACAGGTGCTAAAGCCAAATGAAACAAGGCAAATGCCGGTTCAGTTTGTTATTGAACCGGATTTGCCCCCAGAGATACACACGGTAACGATCTCATATACTTTTTTTGAATTGCCGGGTGGTGCTAGTGCAATTAGAAAATGACAAATAATAATATTGAGCAGAAGAAAAAAAAGATAGATATCTGGAAAATCGCTAAGGCTGTGATGTTTGCTTTTATGGGCATCAGAAAAAAAAGCGACCTGGAATCTGATGCAGAATCATTGACTCCTGTGCAAGTTATTATTGGCGGAATTATTGGAGCTATATTGTTTGTTTTGTGTGTAATGCTGGTAGTTAGATTGGTTGTTAGTTAGAAATTGAATAATCATAAGTAGGAGGAGATAAAGAATGAGTCACGAATCTGGACATGGGCATTATTTCGTTCCAGCTCCATCGATGTATCCAATCATTGGATCAACAGCAATCTTATTCATGGGATCAGGCGCAGCATTAACTATGAATAAGATGGAGCTAGGATACGGATTGTTAGCAATAGGTTTTGCTATTCTGATTTATATGTTGTTTGGTTGGTTTGGAACAGTAGCCAGAGAAAGTGAAGCCGGAAAATACGGTGAGCAAGTAGATCTTTCTTTCCGCTGGGGAATGAGTTGGTTTATTTTTACTGAAGTAATGTTTTTCTGTGCGTTCTTCGGTGCATTATGGTATATGCGTAACTTATCCATACCTTGGCTGGCAGAAGAAAGCACGGTATTAGGTAATTCATTTTGGGCTGCATATAGTGGCATTTGGCCAACTGCAGGACCAGGAACGCATCCTGAATTTACATCAATGGGTGCTTGGGGGTTACCGGCCTTTAATACATTCTTGCTGTTGACTTCGGGTGTAACTGTAACATATGCACATTGGGCTTTGAAAAAAAATGATCGTGCGGGACTTAAAAAATGGTTATTAGCTACTATATTCCTTGGCGCACTGTTTATTGCATGCCAAGCATATGAATACGTACACGCTTATAATGACTTGAATCTGAAACTGACAACGGGAGCTTACGGTTCAACTTTTTTCATGTTAACTGGTTTCCATGGATTCCATGTAACGATTGGCACTATCATGTTAACGGTAATTTATTTTCGGAGTGCTGCTGGTCATTTTACGCCAGAGCATCATTTCGGATTTGAAGGTGTGGCATGGTACTGGCACTTTGTTGACGTGGTATGGTTAGGATTATTTGTTTTTGTGTATTTAATGTAGTTCATAAGAACTCCAGTTCTTACATGATCTTTTTTAGATTCTTGAAAAAAGAATCACACGAATGTGAGAACTGGAACTAAAAGAAGGTGGTATAGTAGAAAAACCTTAGGAAAATTAGTGGTTTTGAATGAAATTTGCATTTAGATAAAGATAATACTGCTTTTCATAAATGGTTTTTGCGATGTTACTAATGAGCGAACTAGAATGAGCATATTGGGATATCGTTTTGAGCCAAAAATCTGGGCAATTATCCTGATGATTGTTTTTGTTTTGATCTTTAGTTCTTTAGGACGATGGCAGCTAAATCGAGCGGAAGAAAAGACAACAAAACATGAACAAATTCAGCTGTACACAAAACAATCTCCAATAAATTTGCCGGCAGTATTAGTTAGACTCAAGGATTTTGAATACCGTGAGGTTGAGATACGTGGCGAATTTGCGAATGATAAAACTATATTATTAGATAATAAAACTTATCAACGCCGTGCTGGGTATCATGTTATAACGCCGATGAGAATTTCAAATAGCACATTATATGTACCCATAAATAGAGGCTGGATTGAATTGGGCAAAGATAGATTAATTTTGCCAAAGATACAACTTATTGAGGGCGAAGTGACATTAATTGGAACAGTGATATCGCCGGAAATAAGAACTTTGACACTTGCAGAAGAATTTATTAGGGGAGTAGTTTGGGATAAATTTGATCTGCAACGTTATCAAGATGAAACAGGATTGAATATGCAACCCATTTTAGTGTTGCAAAAGAATGATATAAATGATGGCTTATTAAGAGATTGGGATAAACCAGATTCTGGAGCGAGTAAAAATATTGGTTACGCGATTCAGTGGTTTTCATTGGCTATTGCAACATTAATTATTTTTATAGTACTGAATGTCAAACGAAGTTATACAAAGAGCGAAATCAAATCGTCGTAAGTTTTTATTGCTGCTTGCTCTGATGAGTGCGCCAATATTGATATCTTATGCCTTATTCTTTATAGATTACAGACCACAAAGTAGTCATTATGGGGATTTGATACCCATCGTTAAAGTTTCTGGAAAAGGAACGAACGTGGTTGATAATACGATTCTTCGCATGAAGGATCTACATGGAAAATGGGTTCTGCTGGCAGTAGATTCTGGTAATTGTGATGAAATTTGTAAAAATAAATTATATTTTATGCGGCAAGTTCGCATGGTTCAAGGTAAAGAAAAACACCGTATTGAGAGGGTTTTTCTTGTTAATGACAAAATTCAACCCGATTCAGAATTGATGAAGCAATACGAAGGAACCTATTTTGTGAGTGCTGCAGAAAGTGAAATGCTTGATTTGATAGAAACCAAAGATGTGCAAACGAAGCATATCTATCTGATCGACCCAATAGGCAATCTAATGATGAGGTTTCCAGAGAAGATTGATGGTACCAAAATGGGTCACGATATTAAACGGTTATTGCATGTATCACAGTTGGAGCATTAAACTAAATTCAGCTGGACTCTTTATTTAGAATTGAATTTAATCAGGTAGAGAAGAGCAACTTTACTTGAAATAATGAACAAAGGAGATCGACAACAATGGCAACAAGTATTACCTGGCACGATACTGCAACTCGTATCAATCAATTTTATCGATTAACAAAACCACGTGTTGTATCTCTAATTGTTTTCACCGCTGTAATTGGGATGTTTTTGGCGGTACCAGGTGCAGTTCCATTAGACACGTTATTTTTAGGGACTATCGGAATAGCTTTGGTTGCTGGTGCTGCTGCCGCATTAAACTGCTTAGTAGAACAAAAAATGGATGCAGTGATGGCGAGAACGAAAGGTAGGCCGTTGCCCCTTGGGAAAGTCAGTGTTCCTGAAACACTATTTTTTCTAATGCTAGTTGGTGGTACGGGGCTTTTTATTTTATATCACTGGATCAATGAATTGACGATGTGGCTGACACTTGCCACTTTTGTAGGTTATGCCATTATTTATACCGTTATTCTGAAACCCTTGACGCCTCAGAATATCGTTATTGGCGGGGCATCTGGGGCTATGCCACCTGTGCTAGGCTGGACAGCAGTTACCGGAGAGGTTACAAGTGATGCGTTGCTTCTATTTTTAATTATATTTGCATGGACGCCACCGCATTTCTGGGCTTTAGCGTTGTATAGAAAAAAAGAATACGCTTCTATTGGTATGCCAATGCTGCCAGTTACACATGGTGATCAGTTTACACGGTTACATGTTTTATTATATACAGTGATTTTGTGTATTGTGACTATTCTCCCGTACATTACTCAAATGAGCGGTTTGATTTATTTGGTTGGTTGTACTGCCTTAAATGTAGTATTTATGTATTACGCGATTGAGATCTATCGCAATTACAGCGATCAATTGGCACGGAATGCATTCCGCTACTCGATCCTTTATTTGGCTCTTTTGTTTGTGGTGCTGTTAGTTGATCATTATTACTTTTTCTAATAATTAGCAACGTTTCAAACTACTTGTAATAGCATAAATTACTCAGATTACTCAAGGGTATATGCTATTACAGGTAGGTTTATGATCCCACAGTATTTCCTCAGAGACTAATTTTGAGGAAATAATTTACCTGGGTTTAGGATATTAGCGGGATCAAAGACTTTCTTGATCCCTTTCATTAAATCTAAAGTTGCACAATCAATCTCTTTAGCAACAAAGGCTCTTTTTTCGCTTCCGATACCGTGTTCACCCGATAAGGTGCCGCGTAACTTAATCACTAAATTAAAAATTTCATCGAGACAACGTGCAGCACGATTAACTTCATCAGGATCATCAGGATTTATTAAGAGATTAACGTGAATGTTACCGTTCCCAGCATGGCCAAAATTGACGTTGTTGATTTTGTAATGAGAACTCAACCGTGTAACACTATCTAAAAATTGCGGTAGCGCATTAACAGGGACAACGACGTCCTCATTGATTTTTTTAGGGGCAATTTCACGTAGCAAAGGAGACAAAGCTTTGCGTGCTTTCCACAGGTTTGCAATGTCGTCTGTTCGCGTAGCTGAAATCAAGCCATCATTTTGGCATGCTTTAATGATTGCGCAAATTGAATTCGGAACGTCAATATGTGAACCATCGACTTCAATCATTAACATAGCACGGGTTTCTTTTGGCAGCATCTCAGGATAGTGATGGCGAATTAAATCTAATGATCTGGCATCAAGAAACTCAAGGGCACTCGGCAGTTGAGATAATGCCATAATATTGACTATAGCGGTTGCACAACTCGACAGGTGGCTAAAGTGTGCAGTAATTCCGGCGATAAGCGAAGGTAATGCTGACAGCTTAAGCGTTGCTTCGGTAATGACCGCTAAGGTGCCTTCTGAGCCGATCAATAGTCGGGTCAAATCATATCCGACGACACCTTTGGTTGTGTAACAGCCTGTGGTAATGAGTTGAGCGGAACCTGTTATCGCTTTTAAACCTAGAACATGTTCTCGGGTGGTGCCATATTTCACGGCATGCGGTCCACCTGCGCCAGTAGCAATATTTCCCCCAACAGTTGAGAATGCGGCACTAGAAGGATCAGGCGGCCAAAAAAAACCATGAGGTTTAGCAGCATTTTGAATGCTTTGATTAAGCACACCTGGTTCGGTAACAATGACCCGATTAGCTGGATCGACGGAAATAATGTTAAGCATGCGCTCCATCGATAAAGCAATGCCGCCTTGTTCGGGCAAACTCCCCCCCGCTGTGCCAGTGCCTCTTCCACGTGGAATGAGTGGTACTTGATGCTGATTGCATAGTGTAATGGTATGTTGTATTTCTTTATTTGTTAAAGGAAATACAACAGCATCGGGCGGGAAAACTTTCCGGCTGTTGTCATAAGCGTATGCGTAACAGTCAGTAGGATCACTATAAAAACGTTCAGGCGGAAAAGTATCCTGCAATTCGGCAATTAATTTTGCAGATAGCATGAATGAATATTGTTGCAACAATCAGTTGATGTACTCGAACACCTTGACGACTTTCCTTACACCAGAAGTTCCACTCGCAATTTGAGCCGCATTATCCCCTTCTTGACGGGTGACCATTCCCATCAGATAGACCACTGCATTTTCCGAAATGATTTTGACGTGATTGATTTGAAATTTACGTTCTGTAAGAAATCGTGTTTTTACTTTGGAAGTTAATAGTGTATCGTTGCTTCGTGATGCTAATGAAGTGGCATTCGCAACAGCGATTTCATTATAGATCTTTCGGACATTATCCACGCCCATAATTAATTTTTCGATATCGGCTTTAATTTCTGCAGTAGGCGCTTCTCCCGTTAATAAAACCAAACGGTTATAACTGGTAATATTGATATGCACATTACTGCCAAATTGTTGATTGATACGTTTTGAGCTTTTTAATTCAATGCCTTCGTCTTCAATGAACATACCGCTCGTTCTGCGATCTTCTGAAATGTACGCACCTGTTCCTGCTGCGGTACCTATTGCGAACATTGGAACGCATCCGGTCAAAGAAGGGAGAATTACAAGAAAAGATAACCAGGAAAAATTAAGATGTTTCATTTAATTAAAACTCCTCAGAAAGCAAAATTTTAAATAGGATAATACAGTAAAATAGCCTGTCAACGAGTATTCAATCGCATAAAATGGCAAATACTAAAGCATACTTTGGTTAACTTGATAAACATACGAGGATGTTAACAGTGCAAGCTAAACATAATGCAAACAAATTTGAAAATTTGTCACCTGTATTAGGTATTGCTGTGGGTGAAGCTCGCTATCTAATTCCGATGAGCGAAGTCAGCGAAGTAATCGATATGTCAAAAGTGGTTGCTGTTCCTTTGACGCACTCTTGGTTCTTGGGTTTAACTAATGTACGTGGAAATCTATATGGCGTTACTGATTTAGGTGCCTATCTTGGCGATGGAGCAACATTTTTTAATTTAAAGTCACGAATTTTGCTGACCTCGATCGATAAGAAATTGTCCGGTGGTTTTGTGGTGAATAGTATGCTGGGTATTCGGGAACAATCTGAATTTACTTTGATGGAAGAGAATAAAAAAGTGAAGGAGACTATGCGCAAACAATATAAGGATACCGAAGAGCGTATTTGGGAAGAGTTAAGTTTGTTTGCATTGATGCGTGAAAAGAAATTTCTGCAAATCGCTTTGTAGCAAACGTACTCTAGGCTATTGAAGTAACGCGAAAAATTTTATGAAAAACTTGTTTGATCAGTGATGCCAATATGACCGAAATTTCTGCGATGGTTGCCAAGAATAAAGCGAAAATTCTTGCTGAGGCGCTTCCTTATATTCGCCGGTTTCACGATAAAACTATTGTCATTAAATATGGTGGTAATGCAATGGTTGAGCCACATTTGCAACAAGGATTTGCGAGTGATGTGGTGCTGTTAAAGTTAGTTGGTATGAATCCAGTAGTGGTTCATGGTGGAGGACCACAAATTGATGAAATGTTAAGGCGTGTAGGTAAGCAAGGAGAGTTTATCCAAGGTATGCGTGTGACCGACGCTGAAACAATGGATGTGGTCGAAATGGTATTGGGTGGAGCGGTGAACAAGGATATCGTGAATCTGATTAATAGCCAAGGTGGTAAAGCAGTGGGGTTAACCGGTGTTGATGGTGCTTTCATTCGAGCCAAGAAAATGCTGATGGCTGACCGTGAGACAGCCGGAAAATGGATTAATATTGGTCAAGTTGGGGAAATTGAATCGATTGATCCTGCTTTAATTGCCTTGCTCGATACGCAAGATTTTATTCCGGTAATTGCACCGATTGGTGTTGGTATTGAGGGGGAGTCCTATAATATTAATGCTGATCTAGTGGCAGGTAAATTAGCGGAAATTCTCAAAGCAGAAAAACTAATCTTATTAACTAATACGCCGGGTGTGCTGGACAAGAATGGTAATCTTCTAACTGGTCTGACGGCACAAAAAGTTGATGAGCTATTTGCAGATGGCACTATTTCTGGCGGTATGCTACCCAAAATTGGCTCAGCCTTGGATGCGGTTAAGAATGGTGTTAAATCTTGCCATATAATCGATGGGCGAGTGGAGCATGCATTGCTATTGGAAATTTTAACTGATCAAGGGGTGGGTACATTGATTAAGCACAGTTAAGAAAGTGTGCTGGATAATTACCATGTTCGATATTTTTTTATGGTGCTCTTATCAATTGATTGGGAATCAAAAAATAAAAGATCAGTTGCTATGCTTAGTTAAGGCCGATAAGATGCCTCGAAGTATTTGTACTTCTTCTTTTTCTAGTCGTGCACGTGCAAATAACCTACGGATTCGTTGCATTAGCAGTTTGGGTTTTTGCGGATCCAGGAATTCACTGTCGATCATTAACTCTTCTAGGTGTGTATAAAGAGCTTCGATCTCGTTGAAGTTCGCAGGTGAATTGTTAGTGCATATGAAAGCTGAGTTTTCAGATAAACTCATGCGTAACTCGTAAGCCATAATCTGTACTGCACTCGCTAAGTTTAAAGAAGAGCAATTCGGATCAGACGGAATTCGAATAATGATTTGACATTTACTGACCTCTTCTGAGGTTAACCCAGAATTCTCACGTCCAAATAATAGAGCAACGGGCTGTTGCCGTAATGCATAGTATAGTAATTCTTTGGCACCTTGCCGAGCATCAAAAACATCATGTGATAGTCCTCTCGGTCTAGCTGTAACAGCCGCAGTAAAAACTGTATCTATCAATGACTGGTCTAGTGATTCACAAATAATTGTGTTCTGCAGAATATCCATTGCATTTGATGCCCGGGCATTTGCTTCTTCATTCGGAAAGTGTTTAGGATTCACAAGATACAATGTGTGTAATCCCATTGTTTTCATTGCTCGTGCCGTTGCCCCAATATTGCCCGGATGACTGGTGTGACTCAGAACGATGCGAAAAAAATCTAGGATGGTCATTTTGCGAAGAGAAAAATTTATGCCATGCTGTCGACAATCAATTCTGCTGAATTAAGTTGCGAGTAGATTGCATCTTAGTATCGCTACATAAACTATGTCGGAAATAAGCCACATAGTTTTATCGATTTATCGCATCGATTTATGAGAGTTATCGAAATGATGAGCATTCTCATTGACTTTTCTTGGAAGTAATCATATTGAATTACTGAAATGAACCCTCGATAAATTCTAAATATGACATTGATTAACCTAGGTTAAGTTGATAAATAGCCTATAAAGTCAGGCCTGTTTTTTAATTCTATTGAAATTCGCATATCTTATCATTCAATTTTGCTCGAGTTCCGGATGATTTAGGAACTGCGAAGGGAGTGTGGATAATATATTAATATTATGTAATATTTTTATATTGTTATTAATGGGTTACTACAAAAATTAAATAGTATTTTTTGGTTTTTTGGGCTTATTTGTGATCCAGTAAATTTCAGAATTTCTATATCACTGTAAAGTCCGATTGTACGGCAGTTTCAAAAAGGTAAAAACTTTAAATAATCTAATTTTACTAAGGGGTTAACAGTAATGAAAATGAATCAAACGTTCGTTATCTTAGCATTAGCGATTATAGGTATCTTTTTTAGCGTAATGTCGTTTTTCAAACTGTCATTAGTGGAGTGGTTTATTTCAGATATCATTTTAGGTGGGATTTTATACTTCAGTTATCTTGTTATTGCTTCAATCTGGGCTGACTCAAGACGGAGCGATAACAGTTTCTTTAACAAAGCAACGGCGCAGAAATAAGCCTTTTGCTTTATTTTTTAGTAATCGTCAATCTATTTTTAGAGATCGGATAGATTTTTATTTAAAATCATATACTTATTGCGATTGTAATCCAATCTTTGAATTTATGAGAATTTAGATGTTGTGTGGATCAGCACGTCTTATTAATTTATTTAATCAATTCAACTTAAGGAGTAAATTTTTATGAGAGCGAGTCAAATATTTGCTATTTCTGCATTAATCATAACTGGTGTGTTTTTTAGTATTCTGTCCTTTTTCGAGCTGTCATTTATAGAGTGGTTTATTTCTGATGTTATTCTTGGAGTAATCCTTTATTTCAGTTATCTTGTTATTGCCTCAGTTTGGGGTGGATCAGAATTGAGCTACAGTCATTTTCTTAAGAAAGCAATTGTTCAGGAATAAATTTCTCCGTTTTCATGGGGCAAAAAAGGACTAATCTTGATTTTTTTGTTCCATGTCTCAGGGGGGTCTACACAACTCGGAATATTTTGCTGCGGTGATAAGGAAGTTTCCAGATTCGCTGCAGATTCTTTAGAACCCAATTTAACGCTAAAGTTTAGGTAAATTTAGTGAGTTTTTTTGTAAAGAAACTTAGAGAAATAGAAGCGCTATTGCGCTATTTTTGGGTTAGAAGGCATTCGTTGTCTGTGGTTGTCGTGGGAAAAGACTACTCTTAGCATACAACTTGGCAATCTTTCTGGGTTTATACGCCATTCCTGTAGGATATGCCGGGCATGCGCTTTGTGGTAAATCTAGAGACATTTGCTGCCAAGCCAGCGTGTGCCTGAATTAAAGGTGCATTCAGCTTTTTGGTGAATAAAGTGATTCCGTTCCAAGGAACGAGGAATTAAACCCGGCAGAGATTAAACAATTACAGCGTAATTGCCACTGTATGAGCGATTTGTTCTTAGTTGCTTTATCTTGCGTGATGTTTTTAATGTCGCGTGATTTCAAAGCTTCACAATGTTTCTACTATACTATAATAGGTCACCGGGATGAACCCAAATGCTGCTAAATCTCAGCTTTATCAAGTATGTTAGCAGAGGTCCTACCTCAGATCGGAACAGGCAATCCAGATCATCTGGGTTTTTGCCAAATCCGATCCATTCGGACTTAATCCAAGTTATTGTTTTAGAATGATGTTGTTTCTAACTGCTCGAACACCATCGACACTTTTGGTTAAACTTTCTGCTCTACTGATTTCATCTTTGGAATTTGCAAAACCGCTTAACTGTACAGTTCCTTTAAAAGTCTCAACACTGATAGCAGTGGCTCTTACTATCGAATCATCAAACAATTTAGCTTTCACTTTCGCTGTAATTGCTGAATCGTCAATAAATTGACCGGTACTGGGCTGCGTTTGAGTTGAGCCGCAACTGATTAACACTGCACTAAAAAGAATTACCAGTGAAGTGATAACATGGCGCAAAATATTTGGAGCATATTGATAGTTATTCATAAATTCCTCTCTTAGAAAATGTCCATGGCATTTTATTTGAACTGGTTGTTAAAAAACTATTTGTCGTTGCAGCAGCGTTTAAAACAGATACAGATTATCGTCGATTAAGTATATGTACTGCTCATCACTTCTTTGTATAGATTACTTCAATCTGTTTTTGACAGATAATTAGCACATTTTCCTAATTTTACTTGGAAAAATAGATTGCTCCAACCCTATTCGCTGTATTGATGATTTTTTGTAAGGTCATCTTATTCGATTAAATCCACATTATTAGCATGAGACATATCGTCAATAATGCCGCCTCCCAAACATACTTTGCTTTCGTAAATGACGACAGACTGTCCAGGTGTGATCGCCCATTGGGGTTGCGCAAAATCCACTTGACAATCGTCGTGTGTCAATTTTGTAATAGTGCAAGGAGCGTCAGTTTGTCGATAACGTGTTTTGCTTGCATAAACCCAATGACAATGGGGGAGATCACTACTGATCCAGGTTAAGTTTGTTGCTCGTAGCGCTGAATGCAACAAATCTGGATGATCATGTCCTTGTACAGCGATCAGTACGTTGCGTTGCATATCCTTATTCGATACGAACCAAGGTGCATCACTACCTGCACGTGTTCCACCGATGCCCAAACCTTGCCGCTGGCCAATGGTGTAATACATTAAACCGATGTGTTGTCCGATCACTTTGCCATCAGGCGTTTGTATTTCTCCGGGTTGTTGCGGGAGGTAGCGATTAAGAAATTCACGAAAAGGACGTTCGCCGATAAAACAAATACCGGTACTGTCTTTCTTGGCAAAATTGGCAAGCGCAATTTCCTCGGCTATCTTGCGTACCTCGCGTTTATATAAATGACCAATCGGAAAAAGTGCTTTAGCTAATTGCGTTTGATTTAAGCGATACAAAAAATAACTTTGATCTTTGGTACCGTCTTCTGCTTTGAGCAATTGGAAAAGTTTCCCTGTTTTTTTGATCTGTGCATAGTGTCCTGTGGCGATGTAATTAGCATCCAGCTGAATTGCATATTCCAAAAATGCCTTGAACTTGATTTCTGCATTGCATAATATGTCAGGATTGGGGGTTCGACCTGCTTGGTATTCCACCAAGAAATTAGAAAAAACCCGATCTTTGTATTCTGTTGAAAAATTCACGACTTCAATAGGAATATCCAGCACATCGGCAACGGATACCGCATCTAAAAAATCCTGACGCGCAGAACAATATTCATCTGTATCGTCATCTTCCCAATTCTTCATAAATACACCTACTACGTCAAATCCTTGTTGTTTTAATAAGTAGGCAGCCACAGATGAATCTACCCCACCTGACATGCCTACAACCACACGTTGTTTTTTTGAGGTATTAGTCATAATGCCTAATCAAATCAAGTGAAAATTGCTTTCCGTCACGGTGATCCAGGATGCATTGCATAACTAATGGACTGCGGTGTCGATCGATTTGCTGTGAAATTTCACTGAAATCAAACCAGGCTGCGCGTACGATTCCATCATCCAGTATACGATGTGGATCATGGTGCGTAATGGATCCGGCAAATGCAAAGCGAATATAGGTGGTATCAGCGCGTTTGGAGTACCACTGATAAATACCAATCAAATACTTGGGTGCGAAAGTATAAGCAGTTTCTTCTAAGGTTTCACGGATAGCACCTTGTAGTAGCGACTCTCCCGGGTCCAAGTGTCCAGCAGGTTGGTTTAAGAATAAACCTGGCTCGGGTTCTTGCCTTTCTTCGACTAACAGGTATTTTCCGTTTTGTTCAATAACAGCTGCGACGGTCGTACTGGGTTTCCAAATCATAATGTATGGTAATAAGTCTATGCTATTGATATAAGGAGCATGCTCGCATCATTAGGTTAAAGTAAAACTATGCGGAGACGCTGGAGCAAATCACATTGCGCCAAATAGAAAAAAAGAATGATACCAATCAGTACTCGTCGTGGGGAAGTTTCTTCTTAAATAAGAAAGGGAGCCTCTGCTCCCTTTCTTATTTAAGTATGAGAATCAATGGACTGAAGATCTCCGACGCCGGACAAACCAACCGATAAGGCCTAATCCTGTTAATAGCATCATATAGGTTTCTGGTTCCGGTACGGGGGGGATATAAATAGGCTGCGGATCAAATACGGTATCAGTCGTATAAGACAATAGGAAAGCTTCAGTACCACCCTCTTTATTAGTGCCAAATCCCACCATTTGACCATGATTGTTAATATCCACGATGAAAAGATCCTTCCACCCGGAATCAGTTACCACATTTAATGCTGATAAATCCGTCATTCCTCCATGACTATACAAAAAGATCCGATCATGATCCAAATCATATCTGGAAGAATGGCCTATGACCTCACCTAAATCATTAATACCTGTTGCGGAAGAAGAGTTGTCACCTTTTAATACGCCTAGGTTCATCATATTATTCCCATCCGAGGCTGTTAAAAAGGCAAATGGTGCAGTATTTTCCTTCGAGAAATTAACATACCCGACTACCTGTCCAGCATCATTAATGTCAGAAGCAGAAACACTATTGTTACCAGGTAGTCCTTTTATTTCAAGCATATCCATGCCATTGGAGCCTGTAATTACACTGAATCTTGGCATGGACCAATCACCAGCCCATCCTGTTATTTGGCCGTCTTCGTTAATACTAGCAGGAATAATCGATTTTTCCATAAAGGTATCCAAGATGCGGACATCTTTGCCATCGGCCCCTGTAATGAAGGTTGAAGAAGAACCATCCATCTCAAAGGTCCGTCCTAGAACTTGGCCGGCATTGTTGATTGAAATTCCTGAATTCATCTTGCTGCCGATTCCCAAATCAACGATGCCTTGGGCATTTGCGCCAGTAATAAAAGCATGAAAGGGTGATTCACCTTGTCCGGGGAGTGTTGGTAAATAGTAAGCTCCGGTAACTTGTCCCGCATTATTAATATCTTGAGCATAACTGGTACTAATTGATGGAAATAAATCCGTTATTCCTATTCCATTGGGTTGAGTAAAAAAAGCTTTCGTTTCACCTGCGGTATTGAGCGATTGGCCGACAATTTGACCAGAATCGTTAATTGCACTTGCTTTACTGTAATTTCCCCCGAGCGATCCTAGCCCTATAAAAGACCAATCTGCATATAAGCCGGTACTAAAAAATAAAAATATTATTAAGAATAACGACTTGAGTAATATTTTAAGTTTTAAGCATTTCGGATGGAAATTCATTATCTCTCCTAAATTTAAATAGCATAATTTACGGCAAGCAATATTTTTTGATCGATTGTTATAAAAAGACAATGCTAGGCCGAAGGCGTACCAGTCATATCATGGATGCGTTTTACCGCGTCGGCATCTAAACTAAGTGCCTGAGCCAATTCCTTTAAATATTGTCTTTCCGCATTGGTATTGACATCGATGGCAAATAATGAAGCTGCATAAACTTGCGCAGCCACCAGAGGATTAGGAATGCCTGAAACAAGATTTTGTATATTGAGTGGCTTATTAATCTCACTGCGAATGAAATTTTGTTCTTCTGCGGTAATACCATTTTCACCTACTTTTCCCATGATTTTATCCATTTCCTGGTCATCCAATTGACCATCGGCCTTGGCTGCACTGATCATCGCACACAACATCAATTTCTCAGTGTCCTCTGACTTCATGGATTCGATCTGATCTTCATTGAGAATTTTTTCCAATGGTTCTGAAGCGAGCGCAGCAGGTTGAATGTTCAATTTGTTTTGCAATGCATTGATGGCGAGTGTTCCTAACATCGCTAATGCACCGCCACCCAACGCACCTTTTATTGAGGAACTGCCTCCTCCTAGTATAGCTCCAGCAATAGCACCGATACTGCCAATTTGGCCGGATGTCATGTTATTGGTAGCATTTGCTGCTGTATTAACAGCACTTGCAACTTCTTTTGAGCCAAATAATTTTTTGAAGATTCCTGTGATGCCTTCTTCCTGAGCATTTGCATGAGTACTCACATTAATACTTCCCTCCGAATTTATTGAGTTTCTTGCCATATGCTCAAGCCTTGTTTTACCTTCTTTTGCCAGCGCTTTGATTAGATTTTCGACAATAGATCCGTATGCCATTTTATACTCCTTTGAATTAGAAACTTAATATTTCGGAACGCAAACACTACGATTATTTTCATTCTTTTTGTATCAAATACCTGCTTCACAATCGTCTAAATTTCTTGCTTGAAGCCCCCGATTTAACCAGCTCATTCGATCCTTGGCAGAACCATGTGTAAATGCTTCTCGGCGAGGTGGAATGCCAGCTTGAAGCATAATATTATCATCACCAACTGCTTCAGCGGCTTGCATGGCTTCTGCTAGATCTCCATTTTCTAGGAATTGCGTCCTTTTTTGCGTGTATTGTATCCACACGCCAGCAAAACAATCAGCCTGTAGTTCCATTTTAACCTGAATCGCATTCGCGCCAACTCGAGTCGACTGGCTTTGCAAATCTCGCACTTTGTGCGAAACACCTGTTAAAGTTTGCACATGATGTCCGACTTCGTGTGCAATAACATAAGCTACCGCGAGATCGCCACTGGCACCCATGCGTTGTAGCTGTTGTAGGAAGCTTAAATCGAGATAAATTTTTTGGTCGCCTGGGCAATAAAATGGACCAGATGCAGCTTGTCCAGTCCCACATGCAGTAGGAGTCATATCAGTAAAGACGACTAAGCTGGGTGGTTGATAGATTTGTCCAGCTCTTTGGAAAATTTGACCCCAGGTATCTTCTGTATCTGCCAAAACGACACTGATAAGGTTGAAAATTTCTTGTTCTTGATCACTGGGCTGGTAGGGTTCCGATCTTGAAATCGATTCACTTTGCTGTTGCAAACCTTGCAGCACCATGAGAGGGTCTTGTCCAAAAATAAATACTGCAATCAGTGCTATGATAATGCCACCGCTACCAATCGCAGTTCCACCACGCACAAACTGACCGCGCCTGTCTTCAACGTTGTTACTTTGCCTTCTTCCCCGCCAAAGCATACATCTCCCACAGCAATTTTTGCTTGATAATTTCAGATTATCATATCAGATTGAAATGGTTGTGTGGTTTAATTAAACCTTGCAACCTGTGGCGGTAGATCCTTTTTGTTTTGATTAGCAGTACATCCTCCACATTCTCGAATCATTATTTAAGTTTAAGGAGGCATCATGCGTATTCTTTTGGCACTCATAGCGACTTTTCTGTCGTTTTCTGTTTGGGGTTGTAAAAGCAATTTGCTCGATCAAAATTTTCGACGTCTTGCGTCGTCGGAAACGGTCAATCTATGCCAAGAATTTTCAGGTAAAGTACTATTGATCGTCAATACAGCCAGTAAATGCGGTTATACCCCCCAATACGAAGGACTGGAACAACTGCATGAAAAATATCAGCAACAAGGGTTGGTGGTTCTGGGTTTTCCATCCAATGATTTTATGGGACAGGAACCAGGTACCGAAGCAGAAATACAAGATTTCTGTCGTTTGACTTATGACGTCAAATTTCCGATGTTTGAAAAAACACCTGTAAAAAAAGAACATGCGCACCCGTTTTATGTGCAACTTGCGCAGTTGTCCGGGACCTATCCGACGTGGAATTTTCACAAATACCTGATCGGGCGCGATGGTCAATTAATCACGCAATTTAGTCCCCACACTAAGCCGTTTGATAGCGGAGTGATTGCGACCATTGAACGTGCTTTACAGCAGTAAATTTAAACCATTATTGGATGTTTGATTGCAGAATTCGCATGAGTTTGCTAGCTATTTTTGGACTATCGTTATCAATGGGATTGGTTGCGGGAGCCGGTATTAATGAGACTTTCATTGTGCCTGTAACTGTTTGTGCCGCGGCTATTCTTTATTTTTCAGAAAATAAAATTGCCACCCAGGAGGTATCGTGGCAAAGCAATCAACGTATGGATCATTTCGTTACAATTGATCAAACAAAAACTTATTTTGCATGGCCGGAAAGGAAAAAGTTTGATTGCCGGGTATCCGGAGAGCTTTATTCAGACCATATCCATCAATTGATACATGATATTCAAGCTGATCATGAGTCTTTCCAAATTCGCAGCGAAGGGCACATTGAAATTTTTTTGGTAACAGCTTATCTCATGCCATTTGATAGTAAAATTCGAATCATAATCCGAAATAAGATCTTGGGAACGTTAACTCAGGAAAATAGTGAGGCATTTTGTTTGCGATTGGAAAAACAGAATTTACAACAGCAGATAACAACATGCCAAGCCATCATTCAAAAGAATGTTTTGGTTGAAGAAGAAGCGCTTATTTTTTGTGTGCTGCTTGATATTGAACCATTCCATGATCAAATATCCAATGGATAGGATTTAACCTAATCCAGGCCAATAATGACTATCCGGCAATGGTCGCTTGCCAAAGATCGCTTGGCCGACGCGAACCACGGTTGCACCTTCTTCAATGGCTAATTCATAATCGCCGGACATACCCATAGATAGTTCGTCAAATGATAAACCGCTAGGTGCTTCTTGGCGAAGCATCGCTTGAATTTCACGCATTTTGATAAAGCATTCCCGTACCCGATCGTGATCGGAAGAAAAAATCGCTAACGTCATAAGGCCTTTGATGCGTAACGACGAATAGCTGGGCAGTTCTTTGACGAAATCCCTTACCGCCTCTGGTGGTAAGCCAAACTTACTTTCTTCATCGGAACTGTTGACTTGCACATAGACATCAATTGCGCGTCCTTCATTTTGTAATCTTTTATCGAGTTCTGCTGCGACTTTAAGGCTATCCAACGCCTGGAATTCACTGGCAAAGCGTGCCAGATATTTGGCTTTATTCGTTTGTAAATGTCCGATCACGGCCCATTTGATGTCCAGATCATTCAGTGCTTCAAATTTTTCACGTGCTTCTTGAATTTTATTTTCACCCATTTCATGGCAACCTGCGGCATAAGCAAGTCGCAATTTTTCCGCAGGAACCGTTTTAGTTACTGGAAGCAATCGTACGCTGGTGGGATCGCGACCCATTCTTTGGCAGGTATCTACAATACGCTGTTTGACAGTCGCCAAATTATTCTTGATTTCATTAAATTGCTGTTCTTGAGTCGTATCCATTAAGATTTCTCCTGTTCCGAATCCCGAAGGTTTTTGCTTAATTTTTCTTAGATGCTTGATGAAATGTCATTTTCCATTGCTGATTTTGATACTGCCAAATCGATGACCGAGTTGACTCATTGCTGATATAGGCTGGATCATGGTGCTTGGATGCAGTATAAATCGCCAGTACGCAATCATGTGTTAACAATCTAATTCGAAAATTAACCAATAACCATCGAATGGCTTTATCCTTGTGTAATAACCACTGGATAACGTCATTTCTTGAGTGAACGATACCGTTGCTATCGATTTCTTCAAAATCGACCGATAGCAGTTGATCAATCGATTTGGGGTTTTCTGTCCAATCATGATGCAATAGCTTAAGTTCAAGTTGTTGAATACAATATGTAATATCACGTGATTTCATGAAGTGTTATTTGATACGCATTCCGGGTTGTGCACCGGAGTCCGGCGAAAGAATAAACAATTCACCCGGATGATTTCCTCCTGCAGCTAATACCATACCCTCTGATAAGCCGAATTTCATTTGACGTGGTGCAAGATTGGCGACCATAACGGTTAAACGCCCTTTGAGTTGTTGAGGATCATAGGCCGATTTGATACCGGCAAAAACGGTACGTTGCTCATGGCCGAGATCAAGCGTCAATTTCAACAACTTTTCTGCTCCTTGGACGTGTTCTGCATCAGCAATTCTCGCAACACGTAAATCAATTTTACTAAAATCACCAATGGAGATGGTTTCAGCGATTGGTGCAAAAGTTTGCGATGTCTCCGTGAATGGTTCGGTATTGCCTGGTTTATCGCTGGATGATAGGCTTTGTTTATTGGCCGCAATCAAAGCATCGATTTGTTTAGCGTCAATACGGGTCATCAGGTGTTGATAGGGGTTAATCATATGTCCTGGGGGCAACAATAATTCGGAGACCGTTTGTTGTTCTGATAAAACTGGCCAAGTTAGTGATTCGCAATTAAGGAAATATTCAATTTTTTCTATGGTACCGGGTATAACGGGTTTCATATAGCGCGATAGCAGGTAAAATAGTTGAATTCCTAAGCTGCATGCACGATGTAGTTCTTTATCTAGTTCTGGTTTTTTGGCAATTTCCCATGGTGCAAGCTGATGGATCATTTCGTTGGCTGCATCGACGAATTTCATAATTTGCCGGATTGCGGCGGCATAATCCCGTTCCTCAAATGCATTTTCGATTTGCGTTGGTCGCCAAGCAGTAAAATGTTCGTCAACAATTGTTTGTAACTGCTGATACTGTGTGCCATCGACTAATTTACCGTTGAAGCGTTTGGTAATGAAACCGGCGCAGCGACTCGCAATATTGATAAATTTACCAATTAAATCGGAGTTTACACGTGCAATAAAATCTCCCAGATTCAGATCGATATCTTCCATCGTGCCATTCAGTTTTGCCGCGTAATAATAGCGCAGCCATTCGGGATTCAAGTCTTGTTTCAGGTAGCTCTCAGCGGTAATAAAAGTGCCGCGTGATTTACTCATTTTCTCTCCGTTGACCGTGAGAAAGCCGTGTGCAAAAATTTTGGTGGGTGTGCGATAGCCTGAGTTTTCCAGCATGGCAGGCCAGAATAGCGCATGAAAATATAGAATATCTTTGCCGATGAAATGATACAGTTCAGTCGTGGCGTCCTTCTGCCAGAATTGCTTAAAATCAATCTGTTTTTGTTCGCATAAATACTTGAAACTGCCCATATAGCCGATCGGTGCGTCCAACCAAACATAAAAATATTTACCAGGTGCATTAGGAATTTCAAAACCGAAATAGGGCGCATCGCGTGAAATATCCCAGTCAGAGAGTTTGTTTTCTCCCGTATTTCCCAACCATTCACGCATTTTATTTGCAGCTTCAGATTGCAAGTGGTCAGCTTCGCACGTCCAGTAACGCAAAAAATCCGCGCAACGCGAATCTGATAAATTGAAAAAATAATGTTCTGAAGATTTTTGTATTGGTTTAGCACCCGAAACAGCCGAATAAGGATTCTTTAATTCTGTTGGTGCATATGCTGCACCGCACGCTTCACAGGAATCGCCATATTGATCTTTAGCACTGCACTTAGGACATTCGCCTTTAACAAAACGGTCAGGCAAAAACATGTTTTTGACAGGATCGTACAATTGTTTGATCGCACGAATAGAAATCAAATTTGCTTGTTTGAGCTTGTGATAGATATCCTCGGAGAAAAATCGAGTTTCGGATGAATGTGTGCTGTGATAATGGTCGAACTGGATATGAAATCCAGTGAAATCGTTCAAGTGTTCCTTTTGAACGCGCGCAATAAGTGCTTCGGGTGTAATTCCTTCTTTTTCCGCCCGTAACATCACGGGTGTCCCGTGCGTATCGTCCGCACATACATAATAAACCGTATGTCCACGCATTTTCTGGAAGCGCACCCAGATGTCTGTTTGGATATATTCCACCAAATGACCCAAATGGATGCTGCCATTGGCATATGGAAGCGCTGAAGTGACCAGAATCTTTCGTTCGTTCATTACCTCTACCTACACAACAATAAAAACCTTCATTGTAACAAACTGTGTAAGCCATTCCTGATATTTGTTACCATCAACTATTTCATTATTACACGTGCATAAAAGATGCAAAGAGGTTTGTTATGGCAATTTCTGAACAGGATATATTATCGATTCTTAATCAAACAATTGATCCAACAATCGGTAAAGATTATGTGACAACGAAAGCTGTCCGCAATATTCGCATTGATCAAAACAATGTTTGGATAGAAATAGAATTGGGTTATCCCGCTAACTGCGTTCGAAGCAATGTTGAGCAGCAAATTGTAAGTGCACTGAAGTCACTGGCAAGTATTGATAATATCCAGGTCGCCGTGAGCAGCAAGATTGTTTCCCACGGTGTGCAACAAGGCGTGAAACTGATCTCTGGCGTGAAAAATATCATTGCGATTGCTTCAGGTAAAGGAGGGGTAGGAAAATCTGCTACGGCTGTCAATTTGGCGTTGGCATTGGCGGCCGAAGGTGCCTCAGTAGGAATTCTAGATGCTGATATTTATGGCCCATCGCAACCGCAAATGCTGGGAATTACGGGACACCCTGATTCCTTGGATGGAAAAACGATGGAACCGGTTCGAGCGCACGGTATTCAGGCTATTTCCATCGGATTGTTGATTGATGCGGAAACGCCGATGGTTTGGCGCGGCCCAATGGTTACTCAAGCGTTGCAACAATTACTCCACGACACTAACTGGAAAGATGTGGATTACTTAATCATTGATTTACCCCCAGGAACAGGGGATATTCAGTTAACGTTGGCGCAAAAGATTCCTGTTACTGGTGCAGTGATTGTCACAACCCCACAAGACATTGCTCTGCTTGATGCTCGCAAGGGACTTAAAATGTTTGAGAAAGTAGGTATTCCGATTTTAGGTATCGTGGAAAACATGAGTACGCATACGTGTTCGCAATGCGGACATACGGAACCTATTTTTGGTACCGGTGGCGGTGAAAAAATGTGTCGCGATTACAACGTAGAATTACTCGGTTCACTGCCACTTGATATCAAAATACGGCAACATACTGATGAAGGGGTTCCTACTGTTGTCGCAGAGCCTGATGGAACCATTGCAGCAGCCTATCGACTGATTGCTCGACGCATTGCAGCCAAAGTAGCAGAGTCCGCTGAAGACCATTCGGCATTGTTTGCGAAAATTATTATGGAAAATGATTAGTTAGGATCATTGCGAAGAATAGGAGGAAAATGAGCATAAAATCAGACAAATGGATACGCAGAATGGCGCTCGAACACGGTATGATTGCGCCTTTTGAGCCTGATCAAATTCGACAAAATAATGGCCAACGCATCGTTTCCTATGGCACTTCAAGTTATGGCTACGATATTCGCTGCTCTGACGAATTTAAGTTGTTTACCAATATCAATTCTACCATTGTAGATCCCAAAAATTTTGATTCCAATTCATTTGTAGACGTCAAAAGTGATGTGTGTATCATTCCACCTAACTCTTTCGCGTTAGCACGCACCGTGGAGTATTTTCGTATTCCACGGAATGTACTCACGATTTGCCTTGGTAAATCTACTTATGCGCGCTGTGGAATTATTGTCAATGTCACGCCATTTGAGCCTGAATGGGAAGGGTATGTCACATTGGAATTTTCCAATACGACACCATTACCCGCCAAAATATATGCCAATGAAGGTGTTGCACAAGTGATATTTTTTGAATCGGATGAAGTATGCGAGATATCTTATAAAGATCGTGGTGGAAAATATCAGGGACAACATGGTGTTACGTTGCCAAAGATATAGTTTTGAAATGGTTTACAAGAGAATCTGTATTGGCAGTGGGCTATTAGCCAACTTCCTGGCAATAAAAAATAAAAGTATAGCGTAAACAAAATGAAGGAATATTACGTTAATACCAACGCCGGAGTTAAATGTAACATGTCTGGATAGAAAGCTTTGGTATCAGTTTTTACCGAAGCTTTCCGTTAAGAGGAGCGTCAACTAGTGGAACTCTATTTTTTTAGGGTTGTTTGTGCTGAGTTTTGTGCTCAGAGTTAAAAGTATTTAATTTGCATTTGACGGAGATTATATAATGCGCGCAAACAAAAGTAGTGTCGTCTATTTTGAAATAAGGAGGTCATCATGAGAAATATCAAGAGCTTTTTTGCTTCAGCAGATTTAGTCAATATCCATATTCCTGAAACGTAGTCATTCTTAAAAGGAAGACCTCAAATGTATGCATTTCCATCTACGCTGCAAAAAACAAGCCCATCTCCCGAAATTTTATTTGATACGCATCCTGAAGTTAGCCTGGACTTTAAGTATGTTCAGGATGAATTAAAAAAGGATTATCGAAAACCATTCTTACTGGTTGACAGCAATATTATCCGCAATAAAACGCAACGATTTAAAGCAGCAATGCCACGAATACACCCGCATTATGCAGTAAAAGCCAATCCTGATCGATGTGTGCTAAAAGTATTAATTGAAGAAGGAACCGGATTTGAAATTGCCTCTATTGCTGAGCTTGATTTGTTATTGGAGCTCGGGGTGCCCGCTCAGGAAATCTTTTATAGTAATCCGATGAAATCTCGCGCGTATCTCGAATATGCGGCTGCCAAAGGCGTCAAATGGTTTGTGATTGATAGTGTTGAAGAATTGCGCAAAATTGTGAGTGTCAAAGCAGATGCAAAAATGTACCTGCGCATTGATACGCCTAATATCGGTAGTGATTGGCCATTAGCTGGAAAATTTGGGACGCACCTCGGTGACATCCATGAAATCATTCAAGAAGCCTCGAGGCTTAGAGCAGATCTGGCCGGGGTAACGTTTCATGTGGGTTCGCAGTGCCGTAATCCGCAAAACTGGCGGGTTGGTATCGAGCGTGCAAAAAAAGTTTTTGATGACATGCTGGCTATAGGGTTGAAACCAAGATTACTTAATATCGGTGGAGGCTATCCAGTGCGTCACACTAAACCTATTCCTTCGATTGAGACCATCGCCAATGTCATTAATGAAGCCATTGCTGATTTGCCTGATAGTATTCGTATTATGGCAGAACCTGGCCGCTATCTGGTATCAGATTCGGCCTATTTCGTTTGCCGTATTGTAGGAACTGCTACTCGAAACGGTAAGAAATGGATGTATTGGGATGCAGGTATGTTTGGTGGCGTAATTGAAATTACTGAAGGCTTGCGTTATGAAATTATTACAGATCGTAGTGGAAATCTTATCCCCTGGTCTGTTGCGGGGCCTACATGCGATTCTGTGGATGTGCTTGTTCACGATATGATGTTACCAAGCGATATGCAAGAGGGCGATTTTATTTACATCCCTAATGCTGGTGCCTATACAACTGCTTATGCGAGTAATTTCAATGGGTTTCCATTGCCTGATGTGAAAGTTATCTGAGAATATCTGAAAAACAGAGCGATGATGTCATTGTCGCTCTGTTATCTTCTGATAAAAGTTAAATATGGATATTGTTTAAGTTGAACAAGGCGTTTTTCGATCGAGAATTACCAAATGGTATTCTAGCTGTTCGATACCCTCGGAAAAATGTATAGCACGCTTGGTTTCATGCCATTCTTGTGAGTTTAATTCTGGAAAAAAAGTATCGCCATCAAATGTTTTCTGTATTTCAGTGAGATAAATACGTTGGCTGAATGCTAAAGCTTGATGAAAAATTTCTTCGCCGCCAATCACAAAGGCTTCATTTTTCGCTGAATTTTCTTCGAATCCCGCAGCAAAAGCACTTTGAATCGAATCAACTACAATCGCGCTGGGGATAACATAGTTTTTTTGTCGAGTGACAATAATATTGATCCTGCCGGGTAATACTTTTCCAATCGATTCATAGGTTTTTCGACCCATGATGATAGGATGTCCCATGGTAAGTGCTTTAAAGTGCTTGAGATCTTCGGGTAGATGCCACGGAAGTTGGTTGTTTTTACCAATGACCCGGTTTTTGGACATTGCTACCAGCAAAGATAGAAATGGTAATTTCATACGGCGATTGGTGCTTTAATTGCTGGATGTGGGTGATAATTTTCTAAGATGAAATCTTCAAAATCGAACTTTAGAATATCTCGTCGATCAGGGTTTAATATCATAATCGGCAGTGATCTTGGTTCTCTCGTCAACTGTTCTCTGGCTTGTTCCAAATGATTGCGATATAAATGTGCATCACCGAAGGTATGCACAAAATCACCGGGCTGTAAACTACAGACCTGCGCAATCATGAGCGTCAGTAAAGCATAGGATGCAATATTGAAAGGCACGCCGAGAAGTACGTCTGCGCTGCGTTGGTAAAGCTGGCAGGATAATCGGCCTTCGGCAACATAAAATTGGAAAAGTGCATGGCATGGCGCCAGTTTCATTTGATGTAATTCACCCACATTCCAAGCAGAGACTAGCATGCGCCTTGAATCCGGCGTATTTTTTATTTGCTCGATGAGCGATTGGATTTGATCAATTTCGCTCTTGTTTGCAGTACCCCAGGATCGCCATTGATGTCCATAGATTGGGCCTAAATTGCCATTTTCATCGGCCCACTCGTCCCAAATTGTTACGCCATGTTCATTTAAATATCGGATATTCGTATCGCCGCGCAAAAACCAGAGCAATTCATAAATGATTGATTTAACGTGGCACTTCTTGGTGGTTATTAGAGGAAAGCCATCACTCAAGTTAAAGCGCATTTGATAACCAAAAATTGACAAAGTGCCAGTGCCGGTACGATCAGATTTTGTGTGGCCATGATCAAGAATGTGTTGCATTAACTCTAGATATTGTCGCATTGTAATTTATGACTTTCTTTCTATAAAAGATTAGGAAGTTGGCGGATTGGCTTTCAATTTTAGCCTAAATTTCTATATTTTTTTAGGGTTGCTTAATTACTTGTGAGCAACCCTGATCCAAAAGAGTGGTAATGTTTATGCTGATGTAGTACTTGGGTTATGACGGAATTGTCAGAACGATCTTGCCAACAGGGTGGCTTTGCTCTAAATATTGTTGTGCGTCGGCTGCTTCCGATAAGTTGAAAATACTCGCTATTTCGATGGTTAATTGATTGGCATCAAATAACTGCGTACACTGACGCAGTATCTCAGCTTGATGTGATTTTCCTTCCGGTAGTTCCAGCAAAACAGGTGATAACATCATTTCCATGCTGAACCGCGTATTGCGTAGTCGTGCGTCACTCCAATTCGTATCACTGGTGGGTTGTAGAATCGTAACGACGTCACCATAGGGTTTAATACAACTAAAACAGCTTTGTAGTACGTTCGATCCAACCGTATCAAATGCAATATCGACACCTTTGCCATTTGTCCGATCTAGTACCGCAGTAATGACATCTTGACTGCAATAATTAATTACGTGGTCTGCACCTAAGCGCCTAACGAAGTTTGCTTTTTGGTCATTGCTCACAGTCGTGATTACGTGGGCACCAGCCAATTTGGCTAATTGAATCGCCACGTGTCCGACGCCACCGGCACCTGCGTGGATCAAAACGGTTTGACCGTTGCATAGGTTGGTGCGGTCGTGCAGCGCTTCCCACGCCGTGATCAAAACCAGTGGTGCTGCTGCGGCTTGTTCAAATGATAGATTGCGTGGCTTGAGCGCAAGCAAATCATCATCGACCAATACATATTCAGCATAGCTACCTTGGCGACCATTAAATCCGGGTTGGGAAAAATACACTTCATCGCCCGGTTTGAAATGCTGCACTTGCGTGCCGACTGATTCAACAAC
Organism: Nitrosomonas sp.; assembly: GCA_024281825.1. Lineage (GTDB taxonomy): Bacteria > Pseudomonadota > Gammaproteobacteria > Burkholderiales > Nitrosomonadaceae > Nitrosomonas. Next base: position 1,011 of record JAMWZY010000012.1, on the reverse strand, counting down.
TCCAGCGCCATCGCAGCCGGGAATGACCGGAAAAGTCACCGGAAATCGATCAGGTGCTGTCCGTATTTTGATATCAATTGGATTGATGCCGATAGCTTTGATGCGAACGAGAACCTGGTGATTAGTACAATGCTGGGGAGAAGGTATCTCTCCATATTGCAAAACATCGCTACGGCCACCACTGGAAAAAAAGATAGCTTGCATGCTTATGTGCTTTAGTTAATGTGAATGATTTTACAAATAAGCTTCTTACTACGGTACGGTTAGTTTGAGGATTTTATTGCAGATCGCATCAAAAATGCTTGAATGGCAATCTATCGATATACCCTATTTTCAAAAATTCAAGGAGTGTGAGTATTGCAATAAAGATCAGAAAGTGTGTGCATGATTTTTATCGCTTGAGGACTTGCTAAGCTGTAATAGATATATTTACCTTTACGTTCCGTCGTTACCAAATTTTCTTCTCGTAAGACGGTGAGCTGCTGAGAAAGTGTCGGTTGATGTATGTTTAAAAGCTCTTCGAGTTCTCCTACATTTCGTGTGCCTTGGTTGAGCTCACATAAAATTAGCAGTCGATCTTCATTAGCTAGAATTTTTAATAAAGCACATGCATCTGATGCAGCCGATCGCAATGATGAAATTTCATGTACCGTCGTATTCATGATTTGTTTTGATGGTCAGTAAGGTGCTTAAAATATAATAGATTATAGGTTGATTCTATCGATATTTTTAATTCTAATTTATTCTCTAATGGCTTTGCTAGTTATTTATCTGCCTTTTATCAGTTAGGAACTGATTTCTAGCTTATTTCTCCATTATAGCTGCGACATTTTGCCGCATTACCAATCCTCTCTAGTTTACTTTAGCTTCTTTGTTAGCGATTTTATCACTGCTAAATACCTTGGCTTGTTATCAATATTTCGAATCATTCTAGTATATGCCTCTAAACTATTCTCAGTTTAATCTGGGTGTGACTCAAACATGCATTGAGGAGTCGAGAAGGCAGTTCTG
>JAMWZY010000019.1 GCA_024281825.1 Nitrosomonas sp. | reverse complement strand
AGAACATTTTTTCCATCAAGCCATTTAGGCTCAAAAAAAACCTGTAAAGCCTGTTGTAATTGCTCCGGTTCAAGCATACGCCCCAGTCCATTTTCACCACAGGCTTGATCACCACTGGCAGGACCCCAGATGGTTATCTGATCCGCTCGCAAGGTATTGAGATTACGCTGTGTCGCTGGGTTTTCAAACATCTGCTTATTCATGGCTGGCGCGATGATCAAAGGGCAATCCCGCGCTAAGCAAAGTGTAGAAAGCAAATCATCGGCGACACCGTGTGCGAGTTTCGTGATGAAATTAGCACTGGTCGGTGCGATGAGTATCGCATCACTACTGCGGGATAATCCGATATGAGCCATGGAATTTTGCAGAGAATCTCCCCAAAGTTCGGTGTAAACCGGATTTCCTGTTAACGCATGGAGGGTTTCTGGCCCTATGAATCGGCAGGCGGCTTGGGTCATCACCGTTTGAATGATGGCTCCTTCTTTGACTAAAAGCCGAGCGAGTTCAGCAGCTTTGTACGCGGCGATACCTCCCGTTATGCCGAGTATCAGTTTTTTACCGGTGAGCGTGCTGATCGAATCCATCCTGCTTACAAATTAACAAATTGAGATTGGTTATGACATAGCCTTAATAATACAACGATTGATCATATTACGATGATTTTTGACTTTATGTAGTTTTATTTGGAATGACCGTTTACATGGCTCATGGTTAACGCGATGGAGAAATATGATGGCAATTAGTGACTGGCCTGAGCTAGAACGTCCCCGTGAAAAATTACTGCACTATGGACCCGCTAGTCTTTCTGATTCAGAATTACTCGCTATTTTCTTACGCACTGGTATTACTGGAAAGAGTGCCGTTGATCTTGCAAGAGAACTGCTGACTCATTTCGGGAGTTTGACCGAGCTATTTAGCGCAGATCAGCGATCATTTTGTCAAATACCAGGATTGGGTGTAGCCAAATACGTACAACTCAAAGCAACGCTGGAAATGGCGCAGCGTGCACTCGAAACGGGTTTAAAGCGCGGCGATATCATGACTTCTCCGCAGCAAGTGCGGCAATTTTTGCGACTTAGCTTGGCCCATCGTCAACATGAAGTGTTTATGGGACTCTTTTTAGATGCCAGAAATCGCATTATCCAAAGTGAAGAATTATTTAGTGGAACACTGACAGAAACGAGTGTTTATGCGCGAGAAGTCATTAAACGTGCGTTATTTCACAATGCTGCAGCCATCATTTTTGCGCATAATCATCCTTCAGGACATGCCGAACCGAGTCAAGCAGATGAAGTACTGACTCAATCTTTGAAACAAGCACTTGCCTATGTGGAAGTCAAAGTGCTGGATCACTTTATTGTCGGCTCGGAAGGTATTACTTCATTTGCGGAGCGGGGCTTACTTTGAAGTTAATGGGTAGTGAGCGATGTGTGCGGTAAGCGAAAAAGGGTATTAAAGTTATCCGTTGTTGCGGTCGCGATTTCGTCGAGGCTTGTTTCGCGGAGTTTGGCAATTTCTTCAGCCACATGTTTAACAAATGCAGGTTGATTGGTTTTTCCACGGTGTGGAACGGGCGCAAGATAGGGCGAATCCGTTTCGATCAACATGCGGTTTAAGGGCACTTTCCGAGCAACTTCTTTCAACATTAGGGCATTTTTAAACGTGACGATGCCTGAAAAAGAAATATAAAAATTCATCTCGATAGCGCGTTGTGCAACATCCCAATTTTCCGTAAAGCAATGCATGACACCGCCAATCGTTGCTGCGTCTTCCTCTTGCATGATGCGCAAGGTATCTTCCGCTGCTTCGCGGGTGTGGATGATCAAAGGTTTTTGAGTCGCTTTGGCTGCACGAATATGGCGGCGGAAGCGCTCGCGTTGCCATTCCAGATCTCCTTTTAATCGAAAATAATCTAACCCTGTTTCACCTATGGCAATCACTTTAGGATGTTGAGCGAGTTCAACGAGCTGAGCCACGGTTGGTTCAGTGATGTTTTCATAATCGGGGTGAACTCCAACTGAAGCATTCAGCAAGCGCGCGGACTCGAGGAAAATCTTCCATATTAACGCTAACACAGAGCGCATGACTTACCTGGTTTTGCGCCATGTTATCGAGTAATTCGGGCAAGTTTGCAGCAAGATCAGGAAAATCGAGATGACAGTGTGAATCAATGAACATAGACAAATAAATCCAATAAAAAATAATTAAATCCCGTGATGCGCTCGGGTCGCATCTGCCCAGCAATTAGGGGTTTCATACAGTCGCACCCGTTCTAATCTTAGCCGATCCCCATAATTTTTCTGGAATGCTTCGTCTAAAATCAAGAACGCAACGTTAGCCAAGTTTTCAGCAGTCGGTTGAGAATCCAGAATGACCGTTTTATGGTTTTCTAAGGAACGCAGAAAATCGACGACCATGGTATCGTTTTTATAGACGAGAAAGGCATGATCCCACGGATCGACAATTTGCTCGCGTACGATCCGTTTGACCTCAGAAAAATCCATGACCATGCCTTGTTCTGGTACACCTTCCTCAGCGATAATATTCCCCGATAAGGTGACCTCAATTACATAGCGGTGACCATGTAAATGCCGACACTGGCTGGCATGAGTGGAAATCCGATGACCGGCATCGAATTCTAAACGACGTGTAATTAACATAGGGAAATTATATCATTGCCAATCAAACGAAAATCTTAACAACGCAAGATCATCGCCGCGATATTGTCGGCATGGTCTATGTTTACCCTGTAATTTCGCGTCGCTCGGGTGGGGTATCGATCGGCATCAATCTCAACCCCAATAACGCCTGTAATTGGCGCTGTATCTATTGCCAAGTGCCGAATCTAACGCGTGGATCTGCGCCAAAAATTGATTTGCTGCTGCTAGAACAGGAATTGAGGATTTTTTTGCGTGAATTGCTGGAAGGCGATTTCATGGCCCAGCAAGTGCCACCGGAATGTCAGCGAGTTAACGATATTGCGTTATCAGGTAATGGTGAACCCACCAGCGCCAAAGAATTTGTCGAGGTTATCGAAATCATCGCACGCGTGAAACGCGATTTTGCCTTAGCTGAATCGATCAAACTGGTGCTGATCACCAATGGGAGTTTAATCAATCGGGTTGCGGTACAGCGGGGATTGGCGCGGATGGCTATGCTCAATGGCGAGGTCTGGTTTAAATTCGATAGTGCCATGCCAGACCGCAGGCAATTGATTAATGGAGCAAGCATCAGTAATGGTACGATTAAGCGTCATTTGAAAATGGCTGCAACGTTGTGTTCCACCTGGATCCAAACGTGCATGTTGCAAATCGACGATCAACCGCCTTGTGAAAATGAGGTTGACGCCTACTTGGAGTTTATAGCACAAGCCCGCGATGCTCAAATCCCGTTACAAGGCGTATTGCTTTATGGGTTGGCACGTCCCCCGATGCAAGTGGAAGCGGATCGGTTGTCGAAAGTATCCGATCAGTGGCTAGCCCAATTAGCAGATAGAATTAAGGCGCTGGGTGTTAAAGTTAAGGCGTATCCGTAGGGTTTCTTTTTTGTAAAACTGCAGTTAAAAATAATTGCTGATCAAACTAATTCACATTGTATGAATAGCGTGCTATAGAATTGATGGCTGATCAGATCAGAGTGAGTAGTTTTTTTATGCCCTAATCTTTGATTTCTAAATATTCCAGTTCCAATCCTTCAATTTCTTGCAGTGATTTTCCCGCAATACCCTGTAAATCACCGTATAAGCCCACAGTTGCTTCCATGACATGCGTAATCTGTTCTTCGCGTTTTGCCCATTGTTTTAAAATTGCTTTACGCTCTTTATCGAGATCGGCTTGCATGGTGGTGAATGCTTCCACAATCGCTTCTACGCGTTGACGGAAACGTGGGCCAGTCAGGTATTGATACATCAGCTCGGTTTTGGTTTGCTGGCCTTCACTGACTTGTTTGACGCGGTTCATTTGCAACAGCATGTGCCGCAAAATGGTAGCGACTGGCAGCGTGGCGCGGGGATGAACAACCCAAACGCCATCGACGATATCAAAGGTTTCGATGCCTTTCGGTAATGCCTGGCTAATCAGTACCGAGAGCTCAGCTTTGGCGTTGCGCTGATCATCGCGCAGTTTGCTTAACCACGATTCGCTCCAATTTTTGGTGCGTTTCGATTCCCATAAAATTAATCCGCTCGGTAGACCGCTGGGGCTGATGACTGCATGTAAGATATCGCCACCGAACTCCCCTTTGGGGACGGGCTCGATGGAGTCCTGTGGAAATTTGCTGCGTAGCAGTGCTTCCAGTTCAAGTTCTTGTACTTCTCCTTGTAATTGTTGGGAGCCTTGTTCAGCTTTTTGTTTGAGTTCTTCGATTTTTTGGTGCATGGCAGCGATGGTTTGGTCTTTTTCCATGACTTTTAATTTGAGACCTTCTTCCGCTTCTTGGCGCGCTTGGTTGCGAATTGTAGTTAGATTTTGTTGTACCCGTTTTTCGATGGTGAGTTCGAGTTCGCGTTTGGTATCATCGAGTTCGCGTTGCTTTTTTAACAAATCGGCTTGAGCCGCTTGCGCTTCGCTGAGTTTTTGCTCGCGGGTTTGCAGTAATTCCTTGAGATTGGCCAATTCACGTAGATTATTTTCGAGCTCTACGGCAACCGCCAATTTTGCTTTTTTGGCTTCATCCGCGATGAGGTGATCGCGTTCTGCCTTGAGTTGCGTAGCAACCTGCTCGGTAATCTGCTGATCAACATTGCGTTTGGCTTCGAGCAGGAGTTGTTCTTGTTGGCGGATGGCTTGTTCCCGTTGGGAGATTGCTTCATCTTTTTGCGCGAGTTGTTGCTGAAATTGTTGACGGGTTGCAGCTAATAGTGGGGCCGCAAGCGATTCGGTCAAATGAATGGCAGCATGACAGTTGGGGCAAGTGATAATAGGGTCACTCATAGAAGGTCTCAGTGGTTATCGTTGCGATCAATCATAATCGATTTACTGCAATGAAACATCTGGGGTAACAAATTGAATCATTGGTTTTTGACTTCTTAAGCCTTAGTATGGCTTACTTGAATGAAACGCCGTTATACGCTATGGTATAGGGCAGTTTTGCAGTGCCTTTCTGCTTTTTCATTTTATCTTGTGTATCAAGACGGTATCTATCGTTCTGCTCAAGGTTTAGTTTATCCCCGAGTTTCGTCAATGATTTTAATGTTGTAAAGCAATGATCGAATTTTTTTCTGCGTTAGCACGATGGTTACAGTTAACCGCCAATCTTGTTTTATTTGGTAGTTGTGTTTTTTTGACACTAATTTGGTTTGGAAAAAAATTACCGCAACTGGGTTGGGTCAGAAAGCTGGAGCAATCGTTTCCTTGGTTAGTAGGTATCGTTTTATTGGGATTGATCGGTATTTTAGCTAGCACTGCAGGTCAGGCTACGGGTGATGCGATTAATACCTGGGATCTAAATGCCTGGTGGGAGATTTTGCTAAAAACCCGAGTGGGACACCTCTGGGTGGCGCGGTTTGGGTTGGCTTTGCTATTGTTGTTTATCGTTCTTCACCTTAAACGTATGCATCGCGTTCGATGGCATTATGGGGTGCTTGCAGTAACTGCCGCATTACCTTTGACCGTAGGATCCTTGGTTAGTCATGCAGGCGCTGAGGAAATTTCTTTTGCTTCAGTAACTCCTTATACATTGCATATCTTATTAGCCGGGGTTTGGTTTGGTGCTTTGCCTGCGATTATTTATATTATTCGTGATGCGCTTAACAATTCGCAAGCCGGTACGCTTTTGCTGCATGCCGATTTTTTGAAACAATTTTCAGTACTTGCGTTGCCTGTCATGATACTGCTATTCCTCACAGGATGGATGGCAGCCGATCGTATGATTGGGGACTATTATCATACATTGGTATCTAGTCGTTACGGATGGTTGCTTAATCTCAAATTATCGATACTGGGCATTATTTTATGGATCGCCTACCGAATCCGTTCCGTTTGGTTACCGCTATTTATCCAAGAAAATGTACGCGCAGGCGTAGCGATCGGTCAGTTAAAAAAATGGGTTGGGATTGAGTTTCTGCTTGCACTCATCCTGGTATTAGTTGCTACCTTATTGGCCAATACGCTTCCAGGTAAACATGCGATCATCGATCATTGGCCTTATCCTTTCCGACTTTCAATTGATGCGACTTGGGACGAACCTGGGGTTCAGAATTTTTTCTGGGCAGGTACTTTATTATTCATCCTGGCGATAGGGATCGCCGCCATGGGGACGCTGAATCGATGGAGTCAGTCAAAGCGAGTCATTCTTCCGGTTATCATGGGTCTTGTTTCACTGGGGATTGCATTGCCCCCGCTAATCATTGAAGCCTATCCCGAAACCTATCAAAAAACACCCATTCCATTTGACGCAATTTCAATATCGAAGGGCGCTACACTATTTGCTGAACACTGTGTCAGTTGTCATGGTCCTCAGGGCAAAGGCACTGGTACAGCGCCTGAGCTTTTTGTTGCTGATCCCGAAACGGGTGAGTTTCCACCGGATCCCACTGATTTACTTACCAAAACGCATACAGCTAGACATACTGTCGGTAATTTTTATCATTGGTTATCGTATGGGGTTGAAGGCACCAGTATGCCAGGTTTTTCAGCCGTCTTAACGGATGAGAACCGTTGGGATGTTGTCAATTATCTTCATGCACTTTCCAGAGGTTATATGGGAAGGTTATTGGGTAGCTTAGTGACACCCAATCAGCCTTTTCTAGCACCGCCTGTTTTTTCTTATTTTGCGCATGATGGCTCTGGTGGGAGCTTAAAAGACTTCCGTGAAAAAAGTAATGTATTACTGGTGTTATTTTCATGGCCGCAATCGCAACAGCGATTATTTCAGTTAAGTGATATCTACGAGATGTTGAAAAATGATTTTCACACTGAAATACTATTAATCCCGAATAGGGCGCTCACTGAGGAAGAAATGGCAGCAGTAACGCGCATCGTCCCATTCCCAGTCATAACTGAAGGTTGGTCTGAGATTAGAGATAGTTATTTATTATTTCGCAGAACGATGGCAGTTCCAGATTTACTCAGGAAAGGGATGACTCCAGAGCATATTGAATACATGATTGATCGTTTTGGGTATCTACGCGCTCGATGGGTTAGTCAGTTTGATGGCTTCGGTTGGTTGATTACAGGCGTTCTAACCAAGCAACTCACGATATTGAATCAGGAAGGAAAAATAAAACCACCGCCGGATGATCATGTGCATTAGTGGTTATTAAAGGAGCACATAAAAAGGCCACACAAAATTAAATTATTGTGTGGCCTTTATTAATGGACGACAGTCGTTTTTAAAGACTCAGCCGAACAAGCTATTACTTGTCAAAAGGCTCAGGTCTTGGTGTGTTATTGTTAGAAGGCGGTAGAATCGGTAACTTGAAGTCAGGTTGCTTACCTGTCAATGTTTTCAAGAAGGCAACGACATTAGCAATTTCTGCTTTGCTCAATTCTTTGTTCAATTGTATTTTAGCCATGGTATCAACCGCTTCTTCTAACGTAGCTGCGCCACCATCGTGGAAGTACGGATAGGTTAGTTCTACATTGCGCAAAGTAGGTACTTTGAAATGTAAATTGTCTTCTTCTTTACCGGTTACTCCTTTACGGCCTTCAGCAGTGCTTTTGGTTTCATAAGGCTTATGAACGCCCATTTTTTCAAAAGAGTTTCCGCCTACGGCAGGACCATTATGGCATTTTGCACAGCCACTGGTTTTGAACACGTTATAACCATCTTGTTCTTCTTTGGATAAGGCGTTTTTATCACCTTCTAACCATTTATCAAAACGTGAACCTGGAGTAACTAGGGTTTCTTCAAAAGCAGCGATTGCAGTGGTAACACGATCAATATCTACGCCATCTGAGCCAAACGCTTTTTTAAACTGCGCTTGATATTGCGGCATAGAGTTGATTACTTTCACTGCGATATCATGAGTTGAAGCCATTTCGCCTGGATTTGCAATCGGGCCGCCCGCTTGTTCTTTTAGATCTTTTGCGCGACCATCCCAAAATTGGGCCAAATTCATACTCGCATTTAATACGGTAGGTGCATTAATAGGGCCTTGCTGCCATTTATGTCCAATTGATGTTTGGATGTTATCGGTTCCGCCCATGCTCAAGTTATGGCAAGAATTGCAAGAAATGAAACCAGATTTGGATAATCTGGGATCAAAAAATAGCATTTTTCCTAATTCAACCAATTCTGCGTTTTCTGGCTTTACTGGTTTGATAGGTTGAATCGGTTCGTTAGCAGCAGTGACATGCATCGATGCCATGATTACACCGATTGATAATAGCGAAACAGTTAGCTTGCGCATCATCATTTAGAATCTCTCCTCAAAAGCACGGCTGTAATGGCGCAGCCGATTACGCCAAAATATTATTCGGTGGAATAATATCTAATAAAGTCATATTAAAATTTAGTAGTAAGATTTTATCTCATCATATCCTATCGCGATGAAATTAATCTTTTAGGGTCACTGTAGAATTCGATAATACTTTATTTGTGTTGGATTGCGCGTTTTCGATATAACCATAATCATAAGCTGACCCGATATCCCGTCCCAAGAGTCTAGACAATTCCAGCAACGCTTGACGATAAACTTGTCGCTTGAATTCTACGACAGAGTCTAGTTCTACCCAATACTGGTTCCAACGCCATGCGTCAAACTCAGGGTGTGGGCTTTTTCTCAGTGAAACATCGGTATCGCGCCCCAATAACCGCAACAAAAACCAGATTTGTTTTTGTCCTTTGTAGCTTTTGCGACACTCACGTCGGATCCAACACTCAGGTACGTTATATCGTAGCCATTCACGGGTTCTTCCAAGAATTTCTACATGATTCGGTTGTAATCCAATTTCTTCAGTTAGTTCTCTATACATCGCCTGTGTTGGGGTTTCTCCTGTTTTGATTCCCCCTTGAGGAAATTGCCAAGAATTTTGTTTGACTCGCTTTCCCCAAAAAACTTCATTTTTTGAATTTAGCAGAATGATACCAACATTAGGACGATATCCGTTCCGATCAATCATTTGATTCATCCGTCATTCAATTCGTTAATTAGCGGACATTTTTTCATACTTTGGATAAGATGAAAAGCCACCATAAAACAAAAAGCTGGGACTTTTTCCTTTTGCTCTAACCTTTGCGTAATTTTTATCAAGCTAAGATGAGCTGCTAGCACGTCTATAGCGTATTGATAACTGGTTTTCAAGGTAGAATCACGTTTTAAATAAAATAATCATAAGTGGAATCAATTTTATGCGTGTTTCTAATTTCTTTCTTTCGACACTTAAAGAAGCGCCAGCAGAAGCAGAATTAATTAGCCATAAACTCATGGTTAGAGCTGGTTTGATCAAACGCTTGGGAAGTGGGCTTTATAGTTGGATGCCATTGGGGCTGAGAGTTTTAAGGAAAATTGAACAGATAGTACGAGAAGAAATGAATCGAAGTGGGGCACAAGAGTTATTAATGCCGGCTGTGCAACCTGCAGAGTTGTGGCAAGAAACAACACGGTGGGAACAGTTTGGGCCACAGATGCTAAAAATCAAAGATAGGCATGAGAATGACTATTGTTTTGGACCGACGCATGAGGAAGTGATTACCGATATTGTTCGTCGTGAAATTAAAAGCTACCGTCAATTACCCATCAACTTTTACCAAATTCAAACCAAATTTCGTGATGAGATTCGTCCACGATTTGGGGTGATGCGCGCGCGTGAATTTATCATGAAGGATGCCTATTCGTTTCATGTAGATCAAGCGAGCCTAGAAAAAACGTACCAGATCATGTATGAAACCTATTCGAGAATATTCACTCGAATCGGGTTAGGTTTTCGAGCAGTGGCTGCTGATACGGGAGCAATGGGGGGCAGCAGTTCACACGAATTTCATGTGCTTGCAGACTCGGGGGAAGATGCGATTGCATTTTGCCCCCATTCGGATTATGCAGCCAATGTGGAGTTAGCCACATCCTTGCCTGGAAATTCAATGCCATCTGAAGCGCCTACTGGAGCAAAAAATAAAATTTCCACACCTGGTATCAAAACTTGCCAGGAGGTTGCGGAATTTCTAGGGATTCCGATTCAGAAAACGGTAAAAGCACTTGCAATTACTGCGGATGAGCAATTTTTTTTATTGTTGCTGCGAGGGGACCATCAGCTCAATGAAACAAAAGTTAGAAAAATTCCATTGCTGACTAATTTTGAATTCGCAAGTGAAGAAAGGATCATTGCAGAAACGGGCTGTAAGCCTGGTTATATCGGACCGATTGGTATGGAAAAGTACCTCATCGCTGATCGATCGGTATTGGAGATAAGTAATTTTGTGTGTGGCGCAAATGAAGAAAATTTTCATTTTACCCAAGTCAATTTCGGCCAGGATTTGAAAGTGCCTGATCGCTGTTTTGATCTTCGCAATGTCGTAGCAGGAGATCTTTCTCCCGATGGCAAAGGGCAGTTAGAGATATGCCGCGGTATCGAAGTCGGCCATATTTTCCAGTTGCGGACTAAATATTCGGAAAAGATGAAAGCAACTTTTCTGGATGATGCAGGGCAAATCAAGGTAATGGAAATGGGATGTTACGGTATTGGCGTTTCGCGCGTTGTGGCAGCTGCGATTGAACAAAACCATGATGCTGCAGGGATTATATTTCCTACCGCAATTGCACCTTTTGAAGTTGCTATCGTGCCGATTGGGTACCATAAAAATCAATCAGTACAACAGGCCGCTGATCAACTGTATCAGACGTTATCTCAAGCGGGTGTGGAAGTGTTTTTGGATGATCGCGATGAACGTCCTGGCGTCATGTTTGCCGACATGGAGTTAATTGGTATCCCGCATCGTATCGTGATTGGAGAACGTGGCCTCAAAGAAGGTACAGCAGAATATCGAGGGCGTCGTGATCAAGCGGCTCAAATGATTCCAATTGCTGAAGCCGATCATTTTCTTCGTGCAAAGGTATGCGGAACCTAGTATTAATCATTTTATTATTGAAGCCTTGCTGGATTTTTGCAGGCGCTCAACTTTATGAGCCATTATCAGCGAGTACTCGAACCGTGCTTCAGAAAGCAATTAGCGATCAGCCGATTGCTCAATTCGTGACTTTGCCTGATGCGGAGAGTAGAAGATGGCTTGCAGCTATGTCAGCGCGTATGGAAAAATATATGCCTGATCAGAATGAGCGTGAAGGTTTCTTAACGACAGTTCATTACGAGGCGATGCGAGCCGGTCTTGATTCTCAACTTGTGCTGAGTATCATTCATGTCGAGAGTAGATTTCGCAAATACGCAATTTCATCGGCTGGCGCAAGAGGGTATATGCAAATAATGCCATTTTGGATTGATACCATTGGGAGCAAAGAACATAATTTGTTTCATTTGCGTGTTAATTTGCGCTATGGGTGTACCATTTTCCGGCATTATCTTGATCTAGAAAAAGGCGACTATTTCAGAGCATTAGGTCGATATAATGGCAGCCTGGGTTCAGCAACCTATCCTGATATGATATTTAGTGCCTGGCAAAAGAATTGGTTTTTTTCAAAGGATTAAACTTTGTATTTGCTAAAAAATTGCTGATGGGTGGTTACGTTTTCTCTCTACTAAACACGACAACGTGATCCGCTGCTAACTGGATCCCGATACTTTCACCAATCGAATGATTGTGGTGACTCGGGATTAACGACAGGAGAGTTTGTCCGCTAGATAGCTTGAGTGTGTAGAGGATATTTGCACCGCGGAATGCCTTATTGACGACGGTTGCTTGTAAAGCACTAGCTTCGTTGTAAACAATATCATCGGGTCGGAGTAAAACATCGACTGTTTCGTTGGTGGTATGTTCAGATTGCTCAAAGTAATCTGAATAATTAGGATTTTCCACGATACCTAACGCTATTTGAATTTTTTCAGGTGAGATGAAATGGCCTGGAACAAAAGTACCTTGTCCGATAAATTGTGCTACAAAGCGATTTGTAGGATGATGATAAAGATTGTAAGCCGTATCCCACTGCAAAATTTCGCCTTGATGCATGACGCCGATAACATCCGCAACTGAGAAAGCTTCAGTTTGATCGTGGGTGACTAATATGGCTGTCGTATGTTGGTCTTTTAAGATATCTCTCACTTCTAAACTCAAGCGTTCACGAAGACTAATATCCAAATTCGAGAAAGGTTCGTCAAGCAGTAGCAGGTCAGGACGAGGGGCAAGTGCGCGTGCTAATGCAACGCGTTGTTGTTGTCCTCCGGAGAGTTCGTGAGGATAGCGGTCGGAAGCCTCAGTGAGTCCAACGGTGGTTATCAATTCATTGATTCGATGAGTACGTTCAGCTTTCGTGTATTGTTGTAAACCAAAGCCAATATTGGCTGAAACGCTAAGGTGTGGAAATAGTGCATAGTCTTGGAAAACCATCCCAATTCTTCGTTGCTCCGGTGGTAGATTGAAATCAGCATTGCAGACGATTTTCCCATTGATCGTGATTTCACCAGATGAGATGGACTCAAACCCAGCGATACATCGCAATACCGTCGTTTTCCCACAACCGCTTGGTCCTAATAAACAACCGATTTCACCTTTTTTCAATACGAGCGAGAGGTGTTTGATGATTTCTTGCTGATGATAGGACTGGTGTATTTGGGTTAATTTTAATAATGATTCCACGATGTTTACTGTTCAGTTTGTCGCATCAATAAGATAATGGGAATTAAACCGGCTAATACGAGTGCAATGGCAGGCAATGCAGCCTGATTCCATGCGCCTTCTGAGGTTAAAGTGAAAATTCGGATGGCTAGCGTGTCCCAGCCAAAAGGGCGAGTCATCAGTGTAATGGGCATTTCTTTCATCACATCGACAAAAACGAGGGTGGCAGCCGTAAAAATACCCGAGCTGAGAATCGGCAAGTGGATACGAGAAAGTAATGACCAACCGGTTAGTCCGAATCCGCGCGCAGCTTCATCGATACTACGAGTAACACGCTGCATCGCGCTATCAATTGGATAATGACCCACTGCCAGGAAGCGAACCAAGTAAGCGACAAGCATGGCTATAATGGTTCCTTGAATCAGAAAACCAACTTCGATCTCAAATAGCATTAGGATGATTTGATTGAATTGTGTATCGATCCAAGCCAGCGATATAAAAATACCGACTGCGAGTACTGCGCCAGGTAACGCATAGCCAAGCGTAGCAATACGAACCGCGATGTGCGTGGCTTTATCTGAATAAAGGCGAGTAGCGTAAACCAGCAAAATAGCGACCGAGCCGATGATCAATGTAGCGATTGTGGACAACGTTAATGAGTGGATGAGAAATTCAATATACCGTGAGTCGATATTTTTATTAATTTCATCGATTGCCCAAATAAGTAATTGAGAGCAAGGCAAAATAAAAGCGATAAAAAGGATCGAGAAAGCGTAACTACAAGCTGCAAGGCGCTTCCAACCTAAGAGTGGGATACGAAAGGTCGTTCTGCTTGATTTTGATTCGGCAAAGCGCATCCGGGCACGAAGTTGCTGCTCAATGATAATGATGATAAAGACAAGAATGATCAATAATGATGCAAGCTGGGAAGCTGCAGATAGCGAGAACAAACTAAACCATGCTTTATAGATGGCGGTTGTGAAGGTATCGTAATTGAACACTGAAACCGTTCCAAAGTCGGCAAGTGTTTCCATCAAAGTTAACATGGCTCCCCCTATAATCCAAGGTCTCGCCATCGGAAGTGCAACTTTAAAGAATCCTTGTTTGCGACTCAAGCCGAGCGATTGAGCTGCTTCAATCAGTCGTTTTCCCTGCGTTATAAATGCATTACGCGCTAAAAGGTAAATATAGGGATAAAACGCAAGGACCATTACGAGAATAGCCCCACTTCTACCGTAAAAATCAGGAATCCAATTAGATTCCGCACCAGTCCAACTTCTTAAATAGGTTTGAATCGGCCCTGTGTAGTCGAATAGACCTAGTACCACAAATGCAGTGACATAAGCGGGGATTGCCATCGGTAGCAATAACGCCCAAGAAAAGAATTTTCTTCCAGGAAAATCATAAATAGCAGTTAACCAAGCTAGGCTAGTGCCCAGGATAATCGCTCCCAAGACGACGCCTAAACATAACCAGAATGTATTCAACAGGACTGAGGGTAGGGTTGTTTCAGCAAGATGATGCCATATATCATCTGCTGGTGTAAAAATCGAGGAAATAACAACAATGATCGGTATTAAAACGATACTGGCAACGCAGAAAGGAGCTAAACGCCAGAAATTGATGTTATTTTTTAGTTTGGGAGAGGGATGTTGATGGCTGGCTGAAAGTTTTGTTCCCAAATTATCTGGCTGTTCGTCATTCACATGGATTGATCCAATTAGCGGTAGCCGACACGATCCATTAATTTAACCGCAGTAGCTTGTAATTCTCCAGCCTTAATCATATTCATAGGACTTTTCTTAAAATCACCCCAGCTTGTAACAACTGGACTCGGCTTAATTTGGGGGTTGGCAGGAAATTCAAAATTAACATCCGCAAATAAATTTTGGGCTTTCTCAGAGGACAGGAATTCAAGCAACTTGATTGCTGCAGCTTCATGTTTACTATGTTGTGTTACGCCAGCACCGGAAATATTGATATGAACACCATTGTTCTCCTGGTTGGGCCAAAAAATAACCAGCGGTAAATTCGGGCTCGTTTCCATCAATCGACCATAATAGTAGCTATTGACTAACGTGACGTCACAGCGGCCTGCTGCAACATATTCCATTGCTTTAGTATCGTCTGATAATGGTTCGGTAGCAAGATTCGCCACCCATCCCTTAACGATTTGCTCGGTCTTTGCTTCACCATGCTCAGCAATCATCATTGCAACGAGCGATTGGTTATACACTTTTTTGGAAGAGCGCAAACACAGGCGCCCCTTCCATTTAGGGTTTGCTAAGTCTTCATAGGTTGAAAGTTCAGAAGGATCAACTTTTTCCTTGTTATAGACGAGGGTGCGTGCTCGTATCGATAAGCCATACCATTGGCCTTGTGGATCTCTCAGTTGTACTGGGATATTGGCTTCTAAAATCGGCGAAGAAATTGATTTTAGTAATCCAGCTCTAGCAGCTTCCCATAAATTCCCCGCATCTGAGGTGATCAATACATCAGCAGGGGTTCTTTTCCCTTCTGCTTGGAGTCTTGCTAATAAAGCGCCTTCTTTATCAGTGGTAAATTTGACTTTGATACCGGTTTCAGTTGTGAATGCATCAAACATGGGTTTGATTAACTGCTCCATTCGGGCTGAATAAACGACGACTTCTTGCGCATGGAGTGGGCTAGCCATAAAGAAAAAGCTAATGCAGAGCAGAAGAATCGGTAGCAGTTGTTTAGCAGAAAGTAATGAGGTCATTCTTATACGATAATTAACAAGAAAAATAATAAGTTTAGGGATAAAGCGTCATTCAGAATGGGGTAAATTATACTATGATTAAGAATAATGATCAGTTAGCGAAAGCGGTTATGGTCACGGGTTGCTATGCTAAAGCAAGCGCCTGTAACGGCGCGGTAGATTGTAGTCCAAATGCTTCAGCAACCGCTGTGTGAGTGATCAATCCCTGATAAGTATTGAGACCTTTCTGTAATGCGTTATTGTTTCTTACTGCATCTAATCCGCTATCAGCCAGTAGCTTAATATAAGTGGCAGTCTGACTGTTTAATGCGAGCGTACTGGTACGGGGTACAGCGCCTGGCATGTTGGTAACGCAATAATGCAGAATACCATCGACTTCATAAACAGGGTTACTATGCGTCGTTGGATGGGTCGTTTCGACGCAACCTCCCTGATCTACGGCAACATCCACGATAACAGCGCCTTTGCGCATTTTTGTTAGCATTTCTCGAGTGATGAGCCAAGG
>JAMWZY010000018.1 GCA_024281825.1 Nitrosomonas sp. | reverse complement strand
AGTCAGATAAGTCGGTTATTTATGTCGCACCCACCGCTTGATGAAAGGATTGCAGCACTTCGTGGCGATACGATTGCTTAAAGCAAAGCGCATTGATTTATAAAAATAAAGGCGTGAATGATTCATCATTCACGCCTTTTTATTAACAACAAAACAACTTATGCTAGAACTTCTTTGGTGTGAAATTTATTCTCCGTTCTCACCATTTTGCTCTTCCTTGGGCGGATTACCATCATGCACAAGGCTTCTACGCCGCTGCAAGTAAGCATCCCGCACGAATTCATATTTATCCAGCGAAGCTTCTTCCAACGTTTTATCAATATCGAGCATTTGCGCACGCGTATCAATCGACCAACCCACCGCAGTAGGCAACCGAACCGTTAAGAAATCAAAATCGGGATAAATTGACCAGAATGGATGGAAAAGCGAACTATCTACCATCACACCAAATGCATCACGAACTGAACTCGGTCCCCAGAATGGAATCACCAGATAAGGCCCCGGACCAACGCCATAGAACCCTAATGTTTGACCGAAATCTTCATTTCGTTTACTAATATTGATATCACTAACGCGACTAATATCACTCGCTAAATCCACAATACCACCCATTCCAAATGTCGTATTGATGACTACGCGTGTTGCGCTGGCGGCTGCATCCGCAAACTTAAACTGCAGTACCGAATTAGCAGTGTTCACGACATCGCCCGCATTCGAGAAAACATTACCAATGACCATTTCTAATGGATCAGGTGTAATAAATTTATACCCCTTCGCCACAGGCTCAAAAACATAATAGTCAAATTTTTCATTAAACTCGAAAACAGCACGATTCATCGTTTCAAGCGGATCCTGCCGGTTCTCAACCGAGGAGCAAGCAGCCAAAACAAACACCGATGGCAACAAAAAATAGCGATATGAAATCATATTAAAATTCTTTTTATTACATGGATAGGGCATCTTGCCATAATTACGCAGTTGAGACAACCTACTTTATCTTTACCCTTTGAATTTCCCCTATTTTATTCGCTGTCATTGATTGACGACGTAAAAACCATCATTTAATACAGTGAGTTACATCAAGTCATTCACCCCTTCGTCTCAGAGCAGCGACACTTGACTTCAGAACTCCAGCAGATTCAATTCTAACCCACTGTTTATTAATGAATTAATATTTGGCATGCTTATTGCTGACTAATAAAGGATTTATACAATTAGCAATTATCCTACCCCCTAAAGTCATTGCTTGACAGGCATGAGTATGATTTTCAATTAACAAATAGAAAAAAAGGAGAAGCACCTAATGCTTATTCAAAAAGCCAGCATTATCCCCGCAACAAACCAATTATCTCCAGCCTTTTTCTCTGCGACATTTACGCAATACTACAGCCTTAAGTCGCTCATTCCTGCTTATCTCATTTGTATATGGGTATTGTTAATAACTTTTAATACAAACGCAGCGCCACCGGCATTCATCAATCAGAATCTCACAATTCAATCTTCTGAAGCAGAGTTATTACTTGAAAAACCCCACCCAATCAAGGGTACTGAAAAAGAAGAATGGATAACCGGGCGCATTCTTGTCATGCCTCGCGCAGGATTACCTAACAAAGCTTTTGCAAGTATCCTGAAAGAACATCAAGGCAAGGCCCAGAAAATTGGTCAAAGTGACCTATATATCGTCAATCTGCCGGAATACACAGAAGAAGGCGTTATTGCCAAGCTAAAACATCATCCGCATATCAAATATGCAGAACTAGACTACCTGCTCCACTCCAGTTTTGTTCCTAACGATCAATATTATTCCAAAGCCTGGCATCACACTAAAATTGGGACTCCAACCGCTTGGGATAGCACCCGTGGCGCTGGCATTACCATCGCAATTCTCGATACAGGCGTTGATAATACCCACCCAGATCTTACATCGAACATAGTGCCTGGCTGGAATTTCTATAGCAACAACTCAAATACTGCTGATGTTAACGGTCATGGCACCGCAGTTGCGGGCGTAGCAGCCGCCTCCACTAACAACACTATTGGTGTAGCATCAGTTGCAGGTTCAGCAAAAATTATGCCAGTGCGTGTTGCCGATGCCAATGCCACCGCAAGCGCTAGCACTGTAGCAAAAGCGCTAACCTGGGTCGCAGACAAAGGTGTACGTGTTGCAAATATTAGCTACTCAGGCATTCCTGGTAACCTTACTATTCAGAATGCAGCGCAATACATGAAAAACAAAAATGGACTAGTCATCGTAGCCGCTGGAAATAGTGGCACAGACCTTGGTTATACTGCGACAACGACGATGATTCCAGTTTCAGCAACTGATAGTAATGATGTTAAAACAAGCTGGTCTAGCTTTGGGAAATATGTAGCCATATCAGCTCCTGGAAAAGATATTTGGACTACATTCCGGAATACCGTTTATGGAATCGGCTGGGGTACTTCAATGGCCACACCGGTCACCGCGGGCACGGTTGCTTTGATGATGGCAGCTAATCCCAAACTAAGTAGTACTCAAGTTGAGAGTTTACTTTTTTCAACTGCCAAAGATCTGGGTACGGCAGGAAGGGATAGTTATTACGGTTATGGGCGAGTGAACGCTGCGGCAGCAGTGCAAGCAGCAAAAGCAGCGGCAACTACAACGACTCTTCTTACCGCAGCAACGGACAGCGAAAAACCAGTAGCCAGCATCATAAATCCTGCCAATGGTGCAACCGTTTCAGGATTAGTATCAGTCGATATCGAAGCAAGCGATAATGTTGGCGTGATCCGGACTGAATTATGGGTGAACAATACCAATGTTGCGATTGACACGCTACCGCCTTATGCATTTACGTGGGACTCAACGGGTGCTCCTAACAGTATAGCTAATCTTGTGGTACGCGCTTATGATGAAGCCGGTAACAGCACAACCTCAGATGCAATTAGTGTCACTGTCTCAAACCAAACAGCAATCGCAGTAAATGATACAACACCTCCACAAGTTAGCATCGTCAACCCTATATCAGGATCGGTTGCAGGTAACGTTACGATCACAATGAATGCGTCTGATAATAGTGGCTCAGCAGGAATAACCTTATCGCTTTATATCGATAATAATTTAAAAGCCGTCGGATCTGGGAGCACATTGAGCTATAACTGGAATACTAAAACAAAGAGTGTATTAGAAGGAAGTCATGTCATCAAAGCGATCGCCAAAGACGCTTCTGGCAATACTTCGACAAGCACAGTCAATGTTATAGTTGTTAAATAAAAAAATGCTTTATCCTTTTTCTAGGCCAAGATAGCGTTAAGGCGTTTATCTTGGCCTAAGCCGAATATACTTGCTATTGAGATTGTCGAATAATTTTACAATCAAGATAGAGTAACTTATTGTTAACAATTTCTTCCAACGCTCTGCAAAAAAGCGCCATATCTTTTTTCTTTAGAAATCACTTTAAAGACAATTGCTTATAAAAATAAAATGATCTACACTCTATTTTCCATTTTTATCTCCTGCCGTAAAAATTATTTCGAGCTCATTTAAATTGTCGATTATTTTTACATCTTTTATGGCCTCAAAAAATTACTTAGCAAAGCCATGATCTTAATTAAAATAATTATTTAAAATCATAACGTTATATTTAATTTTTTTGTGGCATGTTTTTTGCCTCTAAGTAACTAAGGAAAATTTAATCCTTATCACGTTTCAAAATTCAAAAAGTTAAAAAAACTAGATCATAGATTAATGAGGGAAGCAATCAATGGATAAATCTTTAAAAAACAAAATGGCTGGCGTAGCAAGCGCAGTAGCTATTGCGATGAGCGCGAGCGCAGCCTACGCATATGTTGAAACTCAGAATTTTTGGGGCACCACTTCTCAGTCGGGTGGTATTGTTACATTTAGCAATGAAGGTGTTGGTGCAAATCAACTTAAAATTACTTTTGATAACACATCGAACTTCAGTGGAATCATCACCGGGATTGTTTTTAATATTACTCAAAATATTAATAACGCATCAGTTTTATCGTTTGTGGATGGTAATGGTACTGATCTGACCAGTCTCTGGAATATTGATTTTAATGTAAGTAACAATATCACCCCGGGTAATACTGTGTTTGACATCGCTTTCACCACAAATAATGGCATTATTGGCGGTATTTACAATTCTGGAGTTGCAACCAGCACGGCTAACACCTATCCCGATATCGCAACATTAGTGTTACAAATCTCCGATCCGAGTCTATGGAGTTTTAGTGATGTTGGAAATGACTCCATACTGCGAACTCAACGCGTGGGCCCTAATGAAAATGACAGCGATAAAATCGTAACCAGTAGTAGTAGCACGAGTGGTGGAACATCGACAAGCAGTACCAGCGGCGGAACCTCAACGAGTAGCACGAGTGGCGGCACAACCACGAGTAGTAC